>CAWCPM010000020.1:0-84360 GCA_963797565.1 uncultured Actinomycetes bacterium | reverse complement strand
TGTGCGTCGTCACTGCAAGGAGCCGTAGACGGCGCACGACACCCTCCTCAGATCCGGGCGTACCATGAGTCATGGCCACGGTCGTCGATCCGCGACTGCATCTTGAGCGCCGAGCGCGACGCCTCGCCTGGGGCGGCAACGCCTGGCACCTGATCGAGTTCGCCATCGCCATGGGTGCCGGGATCGCGGCAGGCTCGATCGCCCTCGTGGCCTTCGGGATCGACAGCCTGATCGAGTTCGCCGCAGGTGGCGTGATCGTCTGGCTGTTCTCCGGGGGGCGTGGGGCGTCGGAGTCGGCGGAGCGGCGAGCACAGCAGATGATCGCGCTGTCGTTCTTCGTGCTGGCGGTCTACGTCGTGATCGAGTCCGTCCGCGCGTTCGGGGGAGCGCACCCCGAGGCAAGCTGGGTCGGCATCGGCCTGGCGGCGGTGACCGCGCCGACGATGCCTCTCCTTGCGCGTGCGAAGCGGCGCGTCGGGCACCAACTCGGGTCACGCGCCACTGTGAGCGAGGGTAGCCAGAACATGCTTTGCGCCTACCTGTCCGTCGCGCTCCTTGTTGGCCTTGGCGCCAACGCGCTCCTGGGATGGTGGTGGGCTGACCCGCTCGCAGGACTTGTCATCGCGGCAGCCGCCGTCCAGGAGGGCCGGGAAGCCTGGCGCGGCGAGGCTTGCAGCGATGGCTGCTGCTGACCACGACGCCTGACTGACAAGTCGAAGCGGGCATATTCGGTGATGATGCCTGGGTGCCGCTCGCGTTGATGCTTGCAACCCTGAGCGATCGCCGTGATTTCGGCGACGACTGGCTGCTCGAACGAAAGTTCGACGGCGAGCGCTGCGTCGCGTGGAAGACCGGCGTCCGAGGTACGGCTCGAGTCGCGTAGCGGAACGAATCTCACTGACAGGTACCCGGAGGTGCGTGCTGCGGTCTCGGCCCAACGAGCCCGTCAACTCATACTGGACGGCGAGATCGTCGCATTCGACGGGGAACAGACGTCGTTCGGTCGCCTGCAGCAGCGACTCGGGGTGCGGGCGCCTTCGGCAGACCTCGTCTCCGCGTACCCCGTCGTCTACTGCGTGTTCGACCTGCTCGAGCTCGACGGTGAGGATCTCACAGGCCGACCGCTGCTGGAACGGCGCGCGCGCCTCGAGCGGGCCATTCGTCCGCGCGACGGCCTGCAGCTCAGCGATGCGTTCCGCGGCGACGCGCAGCGCCGCTTCGCCGAGGCCTGCCGCGCCGGCTGGGAGGGGCTGATCGCAAAGCGGGCTGACGCGCCCTACGCCCACGGCCGCTCGAGGGACTGGTTGAAGCTGAAGTGCGCGTGGGAGCAGGAACTGGTGGTCGGCGGGTACACCGATCCCCGCGGCAGCCGGATCGAATTCGGTGCGTTGCTCGTCGGCTACTACGAGGACGATCGGCTCCGGTACGCCGGGAAGGTCGGCACCGGCTACACGGTCGCGACGCTGCGCAAGCTGGGCGCGCGGCTGCGCGCAGCTGGAGACGCCCGAGTCACCGTTCGTCGATGCCCGGCCGGTCCCGCCCGGAACACACTGGACGCGGCCTGAGCTTGTCGCACAGATCGGATTCGCCGAATGGACGAGCGAAGGTCGGCTGCGTCAGCCGCGCTTCCTCGGGTTGCGCGACGACAAACGCGCGGCCGACGTCGTTCGGGAGCGACCGGAATCCTGAGGCGCGCGCTCAGCGGTTGTGGTTGACGACCTCGACGTTGTGGCCGTCAGGGTCGAGCACGAAGGCGCCGTAGTAGCCCGGGTGGTACACGAGGCGCTCGCCGGGGGCGCCGTGGTCCTCGTAGCCCGCGTCCAGCGCGGCGGCGTGGAAGGCCCGCACCGTGGCGTCCGCGTCCGTGGGGAAGGCGAGGTGGACGTGCTCGGTGAGCGGGCGCTCGTCGCGCACGAGCGAGAAGGAGAAGTCGGGGCCGGAGAACCGCACGCGGTCAGGCTCGTCGTGTGCGAGGCGCAGCCCGGCGTACGGCGCGACCGTCATGTAGAAGCGCCGCGACGCCTGCGGGTCGCGGACGCGGAACCGCAGGTGGTCGATGCAGCCGTCGGGCACGGGGCGCTCGCGTTCGGCGTGAACCGCCTCGACGCTGTTGCCGTCCGGATCGAGCAGGAAGGCGCCGTAGTAATCGGGACCGTAGGCCGTGCGCGGCCCGGGTGCGCCGTCGCTCGGATGACCGGCGTCGATCCCGGCCTGCCAGAAGGCGTCGACGGCCGCGCGGTCGGGCGCGCGGAAGCCGACGTGCAGGCCGCGGGTCAGCGAGTGCTCGCGGTCGACCGGGCCGACGTCCCAGTCCTCCCACTCGACCAGCTCGGCGTCCGCGTGGCTCGGCTCGACGCCGAGCACGGAGAGCACGGTGCGGTAGAAGCGCTCGGACGCGGCGAGGTCGGACACGGCTATCCCCACGTGGTCGAACATCGCCCCGAGGCTACCACTGCGGGCACGTCGTGCCGACTTTGGGTGCCGGAGCGGTGGCCGTGGATCAGTTGCCCACCGCCGGATCGACCCCGAACGCGCTGACGTCTTGTGGACAGCGGCAGGCGGTGGCGATCTTCGAGGCCCATTCCAAGGCCGCGTCCCGTGAGGGCACGTCGATGATGGTCATGCCTCCCAGTGGGTAGGAGCCGGCGGTGGCCGTCCCGTCACCGGCCACCGTGACGGGATCAACGTCCTCGGACAGCCCGCCGGCGAACACGAAGACGCCGGCGTCCTTGGCTTCCTGGACCACCGCGTGAGCGGCATCCGCGACGTCGGGCCCCTCCTCCTCGGGGATGTAATCCATCGCGTCGTTGGGGAATGAAATCAGGTACCGCGTCATCGCATGCCTCCTTGTCCTGGCTGCCATTCCGGTCTTCAGGTGTCATACCCGAAAACACGACAGCCGCGGATCGAGCTCTGACGGTCGTGAGAGGCACTATCTGCGCGTGCAAGGGTGCTCGTCGCGTATGATCGTGGCCTTCGACCGCGAAGAGGAACGATGGATCATGCGTCCACCATGAGGCGCATGTCGAGCTGATCAGTGCGGGAGATATCGACGGGTTTGGCGATCTGTGGCGGACGACTTCGTCGAGCACGACGAGACACCTGGGCTCGAACCGACGAGGGAGGGGTCAAGCAGCTCTTCCGCATGTACCGGGCGGCGTTTCCCGATCTGCAGATGGAGCCACTCGACGTCCTCGTTAGCGTGACAAGGTCGTCGCGCGTGTTCGCGGGACGGAACGCACTCAGGCGACTGTATCGGCATGAACCTGCGGCCGGCAAGAGTGTCGAGTGGCAGCTGATCGAGATCATCCGGTTCGGCGATGCCCGCATCGCTCGCAGGACTGGGGTAGGTCTCGACGCGCTCGTGCTGATGCAGCAGCTCGACCCGATCTGTGCCGACCGACGACAGCCAGACCGAAGGCGGCCCAACACGGCGTAGCGAGCGATACGCGGCCGGCTCTGCAGTGGTGGCAAGATGCGCCTGGTAGGAATCGAACCTACGACCTTGCGCTCCGGAGGCGCACGCTCTATCCCCTGAGCTACAGGCGCGAGGTGGTCAGTCTACCGCCGGGCCGATCGCCACCGACGCATGGGGTAGGCTCGCCCGCGTGGAAATCGCCTCGCGCATCTTCACCGTTGAACTGGCCGAGCCGTTCGTGATCTCGCGCGGCGCCGACACCGAGTCCGACATCGTCCAGATCGCGATCTCGCACGACGGCGTGATCGGCTACGGCGAGGGTGCTCCTGACGAACGCTACGGCGAGAGTTGCCAGAGCGCGCTCGCCTTCTTCGAACTGGCCGCACCGCTGCTCGGCGACGACCCGTTCGCCCTGGAGTCGGCGCTGGGGCGCGTCAACGCACTGCCCGGCGAGATGGCCGCCAAGTGCGCGATCGACGGAGCCCTGCACGACCTCGCCGGCAAGCTCTGCGGCCTGCCCGTCTGGCGCATGTTCGGCCTCGACCCGGCCCCGCCGCCGACGTCCTACACGATCAGCATCGACACGCTCGAGGGCACCGCCGACCGGGCCCGTCGTGCGTCGGGCTACCACGCCCTCAAGATCAAGGTGGGCGGGCCCGGCGATCTCGAACGGGTGCGCGCGGTGCGGGCCGAGGCCCCGAACGCACTCATCCGCGTCGACGCCAACGAGGCCTGGTCGGTCGAGTTCACGAAGGAGATCTGCCCGGAGCTGGTGGCGCTGAACGTCGAGCTGATCGAGCAGCCGCTGCACGACGACAACGCCGACGGCTACCGCGAGCTGCACGCAGCCCGACTGCCGATCCCGATCGTGCTGGACGAGAGCTGCCACACCCTGCCGGACGTCGGCCGCGCGGCCGGCCTCGCCGACGGCGTCAACATCAAGCTCACCAAGTCGGGCGGCATCCGTGAGGCGCACCGCATGATCCACGCGGCTCGCGCGCTCGACCTGACCGTGATGCTGGGCTGCATGAACGAGACCTCGCTGGGCATCGCGGCCGCCGTGCAGCTGTCGCCGCTGGTCGACGTCGTCGACCTGGACGGTCACCTCCTGAATGCCAACGACGCGTTCGAGGGACTCGGCTTCGCCGAGGGCGCCGTGCTGCCGAGCGACCTGCCCGGCCTGGGCGTGACGCCGCTGGAGCCCTGGCCGTGACCGCGATCGCGATCCTTGCCGAGGGCGGCTTCTCGGAGGGCGACGCCAAGACCGCCACCGGCGTGCTCCGCTACGGCGCCGACCCGGTGGTGGCGGTGATCGACTCCACCCGCGCCGGCTCACGCGTGCGCGACCACATCCCCGGCCTCGACTCGGACGTGCCGGTGGTGGCCGGCGTCGACCAGGCGCTGGCGCTGCGGCCGACCGTGCTTTTGATCGGCATCGCGCCGGCCGGCGGCAAGCTGCCCGACCACTGGCGAGCGGCGATCATGCGATCGATCGAGGCCGGCCTGGACGTCGAGAGCGGCCTGCACGACTTCCTCGGCGACGACCCCGAGCTGGCCGCCGCAGCCGCGAAACACGGCGTCGAGCTCCGCGACCTGCGCCGCCCGCCGGCCGGGCTGGACGTGCCCACGGGCCGCAACCTGACCGTGGACGCGCACGTGATCGCCACCGTCGGCAGCGACTGCGCCCTCGGCAAGATGACCGTCTGCCTGGAGCTCGACCTGGAGGCGCGGCGGCGCGGCCTGGCCAGCGGCTTCGTGCCCACCGGCCAGACCGGCATCGCCATCGCCGGCTGGGGCATCGCCGTGGACGAGGTGGTGTCCGACTTCGTGGCCGGGGCCAGCGAGCGGCTGGTGCTGGAAGGGCGGGAGCGGGCGGGAGCCGGTGCCATCCTCTGGATCGAGGGCCAGGGCTCGATCAGCCATCCCGCCTACTCGGGAGTCACCCTGGGCCTGCTGCACGGCTCGGCCCCACACGCGCAGATCCTGGTGCACGAGGCGGGCCGCACGCACCTGGACATGCCCGACGGCCCGCCCATCGCGCCGCTCCCGCAGCTGATCGACGACTACCAGCGGATGGCCGGCTACGTGCGGCCGGCGCCGGTCGTTGCCGTCTCGCTGAAGACCAACCACATGGGCGACGACGAGGCCCGCGCGGCGATCGCCGCCGCCACGGAGCAGACCGGGCTGCCGGCCGACGACCCGGTCAGGTACGGTGCCGGCCGCCTGCTGGACGCGGTTCTGGCCGCACGCTCCGGGTAACCTTCCGCGTCGTGTCCGCCGCCCGTCTGGAAGCGCTCGCCTCGATCCTGTGCCGGTACTCCCTGGAGGTGCAGCCCGGCGATGTCGTGCGCGTCCACGGCCCCGCGACCGAGGCGCCGTTCTTCGTCGCCGTCACCCGCGAGCTGACCCGGCTCGGCGCCCATCCGATGCTGCGGCCGACGCTGCCCTCGGTGGAGGCGGCGATCCTCTCGATGGGCTCCGACGAGCAGCTGTCCACGGTGACCGAGCTCGACCGGCTGGAGTCGGAGGTGCCGGACAAGACGCTCACGATCTGGGCGGACGCCAACACCCGCTACCTGAGCGCCGTGCCGCCTGACCGCCAGGCGCTGTGGTCGCGCTCGCGCCGTGCGCTGTCCGACAGCTTCTTCGAGCGCGTCGCCTCCGGCGAGATCCGCTGGTGCGGGGTGGCCCTGCCGACACGCGGCTTCGCCCAGGATGCCGGCATGTCGTTCGGCGCGTTCGAGCAGTTCGTGTTCGGCGCGTGCCACGTGGACGACCCCGATCCGGTCGCGTTCTGGCGCGACCAGTCGGCCCGTCAGGCCCAGGTGATCGAACGGCTGGCGCGGATCTCGGAGCTGCGGATCGTGGCGGCGGACACCGACCTGGTGGTCGACGTGTCCGGCCGCACGTGGTTGAACGCCGACGGGCGCGAGAACTTCCCCGACGGCGAGGTCTACACCAGCCCCCGGCACGAGCTGACCCGCGGGCACATCAGCTTCAGCTTTGACGCGACGTACAACGGGCGCGAGTTCGGTGGCGTGCGGCTGTGGTTCGAGGACGGACGGGTGGTGCGCCACGAGGCCAGCCGCGGCCGGGAGTTCCTGGAGGGGATGCTGGACATGGATGACGGCTCGCGTTACCTGGGCGAGGTGGCATTCGGCATGAACGACGAGATCCAGCAGAGCACGCGCAACGTGGCCTTCGACGAGAAGATCGGCGGCACCGCTCACGTGGCGCTGGGGGCATCCTTCCCCGAGGCCGGCGGCACCAACCGGTCGGGGCTGCACTGGGATATCGTCTGCGACCTGCGCTCCGCGGGCGAGGTCTACGGCGACGGCGAGCTGATCGCGCGCGACGGACGGTTCCTGTGAGCGACCGGCGGCTGGAGAGCCTGGCGCAGGTGATCTGCGAGTACTCGCTGCAGGTCGAGCCGGGGCAGCTGATGCTGATCGAGACGCCGGCGCTGGCGGAACCGCTGGTACTGGAGATCGTGAAGCGCGCGCTGGAGATGGGCGCGCTGCCGCGGGTGCGGGTGGCCGCCGAGGGCACGCAGCTGGCCTTCCTGTCTGAGGCGGCCGAGGAGCAGCTGACGACGCTGCTTCCGAGCGCGATGCCGGAGATGGCGGCGATCGACCTGCGGGTCGCGATCCACTCGGCCTGGAACACGCGCGAGCTATCCGGCGTCGATCCGGCCAGGGTGGCCGCAGTGCAGGAATCACGGGCGCCGCTGATGGAGCTGTACATGCGGCGGTCGGCCGCCAAGGAGCTGCGCTGGTGCGTGACCGCCTATCCGTGCCAGGCGTTCGCGCAGGACGCCGACATGTCGCTCGCCGCCTACGAGGACTTCGTCTACCGGGCCGGCTGGCTGCACCTCCCCGACCCGGTGGCGGCCTGGCGTGGCTTCGCCGAGCAGCTGGGCGCCATCGCCGACCGCCTGTCCGGCGTGCGCACGCTGCGGGTGCTGGCCGAGGACACCGACCTCACGGTCGGCGTGGCCGGCCGCACGTGGATTCCCTGCAACGGCAAGCGCAACTTCCCCGACGGCGAGGTCTTCACCGGCCCGATCGAGACCGAGACCAAGGGCGACGTGCGGTTCTCGTTCCCGGCCATCTTCAGCGGCCGTGAGGTGGAGGATGTGCGGCTGCGGTTCGATGGCGGGCGAGTGGTGCAGAGCGAGGCGGCCGCCGGCCAGGAGCTGCTCCAACAGATGCTCGCCATCGACGAGGGCGCGTCCGTCCTGGGCGAGTTCGCCATCGGCACCAACTACGCCGTGCAGGACTTCACCAAGCAGATCCTGTTCGACGAGAAGATCGGCGGCACGTGCCACATGGCGGTCGGCGCCGGCTATCCCGAGTCGGGCAGCACGAACCGCTCCGGGCTGCACTGGGACATGGTCTGCGACCTGCGCTCGGGCGGCGAGATCCACGCCGACGGCGAGCTGATCTACCGCGACGGCCGGTTCCTGCCTGAGTTCGCGCCCGACCTGTCGCCGCCGCAGGCCTGAGCCGGCGTCACGGCGTGTCGCCGGCGCCGAGCAGCGAGGCCATGGTCGCCACCCGCGCCATGAACGGCAGGTCGTGCACCCGCAGCAGCTGCACGCCCTGGTAGGCGGCCACGGCCACCACGGCGGCCGTGCCCTCGATGTTCGACTCGGGCAGACCCAGCGGCTCCGCGGTCACCTCCTTGTGTGAGCAGGCCAGGAGCAGGGGATAGCCGAGCCGGAGCAGGTCAGGCAGCGCGCGCAGGGTGGCCAGGTCGGTCGCGGTCGACTTCCCGAAGCCGAGCCCGGGATCGACCACCAGCGCCGACGGGTCGATGCCGGAATCGACCGCCAGCTCGGCACGCTGCGACAGGAACCTGCCGATCTCGGCCGGGTCGATGTCGTAGCGGCCGGCCTGCACCTGCTTCGGCGCGAGCCCCAGGTGCGTCACGACCAGCCCGCCGCCGTGCTCCGCCACGGCCGCCGCCAGATCGCCGTCGGTCAGCCCGGTGTGGTCGTTGATCATGTCCGCGCCGGCCTCGAGCGCCGCGGCCGCCACGTCGGATCGGTAGGTGTCGACCGAGACGACCGCCTCGCATCCGGCCGCGCGGATGCCCTCCAGCACCGGCAGCACCCGCGCCATCTCGTCGGCGGCGCTGAGCACGACGCCGGGGCGGGCGGTCATGCCGCCCACGTCGATCACGGTTGCGCCCTCGGACACGACGGCCAGCGCGCGGGCCACGGCCAGGTCGGTGGTCGCGGTGGCGCCGCCGTCGTAGAACGAATCCGGCGTCACGTTGACGATGCCCATCAGGTGGGGGCGGCCCTGGCGGGGCAGCGTTCGATGGCGGAAGCGCAGCAGCACGGCGCCAGCGTACCGGGATACAGCCGATTCCTTGACACCGAACACCTGTTCGTATAGACTCGAACACATGTTCGCCCAACCCACATCTCGCATCCTGATCGCGGCTGCCGTCGTGGTCTGCACCGTGGCCCTCATGCTGGGCATGGCATCACCTTCACCCGGCGCTTCCAGGCCCGGGCACTACCGCGTCAAGTCCGGTGACACGCTGTGGTCGATCGCATCGACGCACTACTCCGGGGGAGATACCCGGGACGGCGTCTACAAGATCCGCTCGGCAAACCACCTCAGCGACGCCACCATCACCATCGGACAGCGACTGGTGCTGCCGTGAGCTGCGCCCAGATCATCTCCCTGGACGAGTGGCGCAGCCGCCGCTTCCTGCCCGATGACGATCCGCCCGCCGCGCCGCGTCTGCAGGTCGTGGGTGAGGATGACCCGGAGTCCGGCAGCGTGTTCACGCTGGACGCCTTCCTGGCGCGTGCCCGCGTCGTCCTTGCCGAGCACGACCGCCCGCCGCTGCACCTCGTCGGCTGACGGTCGGAGGCCCGGCGACGGGCGGCTCCCCTAAACTCGGGCCATGGATCTGGACGTGTTGTTCCTGGGAACCGCCGGTGCGGTGCCGACCGCGCAGCGTGGCCCTGCCGCGTATCTCGTGCGGCGTGGCGGCGAACGGATCCTGGTCGACTGCGGCGAGGGCACGCAGCGGCAGATGCTGCGATCGACGGCCGGCCTGGCCGACATCGACCTGGCGCTGATTACGCACTTCCACGCCGACCACGTGCTGGGCTTGCCCGGCATGCTGAAGACGTTCGCGCTGCGCGCCCGTGAGGCGCCGCTCACGATCCACGGCCCAGCCGGCCTGCGGGCGCTGATCGGCTCGCTCGACCGCGTCATCGGCCGGCTGCCTTACCAGCTATCGCTGGTCGAGCTCGAGCCGGGGCAGACGCTGCAGCGTGACGGCTACCGGATCGAGCCGTTCGCCACCGACCACCGGGTGGCAAGCCTCGGCTACGCACTGTGCGAGGACATCCGGCCCGGTCGGTTCGACATGGAGACGGCGGCGGCTCTGGGGGTTCCCTTCGGGCCGCTGTGCGGGGAGCTGCAGCACGGACGTCCGGTGACGCTCGACTCCGGCGCAGTCGTGAGGCCCGAGCAGGTGGTGGGCCCACCGCGGCCGGGGCGCCGGATCGTGTTTTCGGGCGACACGCGTCCGTGTTCCGGCACGCAGGGAGGCGTCCGCCGCGGCGGACCTGCTGGTGCACGAGGCCACGTTCCTCGAGGAGGAGAGCGATCGCGCGGGGGAGACGGGGCACAGCACTGCGATCCAGGCGGCGCAGCTGGCGCTCGATGCGCAGGTGACCATGCTTGCGCTGACCCACCTGTCGACCCGCTACACGGGGGGACAGATCCGGCGCGAAGCGCGCACGGTGTTCGACCGGACCGTGGTGCCACGCGACTTCGACGTGATCGAGGTGCCTCTGGCCGAGCGGGGCGCGCCGCGGCTGATCCGCGGCGACGAGGAGCAGACTCCCGTCGAAGCACCGGCACCCGCGGGCTGATGGACTTCGCCGCGCTGGCCGGTGGGTACGACGATCTGCGGCCGGCCGGCGAGAGCTGGCGGGAGCTGGCTGCAGTGGAGCTGGCCGAGCTGGGGCCGGCCAGGCGGCTGCTGGACGTGGGATGTGGCACGGGCCGGTTCGCGGTATTCGCGGCCGAGCAGCTGGGCGCGCGAGTGTGGGGGGTCGACCCATCGCCGGAGATGCTCGCGCAGGCGCGGCTTCGCGGGGGCCGGGGAGTGGGGTGGAAGCAGGCCGCTGCGGAACACCTTCCGTTCAAGGATGGCTGGTTCGACGCAGCGCACGCGCACCTGGTGATGCACGTGGTCGACGACGTCGGAGCGGCACTGTCCGAGACGGCGCGGGTGCTGTGCCCGGGCGGCCGACTGGTGGTGGCCAGTTTCCGGGCGGAGCACTTCGACCGGTTCCACCTGAACCCGTACTTCCCGACCCTGGCCGGGATCGACCTTGCCCGGTTTCCAGATCCTGCAGCGCTCTGCACGGCTATCGCCGGGGCGGGATTCCACGACGTGGCGGAACGCGGTCTGCACCAGCAGGTGACGCTCGCTCCCGAAGATGTCCTGGAGCGCGTGCGCGGCCGCTACATCTCGACCCTGCACCTGCTGGACGAGCGGGACTACCAGGACGGCCTCGCCCGGCTCGAGCACGACCTGGTCGGCCGCGCCCAGCCGCTCAGCGCCGACCTGTTCTGGTCGATCACGACCGCCACCCGTACCTAGGGCGGAACGGGGTGTTCAGCGACCGTCGAGCGCGGCCAGCTCGGCGGCCATCCCCGCCGCGAAGGCTGCGCCGCCACCGTTCGCTGGGTGTCTGACGTAGTGGGCGCCGTCGCCGAGGATGCTCTCGGCGATCCGGCCCACCGCCACCACCCGCCGTGGCCGCAGCAGCTCGATCGCCCGCCGCGCGAACTCCGCGCCGATCTCGACCTCGGCCACCGACGGCCGCCGGTTCGACAGCGGCTCGCCGGGCCTGTGGGGATGGTGCGGCACCGTGTTCCACAGGATCACCCGGCGCTCGGCCCCCAGCTCGCCCAGCACACGGTGCACGATCGTCCCCGAGGGCTCACTCCAGCCGCCCACCCGGTCGCTGGTGGTCCGGTACGGCAGGCCCCATCGCATCAGGTCACGCTCGCTCGTGAACGCGATCCCCGACCACCGCATCCCCTGGTATCCGGCCGCCTCACCCAGCGCCACCACGTCCGCCCCCGACCGCTCTTCCAGATACCGCTCCAGGTTCGCCAGCCGCACGGCACCGTCGCGCCCGGCGTACTGGTTGAAGGTGGCGCCGATGCGGGCGCGCGCGATGTCACGGAGCAGGTCGTCCACCGTGCGATCGTACCGGCCGACCCCGGCGCGCTCGGCTACTCGGCTAGCCTCCCGGATGATGACCGATCCCGACACCCACCTGCAGCGGGCGCAGTCCTTCGGCGACGTGGCCGAGGCCTACCAGCAGGCGCGGCCGACCTACCCGGTGGCTGCCGTCGAGTGGGTGCTCGCCGCCGCTCCCGGACACGACGTGCTCGACCTGGCCGCCGGCACGGGCAAGCTGACCCGGACGATCATCGCCGCCGGCGCGAACGTCACCGCCGTGGAGCCGCTGGACGGGATGCGCGCACAGCTGCGGACGGCCTACCCCGACGTCCCGGTGCACGCCGGCACGGCCGAGCAGATACCGCTTGACGACGACAGCGCCGACGCCGTGTTGGTGGGCCAGGCCTTCCACTGGTTTGATCACGACGCCGCGCTGGACGAGATCGCCCGCGTCCTGCGCCCGGGTGGCGTGCTGGGACTGCTCTGGAACATCCGCGACGACTCGATCGGCTGGGTGGCCGAGCTGACCGGCACGCTGGTGATGGGCGCGGATGTGCTCTCGCAGGTGGACGGGTCGGACTGGGAGAGCGTGGGTGAGCACGAGCGGTTCGGCCCGATCGAGCGCCGCGACTTCCCGAACCCGACTCCGTTTGACGCCGACCGGCTGGTCGCCTGGGCCACCTCCACCAGCACGCTGGCCACCATGGCGCCCGACGAGCGCGCCGAGCGGCTCCAGGCCGTGCGCGAGTTCGCCACCCGCCATCCCGGTCTCGGCGACGAAGATCACTTCACGATGCCGTTCGTGACGGTCACCGCGCGCGCACGTGTGGCCGCCATCCGCTCTGCCTGATAGGCTCTTCCCGGCTCGATCAACGATAGAGCCAGCCCTGCATGCCCCTTTAATCCGCGGCCAGAGAGCCCGGGAAGGAGTCGCAAGATGACGTGTGCCTGCCCAACGACGCTGCCCACAGCCGGGTGAGCGTTCCCGAGATCGCAGGCCGGGTTCTGCTCGACGAGGCCGATCTGCAGCGCACGCTGCGCCGGATCGCGCACGAGATCGTCGAGAAGCACCCTGACATCGACCGCCTCGCCCTGGTCGGGATCCACACCCGCGGTGTCTACCTGGCCGATCGCCTGGCCGCGCTGATCGAGCAGTTCAGCGACGCGCGCGTGCCCACCGGCGCGCTCGACATCTCCTTCTACCGCGACGACGTGCGCGCGCACCCCCAGCCGGTGGTGAAAGCGACCCGGTTGGACTTCCCGATCGACGGCCGCTCGGTGGTGCTCGTGGATGACGTGCTGTTCACCGGTCGCACCATCCGCAGCGCCATCGAGGCGCTGTTCGGGTACGGCCGGCCGGAGCGCGTGCAGCTCGCGGTGCTGGTCGACCGCGGCCACCGCGAGCTGCCGATCCGGCCCGACTACGTCGGCAAGAACCTGCCCACCGCGCGCGCCGAGCGCGTGAACGTCCAGCTTTCCGAGGTCGACGACGTCGACCGCATCGTCCTTCTCACCGCCGACTAGGAGCGCTCGTGGATCTCTACCCACCAACCGGACTGCCCAGGCGCCGCCACCTGCTCTCGATCGCCGACCTCGACCGCGCCGACGTTGAGCGGCTGCTGGACACGGCGGAGGGCTTCGAGTCGGTGATGCAGCGCGACGTCAAGAAGGTGCCGACGCTGCGCGGCCGCACGGTCGTCAACCTCTTCTTCGAGGCGTCCACCCGCACGTCGAGCTCGTTCGAGCTGGCCGCCAAGCGCCTGTCGGCCGACACCATCAGCGTCAAGGCCTCGGGCTCCAGCGTCGACAAGGGCGAGTCGCTGAAGGACACCATCCTCACCCTCAGCGCCTACGACCCGGACGTGATCGTGATCCGCCACCCACAGGCCGGCGCGCCCGCGATCGTCACCCGCCACACCGATGCCCACGTCGTCAACGCCGGCGACGGCAAGCACCAGCACCCGACCCAGAGCCTGCTCGACCTGTACACGATCAGGAAAGCCCTGGGCAAGGTCGAGGGGCTGCAGGTGGCCATCGTCGGAGACGTCCTGCACTCGCGGGTGGCCCGCTCCAACATCCAGGCGCTGACCATGCTCGGTGCCGACGTCACCCTGGTCGGCCCGCCTGCGCTGATCCCGCGCGAAGCGGCCGCGATGGGCGTGACCGTCTCACACAGCATCGACGACATCGCCGAGGTCGACGTCATCTACGTCCTGCGCATGCAGCGCGAGCGCATGCTGGAGGGCGCGAACTACGTGCCCTCGCTGCGCGAGTACAGCGCGCTTTGGGGGGTGACCCCGGATAGGGTGCGGCCCAGCCAGCTGGTGATGCACCCGGGCCCGATCAACCGCGGCGTCGAGATCTCGGCCGAGGTGGCCGACAGCGCCAGCTCGCGGATCGTCGACCAGGTGCGGGCCGGGTTGGTGACGCGGATGGCGGTGCTCTACGACCTGCTCACCGAGCCGACCACCACCGGCGGGCAGGCCGCTCTGCGGGCTGTCGAGCCGGCCGGGCAGGAGGTGGCCTGATGCAGAGGCTGACCCACCACGAGGCACCCCTCGCCAACCTGCTGATCGCCGGCGCCCGCCTGTTCGACGGCGACAGCGGCCTGGAGGGCGTGCAGCTGGACGTCCGCGTCGTCGAGGGAGCCATCGCCGAGATCGGCCCCGACCTGGAGGCCGGCGGGGCGGAGACGATCGACGCCGCCGGGCTGACCATGACCCCGGGCCTGATCGACCCGCACGTGCACCTGCGCACACCCGGTGACGAGGACGAAGAGGACATCGCCTCCGGCACCCGCGCCGCAGCCGCCGGCGGTTTCGTGGCCATCCTGGCCATGCCCAACACCGATCCCGTGGTCGACAGCGCGGCCGTGCTGGGCGGGCTGATCGAACGCGCCGGCGAGCAGGCGGCGGTGCCGACCGGGTTCTTCGCCGCCATCAGCCGCGGCCTCGAGGGCCGCGAGCTGGTGGACATGGCCGAGCTGGCCGCCCGCGGAGCAGCGGGCTTCTCGGACGACGGGCGGCCGGTCGAACGCGCGGGCATGCTGCGCCGGGCGCTGCAGTACAGCCGCGTCACCGGCCTCAAGCTGACGCTGCACGAGGAGGACATGACCCTCACCGCCGGTTCGCACATGCACGAGGGCGCCGTCTCGGCCGAGCTCGGGCTGCACGGGTACCCCGGGATCGGGGAGAGCGTGATGGTTGGCCGCGATCTGCAGATCGCCCGCTACGAGCACGCTCCGCTGCACCTCTGCCACATCTCCGCGGCCGAGTCCGTGGCCGAGATCCGCCGCGCCAAGGAGCTGGGCGTCGAGGTCACCGCGGAGGTGTCGCCGCACCACCTGTGCCTGACCGACGAGCTGGTCCGCGATCTCGACCCTGCCGTCAGCAAGATGAACCCGCCGTTGCGTTCGGCCGCCGACCGCGCCGCGCTGATCGAAGCGCTGGCCGACGGGACGCTGGACTGCATCGCCACCGACCACGCGCCGCATCGCACGCACGAGAAGGAGGTGCCGTTCGAGGCGGCCCCGAACGGGGTGATCGGCCTGGAGACGGCGTTCGCCGCCGTCTACACGGAGCTGGTGGCTCCCGGCCTGGTACCGCTTGCGACCGTGATCGAACGGATGTCGGCCGGCCCGGCGCGGGCCTTCGATCTGCCCGTCCCGGCGCTGCGCACCGGCGTCCCCGCCGACCTCGCGCTCTGGGATCTGTCCGAGAGCTGGGTGGTCGCGCCGCCGTACGCCTCCCGCTCGCGCAACTGCGCATTCGCCGGGCGCACGCTGCAGGGCCGCTGCACGATCACGATCGCAGCCGGCACCGTCGCCCACCGGTTGGCCGAGGTGGCACGGTGACCGCCCTGCTGGTGCTCGAGGACGGCACGGTGCTCGAAGGCGAGGCCTACGGTGGAACCGGTACGGCGGTCGGCGAGCTGGTGTTCATCACGTCCATGACCGGCTACCAGGAGATCGTCACCGACCCGTCGTTCGCAGGCCAGATGATCACCTTCACACAGCCGATGATCGGCAACTACGGGGTCGAGTCCGATGCCTCGGAGTCGGACCGGCCGCAGGCGCGCGCGGTGATCGTGCGCGAGGGCCGAAACGCCGCGCCGGCGGGGCGCGTGGGCTTCTCCGACTGGCTGGCCGAGCACGATGTGATCGGCATCCAGGGGCTGGACACGCGCATGTTGACGCGGCGCCTGCGCGACGGGGGCACCGTGCGCGCGGCCGTCTGCTCGGATGGAACGCCGGTGCCCGAGCTGCTGGCGCTGATCGGCGGCGAGCCGGAGATGGCCGGACAGGCGCTGGCCGGGCAGGTGTCGTGCCGCCGGGCCGAGGGGCTGCCGGCCCTGGCGCCCGAGCGTGCGCACGTGGCGGTGCTCGACTACGGGGTGAAGGGGTCGATCGTGCGGATCCTGCGCGAGCGCGGCGCCCGGGTGACCGTGGTGCCCTGGGACGCGACCGCTGAGCAGGTGCTCGAGGTGCGTCCCGACGGGGTGCTGCTCGGCAACGGCCCGGGCGATCCGGCGGCACTGCCCGGCTGTGTGTCGGAGGTGCGCGAGCTGGTCGGGCAGGTGCCTGTGTTCGGGATCTGCCTGGGCCATCAGCTGCTGGGGAGGGCACTGGGGCTGGAGACGTTCAAGCTCCGGTTCGGCCATCGCGGCGCCAACCACCCGGTGCTCGACGTCGACACGGGGCGGGTGCTGGTCACGGCCCAGAACCACGGCTTCGCGGTGCGCGTGCCCGATGGGGGAGGCGACCTCGAGACCGATTTCGGGCCGGCCCGGGTCACCCACGTCTCGCTCTACGACGGCACCGTCGAGGGCCTGGCGCTGCGGGAGCTACCCGCCTGGTCGATGCAGTTCCACCCCGAGGCCAGTCCCGGGCCGCACGACGCCCGCGAGGCGCTGGAGCGGTTCGTCGGGACGCTGACGGAGGCCACCGTTGCCCAGGCGTGACGATATCGCCAAGATCGCGCTGATCGGCTCCGGCCCGATCGTGATCGGCCAGGCCTGCGAGTTCGACTACTCGGGCACCCAGGCGCTGCGCGTGCTGCGCGACGAGGGCTACGAGACGGTGCTGATCAACTCCAACCCGGCCACGATCATGACCGACCCGGGATGGGCCGACCGAACCTACCTGGAGCCGCTCGACCTGGAGGGTGTGCGGGCGGTGCTGGAGGCGGAGCGGCCGGACGCCCTGCTGCCGACGCTGGGCGGCCAGACCGCGCTCAACCTGGCGTCGCTGCTGGCCGAGTCGGGCACGCTCGACGAGCTCGGAATCGAGCTGATCGGTGCCTCCTACGACGCCATCCACTGTGCCGAGGACCGCGACCTGTTCGCCCGCACGATGGAGTCGATCGACCTGCGCGTGCCGCGCAGCGCGATCGCTCACACCCTGGACGAGGCCCGCGCCGCGCTGACCGGCGAGCTGGCGCTGCCGGTCGTGATCCGGCCCGCCTTCACGCTCGGCGGCCAGGGCGGCGGCTTTGCCACCACGCCCGCGCAGTTCGACGAGATCGTGCAGCGGGGCCTGCGCGAGAGCCCGATCAGCCAGATCCTGCTCGAGGAGTCGGTGGCGGGGTGGGGTGAGTTCGAGCTGGAGGTGATCCGCGACCGCAACGACAACGTCGTCGTGATCTGCTCGATCGAGAACGTCGACCCCATGGGCGTACACACCGGCGACTCCGTGACGGTGGCGCCGGCCCAGACCCTGACCGACCGCGAGTACCAGGTGCTGCGCGACGCCTCGGCCAAGGTGATTCGCGCCGTCGGCGTCGAGACCGGCGGGTCGAACGTGCAGTTTGCACTGAACCGCGACAGCGGCGAGCTGGTCGTGATCGAGATGAACCCGCGCGTCTCACGCAGCTCGGCGCTCGCATCCAAGGCCACCGGCTACCCGATCGCCAAGGTCGCGACCAAGCTCGCGGTCGGCTACACGCTGGACGAGATCCCCAACGACATCACCGGCACCACGCCGGCGTCGTTCGAGCCGGCGCTCGACTACGTGGTGGTGAAGCTGCCCCGCTTCGCGTTCGAGAAGTTCCCCGGCGCAGACGCCGAGCTGACGACGCAGATGAAGTCGGTGGGCGAGGCGATGGGCATCGGCCGCAGCTTCTGCGAGGCCTGGGGCAAGGCCATGCGCAGCCGCGAGCTGGACGGCGTCGTGCGCACCGAGGGCTCGGTGGCCGGGGGCTCCTGGGACCGGTTCGACGTGATCGCGGCGCGGCTGCTGGCCGGTGACAGCGCCGAGGCGCTGGCCGACGAGTCGAAGGTGCACCCCTGGTTCCTGGACGAGTGGTCGCGCGTGAGCGACGCCGAGCGGGAGCTGGCCAACGCCGGCGGGGTGGCGGACGCGGCCGCATGGCGGCGGCTGAAGCGCCTCGGCATCTCCGACGCCCGCATCGCCGAGCTGACCGGCGCCGCCGAGCGGTCGGTGCGCCGGGCCCGGCGCGACGCCGGCGTGCGGCCCGTATACAAGGCCGTCGACAGCTGCGCCGCCGAGGTGGAGGCGCAGGCCCCGTACTACTACTCGGCCTACGAGCAGGAGGACGAGCTGCGCCGCGGCGATCGCGAGAGCGTGGTGATCCTGGGCGCCGGTCCCAACCGCATCGGCCAGGGCATCGAGTTCGACTACTGCTGTGTGCAGGCTGCACAGACCTTCCGCGCACTGGGGTACGACGCGGTGATGGTGAACTGCAACCCCGAGACGGTGTCAACCGACGCGGACTCCTCCGACCGGCTCTACTTCGAGCCGCTGACGGTCGAGGACGTGCTCGAGGTGATCGAGCGCGAACGCCCGATCGGCGTCGTCGCCCAGTTCGGCGGCCAGACGCCGCTGGGGCTGGCGCGCCGGCTCGAGGAGGAGGGCGTGAAGCTCCTGGGCACGCCGTTCGAGGCAATCGACGTGGCCGAGGATCGGGAGCGGTTCGGAAGCGTGCTCGGTGACCTGGGCCTGCAGGCGCCGGCCTGGGGCATCGCCGCCGACGTGGACGAGGCGGCCGCGATCGCAGCCCGCGTCGGCTACCCGGTGCTGGTGCGGCCCTCCTACGTGCTGGGCGGCCGCGAGATGCGCATCTGCTACGACGAGTCGATGCTGCGGTCGCGGCCGGTGCAACCTGCCTCGCTGATCGACCGCTTCGTCGAGGACGCGATCGAGGTCGACGTTGATGCGGTCTGCGACGGCCGGCGAGCCTGGATCGGGGCCGTCATGCAGCACGTCGAGGAGGCCGGCGTGCACTCGGGCGACTCGGCCTGCGTGATCCCGACCCTGTCGCTGGGCGACGAGATCGAGCGCGAGATCCGCGCGCAGACGCGCGCGATCGCACTGGCGCTGGGCGTACGCGGGCTGATCAACGTGCAGTTCGCGGTGCAGGGGTCCGCCGTCTACGTGATCGAGGCGAACCCGCGGGCCTCGCGCACCGTGCCGTTCGTTGCCAAGGCCACCGGCCGCAACCTGGTGGAGGCGGCCTGCCGGGCTGCACTCGGCCTTCCCGTCGACCTGGCCGAGCACCCGCCCGAGCACATCAGCGTGAAGGCCGCCGTGCTGCCGTTCCAGCGGTTCTTCGGAGCCGACCCGGCACTTGGGCCCGAGATGCGCTCGACCGGCGAGGTGATGGGGATCGGCCCGGACTTCCCAACCGCCTTCGCCAAGGCCGAGCGCGCCGCCGGACGGCCGCTTCCCGTGAAGGGCCGGGTGTTCCTGTCGGTGCGCGACTCCGACAAGCCGGCCGCCACCATGCTGGCCGCGCTGCTGCAGTCGCTCGGCTTCGATCTGGTCGCAACCACCGGCACCGCCCGCGCGCTGCAGCGAATCGGCATCCCCGTGGAGACCGTGCAGAAGGTGACCGAGGGGTCGCCGAACGTGGTCGACCTGATCCAGGACGGCTCCATCAACCTGATCATCAACAGCCCGCTCGGCCGCGGTGCCCGCACCGACGGCTACGAGATCCGTGAGGCCGCGATCCGCCACCAGATCCCCTGCATCACCACCCTCGCGGGCGCCTCCGCGGCCGTGCAGGCGATCGCTCAGGCCCGCTCGGTTGCGCCGGTGGCGCTGCAGGACCTGCACGCAGCGGGGGTGGAGTCGCATGCCGCCGGATAGGCGGATGCTGCCGGTGGCGCGGGTCGAGGCGGTCGGCGCCTACACGCTGCTGGTGCTACGAAACGACGGCGGCGAGGTGGGCGCGCCGGGGCAGTTCTTCATGCTCCAAGCCGACCCCGAGCCGAGCGGCGCCTACCTGCCGCGGGCGCTGTCGGCGGCCTGGGCAGATGCGGACGAGATCGCCTTCCTGCTGGACGTGCGCGGCGCCGGCACCGCCGCGCTGGCCACGGCCGCGCGGGTGTCCGTGCTGGGGCCGCTGGGCCACGGCTTCGAGCTGCGCGACGGGCCCGCCATCCTGGTCGGCGGCGGCATCGGCGCGGCCATCCTGCCCTGGCTGGTGCGCGACCTGGCCGGCCCGGTGACGACCCTGCTCGGGTTCCGGGAGCAGCGGCACGCCGTGTGCGCCGCACTGATCGACGCCGATGCGACCGTGGTGCTGGAGCCGACCTACGTGACCGAGCCGCTGGCGCGGCTGCTGCCGGCCGATGCGACCGTCTACGCGTGCGGGCCCGATCCGATGCTGCACGCCGTGGCCGCGCTCTGCGCCGAGCACGCCGTGCCCTGCCTGCTGGCGATGGAGGCGGCCATGGCGTGTGGGTTCGGCGCCTGCTACGGGTGCGCGGTCGAGATCGACGGCGAGTGGAAGCGGCTGTGCGTCGAGGGGCCGGTGCTGGAGGCGGGACGGGTGCTGGCGGGCGCGCACGATGGCTAGCCTCGCGACCCGCTTCTGTGGGATCGACCTGGCCCACCCGGTGCTGAACGGCTCGGGCACGCTGGACGCGCTGGCGGCGGGCACCCTCGGCGTTTCCGCGTTCGTCACCAAGACCGTCACGCTGAACCCGCGCGCCGGAAACCCTCCGCAGCGTATCGCCGAGACCCCGCAGGGCATGGTCAACTCGATCGGGCTCGCGAACCCGGGCCTCGAGCGGTTCTGCGACGAGCATCTGCCGCGGCTGGCCGATCTGGGCGTGCCGCTGATCGTCAGCGTGGGGGGCTGGAGCCGGGAGGAGTACGCCGTCTGTGTGCGGCGGATCGGCGCTCACCCGGCCGTGGCTGCGCTCGAGCTGAACGTGTCGTGCCCCAACGTCGACACCGGCTGCATCTCGATCGGCACCGACCCGTCGGAGACGCGGGCCCTGCTGGAGCGCTGCCGGGCAGAGACCGACCGACCGCTGCTGGCGAAGCTGTCGCCGAGCGTGGCCGACGTCTCGGCCGTTGCGCTGGCCGCCGCCGAGGGCGGTGCGGCAGGGCTGGTGCTGATCAACACGGTGCGCGGGATGGCGATCGACCGCGACACGCTGCAGCCACTCCTGGGCGGCGGCGGGGGTGGCCTTTCCGGGCCGGCCGTGAAGCCCGTCGCCCTGCACGCGATCTTTCACTGCCGCGCCGCCACCGGACTTCCCATCGCCGGCGTCGGCGGCGTCGCCGGCGCCCAGGACTGTCTCGAGTTCGCGTCCGCAGGGGCGAACGTTGTCGCCATCGGCACCGCCCTCTTCCGCAACCCCGGGCTGGTCGAGGAGGTCGTCGCCGAACTCCCCGCACTGCTCGAGCGACACGGCGTTTCCACCTTTGACGACGTCGTTGGACGGGCTCATCACCCCCAGGGTAAGGCTTTACTTGAGGTTGATGCGAACCACCCTTGAATCGGCCTATTCAGGCCGTTTCTTTGTCGTTGCACGGACGGCCAAGCGTGGTATTATCGCCTCGCAACATGCCCACGCTCCTCTCGCAAGCCCCCTCCCGTTCCCTCGACCAAAGACTCGACGCACTCGACCGGGCGAACCGCATTCGCGTGCAACGAGCGCAGCTGAAGCGCGCACTCAAGTCGGGGGACACCACCTTCGACCAGGTGCTGGTCGACCCGCCCGATTACGTGCTGACGGCGAAGGTCTACGACATGCTGCTGTCCGTCCCGCGGCTGGGAAGGGTGCGCGCGGGGCGGCTGCTGACCCAGTGCCGGATCAGCCAGGCCAAGACCATCGGCGGACTGTCAGAACGACAGCGCGGCGAGCTGGTCGACCTGTTCAACTCCTGACAACGGCCGCGGCTGCATGAGCGGCCGGCTGTTCGTCGTGTCCGGTCCGTCCGGGGTCGGCAAGGGAACGCTGATCGCGCGGGCTCGTGCCGACGTGCCGCGTCTGGAGCTGGCCACCTCGGCCACCACCCGTCCGATGCGACCCAGCGAACAGCAGGGTCGCGAGTACCACTTCCTCTCGCCGGACGAGTTCCAGCGACGGTTGCAGGGGGGTGAGTTCCTGGAGCATGTAGAATTCGCCGGCCATCGGTACGGCACGCTGCGCAGCGAGGTGGAACGGCGACTGGCGGACGGCTCGAATGTGATCCTCGAGATCGACGTCCCCGGCGCTCGTGAGATCGAGCGGCAGCTGCCGGACTCGGTGCTGGTGTTCATCGCACCGCCGGATGTGGGGGACCTCGAGCAACGCCTGATCGGGCGCGGCACGAACTCGCCGCAGGACATCGCCACCCGGCTGCGGATCGCCAGGTCCGAGCTGGAGGCGGGAACCGATTTTCGCTACGTGATCGTGAACGATGATGTGGACCGGGCGGCGACACAGCTCACCGAGCTGATCCGCGCCGCCCTCAATGAGGAGACCAGATGATCTATCCCAAAGTTGACGTCCTGCTCGAGCATGTCGACAGCAAGTACGCGCTCGTGATCGCGGCCGCCAAGCGCGCCCGCCAGATCAACGACTACCACCACCAGCTCGGCGAGGGCAGCTTCGAGGGCTTCGCTCCGCCGCTGATCGAGTCGCGGTCGAAGAACTTCCTGACCATGGCTCTGGAGGAAATCGCCGAGGGCAAGCTCGAGGTCTCGACCTCGGACGCCAACGCTGTCTGACAAGCGCTGGGCTGCCGCCTGGGTTTCGCGGCGGCGACGCCGTACACTTCGGGCATGATCCTGGTGGGGGTGAGCGGGGGGGTCGCGGCCTACAAGAGCTGTGAGCTTGTGCGGCTGCTGGTGAAGGCCGGCCGCGAGGTGCAGGTCGTGATGACGCCGGCCGCCGAGCGGTTCGTGGGCCCGACCACGTTTTCGGCGCTCTCGCGGCGGCCGGTGCTGACCGAGCAGTCGGCCGACGTGTTTCCGCACCTCGAGGCCTCGCGGGAGGCCATGCTCTACTGCATCGCCCCGGCGGGCGCCAACACGATCGCGCGCCTGGCGCACGGCGAGGCGCCGAACGTGCTGACCCAGTCTGCGCTGGCATTCACCGGGCCGCTGCTTGTGGCCCCGGCCATGAACCCGCGCATGTGGGCCGCACCCGTCACCCAGGAGAACGTGCGCGCCCTGTTGGCGCGCGGCGTCGAGACGATCGGCCCGGAGTCGGGCGACATGGCCGAGGGAGAGCAGGGCGCCGGCCGAATGGCCGAGCCTGATCAGATCGCCGGCCGCATCGAGGCGCGCCTGGCAACGCTCGGCAGCCTGGCGGGGCGCCGTGTGCTGGTCACCGCAGGCGGGACCCGGAGCCGCTCGACGCCGTCCGCTACCTGGGCAACCGCTCCAGCGGACGGATGGGCGTGGCCGTGGCCGACGAGGCGGCCAGGCGCGGCGCCGATGTGACGCTGATCCTGGCTGCGGCCACCGCGACGCCGAGTGCGCCGATGCGCACGCTGCGCGCGGAGACGGCCGAGCAGCTGCGAGCGGCCACGCTGGAGCAGTCCGACGGCGCAGATGTGATCGTGATGGCCGCCGCCGTCGCCGACTACCGCCCCGCCCAGCCGGTCGACGGCAAGCGCATCAAGGACTCTGGGACGTGGACGATCGAGCTGCAGGCGACGGCCGACATCCTGGCCGAGCTGGGCGCCCGGCGGCGTGAGGGCCAGGTGCTGATCGGCTTCGCCGCCGAGCACGGCGAGGGCGCCGTCGAGCGGGCCCATGCCAAGCTGGAACGCAAGGGCGTCGACATGATCGTGATGAACGACATCAGCCGCAGTGACATCGGTTTCGACAGCAGCCTCAACGAAATCGTGCTGGTGTCGTCCAAGGGAGAGCAGCTGGTATCGCGACGCTCCAAACAGGCCTGCGCCGCAGCCATTCTGGACACATTGGGGAACCAAACCGCCGGCGTCGCCGTAGAGCAGCGTACGACGGTCTGACGAGAGGACACTGTGGAAGCATCAGAGCTGCACGACTCGGCCCAGTCCCAGGCAATCACCAACGCGGGCGTCATCGCTCGCCGCGTGATCGACAACGTTGCGCGTGTCATCCATGCCCCGGACGGCCTGCTGGAGCGGTGCGTGATGGCGCTGCTCTGCGAGGGCCATCTCATCCTCGAGGACTTCCCGGGTGTCGGCAAGACGATGCTGGCCAAGTCGGTGGCCCGCTCGCTGGACTGCGAGTTCGCGCGCATCCAGGCCACGCCCGACCTGCTCCCGTCAGACATCACAGGCGTCAACGTCTACAACCTGCAGGCCAACGAGTTCGAGTTCCGGCCGGGCCCGGTGTTCGCGAACCTGGTGCTGGTCGACGAGATCAACCGCGCCAGCCCGAAGACCCAGTCGGCGCTGCTCGAGTGCATGCAGGAGGTGCAGGTCACCATCGACGGGTCGACCCACCGGCTGGCCCGCCCGTTCATGGTGATCGCCACCCAGAACCCGATCGAGTACGAGGGCACGTTCCCGCTGCCGGAGGCCCAGCTCGACCGCTTCACGATGCGGCTGCACCTCGGCTACCCGGCCATCGCCGAGGAGGCGCGGATGCTGTCCGAGCACGCGGCCTCCGAGCCGCTCGAGCTGCTGGAGCCGGTCGCGTCGGCCGCCGACCTGGAGTCCGCCATCGAGGCCGTCAAGAGCGTGTACGTCGAGGACAGCCTCAACCGGTACGTCGTCGCGATACTGCGCCATACCCGCGGTGACTCGCGGCTTGCGCTGGGCGCCAGCCCCCGCGCCGGCATCGCGCTGCTGCGCGTGGCAAAGGCGCTCGCGGCGCTGCACAGTCGCGAGTACGTGATCCCGGCCGACATCAAGGACGTGGCCGCCGACGTGCTCTCGCACAGGGTGATCATGGCCGCCGACGCCCGTACCGGCGGTGTCGATCCGTCCGAGGTGATCAGCGAGGCCGTCGACCGCACGCCGGTGCCGGTCTAATGCGGTCATGACCTCTCGCGGCAAAGGCACGCTCGTTCTGGCGGCCGGCCTCTACTTCGCCTCCTGGGGCTTCGGAACGCACGCCATGTACCCGGTGGCAGTGGGCCTGCTGGCGGCGCCGGTGCTTGCCTGGCTGTGGGTGCGCCTCACCGCGCGCCCGACCGAGCTGCGGCGGCGCACCGGCCATCGCGAGCTGGTCGAGGGCGGACGCGTGGTCGTGGAGGTCGAGATCCGGGCGGAGGGCGGGCTGCTGCCCGCGCGTGCGACGCTGCTCGAGCAGATGGGCGATCTCGGCAGCCGCGAGCTGCCGCTGCGCCAGCGCGGTCACGCGCTCTACGGCCGCTACACCATCGATCCGGCGCCGCGTGGCCGCTACACGCTGGCCGCCGCCGAGCTGCGCGTCGACGATCCCCTGGGGTTGGCGGAGTCGCGGACGCAGCTGGCGCGCACCGACACGCTGCTCGTCTACCCCCGCGTCTACGAGCTCGACGGCCTCTTCACCGACGCGGGCAGCGCGGGCGGCGACGAGGGCCGGGCGCTGCTGCACCGGACCGCGGGATACGACCTGCACTCGATCCGCGACTTCCAGCAGGGCGAGAGCCTGCGTCGGGTGCACTGGCGCTCCACGGCCAAGCGCCGCAAGCTGATGGTCAAGGAGCTGACCGAGCTGCCGCGGGACGAATCAGCGGTGCTGCTCGACGGCGACCGCGATTCGTGCGTGGGCGCGCCCGGCGCCAGCAGCTTTGACGCACAGGTGCGGGCGGCGGCTTCCCTGCTGAACAGGATGGTGGAGGGCGGCCAGCGCTGCTCGCTGGTGATGCATGGGCAGACCCGGCGGCGTATCCGGATCCGGGCCGGCGGCGGTGACTGGGGCAGCGCCCTGGCGGCCCTTGCGGCCGTGCGGGCCGACGCCACCCAACCGCTGTCCACGATGCTGCGCGACACGCTCGGCGCAACCGGGGCGGCCGAGGCGATCGACGCCGCCCGGCTGTACGTGGTCACCGCCGCGCTGAACCCGGATCTGGCAGCCCGCCTGCTGGCCACGCGCTCGGTCCGCCGCGACGTGGCCGTCGTGTGGGTGGACGCCCCATCCTTCGCCGGAGTCGAGCGTGTGCCCGGCCCGGCCGAGGCCGCCTCGCTGCGGCTGGCAAGGGCGGGAGTCCCCGTCGCGCGGCTGGGCGCGGGCGACGACGTGGCCATCGCGCTGTCGTCGGCGATCGCAAGGCGGGCCGGCATTGGCTGAGCGGATCTGGGTGCTGGTGGCGGTGGCCCTGTTCAGCGGCTGGCACTGGCAGCAGCTCGAGCGCCCCACGCCATCGCCCGGTGAGCTGGCGCTGCTGGCCGTGCTGGCGGCCGTACCGGCCATCATCGCCGGGCTGGGACGGCGGCGGCTCGCGATCGTCGCAGCCGTCGCGGCCACGCTGATCGCGATCTGGCGGGCCTTCGGCTACCTGCCGTGGGATCTCGGTCACCAGGTGTACCCGGTGCGGATCGTGTCTGGGCTCCACGACGGCGCCAAGAACTGGTTCGAGACCTCGACGCCGTTTGACCCGAGCCGGTTCGCCACGACCTCGGGGCTCGTGGATCTGTGCTTCTTCGCGCTGATGGCCGTGTTCGCCTGGCTGCTGATCGACGGCCGATTCGCGCTTGCCGCTCTGGCCTGCGCGTTCGCGCTGTACGCGATCCCGAGCACGGCGGTGGGCATGGGCAGCGCCGGCCTGCGCGCGGCCATCTTCCTGCTGCTGGCGCTCGCGATCCTGGCCGTCTGCCAGCGCCGCGTGCCGCTGGGAGGGAGCGCGATCGGCCAGCTGTCGGTGCTTGCCGTGGCGACGGTGGTGGCCGGGCTGGTGGTGGGATCGGCCCCGGGAGTGGCCAAGGGCGCCCTGTTCGACTGGCGCCACTGGAACCCGCTGGCCGGCAACGGGCCCGAGGTCAGCGTGGGCTACGTCTGGAACCAGGACTACGGGCCGTTGCACTGGCCGAAACAGACGACGACGGTGTTCCAGGTGCAGACGGCCCATCCCCACTACTGGAAGGCCGGTGTGCTCACGGTCTTTGACGGCAACCACTGGGTGACTGCGCCATCGCGGGGAAGCTATGGCACCTTCCACCAGACCGACGCGATCGGGATTCCGGCCAGCTCGGAGACCACCAAGCAGCTGCATCCGGACAACGGATCCGACATCACCCAGGTCGGGTTCACGATCGAGGCGCTGGCCGATTTTCGCGTGCTCTCGACCGGCCAGCCGCTCCGCTACACCTTCGCGTCGCCGATCGACGCCCAGCTCTTCACCGACGGCAGCGTCGAGGACACGGGGGGCGATCTGGCCCGCGGCGCCAGCTACACCGTGCGGGCCTACTCGCCCAACCCCAAGCCGAAGCAGCTGGCCGAGGTCGGAAACGCGTTCCCACCGTCGGTCGCACAGTCGGTGATCGTGAACGGCGCACCGATTCCCGTATGGGGCAGCCACGCGAAGCGGCGGGCGCGGGTGCCGATCGACAGCCGGCTGGTCGAGGCCAGCAATCAGGCCTGGCGTCGTCCGGAGCCGACGAGCCCGGTACCAGCGAGTACGGCGCGGTCGTCGCCCTCGAGTCGTACTTCCAGACAAGCAGTTCCACTACGACCAGACGCCACCGGCCGGCCCGGGCCCGGTGCTGGCCTACTTCATGCTGCACTCCCACAGCGGCTACTGCCAGATGTACTCCGGCTCGATGGCGCTGGTGCTGCGCCTGCACGGCATCCCCGCCCGCGTCGCGTACGGGTTCACGGAGGGCTCGCCGACCCAGACCGGCTACAAGGTCACCGACCGCGACGCACACGCGTGGGTCGAGGCGTTCTTCCCGAAGTACGGCTGGATCCCGTTCGAGCCGACGCCCACCCGCAACCTGCCGGAGGTGCAGGCATCCACCACCAACGCGGCCTGGGTGAAGTCGATCGGCGACACGAAGAACGCCGCCCAGTTCGGCATCCAGAGCCACCAGCTGCAGCGGCGGCTGGTGGGCAGCGTGGGACCACACGTCCCCCCCACCGCGTCGCGGCCACGGTGGCGGCGGGGGCGGCGCTCCGGAGGTCGTGGCGGCGCGGTCGGGCGGGCACAGCTTCTTCCTGTGGGCGATCTCAGCGGCCGCCATCCTGATCGCGGCGCTGGCGGCTGTGAAGCTGGTCGCCGTGCGCTGGCGGTACCTGCGGCGCGGCCCGCGGGGACAGGCCTCGGCCGCCTACCACGAGCTGGCCACCTACATCGGCGATCAGGGCGTCAGGGTCAATGCCAACGCCACCTTCGAGGAGCTGGCGGGGCTGGTCGAGCACACCTGGGGCGTGGACGCATCGCCGCTGGCCAAGGCCGGCAGCGCGGCGCGCTACGCGCCGCCCGCGATCGCCGATCGTGCCGGGCACGAGGTGCGGCCGGCGCTGCGCCGGATCCGCCGCGACCTGCGCAAGAGCATCGACCTGCGCGACCGCGCCATGGGCTCGCTGCGGCTGCGATCGATGCTGGCTCAGACCACGCATCTCGACTAGTTCATCTCCGGCCGGCCTGAGCGGAGCTTGCACGCGACGCTATCGTGAGGGAACGGGCGGTCTGGCCAGATACAAATCGAGGGTACGAAATGCACCAGGACGAGACATACGAGCTGTTCCAGCGGGGACGGGCGCACCTGCAGCGTGGTGACAACGCGCAGGCCACCGTCTCGCTGGAGAAGGCGAAGCGACGCGAGCCGGACAAGGCCTCGATCCGCGAGGCGCTGGGCCTGGCCTACCTGCGGCTGCACCGCTACCGCGAGGCGGCGGCGGAGTTCGAGTACATCCTGGACTCGGCGCCTGCCAACGACTACGCGCACTACTGCATGGGACGCTGCCTGTCACGGATGGGCGAGGAGGGCCTGGCGGCGGGGCACTACAAGATGGCCGTGTGGCTGCGGCCGGAGGTCGACTACTACCACGAGGCGGTCGACAGGCTCAGCGCCTAGTCGCCGAGCCAGATCGTGACCGGGCCGTCGTTGACGAGCGACACCCGCATGTGCGCGCCGAACCGGCCCGTCTTCACCTCCAACCCGGCCAGCCGCAGATGGTCGGCCACCGCGTCCACCAGCACGCGCCCCTGCTCAGGCGGCGCGGCCCCCGTGAAACCCGGCCGGTTGCCGCGCGTGACGTCGGCGTAGAGGGTGAACTGCGACACGCACAGCACGCTGCCTGCCACGTCGATGACCGAACGGTTCATGCGGCCCTGCTCGTCCCCGAAGATGCGCAGACGGGCGATCTTCTCGGCCAGCCGGCGGGCGTCCTGGTCGCTGTCGCCGGCTCCCGCCGCGACCAGCGCCAGCAGGCCTGTGCCGATCTCGGCGATCCGCTCGTCGCCGACCTCGACCGAGGCCTCCGATACCCGTTGCAAGAGCGCTCTCACGGCTTTCCGATTCACCCCGGTGCAGGAACTCCCTGCTATCCTTCAGGCACTGTCAGTGTGATTCGGGCGTCCGGCGAGGTGGGTGAGAACCCACCTTTTTTTCGCCCTCAAACCCGCAAAAGGAGGTGTGATGGGAAGCTCAGCAGCGCTTCAGCAACAGATCGAATCGACGCTTCGGACGACGGTGCCGGAGGTCGAGGTGCTGCTCGCCGAGCAACCATCACCCGGCCTTGTCCGGGTCACCATCGACCGCCCCGGCGGGGCCGTCGACCTCGACCTGTGCGAGCGGGTCAGCCGGGAGCTATCCCCGCTGCGCGACCGTTTCGCGCTCGAGGTGTCGTCGCCCGGGATCGAGCGGCCGCTGGTGAAGCCCGACCACTACCGTGCTGCCACGGGCAGCCGCGTGCACGTCCGCACCGCTGATGCGGTTGACGGGCGCCGGTCGTTCACGGGGACGCTGACGGATGCAGGAGATGATGAGATCGAGATCGACCTCGACGGCGCGCGCGCCCGTCTGCCCTACGGGGCGATCCAGCGCGCGCATCTGGTCGCGGAACAGGCTGGAGGCACCCGGTGAGCAAGGAACTGTTGGAGGGCGTGAAGGCGCTCGAGAAGGAACGCGGCATCGAGGCCGAGACGCTGCTGTCGGCGATCGAGGAAGCGCTGCTCGCGGCCTACAAGAAGATGCCCGATGCCCGCCATCCGGTGCGCGTCGACCTCAACCGGGAGTCCGGCGACTACGTCGTGTGGTCCGTGAACCCCGATGCCTGGGAGTCCTACCTGGAGGCGCATCCGCACCACCGGCCGCCGGAGGTCGAGGAGATCGTCGAGCCCACGGTGCCGCTGGCCGAGGGTGAGCAGCCCGAGGAGGAGCCCGAGCCCGAGATCGAGTGGGCCTGGTTCAAGCCTGCCCAGATGGTGGACGTCACCCCCGAGGGCTTCAGCCGCATCGCCGGCCAGACCGCCAAGCAGGTGCTGCGCCAGCGCATCCATGAGGCTGAGCGCTCGATCATGTACGACGAGTACGCCGACCGCGTCGGCGAGATCGTGACCGGCATCGTGCAGCAGGACGACAACCGCTACGCGTTCGTCGACCTGGGCAAGATGGAGGCGATCCTGCCCGGCTCGGAGAAGGTGCCCGGCGAGCGCTACGAGCAGGGCAGCCGCATCAAGGCCGTGATCATCGAGGTGCGCTCCGAGGGCAAGGGCCCGCAGGTGGTGCTCTCGCGCCGCAGCGACGACCTGATCCGCCAGCTGTTCGAGCTGGAGGTACCGGAGATCGCCGACGGGCTGGTCACGATCCGTGCCGTCGCCCGCGAGCCCGGCTACCGCGCCAAGATCGCGGTCGAGTCGCGGGTGCAGGGCGTCGACCCGGTCGGCGCCTGCGTCGGACCGCGCGGTTCGCGCGTGCGCATGGTCGTGTCGGAGCTGCGCGGCGAGAAGATCGACATCATCCCCTGGAACGACGAGCCGGCCCGGTTCGTCGCCAAGGCGCTGGCGCCCGCCAAGGTGCGCGAGGTGTACGTCGACGACGCCGCCCAGCAGGCCACCGTGGTCGTGCCGGACGGCGAGCTGGCGCTGGCCATCGGCAAGGAGGGCCAGAACGCCCGCCTCGCCCACCGGCTGACCGGCTGGCGCATCGACATCGTGTCCGAGACCGAGCACTACGCCGAGGACACCGACGTGCCCTACACCGGCGCGGAGGGCGAGGAGGACGAGTTCCCCGGCCGCTGCATCGCGGTCACGTCGTCCGGCAAGCGCTGTCCCAACCAGGCCCTCGACGGAAGCCGGTACTGCGGCGTGCCCGCTCATCGCGAGCTGGCCGCCAAGGAGGAGGGAGCGGCCGCGTCGTAGCCGATCCGATCAGGCAGTGCGCCGGCTGCGGCCGGCGGCGCCCCAAGGCCGAACTGCTGCGGCTGGTGTTCGACGGCGAGATGATCGTCTTCGACACCGCCCAGCGGCTGCCGGGGCGAGGCGCCTACCTGTGTCCCGGTCAGGATTGCCTGACGCGGGGGACACGCAAGGGGGCGTTGGCCAGGCGGTTGAAGGTGCCATCAGGCGCTGCCGCCGGCCTCGAGCGGCGGATCCCGGTTGAGCACGGGCCGCCGGTTTGGGAGAATTGAGGACTGAATGGCAAAACGGACTGTCACAGACATCGCCCGCGAGCAGGGTGTCACGGAGGCTGAGGTCAAGGAAAAGCTTGACGCGGCCGGCACCGCCACGGGCACGGGCGCGGACGACCTGATCGACGACGACGACGTGCGCCGCGCGTTCGGCGCCAAGGCCACCGTTCCCGCGCAGGAGCCGGGGCAGGCCGCCCGCCAGCCGCGCCCCCAGCGCGGAGCCACGGCCGGGCGCCGCCGCCGGGTCGTGATCGACTCGCAGGCCGGCCGCCGGCCCGGCCAGGGGCGCCGCGACCGCGGCGCACCGCGCCCGGAGGTCAAGCGCGAGCCGGAGGTGCCGACCGGGCCCGTCAAGGTCGAGTCCGGCGTCACGGTCAAGGATCTGGCCGAGAAGCTCGGCATCAGCCCCGCCAAGATCATCGCCTACATGATGTCGGAGGGGCAGATGGTCACGCTGACGGTGTCGCTGTCCGACGACGACGTGCTGCTGATCGGCCTCGAGTTCGACCGCGAGATCACGATCGCGCACACGGCCGACGAGGAGGACGAGGAGGTCGTCTACGACGATCCGGAGGACTCGCTCCAGCAGCGGCCGCCCGTGGTCACGATCATGGGCCACGTCGACCACGGCAAGACCACCCTGCTCGACTCGATCCGCGAGTCGTCGGTCGTATCGACCGAGGCCGGCGGCATCACGCAGCACATCGGCGCCTATCAGGTCGATGTCGACGGCGGCCGCAAGGTCACCTTCCTCGACACCCCCGGCCACGAGGCCTTCACGGCGATGCGCGCACGCGGCGCCAAGGTCACCGATGTGGCCGTGCTGGTGGTCGCCGCGGACGACGGCGTGATGCCCCAGACCGTGGAGGCGATCGACCACGCCAGGGCGGCATCGGTGCCGATCGTGGTGGCCGTCAACAAGATCGACAAGGAGGACGCGAACCCGGAGCGGGTGCGCGGTGAGCTGGTCAACCACGGGCTGCAGCCGGAGGAGTGGGGCGGAGACACGATCTTCGTCGACGTCTCGGCCAAGGCCAAGGAGAACCTCGACCAGCTGCTCGAGATGCTGCTGCTGCAGTCAGACGTGCTGGAGCTGAAGGCCAACCCGAGCGCCGAGGCGAGCGGCATCATCATCGACTCGCGCCTGGACGTCGGCCGCGGGCCGGTGGCGACGCTGCTGGTGCAGCGCGGCACCCTGCGCGTGGGCGACGCGGTCGTCGCCGGCGACACCTGGGGCCGCGTGAAGGCGCTGAACGACTACAACGGCAAGCGCGTCAAGGAGGCCGGGCCGGCCGTGCCGGTCGAGATCCTGGGCTTCGACAAGCCGCCGCCGGCGGGCGAGTTCTGCCACGTCGTCGAGAACGACCGGATCGCTCGCCAGATGGCGCAGAAGCGCGCGCAGCGGATTCGCACCGAGATGCTGGCCCGCCGCAACAAGGCGGTCAGCCTGGAGGATCTGTTCTCCGCGGTGCAGGAGGGCGCGGTGCAGGAGCTGGGGCTGATCATCAAGGCCGACGTGCAGGGCTCCGTCGAGGCCGCCGAGGGCGAGATCGCCAAGATCCAGCACCCCGAGGTGACGGTCAGCGTGATCCACTCCGGCGTCGGCGGCATCACCGCCTCGGACATCAACCTGGCCGCCGCGTCCAACGCGATCGTGGTCGGCTTCAACGTGCGGCCGAACGCCGAGGCGAAGGCGCTGGCCGAGCGCGAGGGCGTGGACATCCGCACGTACAAGGTCATCTACCAGCTGACCGAGGACATCCAGCAGGCGCTGATCGGCATGCTCGCTCCCGAGCAGGTCGAGGAGATCCTGGGCGAGGCCGAGGTGCGCCAGACCTTCAAGGTGTCGCGGCTGGGCACGATCGCCGGTTGCATGGTCACGAGCGGCGTCATCCAGCGCGGTGCGCAGGTGCGGCTGGTCCGCGACGGCGCGATCGTGCACGACGGCCGCATCGCCACGCTGCGGCGCGTCCAGGACGACGTCCGCGAGGTGCAGCAGGGGTTCGAGTGCGGCCTCACGATCGAGGGCTACAACGACGTCAAGGAAGGCGACGTGCTCGAGGTCTACACGGTCAGGGAAGTCGCCCGCACGAGCTAGTCAACCATCTCGCCAAGCGGATCAGGCGTTCCAGGCCGATGCCGCTGGTGAACAGGCGCTCCGCCCGGTCGGACAGCAGCCGCTGCGTCCAGTCGGTGCTGCCGCCGTCGGCCACCGACAGCCTGCGGCCGTCTCGCTCGACGTCGATGTTCAGCAGCAGGCCGTTGTAGTACCCGATCCCCGCCAGCCGGCCCACGCGGAAGCCGAGCTGGGCTTCCGGGAACTCCTCCGCAAGTGGGGCGTACACCCGCTCCCGCACCAGCTCCAGCAGCCGGCCGCCCTCGACCCGTTCGGCGAACCGCTCCACCGCAACGCCCGACTCGGCCAGCAGCTGCTCGGGATCGAGATCGTCGTCCCGGGCCTGGTCGGCGAGGTCGTCCAGGTCGGCCCGCGCCTCCCGGCAGAGCGCGCGCAGCAGCGCCGTGTCGCTGACCTCGACCACCGGTCGGCCGGCGTCGTGCCCGGCATCGGCCAGCGCGCGGATCACGCGCAGGTGGACGGCGATGTGCTCGTGCAGGGCGGCCAGGCCGAAGCCGTGATCGGGCTGTCGGCGCCCGCCGCTGACCAGACCGAACAGGCCGAAGTGCTGGTTCCAGCCGCCGCCGAACCACTGCATGCGCAGCACTCGTCCCACCCAGCAGAGCCGTACCGAGGCCTCGCCGGCGCGCCGCTGCAGAGCGACCTCCAGGGCCAGGCTGGTGGTGGGGTCGGCCAGCACCTCGCCGCCGCGCACGGTTGCGAGGGACAGGTTCTGATCGAGCCCGCCCAGCACCGTGTTGACCCCGGCCGGGGCCACAGGTGAGAGCGTCACCGGCTCGAACCCGGGCGCGGCGTCGATCGCCAGCAGCCCCGCCAGCTGCAGCGCACGCCCGTCCACCGCGACCGGCGCCAGCGTGGCGTGGTCGCGCCGCACCTGCAGGATGTCTGCCGGGTTCGAGAGCCGCCGCGCGGCGCCGGGTGACGTGCAGCAGGAGCGAGCGCAGGTCGGAGGCGGGCAGCTGTTCGAGCTGGTCGACCAGCGCGCCCTGACGGCGGAGGCGCTTCACCACCGGGCCGGGCGGCGGCACGTCCAGCCAGCGGCGCATCCGCAGCTCCATCAGGTCGGGCGCGGCCTCGGCCGGATGCGGCCCGGCGATCACCTCAAAGCCGCAGCGGCGGTAGAGGTCGAGTGCGCCCGTGTTCAGCTCGCGCACGTCCAGCTCGATCGAGACGCTGCCCTGGCGCGCCGCCCAGCGGCACACGCCCTCCACCAGCCGGTGCCCGATCCCGCGCCCGCGCCACTCAGGGTCGACCCACATCGCCACCAGGTCGGCCGCGCGGGCGGGGTCGAGGCGAAGGCCGGTCGCGCTGCCGACGTGGCGGTCGCCGTCGACGACGTGGAACGTGGCCACCTGCGAGCTCTGCGCGGCGATCACGGCACGCTCCTGCCAGAACTCGTATGGCTGGGCCGCCTCGTCGGCGTGACGCGACGCGAACGCATCGGGCGTGTCCAGAAGCATCGCCAGGCGCACGCGGCGCAGCTCATCGACGTCGTCGACGCGGACCCGTCGCATGCGCAGGCTGCTCACGCGCCAACCGTACGCGATCGGCCCTCGAACACGGCCTGGGCATGTGCGCTCGTGCCCAGCACCAGCACCTCGTCGCCGGCCCGCAGCACCGAGTCGCCGCGGGCCTGGCGGGCGGCGCCGTCGCGCATGATCAGGCTGATCCAGGCGCGCTCGCCCAGGTCGAGGTCGCGCAGCGCCACCCCGTCGGCGGGCGACCCGGTGGCGATCACGTACCGCCCGACCTCCTGCGGCTCATCGCGGAGGCGCACCGACAGGTCCCACGGCTCCTGGTGGATCTGCCGCATCTGCAGGCCAACCCGGCCGGCGACGGTCGGCACCAGCGAGCCCTGGACGACCACCGAGAACATCACGACCACGAACACGATCCCGTAGATGCGGTTGGCGTGGTCGACCCCCTCCAGCAGCGTGAACGCGGCCAGCAGGATCGGCACCGCCCCGCGCATGCCGGCCCACGCGATGAACACCTTCTCGCCCCGCGTCAGGCGCGCCCGCGCCAGCAGCGCCGCCACCACCAGCGGCCGCGCCACGAACGTCAGCAGCACCGCCACCGCCAGGCCGTCCAGCCAGACGCTGCGCAGGTCGAGCGACCCGAGGTCGATGGTCAGCCCCAGGGCGACGAACACGACGATCTCGCCGAGGCTGGCGAGCGCCTTGTGGAAGTGCTCGATCTCGGCCTTGTAGGGAGCGCGCAGGTCGGCGATCAGCACGCCGGTGACGAACACCGCCAGGAAGCCGGAGCCGTGCAGCACCGACGCCAGGCCGTACACGATGCCGGCAGCGGACAGGGTCAGCAGCGGGTAGAGGGCGGAGTCGGGCAGCGTCAGGTCACGCATCGCGCGTCCCAGCGCGAGGCCGCCGATCAGGCCCACCGCCAGGCCGACCACCATCTGCAGGACGAAGTCCTCGGCGATGCCAAGGCTGGAGCCGCTGTTGGTGGCGATATCGAGCAGGCCGATCACGAGCGCGATCCCGACCGGGTCGTTCACGCCGGACTCGCCCTTGAGGATGTCGTCGCTGCGGCCGCTCACCTCGCTGCCGCCCAGCACCGAGAACACCACCGCCGGGTCGGTGGGCGCGAGCGCCGCCCCTATCAGGAGCGACGTCGTCCAGCTGGCGCCGAACAGCACGTGGACGAGCACCGCCAACAGGCCCGCCACCAGGAACGTGCCGACCACCCCGAGGCTCACGATCGGCCACAGCGACTCGCGGAACCGCGTCACGCCGATGTCCATGCCGCCGTCGAACAGGATCACGATCAGAGCCACCAGGCAGATCCGCTCGACGTCGTGGATCGTCAGCAGCGGCGCCAGATTCGGGATCAGGTCGGACGACACGGTGGCCGCCGCCAGGAACAGCGCGGGGGCGGGCACGCGCAGCCGCCCGCTGATGCGGCTCGACAGGATGGCGACCGCGAAGCCGACCGCGACGATCAGCACCACGCGGCCGAACTCGGCGGCGTCGGTCACGAATCCATCCTAGACTCGGGGCATGACCGAGGGCTTCGTGGGCATCCTGCGATTCGAGCTGCACCTGCCCGAGAACGGCTCACTGAAGGGCAAGCGCAAGCACCTGCTGAGCGTCAAGAGCCGGCTGGAGCGTCGCTTCGGGGCCTCCGTCGCCGAGATCGGGTACCACGAGCTGTGGCAGCGGTCGCTGCTGGTGATGGTGGTGGCGCGGCGCGAGGCGGGGGACGCGATGCACGCGCTGGACGAGGCCCGCAGCTACCTTTCATCCCAGGAGTTCGAGCTGGCGCGGGCGGACGCGCAGGTGCTGTCGGTCGAGGAGGCAATCGGGTGAGCGAGCGGATGCGACGGGTGAACGAGTCGCTGCGCAAGGTGCTGGCGGACGGTGTCGAGCGGCTGGGCGACCCGTCGGTGGGATTCGTCACGGTCACCGGCGTCCGGGCCACCACCGACTTCAGCCAGGCCATCGTCTACGTCAGCGTGCTGGGCAGCGAGAAACGGCGCACGCGGTCGCTGCGCGCGCTCGAACGCGCGCACGGCGTGCTGCAGCAGCGTGTTGCGCGAGAGTTGCGCCTGAGGCGTACCCCCCAGCTGATCTTCCAGTATGATGAGACCCTTGATCGTGCTCTGCGCATGAGCGAACTGCTTGATCAGGTTGTGCCTGCGCCGCCTCCCGAAGAGCACGTCAACGAGACTCCCGATGACAGACAGCCCGACCTCCCGTGAGCTTGACGACGTGGTGGCCGCACTAGCGGCGGCCGACCGCGTGCTGATCGCCTCTCACGAGAATCCCGACGGCGACGCCATCGGCTCGATGTCCGCTGCGGCGCTCGCCCTGCGCGCCGCCGGCAAGCAGGTGCGGCTGTACCTGCACCCCGATTCGCCGCTGCCCCACGAGTACGGCTTCCTGAACATGGACGGGCTGGAGCGCAGCATCGAGCCCGGCTCGACTGCGGGCTGGACGCTGCTGGCGCTTGACTGCGGCAACGAGTCGCGACTCGGGCCCGACCACGAGCAGCTGCGGGCCGGCTTCGCGCAGGTGATCGACGTCGACCACCACCACGACAACTCCCGGTTCGGCGACGTCAACTACGTGGACGGCCACGCCTCCTCGACCGCCGAGATCCTGGCGCGCATCTGCGACGGGCTGGGGATCGAGCTGACACAGCCGATCGCGGAGGCCCTGTACGTCGGCCTGGTCACCGACACCGGCCGCTTCCAGTACCGCACCACGAGCCCGGCGGCGCTGCGGCTGGCCGCGCGCCTGGTGGAGGCGGGCGCGGACGTGCACAAGGTCTTCGAGCTGGTGTTCGAGACGCTGCCGCTGGGCAAGATGCAGCTGCTGGGACGCGTGCTCGAGCACATGCAGTCGTACGAGGGCGGGCGGCTGCTGGTCAGCTACGTGACGCGGGACGACCTGGCGCTGGTGGAGGGTGACGAGGCCACCACGGAGGGCCTGATCGACAACCTGCGGGCGGTGGACGGCGTGCAGGTGGCGGCGCTGATCCGCGAGCAGGTGCCGCACCCCGACGGAACGATCACGCCCAACCGCGTATCGCTGCGCTCACGCGGCTCGATCGACGTGTCCCAGATAGCGCGCAAGTCGCAGGGCGGCGGCCACAAGCAGGCGGCCGGCTTCTCGCACCCCGGCAGCATCGAGGAGATCCGCGAGTTCATCGTGGATGAGGTCGCAAGCCAGCTGGCCGAATCCGCCGCGTAGACTGCGGCGCGTGACAGGACTGCTGCTCGTCGACAAGCCCACGGGACCGACGTCGTTCGCGGTGATCAGCCGGCTGCGGCCCGTGACCGGCCCGAAGGTGGGGCACGCCGGCACGCTCGACCCGTTCGCGACCGGCCTGCTGCTGGTGCTGGCGGGACGGGCGACGCGGCTGGCCACGTTCCTGTCCGGCCTGGACAAGCGCTACCGCGCGGTCGTGCAGTTCGGTGCGGTCTCCTCGTCGCTCGACCCGGAGGGAGAGATCTCGCAGACCGGCCGGCAGACCGACGCTGCGGCCGTGGGGGAGGCGGCGGCAGCGCTCACCGGCGAGGTGCTGCAGGAGGTGCCGCTGGCCTCGGCGGTGCGGGTCGCCGGAGAGCGCTCGTACGCGCGGATGCGGCGGGGCGAAACCGAAGCGCCGCCGCCGCGGATGGTGACGATCGAGCGGCTGGAGGTCGTGTCGTTCGACGAGGGGGCGCAGCGGGCGGTGATCGACGTGCGCTGCTCGAAGGGCACGTACGTCCGCCAGATTGCGGCTGACCTGGGTGCCGCGACGGCGGCCGGCGGCTACTGCAGCGAGCTGCGGCGGACGGAGGTGGGGGAGTTCAGGGTGGATCGGGCGGCCTCGCCTGAGCGGATCCTGGAGGAGGGCGACGGGCCGTGGATGATCCAGCCGCGCGAGGCGCTGCCGCACCTGCCGGAGCGGGTGCTGGATGGCCGCGAGCTCGAGGATGTGCTGCACGGGCGGATGCTGCCGTCGGCGGGTGAGACGGGGCCCGTGCGGCTGGTGTACGACCGGCGGCTGGTCGCGATCGGCCGGCCGGACGAGCGAGGACTGCGACCGGCCGTGGTGCTGGGCGCGTGATCGAGACCAGCCTCGATCAGGCCGAGCCGGTCGCCCGCACCGTCGCGCTGGGCAGCTTCGACGGCGTCCACCTCGGCCACCGGCGCGTGATCGAGAGTGCGATTGCGGCGGCGGCAGAGCGCGGGACGCGCTCAAGCGTGGTCACGTTCGAGCCGCATCCGATCGTGGTGCTGCGCCCCGAGCTGGCTCCTCACGAGCTGTCGACGCCGCAGCGGCGGTCGCAGCTGGTGGCCGAGCTGGGGCCGGACGAGCTGATCGTGATCCGGTTCGATCATGCGTTCTCACAGATCGAGCACGACCAGTTCGCGGAACGGGTGCTGCACGAGCAGCTCGATGCCCGGCTGGTGATCGTGGGTCGCAACTATCGCTACGGGCACCGCGCGCAGGGGTCGATCGAGACGCTGGCAGCGTCCGGGCATCGGCTCGGGTTCGACGTGCAGCCGGCGCCGCTGCTGGAGCTGGACGGCGCGCCGGTCTCGTCGTCGCGGATCCGCGACCTGTTCGCGGCGGGTGAGGTCGAGCACGCGGCGCGGCTGCTGGGCAGGGCGCCGTGGCTGGAGGGCACGATCGTGCGCGGCGATGGGCGCGGCCGCGAGCTGGGGTTTGCAACCGCCAACCTGGAGTCGGCGCCACGAAGTGCGATGCCGGCGATCGGCATCTACGCGGGACGCGCGCACCTGCCCGGGGAGTCGTTCGCGGCCGCGATCAGCGTGGGCTACAACCCGACCTTCTCGGACGAGCGGGAACGGGTGCGCGTCGAGGCGCACCTGCTTGACTTCGACCGGGACATCTACGGCCAGCCGCTGCGGATCGAGTTCATGCGGCGGCTGCGCGGTGAGCAGCGGTTCGACACGGTCGCGGATCTGGTCGCCCAGGTCCACCGCGACATCGACGCCGTCCGCGCCGAGCCGGCGGTCTGGCAACGCTCGCGGGTGATACAGAGGTGCCGGGCACCGTTCCATCAGCCGTGCACTCTCCGTAACCTCCGCGGTGACACCCGCTGGAACGCAGGTGCCGGGCACCGTCGTCAGGCGCCGTTGACCGCTCAACGTGACCCGGTGGTAACAGACTGTACTACCAGGTACGCCGGAGCGACGCAACGGTGACGACGGTGCCCGGCACCTGCGTTCCACCCGCCTGGGCGCACTGTCACGGGCGGGGACGGCGTTGTCGCGGCTGTTACGACGGTGCCCGGCACCTCTGTATCACCCGCCTACAGGTGGCGCACCGGCAGCGCCTGCGGCCCGCCGGCTTCCACCCGGAAGGCGCGGCCGCCGTCGGCCTCGCTGACCGCCTCGGCCAGCTCGGTGCCGCGGAACACCAACCCGACGCCGTCGTCGGCCGCGAAGCCGGCCGGCAGCACGCCCTCGGCCACCCACCGCTCGTACGTCGGCTTCCGCAGCACCTCGCCGTCGTAGTGCGGGCAGAAGCTTCCGGCAAGGAAGCCGAGACCGTCGTTGAGCGGCGCCAGATCCGGGCCGAACGAGTCGGTCGAGCACGCGTCGAACCAGCAGTTGGCCCCTGCCGATACGCCTGCCAGGACGATGCCGCGCGACCACGCCTCGCGCAGCACCACGTCCACGCCGTGCAGTCGCCAGATCGCCAGCATGTTGGCGGTGTTGCCGCCGCCGACGTAGATCACGTCCTGCGACAGCAGCAGCTCCGCGACGTCGGAGACCTCGCGGTGGAACAGCGTCAGCACCGACAACTCGGCCGCTCCCGCCAGTCGCTCCCGCACCAGCTCGATCCACTCGGCCGCATCGCCGCCGGCCGTCGGCAGGTAGCAGGCGCGCGGCCGCTCGGCACCGGTCAGCTCCAGGATGAACCGCCGCAGCCCGCCCTCCTCACCGGCGAACCCGCCGCCGCCGAGGGCGACGATGCACGGCTCGCTCACGTCGCGACTGCGGTCACGCCCAGACTCTCGAGCGTGCGGCGCAGGCCCTCTTCGAGTGCCACCTTCGGCTCCCAGTCGAGGACCTCGCGGGCACGCGTGATGTCGGGCTGCCGCACCTTCGGATCGTCCTCGGGAAGCCCTTCGTACACGAGCTCCGACGTCGTCCCGGTCATCCGCTGGATCACGTCGGCCAGCTCCAGCAGTGTCATCTCGTTGGGATTGCCGATGTTCACCGGCATGTGGTAGTCGCTCATGGTCAGCCGGAAGATGCCCTCGATCAGGTCGTCCACGAAGCAGAACGACCGGGTCTGGCTGCCGTCGCCGAAGATCGTGATCGGCTTGCCGTCCAGCGCCTGGCGGATGAAGTTGGGAATCGCGCGCCCGTCGTGCTGGCGCATCCGCGGCCCGTAGGTGTTGAAGATACGCACGATGTGAGTGTCCACGCCCTGCTGGCGGTGGTACGCCATCGTCAGCGCCTCGGAGTAGCGCTTGGCCTCGTCGTAGACGCCGCGCGGCCCGACCGGGTTCACGTTGCCCCAGTACTCCTCGCGCTGAGGGTGCACCTCCGGGTCGCCGTAGACCTCGGACGTCGATGCCAGCAGAAAGCGGGCGCGCTTGAACTTGGCCAGGCCCAGCGCGTTGTGGGTGCCGTAGGAACCGACCTTGAGCGTGTGCAGCGGCAGCCGCAGGTAGTCGACCGGGCTGGCCGGGCTGGCCAGGTGGAACACCGCGTCCACCGGCTCGTCCACGTCGATGAAGTCCACGCAGTTGTGGTATCGGAACTCGAACCGGTCCTCGCGCAGGTGCTTGACGTTCATCAGCGACCCGGTGTCGAGGTTGTCCAGGCAGATCACGCGCCACTCGCGCGCCAGCAGGTACTCGCAGAGATGGGAGCCGAGAAAGCCCGCTCCGCCGGTGACTACCGCAGTGCTCACGCCGATCTGCCCCTCTCGATTGTGGACGCTTCGGCCCAAGCGTACATGCGCTGCCCCGTGGGCAAGTCCGGATCAGGCCCTGTGCTACCCTGCCCCTCGACCGCATCGCGGATCAGCGCAGCTTGCCGGCGCTGTTCTGGGTTGTCGGCGTCTAGCTACAACTGGCAAGGAGGTGGTAGGCGTGCCGCTTACCAAAGAGCAGAAGACGGAGATCGTTGGCGCACACGGCCGGGATACGAAGGACACCGGTTCGACCCGAGTGCAGATCGCACTCCTGACCCAGCGGATCACCGAGCTCACGGAGCACATGAAGGTGCACCAGCACGACCACCACTCACGCCGCGGCCTGCTGAAGCTGGTCGGCCGACGGCGCCGGCTTCTGACCTACATGCAGAAGCACGACCTGGAGGGCTATCGAGCCCTCATCAAGGAGCTGGGGCTGCGCCGCTAGAGGCGGCCACCCAAGCCCATCAGAGGATGGGCCGGCGATCCGGCCGGCCCGAGGAAGGGACGATCGAAGACATGAGTATCGCAGTGGAGCCAGAGGCAACACGGCTCTCCGTCGCCGTGGGCGGCCGGGAGATCATTTTCGAGACCGGAGTCGTGGCCAAGCAGGCGCACGGCGCCGTGCTGGTCAAGCAGGAGGGCACCGTTGTCCTGGCGACCGCGGTCGGGCGCACGGAAGGACGGCCTGGCGCCGACTTCTTCCCGCTGACCGTGGACGTCGAAGAGAAGATGTACGCCGCCGGCAAGATACCGGGCGGCTTTTTCAAGCGCGAGGGCCGGTCGGGCGAGAAGGCGATCCTGACCGCGCGCATGGTCGACCGGCCGATCCGGCCGCTGTGGCCGAAGGGCTACAAGAACGAGGTGCAGGTGATCATCACCACGCTCTCGGCCGATCAGGTGCACGGTCACGACATCCTCGGCATGAACGGCGCGTCCGCCGCGCTGATGCTGTCGCCGCTGCCCTTCATGGGCCCGGTGGGCGCAGTCCGCGTCGGCCGCATCGACGGCCAGCTGCTGCTGAACCCGACGCTGGTGGAGCTGCAGGAATCGACGCTTGACCTGGTCGTCTGCGGCACCCCCGAGGCCATCACCATGGTCGAGGCCGGCGCCGAGGAGATCGACGAGGACACGCTGGTCGAGGCGCTCGAGCTGGCGCACGGCGCCATCAAGCAGATCTGCCAGCTGCAGATCGAGCTGGCCAGCAAGGCCGGCATGCCCAAGTGGTCCGACGGTGCCGTCACCGAGCAGCTGCGCTCCAGCCGCTCCGGCGACCTCGGCGGCGGCCATCCAGGCCGGTGGCCTGGCGGCGCTGCAGCCCAAGGCCGACGCGGTCTTCCGCGAGGAGGCGCCCGAGATCAGCGGTTCCTCCAGCGAGGCCGACATGCTGCAGCGGGTGCGCACGCAGTTCGCCATCGAGCAGCTGGTGGGCGAGGCCCGCGACGCGGCCGTCTACCCCAAGGTGAAGCAGCAGTTCGCCGACCAGGTGCGGGCGCTGTCCGACGCCGAGCAGGACTCCAAGGAGCTGAAGTCGGCCAAGCGGGCCGCGCTGCTGGAGCAGATCGAGGCCGAGATCGACCTCGGCTTCCCCAGCCGCGGCGAGGCCGACGAGCACGGCCACGCCCCGCTCGACGCCCTGGCCAAGTCGGCCGTGGGATCGGCGCTGGACAAGCTCTACAAGGAGGTCGTCCGCACCAAGATCGCGGTCGACAAGCGCCGTCCCGACGGCCGCTCCGAGACGGAGATCCGGCCGATCTGGTCGGAGGTCTCGGTGATGCCGCGGACGCACGGATCCGCCCTGTTCACGCGCGGCCAGACGCAGGCGCTGACGCTCTGCACGCTGGGCACCGGCAAGGAGGAGCAGCGCATCGACGACCTCTCGCTGGATCAGACCAAGCGCTACATCCATCACTACAACTTCCCGCCCTTCTCGGTCGGGGAGACCGGGTTCATGCGCGGCCCCAAGCGCCGCGACATCGGACACGGCGCGCTGGCCGAGCGGGCGTTGCTGCCCGTCATCCCCAGCACGGATGACTTCCCCTACACGCTGCGGCTGGTGTCGGAGATCCTGGAGTCGAACGGCTCCTCGTCGATGGCATCGGTGTGCGGATCGACGCTCTCGCTGATGGACGCGGGCGTGCCGATCAAGGCGCCGGTGGCGGGCATCGCGATGGGCCTGATCAAGGAAGGCGACGCCTACGTGATCCTGACCGACATCCAGGGAGCCGAGGACCATCTCGGTGACATGGACTTCAAGGTCGCGGGCACCGAGGCGGGAGTCACGGCGCTGCAGATGGACATCAAGATCACCGGTGTCACCACCGAGATCCTGCGCAACGCGCTGTCACAGGCGAAGGACGCGCGGCTGTTCATCCTGGACGCCATGCGCGAGGCGATCGCCGCCCCGCGCGACGACGTGGCGGCGCACGCACCGCGCATCGTCTCGACCAAGATCCACCCCGACTACATCGGCATGGTGATCGGCAAGGGCGGCGAGACGATCCGCTCGCTCGAGGCCGAGTACGAGGTGCAGATCGACATCGAGGAGGACGGCACGATCCGCATCTACGGCACCAACGGCGAGCTGGCCGAGGGCGCACGGCGCGAGATCGACGCGATGACGAAGGACATCGAGGTGGGCGACACCTACGATGACGCCGAGGTGGTCAAGCTGGCCGACTTCGGTGCCTTCATCTCGCTGCGCAAGGGCGTCGACGGCCTGCTGCACGTCAGCCGGATCCTGCCCAAGGGCAGTCGGCTGGCATCGGCCGAGCAGGTGCTGGCGCGTGGCGACAAGGTGCGCGTGACCGTGGTCGAGGTGGACAAGGACCGCGGCCGCATCGGACTCACGCTGGTGGCCAAGAAGAACGACGACGGCACCGAGATCACGCCCGAGCAGCTGATCGCGGTGGCCGAGGCCAACCCCGCACCCGAGCGCTCCGAGAGCGACCGCCCGCGCGGCGGTGGCGGTGGCCGCGATCGCGGCCGCGGACCTCGGCGGGACAGGTAGCAGGGCTGCGGCGGTCTGACCCTTTCGAGGGACAGACCGCCGCAAACCCCACTGCTAGAGTGGCCCCAGTGCAGCGGTACACCATGACCACGCTCGATGGCGGAGAGCGAATCGTCACCGAGCGTGTTCGATCGGTGCGCTCTGTCGCGCTCGGGATCTGGATCGGTGCCGGCTCCCGTGACGAGACCGCCGAGCGCGCCGGGATCAGCCACTTCATCGAGCACCTCCTGTTCAAGGGCTCGTCCCGCTACTCCGGCGTGCAGATCGCGCAGGTGTTCGACGGCCTCGGCGGAGAGCTGAACGCCGCCACCGCGAAGGAGTACACGGTGCTCTACGCGCGGGTGCTGGACGCGCACCTGGAGACGGCGCTGGACGTGATGAGCGACATGCTGCTGGCGCCCACCTTCGACGCGGACGAACTCAACTCCGAGCGCGAGGTGGTGCTGGAGGAGATCGCGATGTACGAGGACAGCTTCCACGACCTCGCGCACGACCTGATCGCCGGCGCCGTGTTCAGCGACCATCCGCTGGGCCGGCCCGTGATCGGCACCACCGGGGCCGTCAACGCGATCGATACCGCCATGGTGCGCGACTACCACGAGAACCGCTACGTCGGCCCCAACATCGTGATCGCCGCGGCAGGCAACCTCGAGCACGAGCCTCTGGTGCACGCCATTCAGCAGCGCTTCGAGGCCTACACGAAGGTGCCCGACCCATCGGCCGGCGTGCGGCCGGTGTGGGTGGGCGAGTCGAGCCCGCAGACCGTGTTCCAGGCCAAGACCAGCGAGCAGTACCACGTCTGCCTGGCCGGCCTCGGGCTGCAGCGCTCAGACCGGCGTCGCTTCGCCGCATCGCTGCTCGACTCGATGCTGGGCGGATCGGCCTCGTCGCGGCTGTTCCAGGAGATCCGGGAGCGACGCGGCATGGCCTACTCGGTCTACACCTTCGGCTCCCAGTACGCCGACACCGGCATGGTCGGCGTCTACGTCGGCACCCGCGAGGACAACCTGGCCGAGTGCATGCGCATCACCGCCGACCAGCTGGTGCGGATGGGGCAGGGGGAGTTCGCCGACGACGAGCTGCGGCGCTCCAAGGAGAACCTGAAGGGGCGGATCATGCTGTCGATGGAGTCCACCTCGAACCGAGCCAGCCGGCTGGGCAAGTCGGTGCTGACCGACACCGAGCTGCTGTCGCTCGACCGCATCTGCGCCGAGATCGACTCGGTCGAGCCGGAGGCGGTGGCCTCGCTGGCCCGCCAGCTGTTCGCACCGGACCGCCTGTCGGTGTCCGGCGTGGGGCCGGACGAGGATCGCTTCCGCGAGGCCGTCGCCGTGCTGAACCCCGCGCTCGCCTGACGAGTACGATCTCGCGATGATCCGCGTGATCCTGTCAGGCGCCTCCGGCCAGGTCGGCCGGGCGCTGGTGTCCGCGATCGAGGCCGACACCGATCTGACGGTGGCCGCCGCGGCCGCGCCCTCGCTCGGCATCGGCCTCGCCGATGCGCTGTCGGCCGGCCAGGGCGACGTCGTCGTTGACTTCACCGCACCCGAGTTCGCCGAGCCCGCCTGCCGGCTCTGCATCGACGCGCGCGTGCCGCTTGTGCTGGGCACCTCCGGCCTGGCTCCTGAGCGACTGGAGGAGCTGGGAGCCGAGGCGGCCGCGGCCGGGGTGCAGCTGTTCCACGCCGCCAACTTCGCGATCGGGGCGGTGCTGATGATGCAGTTCGCCGAGCAGGCCAGCCGGCACCTGCCCGCAGCCGAGATCGTCGAGCTGCACGCCGACACCAAGAAGGACGCCCCGTCCGGCACGTCCCTTGCCACCGCCGCCCGCATGGGCGGCGAGGTCCCGATCCACAGCGTGCGGCTGCCGGGGCTGGTGGCCCATCAGGAGGTGATCCTGGGCGGCACCGGCGAGACGCTCACGATCCGCCACGACACCAGCTCCCGTGCCGCCTTCGCGCCGGGCGTGCTGCTCGCGGTCAGGCGCATCCGCGAGCTGCCGCCGGGCCTCACCTCCGGCCTGGAAACACTCCTCTAGACCCTCTCCAGTGCGAACACCGGGATCGTCCGGTCGGTCTTCTGCTCGTACTCGGCAAAGCGTGGCTTGCGGCCGACCAGCGTCCGCCATGCGCGGTCGCGCTCGTCAGGCGGGAGCTCGCGCGCAACCGCTTCGAACGTTTCGGTGCCGTACTCAACCGTGACCTCTGGGTTGACGACCAGGTTGTGGTACCAGGCCGGGTTGTCGGGCGCGCCCGAGGCGGTCGCGGATATGTGCAGGACCCCGTCCAGCTCGAAGTATTCGAGCGGCAGCGTTCTCCGCCGGCCGGTGCGAGCACCGCGCATCGTCACCAGCACCAGGGTCGAGTCGGGATAGGGGCGCGTGACCACGCCGCCGTTTGCCCGGAACTCCTCGATGATGGACTCGTGGAACGTCTGCTCGGCCATCAGGCGGCCCCGACCGGATCACCGACGCGCAGCTCGCCGCCGTCCAGGATGTCGCCGCGCACGCCGGCGCGGTGCACCAGCACCTTGATCGTGCGCGGGTCGCCCAGATAGGCCTGGAGGTCGAGGCAGGGTTCGCACAGCTCGGTCGCGCGGCAGCGCAGCGGCCCGACCCGGAACTCCTTGCCGACCAGGTCGTTCAGCCGCACGCCCCGGGTCACGACCTGGCGGCGCGAGCGGCCCTCCGTGATGTCGATGCCGTGCTCGTCCAGCACCGCCTCGATCACCTCGGCCTCGATCAGCGTGATCGCACAGCCGGTCGGGATCCAGCGGTCGGGCGGGCTGAAGTTGCGGTCGCCTTCAAGGCCGCGGCCGGCGTGGGCCCGCACCGACTCCACCGCGATCGGCGTCCCACCGCTGTGTGGAACGATGAAGATCTGCTCGACGGATCCAGCCATAACGGCAGGAGTTTAGAGCGGGGAGGAGTAGAATCGATCGTATGACGCGCCCCGTGCTCGGCGAGCTACTGACCGCGATGGTCACCCCGTTTGCGGATGACGGCACCGTCAACCACGAGTCGGCCCGCCGTATGGCGCGCCATCTGGCCGATACCGGCTCCGACGGCATCGTCGTCTGCGGCACCACCGGCGAGGGCCCGACCGTCAACGACCGCGAGAAGCTGGAGCTGTTCGAGACGGTCGTATCCGAGGTCGGCCCCAGCACCAGCGTGGTGGCGAACACGGGCAGCTACGACACGCACCACTCGGTGGCGCTGACCCGGTCTGCGCTGGCGGCCGGCGTCGACGGCTTCCTGGTGGTCACCCCGTACTACAACAAGCCGCCGGTGGACGGCATCGTCGCCCACTACGAGACCATCGCCGAGGCCGCCGAGGGCCGCCCGGTGATCGTCTACAACATCCCGCAGCGGGTCGTGCTGAACCTCGAGCCGGATCTCCTGGCACGGCTCAGCGAGATCGACAACGTGGTCGCCGTCAAGCAGGCCACCGCCGACCTCGACCAGGCACGCAGCATCCTCGACCACGGCGGTCTCGAGCTGTACGCGGGCAACGACGACCTGCTGGCGCCGTTCCTGCGGCTGGGCGGGGCCGGCGGCATCTGCGTCGCATCACACATCGCTGGACTCCAGATGCGGGAGATGGTCACGGCCGCAAGGGCCGGCGACCTCGACCGCACCGACGCCATCGACCGCGAGCTGCAGCCGCTCTACGACGTGCTCTCGATCACCACCAACCCGATCCCGCTGAAGGCCGCGCTGAACCTGCTCGGCCACGACGTGGGAGGGCTGCGCCTGCCTCTTGTCGAGGCCGACGCGGCGCAGACGGCGACGCTCCAGGCCGCGCTCGAGCTGGCCGGAATCCTGCCGGTCGCCGCCGGTTGACGATGAGAGAACCCGTCAAGATCATCCCGCTCGGCGGGCTGGGCGAGGTTGGCAAGAACATGACCGTGTTCGAGTCCGGCGGCGACCTGATCCTGATCGACGCCGGTCTCACCTTCCCCAAGGCGGAGATGCACGGCATCGACCTGGTGCTGCCCGACTTCTCCTACGTGATCGACCGCGCCGACCGGCTGAAGGCGATCGTGCTCACCCACGGCCACGAGGACCACGTGGGCGCGCTGCCCTACCTGTTGCGCGAGACCGGCACGCATCCGGTCGTGTTCGGCACCCGGCTGACGCTGGGGCTGATCAAGTCGAAGCTGGACGAGCACGGCCTGGGCGCCGACACGGAGCTGGTGGAGGTGGTCCCGGACGGATCGCGTGTGGCGGTGGGGCCGTTCGAGGCCGAGGTGGTGCGCGTCACGCACTCGATCCCCGACGCGGTGGCAGTGGTGCTGCACACGGCGCACGGCATGATCGTGCACACCGGGGACTTCAAGATGGACATGACGCCGGTGGACGGCCGCCCGGTCGACATCGACCGCCTGCGCTCGCTCGGCGACGAGGGCGTGGCGCTGTTGATGTCGGACTCGACCAACGCCGAGAACCCGGGCACGACCCCGTCGGAGATGACGGTCGGGCCGAGCATGCGCGAGATCATCGCGAAGGCACCCGGTCGCGTGATCGTGACGTCGTTCGCGTCCCAGATCCACCGCCTGCAGCAGGTGATCGACGCGGCCGACGCCAACGGCCGCAGGATCTGCGTGATCGGCCGGTCGATGGTGCGGAACCTGAACATCTCGCGAAACCTCGGCTACGCCAACGTGGACGAGGATCTGCTGCTGAAGCCCAAGGCGCTTGACTCGGTGCTTCCGCACGAGGTGGTCGTGCTGTGCACGGGCAGCCAGGGCGAACCGCGCTCCGCGCTGACGCGGATGGCGCACGGCGATCATCCCGCATTGCAGGTGCACCCGACCGACACGGTGGTGATGTCGTCCAAGGCGGTGCCGGGCAACGAGGTGAACGTGGGGGAGACCGTGAACCGCCTGAACCGGATGGGCGCCACGGTGCTGACCGAGAACAACGCCTACGTACACGTGTCGGGCCACGGCTCGGCCGACGAGCTGCGCACGATGCTGGAGCTGGTGCGTCCCAGGTTCTTCATGCCGATTCACGGTGAGTACCGCATGCTGCGCGCGCACGCGGGCATCGCCGAGCGGGCCGGGGTGGAACCGCACGCGGTGCGGATCGCCGACAACGGCACCGTGCTGGAACTGGACGCGGAAGGGCTGTTCGTGACCGGGCAGATCGAGGCCGGCATGACGCTGGTGGACGGCTACTCGGTGGGCGATGTCCGCGATGAGGTGCTGCGCGACCGCAGGCGGCTGGCGACCGACGGCGTGCTGATCGTGGTGGCCACGATCGCCGCCGGAAGCGCCGAGGTGGTGGTGGATCCGGAGGTGATCGCACGCGGGTTCGAGACGCCCGACGGCGAGGGCCAGGAGCTGCTTGACCGGGCCCGGGACGCGGTCGACGAAGTGCTCGAGCGCTGCCTGGCGAACCGCATGACGGAGGTCAACCTGCTCCAGCAGGAACTGCACGACGCGCTGGCACCGCTGGTGCACAGGATGACGGGCAAGCGGCCGATGGTGCTGCCGGTCGTCGTGGAAGTCTGAACCAACTGTCTCAAGCGAAGCCTGCCCGACAGTGGCAGCCCTTCGCGCGGCGATCCGCGATCATCCGAGTACCTCGGAAGGTCCGGCATACACCGAGCCAACCGTGACGGGCGCTCAAAGTCCCGGAAGGAACGCCGTCCGATACGGTGAATACCATCGCCAATGGCCAGGACCACTACGCGACGGACCCATCGCGCTCCTGGTTCACGACCGGCTCGGCGCACGCGCAAGTCCCCCATCCGCTCCCAGACCCCCCAGCGGAGGCGTGCGTCGAGTCGGACATCGCTTTCACAGCGTCGTGACCTGATCGGCGGTGGGCTGATAGCAGCCGGAATCTTCCTCGGCTGCGTCGAGTTCCTGGGCTGGGACGGCGGCGTGATCGGCCTCAAGATCGACCATCTCCTGCAGCTGCTGGTGGGCAGGAGCACCGCCCTGGTGCCACCGATCCTGGTGATCTCCGGCGCGTTGATCTTCGTCGACAGCAAGGCCCGGCACCTGCGGCCGCTGCGCCTGGGCGCGGTCATCCTGTTCGCCTCGGTGACGCTGGCACTGGCGTCGAACAACACCCTGCGCCCCGAGCACCACGGCGGGCTGATCGGCGCATACCTGCGCACCGGCCTGGAGGGGCTGATCGGCGGCATCGGCGTCTCGATCCTGGTGGTGCTGGGCATCGGAGCCGCGATCGTCCTGATCACCGGTGCCTCGATCGGCGTGATGATGCGCAGCTCCGGCCGCACGGTCGCGCGTGCCGCAGAGAGCGGCGCCCGCCTCAGCGGCGAGGTGGCACGGCGGTACCGCGAGCGCCCCGCGTCCCGTCCGACGCTGTCCGCGGTTCCCGATCCCGACAAGCCCAAGCGGCGCCGGGGCGCCCCGCTCGACGGCAGCCAGGAGTACGCCGACCTGTTCGGCGATGCTCCCGACTTCGAGCCCGACGCCGGGCAGCCCGACCCCGAGCCCTCGATCGAGCCGAGCCGAGCCGGCCGCGGTGCAGCCCGATGCCGAAGAGGACGCGGTCACGGCCGAGGTGGTGGCACCGTCGCTGGCGCTGGACGCGTCGCCGCGGCCGAAGACCGAGTATCGCCTGCCCGCGGCCAGCATCCTCAAGAAGAGCACCGCCACCCGGGGCGGCGGCGAAGATCACAAGCAGGTCGCGCGCAAGCTGGTCGAGGCGCTCGCCAACTTCGGCGTCGAGGCCCGCTGCGTGGGCATGGTGGCTGGTCCCCGCGTGACGCGGTATGAGCTGCAGCTCGCACCCGGCATCAAGGTCTCGCGCGTGACCCAGCTGCGCGACGACCTGGCCTACGCCCTCGCCACCACCGAGATCCGCATCCTGGCCCCGATCCCGGGGAAGCAGGCCGTTGGCGTGGAGGTTCCGAACACCTCGCACAACACCGTCACCCTCGGTGACATCTTCGGCGAGCCGGCGGCCGGTTCCAGCCCGTTGACAGCGTGGCTGGGGAAGGACATCTCCGGAGCCGGCGTGGCCTGCGACCTGGCCAAGATGCCGCACCTGCTGATCGCCGGCACCACGGGCTCGGGCAAGTCGGGCTGCATCAACGCCGTGCTCTGCTCGATCCTGCTACGGGCCACCCCGGACGAGGTGCGCATGATCCTGGTCGACCCCAAGCGCGTCGAGCTGAACCACTACGAGTCGATCCCGCACCTGCTCACCCCCGTCGTCACCAACATGAAGAACGCGGCTCTGGTGCTGCAGAACATCGTCCGCGAGATGGAGAGCCGCTACGAGCTGATGGGCGCCGTCAAGGCCCGCAACCTGGCCGAGTGGAACCGCAAGCGGCTGGAGCTGGGCCAGGACACGGTGCCGCACATCCTGGTTGTGATCGACGAGCTGGCCGATCTGATGATGGTGTCGCCGGCCGACGTCGAGGACGCCATCATCCGCCTCGCGCAGAAGTCGCGGGCCGTCGGCATCCACCTGGTGCTTGCCACGCAGAGCCCGCGCGTTGACGTGATCACCGGCATGATCAAGGCCAACGTGCCGTCACGGATCGCCTTCGCCGTGTCCTCGCAGACCGACTCGCGCGTGATCCTGGACGTGAACGGCGCCGAGGCGCTGCTGGGCGCGGGGGACATGCTCTACAAGCCGCTCGGCACCTCCAAGATGCTGCGGGTGCAGGGCGCCTACATCTCCGAGGACGAGACCAGGCGCATCGTCGAGGCCTGCCGCAAGCAGGGCGAGCCCACGTTCGAGGAGGAGCTGCTGGAGCTGCCCGCCGACATCGAACCGGAGCAGCTTGACGCCGACGAGGATCCCGTCCTGAACGACGCGATCCGGCTGGTGGCACAGCATCAGACCGCCTCGGTGTCGCTGCTGCAGCGCCGGCTGCGGGTCGGTTACACCCGCGCGGGGCGACTGATCGACATGCTCGAGCGGCGCGGGATCGTGTCCGGCTACGAGGGCTCGAAGGCCCGCAACGTCCTGATCAGCGAGACCGATCTGGCGCGCATCCTGGGCGAGGATCAGCCCCAGCCGATCGACGAGCCGGTCGAGGACTTCACCTTCTAGCTTCACCGTCCGGGGTGCTAGGCTCCGCGCGTGACCGACGACTGGTACGCGCGGCTCCAGGCCAGCGGGCTGCTGGACACGCTGGCACCGTATGCACCGGTGCTGGTCGGCGCCTACCCGCTGGGCATGGCGCCGCCCGGCTCGCGGATCGAGATCGTCTGTCGCGCCACCGACCTGCCGGCCTTCGCACGGACGCTGGAGCGCACGTACGGCGGCGACGGGTTCGCGATGTATCCGGGCACGCTGTCGCTGGAGGACGCGGTCTTCGCCGAGTTCGACCTGGACGGGCTGCCGCTCGAGGTGGCCGCCCAGAGCGATCACGAGCACCGCAAGCTCGGGGCCGCCACGATCGGCATCGCACGGGTGCTGGAGATGGAGGGAGATGTCAGCCGTGACCGGCTGGCGGCGCGCGTGGCGGGCGGCGAGGACTGGCTGGAGGCCGCCATGCAACAGACCGGCCTCACCCGCTCGGCGCTGGAGGCGCTGGCCACCGCGAACGCGGCCGTCGCCCGCCGGGTGCTGGGCGTGCGCACCCCGGGACCGTCGGTCCGCGAGTACCTGATCCCGCTGCTGGTGGGTTTCCTGTCGGAGTTCCTGATCATCCTGGCCACGGCCTCCGGCCACTCCCAGGACTTCACCGGGCTGATGCTGATGGTGCAGGCGATCGTGCTGGGCGCGGTGTTCGGCGCGCGCATGGGCCTGATCGCCGCCCTGACGCCGCTGCTCGTATTCGGCGCCGTGATCGGATCCAGCTTCCTGGTCGGCAGCGAGAGCTGCGGCAGCGACGGCTGCAGCTACGAGTTCGCGAGCTACACCTTCGTCGCCCTGCTGGTCGGAAGCGGGGCCGGTGTCACGGGCCTGTTGCGAGATCGCTACTTCCCTCGCGCATAAGTCGTAGACTGCCCCTTCGCCGTCACCGGCGTACCCAGCCATGTTTGAAATTGGATCAGCACTCCGCGAGGCCCGAGAGCGCCGAGGACTGTCCTACTCGCAGGTCGAGGAGGGCACCAAGATCCGGGCCCGCTACATCCGCGCCCTCGAGGACGAGGACTTCGGCGTGCTGCCCGGAGCCACCTACAGCAAGGGCTTCCTGCGCGCCTACGCCGACTACCTGGGGCTGGACGGGCACCTCTTCATCGACGAGTTCAACTCGCGCTACCACGACCCGCGCAGCGACGACGACCGCCCGATCTACCCGCCGTCGCGCCGCACGCCGTCGCGCCACCGCCGCGAGACCAGCATCGTCCTGATCGCGCTGGCGGCGATCGTGGCGATCGCGTCGCTGGTGTTCCTGGGCGCCGGGTCGGGCGGCACCCCGAACGCTCCGCTGCCGACGCCGTCGACGACGACGCACAACCCCAGGACGACGCAGAACTCGTCCACGTCATCCGGCGGCTCGTCGCAGGGCACGACCACGAAGTCCACGAAGCACAAGCAGGCTGCGGCCAAGACGTACAAGATCACCATCACCGCCGCGACCGGCGACTCCTACCTGTCGGCGCACCTGGGATCGGCCGCCGGCCCCGCGGCGAAGACGATCCACCACACCGATCTCTCCGAGTACCTGCTGCAGCAGGGCGAGCAGGCCGTGATCCAGGCCAAGGGCACCGTCGTCGTCTCGCTGGGGGCGCCCGGGAACGTCACCATCACGGTAGCCGGACATCCGCAGACGCTGCCGCACGGCATCTCCAGCTTCAAGATCACCAAACAGGGCATCGCCAAGGCGTGACCCGGCCGACCGCCGCGATCCTGCTGACGGGCAGCGAACTCCTGCGCGGTGTCATCCCCGACCGGAACGCGGCGTACCTGGCCGAGCGGCTCGAGTCGCTCGGCTTTTCCATGCGGCGTACGCTGATGGTGGGCGACCCGCTGGCCGACATCGAGCGGGGGTTCCGCGAGCTGGCCGGCGCCCACGATCTGATCGTCACGTCCGGCGGGCTCGGCCCCACCCACGACGACCGCACGGTGGAGGCGCTGGCGGCGGTGGCCGGCGTGCCGCTCGAGCTGGACGAGTCGGTGCTGGCCAGGATCACCGGCTGGACGGACGAGGTGGCCCAGCGGATGGGCTTCGACCGGGCGCGTTTCGATGCCGGCAACCGCAAGCAGGCACGGATCCCGCGCGGAGCTCAGGTGCTGGGGATGGCCGGCACCGCGCCCGGCCTGGTGATGGAGGTGGACGGCTCGGTGGTGGTGGTGCTACCGGGCGTACCCTCCGAGCTGCGGCGGCTGTGGCAGCTTGCTCCCGAGCACCCGCTGCTGGCGCCGCTGATCGCCCGCGCGACAGCCGCGGCAGCGGCTGATGCTGCGCACCTACGGCATCGGTGAGTCGCACGTGGCCGACCTGTTCGAGCAGGCCGGCGGCGATCCGGACGGGGTCGAGACCAGCATCTGCGCCCGCAACTACGAGGTCGAGATCGACATCCGCTCGACCGCCGAGGGCGACGCCTCCGGCCGTGCGGCTGTGGCAGCGGCTGCAGTCCGATCTCCAGCCGCACCTGTTCGCAACCGACGAGCGGCCGATCGCGGAGATCGTGCTGGAGCTGGTGCGGGCGCGGGGGTTGACGCTGGTCACGGCCGAGTCCTGCACCGGCGGGATGGTGGCGGCCGAGCTGACCGCCATCCCGGGCAGCTCGGACGTGTTTGCGGGCGGCGCGGTCACCTACTCGAACCGGCTCAAGCACGAGCTGCTGGGCGTGCCAGAAGCCACGCTCGAACAGCACGGCGCGGTCAGCGCCGAGACCGCGCGGGCGATGGCGGAGGGCGCGCGCAGGCGGCTGGGCGCCGATCTGGCGGTGGCGGTGACCGGCGTGGCCGGTCCCGGCGGCGGCACCGAGGAGAGGCCGGTGGGGCTGGTGTACCTGCACGTGACCGGCCCCGACGGCGAGGCCGAGCGGCGCATGCAGTGGGGCGGGACGCGTCACGACGTGCGGCTGCGGGCGACCGCGGCGGCCCTGCACCTGCTTCGTGACCACCTTGCGACCGCTTCGTGACCACAGTGGCCTTGAGGTGCGTCCGATACCAGGGCTAGTATTCCGACACGAACACCCGTTCGCTATCGATCACGCTACAACGTAGGCAGAAACGCCGCAGGAGGGTGGAGGACATGGAACGAGACCAGGCACTGGACGCCGCAGTCAGCCAGATCGAGCGCCAGTTCGGCAAGGGCGCGATCATGAAGATGGGAGAGGCGTCGCACGTCGACATCGACTCGGTCTCGACCGGGGCGCTCTCGCTCGACCTCGGCCTGGGCATCGGCGGGCTCCCACGCGGGCGCGTGGTGGAGGTGTTCGGCCCGGAGTCCTCCGGCAAGACGACGCTCTGCTACCACGTGATCGCGGAGGCCCAGCGCAAGGGCGGCCTGGCCGCATTCATCGACGCCGAGCACTCCATGGACCCGACCTACGCGCGGCGGATCGGCGTGAACGTGGACGAGCTGCTGCTGTCGCAGCCCGACAACGGTGAGCAGGCGCTCGAGATCTCGGAGATGCTGATCCGCAGCGGTGCGCTGGACGTGCTCGTGATCGACTCGGTGGCGGCGCTGGTGCCGCGGGCCGAGATCGAGGGCGAGATGGGGGACTCCCACGTCGGCCTGCAGGCGCGGTTGATGAGCCAGGCGCTGCGCAAGATCGCCGGCACCCTCAACCGCACCGGCACGATCTGCATCTTTACCAACCAGCTGCGTGAGAAGATCGGCGTCATGTTCGGTTCACCGGAGACCACACCGGGCGGCCGCGCACTCAAGTTCTACTCCTCGGTGCGCCTGGACATCCGCCGCATCGAGACGCTCAAGGAGGGAACGGAGGCGGTCGGCAACCGCGTGCGGGTCAAGATCGTCAAGAACAAGGTGGCTCCTCCGTTCAAGCAGGCCGAGTTCGACATCGCCTACGGCGAGGGCATCTCCTGGGAGGGAACGGTGCTGGACGTCGCGCTGGAGTACAAGATCGTGACCAAGTCCGGCTCATACTTCTCGTTCGGTGACGAGCGGCTCGGGCAGGGGCGCACCAACGTCAAGGCATTCCTCGTGGAACATCCGGACGTCACCGCCAAGATCCTCGACCTGATCCAGGAGCAGGTGCCCGATGTGGTGGTGCCGCGCCGGGTGGCGACCGCCGACGCACCGACCGTGATCCCGGCGCGCGGCGCAGCCGACGACGCCTCCGACGAGGCGTCCGAGGACGACGAACAGCCCCTGAACGGCAAGGCACAGATGGCCGGTGCTGAAGGCTGACACTGGGCCAGGCTGCCGTGGACACCGTACGCTCGATCTCAGCGACCCGCTCACCCGGGTCGCTGGTGTCCGTGACGCTCGCATCGGGCGAGCGCTACCAGATCTCCTCGGCGAGGGTGGCCGAGCTGGGACTCGCCGCCGGCGATGAGCTCGACCTGTCCAAGCTCGAGGCGCTGCGACAGGCGCACACGCTCGACCGGGCCGAGCAGCGGCTGCTGCGGCTGCTGGGGACACGAGCCCGGTCGCGGCACGAGCTTACCGACCGGCTGGACGCCTGGGGCGTCGAGCCGGAGCGCGGGGAGCTACTGCTGGACCGGTTGACGCGGGCCGGGCTGCTCGACGACGAGCAGTTCGCCCGGGAGCTGTCCGCGGGCCTGCAGAAGCGCGGACACGGCAGCCTGCGGGCACGGCACGACATGGATCGGATGGGCGTCTCCGAGTCGGCCCGGTCACGGGCCCTGGCCGGCCACGAGCAGGCCGACCAGCAGATCGCCCACGACCTGGTGGTCGCCGAGTTCGGGCAGCCGCCCTACGACGCAGCCACGGCCCGGCGCGCGGCCGCGCTGCTGGTCCGCCGCGGATTCGACGAGGTCGCCATCACGCAGGTGCTCGACCTCGATCCCGAGTAGCGCGCATCAGGTGCCGGCGCATCCGCGAAGGCGTGCCCCGGTCACTGCAGCACGGTACCGATCGGCCTAGGCTGCCAAGGTGTTCGTCAACGGGTTCGTGAATCTGTACACGCGCGACATCGAGGCGGGCATCCTGTTCTACCGGGACCTGCTCGGGTTCGAGGAGACGTTCCGGACGCCGACCAGCGGCACTCCCGAGCACGTCGAGCTGACCCTGAACGGATTCTCCGTCGGTCTGGGAACGGTGGAGGCGGCAAAGCGGGTCCATGGAGTCGACGCGTCGCCGGGCAGCCCCGCGATGGTCCTGGTCGTGTGGTCCGACGACGTCGACCGGGCCTTCCCGGATCTCAGCGCCGCAGGCACCCCCGTCGTCCAGCCGCCGCACAGCACCGGCAACAACAACCGCAGCGCGTTGCTCCGCGACCCCGACGGAAACCTCGTCGAGATCGTGTCCAAGCAGCCGGAGTAGGCGATCGCGATCTAGATGGTTGATTCCATGGGGTACGTGGATGCTGGGCGCAGGATGGGGCGCGTTGGACGCCGCGGGTGTCCGCCGGGCAGGCTGGGCATGTCCTGGCCAAGGACGATCGTGGCGTCCAGCGTGTCCCAGACCAGAACCAGCGCCGCGTAGCTCGTGGAATCAACCATCTCGACTCAGGCGAGCGGCGCGTCGGCGAACACCGCCGTCACCGAGGCGCTCACCTGGCTGCGCCCGGTTCGGGTGGGAACGGCCAGAACGCGGGCCGGTGCCAGCGCATCCGCGGAGGCGGCGCCGTACACCGCGTAGCGGTCGTTCTGATCCTCCTGGATCGACACCACCCCGGTGATGCGCAACCCGGCGGCCGCGGCCATTGCCGCCGCCTGCGAGCGCGCCTGCTTGACCGCTGCGGCCAGCGCCGCCCGGTAGCCACGCTGCTTGCTGGCGAGGCTGAACACCGGCCCCTCGCTGCTGTGCGCGCCTGCGCTCACCCCGGCCGCGTCCAGTTTGCCGGCGCGCGAGATGTCGCGCACGGTCACCGTCAGCGACTGGTCCGCCACGTAGCCGGCCACGCGTCTGCCCGCGCGCGTGGCGTACTGATCGTGGGTCTGCATGTCCCTGCCCGCCACGCCGCCGGCGGTCATCGCCGCGATCACGGCCCGCATCGCCCGGCTGGCACGGTTCTGGGCGGCCGCCAGCGTCGGCCCGCGGCCGTGCGTGGTGAACGAGATCACGGCGCGATCGGGCTTGAGGCTGACCGTGGCCGCCCCGGTCACGTGCAGCGCGCTTCCGGACGAAGTCGAAGCCGCCCTGCGCCGAGGCGGTGTCCGACCCGCCCCTGATCGTGGTGTATGCCGCGATTGCAAGTACGCACACCGCCGCTGTCAGCGTCGCCTGTCGCAGGTGCTCCCTCATGGCCGTCTCCTCGGCTCGTGAACTGGTCGGTGGTTCGACCGGCCACGGCCGGTGCCGGTTCCGCCCGCCGTAACAGACGTTGCCAGGAGCTTCTCCAGTCGATTACGATACCGGCGGAGCAGGTCTCCGCCTTCACACCATTTCGCCTGCAAACGCAGGAGTTCTTCATGCGATTCGACCAGTTGGCCATCACGGGGGGTACGTCCGGTGGGCGTCCGCGTGGTGCCGCGCGGATCTGCTGAGGCCGAAAGAAGGCGCCCCGCTCCTGGTGACATCTTCCACGCCCGCGTGCGGGCGAACAGACCTAAGGAGTGACAATGGAGCAGGCGCTGATCGGCCTGGCCGCGCTGATCGTGGGCGTGGGGGCAGGGTTCGCCGTGCGCGCACGGATCGGTGCCGGGCGCATGGCGGAGGCCGAACGGCAGGCCACGCGGATCCTGGCGGACGCTGAAGGCCGCGCCGAGGCGCAGCTGAAGGAAGCCCGCGTCACCGCCCGCGAAGAGCTGCTCCAGCAACGCGCCGAGCAGGAGCGAGAGCTGGGCGACCGGCGTGCCGAGATCGCCAAGATCGAGGAACGCGTCAACGCCCGGGAGGAGATCGTCAGCGGCCGTGGCGAAGAGGTAGCGCGACGTGAGCAGTCGATCGCCGACCGCGAGACGCACGCCAAGCAGATGCAGGAGGAGCTGAAGGCCGCCAAGGACCTGGAGCTGGCCGAGCTCGAGCGCATCTCCGGCATGACGGCGACGCAGGCCAAGGACACGCTGCTCGCCCAGATCGAGGAGCGCTGCCGCCACGACATGGCCAAGATCGTGCGGCAGGTCGACGAGGAGACCAAGCTCGAGTCCGACCGCCGCGCCCGCAACATCCTGTCGGTCGCCATCCAGCGCACCGCGTCCGGCCACACCGCCGAGACCACCGTGTCGGTGGTGCAGCTGCCGTCCGACGACCTCAAGGGCCGCATCATCGGCCGCGAGGGCCGCAACATCCGCGCGCTCGAGAACCTGACCGGCGTCGACGTGATCATCGACGACACGCCGCAGGCCGTGGTGCTGTCGGCCTTCGACGGGGTGCGCCGCGCCACCGCTCGGATGACCCTCGAGAAGCTGATAGCGGACGGCCGCATCCACCCGTCGCGGATCGAGGAGATGTACTACCAGTCCAAGGCCGAGATCGAGCAGAAGATCATCGAGGCCGGTGAGCAGGCGTGCTTCGAGGCGAACGTGCACGGCCTGCACCCGGAGCTGGTCAAGATCCTGGGTCGGCTGCACTACCGCACCAGCTACGGGCAGAACGTGCTCAAGCACTCGATCGAGTGCGCGCACCTGGCCGCGATCATGGCCGCCGAGCTGGGCGCCAGCGAGAAGACAGCCCGCCGTGCGGCGCTGCTCCACGACCTGGGCAAGGCGGTGACGCACGAGGTCGAGGGATCGCACGCCGTGATCTCGGCCGAGATGGTGCGCAAGTACCGCGAGTCGCCCGCGGTCGCCCACGCCATCGAGGCCCACCACTACGACGTCGAGCCGCAGACGGTCGAGGCGGTGCTGGTGATCGCGGCCGACGCCGTCTCCGCGTCACGGCCCGGAGGCCGCGGTGAGAGCCTGGAGCACTACATCAAGCGGCTGGAGGCGCTGGAGGAGATCGCGAGCACCAAGCGCGGCGTCGACCGGGTGTACGCCATGCAGGCCGGCCGCGAGGTGCGGGTAATGGTCAAGCCGGAGGAGGTCGACGACGACACCGCCGCCCTGCTCAGCCACGAGATCGCGCGCGAGATCGAGGGCCGGCTCGAGTATCCCGGCCAGATCAAGGTGACCGTGATCCGTGAATCCAGAGCCGTGGACGTGGCGCATTGACCCGTCCGCTATGCTACGTGCTCTTACAAAGTCCTTACATCAGAGCACTGAAGTTCATACACAAGATTCCGATAGTGAATAACATGAAGGGTCGGGTCACCCTCCTCGCACTGCTGCTGACGCTCACCTCCGCGGTGTCCGCGTCCGGCGCCGTCAGGCTCTCCGCGCACAGCTACTGCGGGTCGCTCTGCGGGCAGGTCGCCGCCATCCACGGCGCCGGCACGCTGCAGCAGTGGGGCACGGGCGTCACCTACGGCACGGTCGGCCAGGGCACGATCGCGATCCAGGACCGCAGCAACAACGGCCACCGCGACTTCAGCGTCAGCGGCTGGGAGAAAAAGTGGGCGAAGGACGGCTTCACCTACTACTCCGGCAAGGGCATGTCCTACCAGGCGTCGACCACGTGGACGGTCAAGATCACCGCCTCCTGGGGCGCGTCCACGACCACGACCGCGGTCGGCCACGGCTACATCAAGTTCGCCTCCAAGACCCAGCCCAGGTCGCAGACCCACTGGACGCTCGGTAGCGGCCTCAGCCCCAGCCAGTGGCCGCACTGGCCGACGGCCGGCACGTGGTTCGCGATCGGTCACTGATCCCTCGTCTCGCCCGACGGCTACGATAAGGGCCGATGGCCGAGAAGATCCTGATCGTCGAGGACGAGCGCAACATCGCATCCTTCGTCTCGATGTACCTGAAGAACGCCCGCTACCAGGTCGAGATCGCCCGCGACGGCGGCGAGGCGCTGATGAAGGCCGAGAACACCAAGCCCGATCTGGTGGTGCTCGACCTGATGCTGCCCGACATCGACGGGCTCGAGGTGTGCCGGCAGATCCGCTCCACCTCGGACGTGCCGATCCTGATGCTGACCGCCCGCGACGACGACATCGACAAGATCGTCGGGCTCGAGGTGGGCGCGGACGACTACCTGACCAAGCCGTTCAACCCTCGCGAGCTGGTCGCCCGCATCAAGTCGATCCTGCGCCGCGCCACCCAGACCCAGAAGAGCGGCCGGCCGCCGGAGGCTGTGATGGAGCACGGGGCCATCAAGATCGACGCCGGGCGCCGCGAGGTCACGGTCAGCGGCGACCAGGTGCAGCTGGCTCCCAAGGAGTTCGACCTGCTGTGGGAGCTGCTCGACCACCGCGGCCTGGTGCTGACCCGCGATCAGCTGCTCGAGCGCGTCTGGGGTTACACGTTTGCGGGGGACACGCGCACCGTGGACGTGCACGTGCGCCAGCTCCGCCGCAAGCTCGGTGACGAGTGCCCGGTTGCCACCGTCTGGGGCGTCGGGTACAAGGTCGCTGACGATGCTCCGGTCACTTAGAACACGGCTGACGCTGCTGTTTGCGGGGACGCTGCTGCTGGCGACGGTGATCGCCGGCGCCGCCTCGATCCGGCTCTATCAGAGCTACAACCGCGACCAGACGACCAGCGAGCTGCGTAAGCAGGTGGGCGGCGCCGCCCAGTACTTCGACAACGCCGCTGAATGCGCTACGGCCACACCGGCAAGTCATCCGCCCACCCGCATCACCATCCAGCAGATGGAGAGCGATCTGCGGCTGCGACCTGCTCTATGCCGGCGGCGTGCCACTGTTCACCGAACGTCGAACAAGCTGATCAAGTTCGCCGGACAGGTGAAGGTGAACTGGCTGACCATGAAGCCGTGACGACCGCGTCACGTTCCAGTTCGTGCCACCCGGCAAGCGACCACACGTTCATCGGCGTGGCCGCGCCGGTCGTGCCTCCAGGGCCAGCCGGTGGGGGCGGTCGTGATGGCGAAGCCGCTGGCTGACGTCAACAGCGCCTGGACGAAGGTGGCGGGCCGTGTCGCGGCCGGCACCGGCATCGGCCTGCTCGTGGCCTTCATCCTGGCCACCTTCGTGGCGCGGCGGATCACGCGGCCGCTGAAGGAGCTGGGCGCGGCCGCCGACCGGGTCGCCCGTGGCGACCTCGAGGTGCACGTGGCCGGCGACCGCACCTCCAATGATGAGCTGGGGCAGCTGGCCCACCGCTTCCAGGGGATGGTCGATCGCCTGCGCGAGGTGGACGAGCTGGAACGCAACTTCCTGATGCGCGTCACCCACGAGCTGCGCACGCCCGTGACCGCCATCTCGGGCCACGTCCAGGCCATGAACGAGGGGCTGGTCGGCCCCGAGGACATGGACACGTCGCTCGACGCCGTCAGCGAGGAGGTGCGCCGCATCGGCCGGCTGGTCGATGACCTGCTCGACCTCACCCGCCTCGAGGCCCACCAGTTCCGGCTGGTGCGCGAGGAGGTGGGGCTGGAGGCGCTGCTGGAGCAGGCCGCATCCTCGTTCCGCGACCGTGCCCGCGCCAACGAGGTCAGCTTCGACACGCCGATCGCCGGCGCGCCCACGATCCTCTCGGACGGCGACCGCGTGCTGCAGATCGTGTCCAACCTGCTCGACAACGCCTTCCGCTGGACGCCGCGCAGAGGCACCGTCACGCTCAGCTACGCCACCGCCAACTCGACGGCCGCGATCCACATCTCCGACACCGGTCCCGGCATCCCGAAGGCCGACCAGGACGCCGTCTTCCACCCGTTCTACAGCCGCCGCGGCGAGGGCGGCACCGGCCTCGGCCTGTCGATCGGACGCGAGCTGGCGCACGCCCTCGGCGGCCGGCTGACCGTCGACAGCGAGGTCGGCCAGGGCACCACCTTCACGCTGTCGCTGCCGTCGAGCCAGCTGAACGGGGGCGGAGTGCGCTGATGCGCTACCGGCTGTGCGACACGGCGCAGGACGTGTCGGGGATCTGCGTCGAGCTGGAGCTCACGGTCGAACCGTTCGCGGACGAGGTGCCCTACGCGCTCGTCCCTGCACGCCGGCGGCCTGCAGGTCGCCCAGGTCGAGCGCGGCGCCCTCACGCCCGCCGAGCTGTTCGCGCTCGGCCACGCCCTGCTGGACGCCGCCGCCGACGGGTTCGGCCACTTCGTGCCCGCCGACGAGGTGTTCGGGCTCGACCTGGCGCCGCCCAGCGTGCCGGTGGCCCTGCACGAGGTGGGGGTGACGGTGTGGGTGGACGCGGGCCGTGCGGCGGCAACCGGGGCCACGCGCAGCGGCGTGGCGGTGCAGCTGGTGATCGATGCGCCGTCGCTGGCGATGGTGGCCGAGTCGGTCTGCGACGACGCCGCCCGCGTGCTCAGCCGCTGACGACGACCGGCAGACCGAGTTCGCCGGCCGCGGCCACCCAGGCCGCGTGGTCGGGACCCGAGAACAGCACGTGGCGCACCGTGCGCACGCTGCTCGACGCGAGCGCCGCCGAGTGTGACACCTCGAGTGCGATCGGAGCGGCCCGGTCGACCGGGATACCCGAAGATGCCGGTCGAGATGGCCGGGAAGGCCACCGAGGCGCATCCCAGCCGGGACGCCACCTCGATCGAGCGGCGATAGCACGAGGCCAGCAGTTCCGGCTCGCCGCCGTCGCCGCCGCGCCACACCGGCCCCACCGTGTGGATCACATAGTCGGCGAGCAGGTCTCCGGCGGTGCTGAACTTGGCGTCACCGGTCTCGCATCCGCCCAGCAGCCGCGTCTCGGCCAGGATGGCGGGGCCGCCGGCGCGGTGGATGGCGCCGTCCACGCCGCCGCCCCCAAGCAGCGACGAGTTGGCGGCGTTCACGATCGCGTCGGCCGTCTGGCGGGTGATGTCTCCGTGCACCAGCTCGACCGTGACGGCCATCGCGGCTTCAGATCCTCAGTCCCCGTCGGAGGCCATGGCCAGCTCGCCGTCGGCCGACTCGACCACGGGGCGCACGTGCTCGCCGCCGTGCACGTACTTGCCGCCCCGGAACCACGAGGCTGCGGCCGCGGTAAGGCAGGCGAAGATGGCGAAGTCGAACGCCGCGCTGAGGCCCTGCTCGAACGGCTTGGCGATCAGCCGCGGGAAGTACTGGCGGCTGGTCAGGTAGGCGGCCTGATGTGCGCTGAGGTGGTTGATCGAGCCGCCCAGCAGCTGGTGCATCGGGTTGTAGCCAAGGAACGACGAGAACAGCAGGCCCACCGGCGGCAGCTGCGAGATGCGCTGCGCGGCGTCCGGTGCGACGCCCTGGGCGCGCAGTCCCTGGTCGAGCGTGCCCGGCAGCGACCCTGCCAGGCCCAGCACCATCAGCGTGAAGAAGATGCCGATCGAGAGCACCAGCGCCGAGTTCTGGAACGTGGTGGCCATGCCGGCCCCGGCGCCGCGGCGGTTGGGCGGCAGGCTGTTCATGATCCCGGCCTGGTTGGGCGAGGTGAACAGGCCCATGCCGATGCCGATCAGCACCAGCAGGGCGGCGAACTGGGGGTAGCCGAAGTTCACCGGCAGCCGCTCCAGCAGGTAGAAGGAGAGCGCCGCGATCACCATGCCGCCGGTCGCGAACGGGCGCGCCCCGAACCGGTCCGAGAGCAGTCCGGACGTGGGGCCGGCGACCAGGAAACCGACCGTCAGCGGCAGCATGTAGACGCCGGCCCACAGCGGCGTCTGCTCGAAGCTGTAGCCGTGCAGCGGCAGCCAGATGCCCTGCAGCCAGATGATCAGCATGAACATCAGGCCGCCGCGGCCGAGCGAGGCCAGCAGGGTGGCGATGTTGCCGAAGCTGAACGCCCGGATGCGGAACAGGGAGAGCCGGAACATCGGGTCCTCGGTGCGCATCTCGATCACCACGAACGTGGCCAGCAGCGCCAGGCCCGCGACCATCGCCCCGACCACGCGCGGGTTCGTCCAGCCCAGCACGTGCCCGCCGTAGGGCTGGATCCCGTAGGTGATCGCCACCAGCACCGCAATCAGCCCGAGGGCGAACGTGATGTTGCCCCACCAGTCGATGCGGGCCTGCTGGCGGATTCCGCGCTCCTCGAGCTTCATCCACGACCAGACCGTGCCGATCAGTCCGACCGGCACCGACACCAGGAACACCAGCCGCCAGTCGATCGGGCCGAGGATGCCGCCTACCACCAGGCCGATGAACGAGCCGGCGATGCCCGCCACCGCATTGACCCCCAGCGCCATGCCGCGCTGGTCGGAGGGGAAGGCGTCGGTCAGGATCGCCGAGGAGTTGGCGAACAGGAAGGCGCCGCCGACGCCCTGGCCGATGCGCATCACGATCATCCAGATCGCTGCCGGCGGCCCGGTCATCCAGGTCACGGAGAGCAGCAGCGAGAACACGGTGAAGATCGCGAAGCCGAGCGTGAACATGCGCGCGCGGCCGTAGATGTCGCCGACCCGGCCGAAGCTGACCACCAGCACCGCCGTCGCCACCAGGAAGCCCATGATCATCCACAGCAGGTAGCTGGAGTTATCGGGCTGCAGCGGGTTGAGATTGATGCCGCGGAAGATGTCCGGCAGCGCGATCAGCACGATCGAGGAGTTGATCGTCGCCATCAGGATGCCGATCGTCGTGTTCGAGAGCGCGATCCACTTGTAGCGCTCGGGATGGGTGGAGCTCACGCGTGCGCCTGCTCGATCTCGGCCAGCATCGAGCGCACCCTCCGCCGCTTGGCCGACAGCTCATCCTCCAGCTGCTCCAGCGAGCCCAGGCGCGAACGCACCAGCAGCAGCTGCCTGTCCATGTGCGCGATCGCCTCGCGGATGATGTCGGCGCGGGTGCTCTCGTCCGGTGCGGGCTGCTCGTTCCAGCGCTCGCGCAGCCGTGCGCGGGCGTCCTCCGCGTCCATCCACTCGCGCAGCTCGACCAGCGTCAGGCCCAGCAGCTCGCGCACCCGCAGCAGGTCGCGCAGGCGCGCCTCGTCGTGCTCGTCGTAGACGCGGTGCGCGCCGTCGGAGCGATCGCTGCCAGGCAGCAGGCCCAGCTCCTCGTAGTAGCGCACGGCACGGGGCGTGGTGCCGACCCTGCGGGCCAGCTCGCCGATCCGGAACTGCGGGGGTGTCATCACCATGATTCTCACGATAACGTAAGGTTCGGATCCGCGCAAAACCCTACCAACCTCAGTGATAGAGTGACGCTCATGTCAGAAATACGGAGGGACACATGAACATCGAGTGGTACGGCCAGTCGGCTTTCACGCTGCGCGGCAGCGAGCGTTCGGTGCTGATCGACCCGTTCGACCAGCGCCTGCGGCCGGAGGGGATGTCCATCCGGTTCGACTACCCGCAGATCCCGCAGCAGCAGGTCGATCTGCTGCTGATCACGCATGAGCACTTCGACCACAACGGCCGGGATATCGCCGAGGGCAGCCCGCACCTGGTGCGAAGCACCGCGGGGAGCTTCGAGGGGACGCCGGTGGGCGAGGTGATCGCGATCGCGTCGGAGCACGATGACCAGGCCGGTACGCGTCGCGGCCCGAACACGATCTTCGTGTTCGCGCTGGACGGCATCCGCGTCTGCCACATGGGCGACTTCGGCCAGGCCGCGCTGCGGCCGGAGCAGCGGGAGGCGATCGGCACCGTCGACCTGCTGTTCGTCCCGGTCGGCGGCGGTCCCACCATCGGCGCCGAGGGCGCGGCCGAGATCACGCGCGCGCTCGACCCGCGCTGGGTGGTGCCGATGCACTACCGGACCGACCGGATCGACTTCCTGGAGCCGGCCGATGCCTTCCTGGCCGCGTTCGACGGCGTGCACACGCCGGCCGCCGGCGAGTTCGACCTCTCCGGCGTGCCCGCCGGTGAGGGTCCCCGGGTCGTGCAGCCGGGCCTGGCCGCCGTCCCGGCATAGATCCCGCAGATACACTCAGGGGCGTGAAGCGCTACCACGTCCAGACCTTCGGCTGCCAGATGAACGTGCACGATTCCGAGCGGATCAAGGGCCTGCTGGAGTCGCTGGGAATGGGAGAAGCGCGGGATCAGGGCGAGGCCGACGTGCTGGTGTTCAACACCTGCACGATCCGTGAGAAGGCCGACGAGCGGTTCGTGGCGCACCTGATGGAGGCGCGGGCGGCCAAGCAGCGCGACCCGGAGAAGCGGATCGTGGTCGGCGGCTGCTGGTCGGAATCGATGAAGCAGGAGCTGTTCGACCTCTACCCGTTCGTCGACCTGGCTTTCGGCCCCGGCGCCATCCACAAGCTGGGCGACTACATCACCGCCGGCGGCGAGCTGCCGGAGGGCCACTTCTCGACCTTCGACCGCTTCGCCGGCCACCTGCCCGGCAAGCGCGAGCGCCGCCACCAGGCCTGGCTGCAGATCTCGCAGGGCTGCAACTCGAAGTGCAGCTACTGCATCGTTCCCAGCGTGCGCGGCCGCGAGCAGAGCCGGCCGCTGGACGACCTGGTGGGGGAGGCGCGCCGGCTGGCCGCCGACGGCGTCCGCGAGCTGACGCTGCTGGGCCAGAACGTCAACTCCTGGGGGCGCGACCTGCCCGCCGCGGAGCGAGCCGGGTTCGGCGGACTGCTCCGCCACCTCGACGAGGTGGACGGCATCGCACGCATCCGTTTCACCAGCCCGCACCCAAAGGACATGCGCGACGACGTGATCGCAGCCATGGCCGAGTGCGAGTCGGTCTGCGAGCACCTGCACCTGCCGCTGCAGTCCGGCTCCACGCGCGTGCTGAAGGCGATGCGCCGCACCTACAGCGCTGAGCGCTACCTGGGCCTGGTCGAGCGGATCCGCACGGCCATCCCCGGCATCGCCCTCACCACCGACATCATCGTCGGCTTCCCCGGTGAGACGGAGGCCGACTTCGAGCAGACGATGCAGGTGGTGGACGCCGTCGGCTACGACCACGCCTTCACCTTCGTCTACTCGCCGCGGCGCGGCACCGAGGCGGCCGTGATGGCCGGAGCAGGTGCCCGAGGACGTCAAGCGCGATCGCATCACGCGGCTGGTCGACCTCGTGCAGCGCCACGCGGCCGAGCACAACGCTGCGCTGGTCGGCACCGTTCAGGAGGTGCTGGTGGAGGGGCCCAGCCGCACCGACCCGTCCGTGCTGCGCGGCCGCACCCGCGGCAACAAGACCACCCTGTTCGAGGGCGATGCCGGCGAGGGCGAGCTGGCGCTGGTCGAGATCGTGCGATCGACCTCCCAGACGCTGGGCGGCCGCCCGGCCGTTACCGCCGCGGCCTGACCGATGGCGCGCGTGATCGCGGTCTACGGGCCCACCGCGTCCGGCAAGAGCGCGGCGGCGCTGACCCTGGCCGCGCGGCTCGATGCGGAGATCGTCAACTGCGACGCGATGCAGCTCTACGCCGGGCTGCCGGTGCTGACGAACCAGCCCTCGCCCGAGCACCTGGCGGAGGCGCCGCACCACCTGGTGGGCGTCTGGCCGCTGTCGCACGAGGGCTCGGTGGCCGAGTACGCCGAGCTGGCCCGGGCCGCGATCCAGGACGTGCACGGACGCGGCCGCGACGTGATCCTGTGCGGCGGCAGCGGCCTCTACCTGCGCGCGGCGCTCTCCCCGCTGGAGCTGCCGCCGGCGCCGGCCGACGGCGTGCGCGAGCGCTACCAGCGGCTCTACGACCAGCGTGGCGCCGGCGCAGCCCACGCGTTGCTGGCCGAGCTCGATCCTGCCGCGGCCGCCGCCGTGCACGAGAACGACCGCCGTCGGGTGGTGCGCGCGCTGGAGCTGGCCGACGCCGGCGCCACGCTCGCCCCCGCCGCCGGCACGCTGTGGCTGGAGCCTCCGGAGGGCACGGTGATCCTGGGGCTGCAGGTGCCGGCCGACACCGTGCGGGATCGGATCGAGGCCCGCACCCGGGCGATGTTCGGGCTCGGGGTCGAGCGTGAGGTGGCCGCCGCCCTCGCGGCGGGGCCGCTGTCGGCCACGGCTGCCCGCATCCACGGCCTGTCCGACGTGCGTGCGCTGCTCGACGGCGAGATCGACCGCGACGAGGCGGTGCGGCGCCTGGTCGTGCGCACCCGCCAGTACGCGCGGCGCCAGCGTGTCTGGATGCGGCGGCTGCCGGGCCTGAGGCCCGTGGCCGGCCCGGACCAGCTGCTGGTCGAGGCGACGGCATGAGCCGGCGCGAGCACGACGCGGTGCGCGAGGCCCGTGACGCCCTGCTGGTGATCGCCGTGGTCACGCCGCCGCTGCTGGTGGTCGCGGTGCTGTTCGGCGTTGCCAGCGGCCAGCTGGAGGAGTTCCTGCGCTGGGTGGGCGGCACGCTGCTGATGGCGGTGGTGCTGCTCGTCTGCCTTGCCTCGGCGCTGCTCGCGGCCGATCGCGTGGCCCGCCACTGGTGGAACCTGCGCCCCTATCCGCTGCGACGGATCCAGCTGATCCCGGCCAGCCTGGGGGTCGGCCTGCTGCTGGTCGCCGGCTACCCGACCACCGAGCCGGTGATCGTCGGCCTGGTGCTGGTGGCGGTGCTGATGGGCGCCCTGGTTGTGGCCGCCGCGGCGATCGGCTTCTAACTTCGCCCGGGCCGGGCCGTCCAAGCGGTGTCGGGGTCAATCGGGAGGCGGCCGGGCCGCTTCGGCCCGTCGCCTCCCGATCTTCCCACGGCGGATATCCTGCCGCGATGCGTTTCGAGAAGTGGCACGGCATCGGCAACGCCTACCTGGTGATGGAGCAGGACGACCTGCCGATGGAGGCCGGCGCAGAGCGCGTGCGCCGCATCTGCCACCCCGATCTGGGCGCGGGCGGCGACGGCATCCTGCTGATCGACGGCGGCGACGCGCGGGCGCTCGCACGTGCGCATCTTCAACCCGGACGGCGGCGAGGCGGAGTTCTCCGGCAACGGCACCCGCATCGCAGCCGGCTACCTGATGGAGCGCGACGGCGTGGATGCCGTCGAGATGCTCACGATCAAGGGCATCATCCGCGGCGAGCGGCACGACGGCGTGATCACGATCGACGCCGGCCGCGCCGCCCTCGAGTCACCCGACCACGTTCCCGGCCCGGGCGCGGCCCCCGCAGAGAGCTACACCTTCGTCTCGGTCGGCAACCCGCACTGCGTGATCGAGGTGGATGACCCCGAGCCGCTCGACCTGGCGGCGGTGGGCGCACCGATCGAGCATCACCCGTGGTTTCCCAACCGCACGAACGTCGAGTTCTACCGGCCGATGTCGCGCCACGATCTGCGCATGCGGATCTGGGAGCGCGGCGCGGGGGAGACGCTCTCCTCGGGCAGCGGCTCCAGCGCAACCGCCGTGGCGGCGGTCGTGAACGGCCAGGCCGACTCGCCGGTGACGGTGCACCTCGACGGCGGCGACCTCACGATCGAGGTGTCGGCTGACCTGGACGTGCGGCTGACCGGGCCGGTCGAGCGGATCCTGCGAGGCGACTTCGACCGGGCCTTCGTGCGCGCGCTGGAGCGGCTGTAGATGTCCGGCTCCATGCGCATCGCCGACCGCGTCACCCAGCTGCCGCCCTACCTGTTCGCCGAGCTGGAGCGGAAGATCGAGGAGAAGCGTGCGGCCGGCGTGGATGTGATCTCGCTCGGCATCGGCGATCCCGACCTGCCGACGCCGGCGGCGGTGGTGGAGGAGGGTCAGCGACAGCTGGCCCGGCCCGACACCCACCAGTACCCGTCCAACCGCGGCCGGCCTGCATTCCGCCAGGCCGTGGCCGACTTCTACCGGCGCCGCTTCGGCGTCGACGTCGACCCCGACACCGAGGTGCTGCCGCTGCTGGGGGGCAAGGAGGGGGTCGCACACATCTGCTGGGCGATGCTCGACCCCGGCGACGTCTGCCTGGCGGCGGACCCCGGCTACCCCGTGTACACATCGGGCTCGCTGCTGTGCGGAGCCGACCCGGTGCTGATGCCGCTGACGGCGGAGCATGGGTTCCAGCCGAACCTGGACGCGATCACGGCGCCCCAGCGCGACCGCGCCAACCTGCTGTTCTGCAACTACCCGAACAACCCCACCGGGGCCGTGATCGACGACGACTTCTTCGAACGGCTGGCCCGCTTCGGCCTCGAGCACGAGATCCCGATCGTGCACGACAACGCCTACTCGGAGATCACCTTCGACGGCTACGTGGCACCCAGCTTCCTGCAGGCGCCGGGCGCCAAGGAGGCGGGTGTCGAGATGTTCTCGCTGTCCAAGGCCTACAACATGACCGGCTGGCGGACCGGCGCCGCGGTCGGCAACGCCACCATGATCGAGGCGCTGTGGAAGCTCAAGACGAACATCGACTCGGGCATGTTCGAGGCCGTTCAGATGGCCTCGGTGCGGGCGCTGGCCGAGGGCAGCGGGGTCGCCCGAGAGATGTGCGAGGTCTATCGCCGCCGCCGCGACCTGGCGGTGGCCGCGCTGCGCGCCGTCGGCATCGCCGTCGAGCCGCCGCGCGGGACCATGTACATCTGGGTGCCCGTGCCCGAGGGCCACACCTCCGTCTCGTTCACGGAGCTGGTGCTGGAGCAGGCCGGCGTCGTGGTGTCGCCCGGGTCGTCCTACGGCCCCAACGGCGAGGGCTACGTGCGGATCTCGCTGACCCTGTCCGACGAGCGCCTGCGCGAGGCGATGCAGCGGATCGAGCAGCACCTGCGCGTCACCGCCTGATCCCCGCCGGGCGCGCCTCCCTATACTGATTCGATGGCCGAGATGTCCCGAAACGGCGCCGAGCCGGGCACCGCGCCCGAGCGCGGCCTGATCATGCTGACCTTGCCGCAGGGCGAGGATCCGGCACCGATGCTGCTGGAGATGGAGGAGCTCCTGCGCACCGCCGGCGTGGACACGGTCGCGACGATCGTCCAGCATCGCGACAGACCGCACCCCAGCACGTACCTGGGCCCGGGCAAGCTGCAGGAGCTGAAGGAGCTGGCCGAGCGGCTGTCGGTCGAGGTGATCGTCTGCGACGACGAGCTGACACCCCGCCAGCAGCGCCGGCTTGAGGACGAGCTGCAGTCACGCGTGGTCGACCGCACCGCCGTGATCCTGGACATCTTCGCCCAGCACGCGCATACGGCCGAGGGCAAGCTGCAGGTCGAGCTGGCGCAGCTTGAGTACAACCTGCAGCGCATGCGCGGCATGTGGAAGCACCTCGAGCGGCTGGGCGGCGGCATCGGCACCCGCGGCCCGGGCGAGTCGCAGCTGGAGTCCGACCGCCGGATGGCGCGGCGCCGGATCACGCTGGTGCGTGGCCGGCTGCGCGATGTGGCCGCCAGGCGCGACGTGATGCGCCAGGAGCGGGCGCGCAACGAGACGCCCAGCGTGTCCCTGGCGGGGTACACGAACGTCGGCAAGTCGACCCTCCTGAACGCCCTCACCGGCAGCCACGTCAGCGTCAACAACCGGCTGTTCGAGACGCTCGACCCGACCACGCGCGGGTTCAGCGAGGGCGGGCGGTCATACCTCGTGACCGACACGGTCGGGTTCATCCGCAAGCTGCCACATCAGCTGGTGGAGGCCTTCGCGGCCACGCTCGAGGAGACGCTGGCCGGAGATCTGGTGCTGCTGGTGGCCGATGCGTCGGCGGGCGAGGAGGAGCTGGCCGGTCAGCTCAAGAACGTGCGCGACGTGCTGGACGAGATCGAGGCCGAGGAGATCCCGCAGCTGCTGGTGCTGAACAAGATCGACCTGGTGGACGAGGTGACGCGCCGGCGGCTGGCCAACCGCAATCCCGACGCCGTGCTCGTGTCGGCGCGCAGCGGCGAGGGGCTTGATCTCCTGAAGCAGCGCGTGGCCGAGTTCTTCGCCGGCCGCTTCGTCGACGTACAGCTGCTGCTGCCGCACTCCAGCGGCGCCGAGCTGTCGGCTCTGTACGAGTCGGGTGCGCCGATCACCGCTCGCGAGGACTCGGCCGAGGGCGTGCTGGTCTCGGCGCGGCTCCCGCAGCGCCTGGTCAGCCGGTTTGCGGCCTACCGCGCCGACGTCCCGTGAGCGCCGCCGTCGCGATCAAGCGGCTGCATCCAGATGCGCGGATTCCGTCGACGGCATACGCCGGCGACGCCGGGCTCGACCTGTCCAGCGTCGAGCGGCTGGTGCTGCGGCCGGGCCGGCGCAGCATGGTCGCAACCGGGCTGGCGGTGGCGATCCCGGCCGGGCACGCCGGATTCGTGCAGCCCCGCTCGGGGCTCGCTGCGAACCATGGCATCGCCGTGGTTAACTCTCCCGGACTGATCGACGCCGGCTACCGCGGGGAGCTGCGGGTGGTGCTGCTGAACACCGATCCGGAACGGGACTTCACCATCGAGGTCGGCGACCGCATCGCACAGCTGGTGATCCTGGCGCTGCCCCGGATCGAGCTGGTGGAGGTCGACGAGCTGCCCGGGTCCGAGCGGGCTGACCGCGGGTTCGGCTCCTCGGCGGTCGGGCCGGCGTGAGCGAACCGCGCATCAGGGTGGCCGCGCTGATCCGCCGCGGCGACGACCTGCTGCTGATCAAGCACGCGAAGCTGGGCCGCACGTACTGGCTGCTGCCGGGGGGCGGGGTGGAGGAGGGGGAGTCGATGCACGAGGCGCTTCTGCGCGAGCTGGACGAGGAGTGCTCGCTGCGCTCGGTGCGGCTGGAGGGCCCGATCGCGATCGCCGAGTCGATCGCTCCCGCGGACCAGCGGCCGCGAAAGCACGTCGTGCACCTGATCTTCGCGGGCGCCGTTGCCGACGACCAGTTCTCCGGCATCACCTCCGAGGATGCGGCGGTGCGCGGCCACCAGCTGGTGCCGATCGCGGAGCTGGCCTCGTTCGACCTGCGCCCGCCCATCCACCGCTTTCTGGAGCGCTGGACGCCGGGCGACCCGTTCGTGCATCTGGGCCAGCTGTGGGCGCGTTGAGCGCCCGGTGTTGATCCCGCGTTAAGCGGTTTGACGGGTCACGACGCGTCCGCCTACCCTAATGTCCACTAACCCACTGGACAATAGTTGGAGGCAGACCATGATGCGACCGATCCCGATATCCCGGCCCCACGCACACCCACCCCGCGAGTCCGAGCGCGACCTGCTGATGCGGCTCGCCCGCGAGGGCCGCGCCCAGGAACGCCGCGAGCGACGCGGGCGGCTGCGGGGCGCGCGCCGCCTGCTCGGAGAGCGTTAGCTCACCGCGACCCGCCCCGGCACCCTCCGCCGGGGCGCATGCGCGGAGCGGGGGAGCGGTCGACCTGCGGCCGCTCCCCTTTGGCGCTCAGCGCGCGGCGATCGCCGCCGCCACCCGCTGCGCCTCCAGCTCGAGGCCGTCGTCAAGCGGCGCCAGCTGCTGATCCTGTCCCTGCCGCTCGAGCGCACGGCCGATCAGCCAGTCGCTCAGCCACGGGTTCTTGGGCAGCAGCGGACCGTGCACGTAGGTGCCGATCACCGAGCCCTGCTGCACGCCCTCTCCGCCGTCCTCGCCGTTGTTGCCGTACCCATGCACGACCTGGCCCAGCGGCCGTACGCCCTCGCCCAGAAGCGTGCGGCCGGCGTGGTTCTCGAATCCGACCAGCCGCTGCGGGGCCGCCCCGTCCAGGCTGCAGTCGAGCATGATGTTTCCGATCATGCGCCTGCTGCCGGCCTCGGTGACCAGGTCGACGAGGCCGATGCCGCGCATCTCGTCACCCTGATGGCCGCGGTAGTAGTGGCCGAGCAGCTGATAGCCGCCGCAGACCGCGAGCACGCCGGCGCCGTCGCCCACGGCCGCGCGCAAGGGCTCGGCGTGCCGGGCGATGTCGTCTGCGATCAGCAGCTGGTCGCGGTCCTGCCCGCCGCCCAGGTAGTAGAGGTCGGCGTCGGGCAGCACATCGCCGGGACCGATCGCGATCGCCTCGAAGTCGATCCCGCGCCAGGCGCAGCGCCGCTCCAGCGCGGCGATGTTGCCGCGATCGGCGTAGATGTTGAGGTGCTCGGGGTAGAGGTGGCCGACCGTGATGCGGGTCATGCCGCCTCCTGCCAGAACGGCAGCACCAGGCCGCGCTGCTCCAGCCGGCCGCGCAGGTCGAGCATCGCCGTGTAGGTGGCCAGCAGGTAGGAGCTGCCGCCGGCCGCGGCCAGGCGGTCGAGCGCCTCGTCCATGTCGGTACGCACCTCGATCCGGTCAAGCGCAACCCCGGCGTACTTGAGCCGCATGGCCATCTCGGCCGCGCGCGTGCCGCAGCAGATCACCGACCCGATCTGGGGCGCGAGCCGCTCGAAGTCGACGTCCCAGATCCAGGACACGTCGCGGCCGTCGGCGACGCGGTCGTTGAGCGCGATCAGCATCCGCTTCGGGGCCTCGTCGGCGGCGAGCGTGCGGATCACCTCGTTGCCGCCGGCCGGGTTCTTGACCAGCAGCAGCACCGCCTCGCCGCCGCCGAGGTCGATCCGCTCGAAGCGGCCGAAGGCCGCCGAGAACCGCTCCAGACCGGCCCGCACCTGCTCCAGCCCCGCACCCAGCTCGAGCGCCAGTGCGGCCGCGGCCAGGGCGTTGTAGACGTTGTAGACGCCGGGCAGCGGCAAGCGCACGGCCACGTCGCCGGCGGGCGTGCAGAGGCGGAAACCGACCGCGTCGAGGCCGTCGATCTGGATCTCGCGGGCCGTCACCGAGGGCTGGGGACGGGCGTCGCCGCAGGCCGGGCAGCGCCAGTCGCCGAGGTGACCCAGGTACACCGCCGTGTAGGCGTAGCGCCCACCGCAGCGCACGCACCACTTCGAGTCCGAGGCGTGCTGCATCTCTGACAGCGCCACGGTGGGGTCGTCCAGCCCGAACCAGGTGTGGCGCTCCCGGTCACGGCCGATCGACGCCACCAGCGGATCGTCCGCGTTCGAGACCAGCGTGGTGGCGGGCCCGAGCCCGGCTGCGAGGTCGCGCCAGCCGGCCGCGATCAGCTCCAGCTCGCCGTAGCGGTCGAGCTGGTCGCGGAACAGGTTGCCGAGCACCAGCGCTCGCGGTACAAGGGCCTCAGCCACGGCCGGCAGCGCCGCCTCGTCCACCTCGAACAGGCCCAGATCGGCGGGGCCTTCGCGCAGCATGGCCGACGCCACGCCCGAGGCCAGGTTGGCGCCGGCGGCGTTCCGGCACAGGCGGAGGGGAGGGGAGAGGATGGAGGCTGCCATCTTCGCGGTGGTGGTCTTGCCGTTCGTGGCCGAGACGACGGCAGCGCCCTTCGGCAGCCGTTCCGCCAGCCGCTGCAGCGCGTCGGCCTGCAGGCGCAGCAGCAGCCTGCCGGGCAGCGTCGTGCCGCCTCCGCGGCCGGTGGTGCGCGACGTCACCGCCGTGGCCCGCGCGAGGCCGACCTTGGCCTCGAACAGCATCGCTACGCACCGGAGCTGTGCGTCAGCAGCAGCTCAGCATCGATGTTAGCCAGGCGCTCCTGCAGGTGCCGCCACGCCTCCTGCTCGGTCGCCTCGTACTCCTCGCTGTCGCGCGTGGCCTCGAGGTAGGCCTGCCAGGCCCGCCGCCGCAGGCGGTCGACGGCCTCGTTCTCGGGTGCGCGTGATGCCGGGTGCGTGGTCATGGCTGCGGGCCTCATACTAGCGCCTGCCCCCGGATCGGCCGACACGCTCGCTCCTCCTATCACGATGACAAGACCGCAAGATGCTTCGGCGCGGTACCGAAGCGGTCAGGGTTTGCTATTGTCGTTGCCGCCGCAGCAAGCAACCGGCGTCTGCCAGCCGGTTGGCGGAGGCGAGAAACCCACGGAGAATAGGGTCAATGCGTCGAAAGACCGTCTACAGCGCGATCGAGGGGATCGATCGCAGCCAGCTCGAGGCCTTCCAGGCCGGTATGCGCAAGCGCTACTCCGACGAGCACATCCTCGAGGAGCTGAACGCGTGTGCCAAGCGGCTGGGCCGTTCGCCGACGATGCGCGAGTTCGAAGCCGACCCGGAAACGACGGTGCACCCGCAGACCGTGATCGAGCACTTCAAGTCGTGGAACCGCGCCAAGCGGCTGGCCGGCCTGGTGCCGCGCCGGTTCGCCACCCGTGAGGAGCTGCTGCGACTGCTGCGCGACCTGGGCGACGAGCTGGGCCGGGCGCCGACGGCCAAGGACATCGAGGCCCGCAAGGGGTCGATGCCGTCCAAGTCGCTCTACTGGCACACCTTCGGTTCGCTCAACAACGCGCTCAAGGAGGCCGGGTTCGACGTGCCGGTGGGGGAGGAGCGGCTGGAGCGCGCGATCGACCAGGGCGCCACGCTGGCCGTCCGCAGCGGCCGGCTGCCGAAGTTCGCCGACTGGGCACAGGCGCGCCGCGACGACCCGTCGATGCTGACCGAGTGGCAGGTCTACCGGATGTTCGACGCCCGCCGCGGGGCCTGGTCGACGTTCCAGTTCCTGATCCGAAAGCGGCTGGAAGGGCGCGGCGTGGCCGTGGCCCCCGACGGCCGCATCAGCTAGCACGCTGTCAGTAGGAGCAGAGCGGGCACTCGTCGTCGGTGAGCAGGTCGAGCTCGAGCACGGCCTGCAGCGCGGCGCGTGCCAGCAGCGCGGAATCGCCGGGGTACAGGTCGGGCTCGCAGACCTCGTGCCACGGGATCGGTCGAGCGCCCACCGACAGCACCACCTGCGCCAGCGCCGGGGCGCCGCGCTCGGCGTCCAGCCCCGAGGAGAGCTCGACGGGCGCGACCAGGCTGACGGCGGCGGTGCGCGTGCCCAGGCGAAACCGGCGTAGATAGAAGCTGGGCTCGGCGCCGCCCAGGTCGTAGTAGCGGTAACCGGCCGCGGCCGGCATCTGTGGTAGCCGAGCGTGCGTGCAACATCGAGCCAGCCGTCCCATGTCGGCCGGGTCGACCTCCCCCCGCATACGCCCCAGCATCTCGATTGTCATGGGTGAGTTGTCGGCGATAGCGGACGCCCGCGCATCCCCCACAGGCGCTAACACAAGCACGAACAATCGCAACTGCACCCGAATTGCGCTCAAGAGTCCGCACGATCTGGCCGATTCCAAAGGACACGGGGACGGAAGCTCGCGTCCCCCCGATGGAGGATTCCTGATTTCGTGAAACACGCGCCCGCCGAAGACGACGCCAAGCCCCTTCCGGAGCCAGATGTAGGCCTTGACTCACCGGAAGCGGTGGTCGAGGAGGAGCTCGACCTGGTCGAGAGCTCGGCCCCGGCCATCGACCTGCTGCACACCTACGTGCGGCAGATCGGCGACGGCGCGCTGCTCACGCACGAGGAGGAGCTGGATCTGGCCCGCCGCAAGGACATGGGCGACGAGGCCGCGAAGGCGCGGCTGGTCGAGTGCAACCTGCGGCTCGTGATCAGCATGGCGCGGGCCTACTCGTCGTCGGGAGTGCCGCTGCTGGATCTGATCCAGGAGGGCAACCTGGGGCTGATGCGCGCGGTCGAGAAGTTCGACTACAAGCGCGGGTACAAGCTCTCCACCTACGCCACCTGGTGGATCCGCCAGTCGATGTCGCGGGCGATCGCCGATCAGGGCCGGACGATCCGGCTGCCGCTGCACATCCTGGACGTGATCAAGAAGCTGCATCGCGCCCGCCGCAAGCTGACGCAGTCGCTGGGACGCGACCCGCTCGCCAGCGAGCTGGCCGCCGAGCTGGAGCTGACTCCCGAGCGCGTGATGGAGCTGCAGCGGATGATCGAGGATCCGGTCTCGCTGGAGACGCCGGTGGGCGACGGCGAGTCCCTGTTCGCCGACATGGTCGAGGATCTGAACTCGCTGCGGCCGGACGACCAGGTCGCCGGCAGCGAGCGCACCAAGGAGCTGCAGGAAGCGCTTGAGGGTCTCAACGAGCGCACCCGGCACGTGCTCGAGGCGCAGGTTCGGCCTGGGCGATCGCGAGCCGGCCACGCTCGAGCAGGTGGGTACGGAGATCGGGGTCACGCGCGAGCGTGTGCGACAGATCGAGACGCGCGCGCTGCGTGAGCTCGAGAACCGCAATCCCGACCTCAGGGACTTTCTGCCCGGACACGAGTGAACACGCTCGCGGCGGCCGCCGAGACGTTCGCCTCGCGGCTGTCGCACGTCAGCGTGACGCTGCTGCTGGTCGCGATCGCACTGCACGTGGCAGGCCTGCTGCTGCGGGCCACGGCCTGGTGGTCGGTGCTGTCGGCGGCGGTGCCGTCCCGCCGGGCGCCCTGGCGTGGCGTGACCGGGGCCTACCTGGCCGGCACGGGTGTGAACAACGTGATTCCCGCTCGCGGCGGTGACGTCGCGCGTGTGGTGCTGGCCTCAAAGGCCGTGCCGGGGGCCTGCTGTCCCACGATCGCGTCGAGCCTGCTGGTGGAGACGCTGCTGGATACGGTGATCGGAGCCTGCCTGATCGTGTGGGCCGTGTCGACCGGGGCACTGCCGTTCCAGCTGCTGAGCCCGCAGCTGCCAGGCGGGTCGTGGACGCTGATCGCCGCGGCGCTGGCGGTGCCGATCGCGCTGGTGGTGGCGGCGTGCCTGGTACGCGACCGAGCGGCGGCGGCGCTGGCGGAGGCCCGGCGCGGATTCGCGATCCTGGCGTCGCCACGTGCCTATCTGGTGCGGGTGGCGGTGCCGCAGGTGATGGCCTGGATGCTGCGGGTGCTGGCGATGTACTGCTTCCTGCATGCCTTCCACATCGACGGGCAGATGAACCACGCGGCGCTGGCGCTGCTGGTGGGGAGCGTGACAACGCTGGTGCCGCTGACGCCGGGGGGCGTCGGCACCCAGCAGGCGCTGCTCGTGGTGCTGCTTGCGGGCGTTGCGGCTCCGGCCGCGGTGCTGTCGTTCAGCCTCGGCACGCAGCTGGTGATCACGGTCGTGAACGTGACGCTGGGGGGCACCTGCATGGCGCTGATGCTGGGCAGGATGCCGTGGCGGATGCGCGTGCCCGCGGCGATCGAGCCGGCTCCGGTGTTGGTGCCGGTGGCAGTGCCGGCGCCTGCGGTCAGTGGTGATTGACGCGGCGGGGCCGGATGGCACACTTCGTAGGTGGACTCGGTTCACGACTTCTGGAATGCGACCTCCACCTTCGCCGATCAGCTGTCTGAGGTTGGAGTCGGCGCACTCCTGATCGCCATCGGGTTCCAGGTGTCCAACCTGGTGCTGCGGGCCACGGCCTGGCGCAACATCCTGATCGCGGCGCTACCGGGGCGGCGAGTGCGATGGCGCACGGTCACCGGGGCGTACCTGGCGGGTGCCGGCGTGAACGCGGTCGTGCCGGCTCGCGGCGGCGATGTCATGAAGCTGTTCCTGGTGCACCGCAGCGTGCCCGAGTCGCCGTATCCGACCATCGCCAGCAGCCTGATCGCCGAGACGCTGTTCGACATGTTCGTGGGCTCGGCGCTGCTGCTGTTGGCGTTCAGCCGTGGGCTGATCCCGGGCACGCCGCAGCTGAAGGGCCACCTGGGCGCGTTTGAGTGGTCGTTCTTCGCGGGCCACGGGCGGCTGCTGGCGTTCGTGCTGGCAGGACTGCTGATCGCGCTGGCGTTCGCGGTGACATGGATCGAGGGTCACGTGAACCGCTTCTGGGAACGTGTCAAGGACGGGCTCGCGATCCTGCGGACGCCCGAGCGCTACCTGCGCGGCGTGGTCAGCCTGCAGGCGTTGGGATGGGCCTGCCGGGTGGCCGGCATGTACTTCTTCCTGAAGGCGTTTCACGTGCCGGCCGGGCTCCCGGACGCGGCGCTGGCGCTGTCGGCCGGCAGCATCGCCACGCTGATGCCGCTGACGCCGGGCGGCGCCGGGCCACAGCAGGCGCTGCTCCTGTACATGTTCAGCGGCAAGGCGTCGCGATCGGCGGTGCTGTCGTTCAGCGTCGGCATGCAGTTCGCCGTCACGATCACGACGGCAACGCTGGGCGCCATCTGCATCACCCTGATGCTGCGCCGGCTGCCCTGGAAGGCGCGGGTGTCGCACCAGTCGCCGCCCGGCCCGCCACCCGGGCCTGCGCCCCTGAAGCCGTGATTCTCGCTCCACGCACGATAATGCTGGTTATGACAAGTTGAAGCGGAGCGATCCTGCCCGCGTATCCCGCCCCAGGTGCGGCGGCGGGGTTTTGATCTAGCCGGCCAGGGGTGTCGTCGACGGGCTGCCGGGGCCGATCGGCCCGGTGTAGGCGTGGCGCACCCGCGCGGTTCGCAGGCGCTCCAGCGCCGCTGCCAGCAGATCCTGGTTGCCGTCCTCGTCCAGCTCGGCGAAGCCGGCCTGGGCGCAGGTGACGCCGTCTCCGTCGATGTTCAGCTCGCCCAGGCGGTCGCGTACGCGCTTGAACGCGGCGCGCGCCTCGAACGTGCCGGCGCGTGGAAACAACAGCGCGAACCTGCCGGCGCCGAGATGGCCGACCACGTCACCCTGGCGGACTGACCGCCGGGCCGTGGCGCCCACCAGCTCGACCAGGCGCGACTCGTCGATGCCCGGGCCGAGTGTCAGGCCCTCGACGTCGAACACGCAGAGGCTGAGCTGGCGGTCGCGCCAGCGGGCGGCCGACGCGCAACGGTCGAGCTCGGCAAGGAAGCTCTGCGGGCCGAGCGTGACGTCGCTGTCACGCCCGATGGCCTCGCGGGCAATGGCCAGCACGTCGCCCAGAGCCTGTTCGAATGCGACCTGGGCGGCGTCTCCCCCGCCGGCCGGCCAGCGCACGACCACGCGCTGTTCGTCGTCGAACGAGACCTCGGCACCGGTCTGCTCGCGAACGTGCACGAGTGCGGCCTCGAGCGCCTCCTCGCCTGCCTCCGGCGCGGCCAGCTCACGCGCAACCTGGGCGATCACCTGGATCAGGAGCAGCTCATCCATGCGTTTGAGTATCGGGATGCAACGGCACCCGCTTGAGAGGTTTCCCCGACCGTGACAGCAGGCTCCAACGCCGTGACAGATTCACGATCGGCGTCCGATTTGTGCCACTATCTCACGCTGCCGGCGTCAGCACTTCGGCACACCCGCCCGATCGGCCCGCGTCATCATCCCGGCAAAGATCACGCCGACCTCCGCCTCGCGCGCAGTCGACGCGGCGAACCGCCTGGTTGGGCCGACTTCGACCGTGTCTCAACCGTTCCCAGTCGCCCGCTCAGGGCTCTGAGGCCGACTCGGCCGCCGTGGCGGTCCGGCACGGGTTTGTGACTGTGTGTCACGGCCCCACTCGCATGGTTGGGCGGAACGCCCCGCGACGGTGTCAAACACCGACCCGGGGGCTGTGCGGCGTTCCGGCACGCCGGCGTGACCGCCCGTGACCGGAGGCGGCCCGAATATTGGAGACCGCGGTCAGGCGGCTGCGGTGTCGCAGGCGCGGAGCCCGCGGAGTCAGCTCGGGATGCTGCATCGACTCCAGCGAGAAGTCGGGCTTGACGCCCAGCCGGTAGGCCTCGGGCTCGCGCTCCAGCACCTGCACGAACGCGTCCACCAGCTCCGCCTGGAACTGGCTGCCGCGCCCGTTGACCAGCTGCTCGATCGCCACCTCCGGCGCCATCGCGTTGCGGTACGGCCGGATCGTCGTCATCGCGTTGTAGGCGTCGGCCACCGCGATCACCCGCGCCAGCAACGGGATCTCATCCCGCGCCAGACCGTCCGGATAGCCGGCGCCGTCGAACCGCTCGTGGTGCGAGCGCACGATCCGCGCCACCTCCTGGTAGTCCTCCACCTCGATCAGGATGTTGGCGCCGATCTCGGAGTGCCGCCGCATCTCGGCCCACTCGGTGTCGTTCAGCGCCGACGTCTTCTCCAGCACCTCGGCCCGCACGCCGATCTTGCCGATGTCGTGCACCAGCCCCGTCAGGTGCACCAGATCCACCTCGCGGTCGTCCATCCCCATCTCGCGCGCGATGTCACGCGAGTAGACGGCCACGGTGGCGGAGTGGCCGGCCGTGTAGGCGTCCCGCGCGTCCAGCGCCCGGACCATCGCCGCGGCGAAGCTCAGATTGACGCGCCGCAGGCGCCGGTTGGCATCCTCGAAGCTCGAGTTGCTCGCCGTCAGCTGGTCGATCAGCTGGCCCTGGCGTGCGTAGAGGCTGTAGCTGAGGTGCGCCGCCAGCAGCGGGATCGCGATGAACGCCAGCACCACCGCACCGCTGCCCTGGTAGGCGTAGGCGTACAGCGCCGTCAGCGGCGTGTACAGCGCCATCGTCAGCGACTCCGCGGCCCGCAACTGCCCCCACACCTGTCGCGGAGTCATGATCCCGCGCAGGTGGCCCACGACCATCGTGGACAGCAGATCGATCGAGACGTAGCCGATCGCCGCCGCCAGCGTCACCGCCAGCACCTCGATCAGCGTGCTCTGCCCGACCGTGTCCCCCACCCAGACCGCCGCCCAGCCGGCCACCACGCCCGCCAGCGACCGTGACGACGCCCAGATCGCAAACCGCTCCCACGGCCCGCGCCGGTCGCCCAGCATGCCGGCCAGGCCCACCAGGCCGCCGGCCGCCGGGCCAAACAGCACCGCCGCCAAAACGATCGGGATGAACGAGACCGACAGCTCGAGCTTCTGGGTGACCGGCATCGCGCGCCCCTCCGCAACCCAGGCAACGGCGGCCAGCACGACCAATACTTGCCAACGCCCGAGGCCGTGTGTGGCCAGTCCCAGCGCGATGCCAGCGACCGCGAGCGCGGTCATGCACCCTGCAAAAATGCGGATTCGCGTCA
>CAWCPM010000019.1:0-37018 GCA_963797565.1 uncultured Actinomycetes bacterium | reverse complement strand
GCACGTCCTCGCAGGCGCAGAGGCCGCCGCCGCGGGCGATGACCCAGTCCAGCAGGCGCTCGTAGCAGCGATCCCAGCCGCGGGCGTAGGGGCCCGCGAAACGGTCGTTGTGCCAGAGGATGGCAACGGTGCCTCCCACCTCGGCGACGCGTTCGAGCACGGCGATCGCTCGCAGGTAGCCGGCGTCGGCGTCCAGCCCCAGGTAGCGCTGGTCGGAGAGTGTGGCGTCCATCACCGCCAGCGGCAGCTCGACCAGGCCCAGCGGCCGCTCGGAGGCCAGGTCGTACGGGTGGTAGGGGAACGAGAAGCCGGCTCGCAGCCCGGGCCGGTCTGCATAGCCCTGGCTCGAGTCGAGCGCGAACCCGAGCCCGTCCAGCTCGGCCAGCGAGCGGTGCGGGTCGTGCCGCAGGAAGTGGAAGCGGGCGCTGCGAAGCGGTGCCGGCACCAGCGCCGCCAGCCGCTGCTGCTCGCCGCGTAGCCGCTCGGGATGGTCGCTGGTCGTGAAGCTGGGGTGCAGCCCCACCTCGTCCCCGTTGGCCGTGATCCGGTCGACCATCCGGGCGCGCACCTCGTCGTATGCGGCCGCGTCGCCGTCGGCCGGGTGATGGTGCCCCGCCATCAGGAAGTGCGTCGATCGCCCGCCGCGCGCTTCCTCGATCTCGTGGATCCGCTGGAACGCCCAGTTCGGGTCGCGTTCGCGCGCCAGGTCGATCGGCAGCCATGCCAGCCCCCGCGCCTCCGCCACCAGCTCCCCACGGTTGCGGCCGAGCGCCGCCGCGCGCATCCGCCCGCCGGCCGCGACCACGCTGCGCTTGCTCGTCCACCGCCGCGGCGTGTCGATGTCGTGCGTCAGCACCACCCTGAACCCCTCACGCCGCGTCCGCCCGGTCGCCTCCCGGAACCGCCCCAGCAGCGCGTCCACCGCCGGCTGCTCGGGGTCGGCCAGCGCGTTCGCCGCCGTGAACCGTCCGTGCCTGTCGCGCGGCGACCCCGCCCGCTCCTCCCAGCGAGACAGGTGCCAGAACGCGCTCGCCACCACGTCCTCGACCCCGTCCCCGAAGTCCAGCAGGCCACCGTCCTGCAGCACCGGCGGCGCCGCCTCGCCGCGGTCGAAGTACTCCCACGCCGCCTCCGAGCCGGGCAGCGCCGACGACGGGTACGCGATCTCCGCTGCGCCCTCCCGCGGCGGGGCGCAGGCCGACGCCAGCGTCTCGACCACCCACGCGGCCCGCGCGTTCACCGGTCGCCTCCGCGCAGCGCGCCGTAGACCTGGTGCACGCCCGGCATCGGATCGCGCAGCGACAGCACCGGCTCCGAGAAGGGCGGTCGCAGCGGCGCCAGCGTCTCCCGCAGCCCCAGCCGGTCGCGCCGGCTCTCCCGCAGGTGCCGCACCAGCGCCACCCAGCGCCTGTGCCCGGCTCGCTCGCTGGTCGCCTCCGACACGGGCAGGCCCAGCGCGTCGCGGTAGGCGATCTCCACCAGATCGACGCCGCAGTCGGACGCCAGCGAGTGCCACTGCCAGAGCCGCGCGTTCACCTCCATCAGCCGCAGCGACCCGTCCCGTGGATCGCGCTTGTACTCGACCTGGGAGATGCCGTGGAACCCCAGCTCCCGCAGCAGGCGCAGCGCCCCCGAAACCGCGTCCGCGTCCCACACCGCCTCGCCCACCCGGCAGGTTCCAACCCCGGCCGGCGCCTGCAGCAGCTTCCTGCCGCAGAACACGCCCAGCGCCCGCCCCTCGCCGTCCAGATAGCTGCCCACCGTCCACAGGCAGTCGTCGCCGCCCGGTATCAGCTCCTGGAACATCGGCTGGAACGGCTCTCCCAGCCGGTAGGCGGCCACCAGCGCGGCGGGGTCGGCGGCCTCGATCAGCGGCTTTCCGTAGCGCGCCTTGAACCCGCTGCCCAGCGACGGCTTCATCACCGCCGGGTAGGGGATGCCGGCCGCCGCCTCCTGAGCCTGCTCGACGGACGCCGGGTGGAACGTCTCCGGCAGCCGCACGCCGGCCCGCTCGGCCGCCTCGTACTGGAAGCGCTTCGCCTGCACCCGATCGATCAGCTCGCGCGGGCCGAACGGCAGCCGCAGTCCCGCCTGCGCCGCATCGTTCACGGCCACCAGGTAGTCGTCGTGGGTCGGAAAGGCCACCGCCTCGCGCCCCAGCGCACCGCACACCTGGGAGAGGTGCTCCGCGAACCGCTCACGCTCGCCCGGCGGCGGGCCGACGACGCCCAGCGCCAACCGCGAGCGCATCCCCAGGCCGGCGCGCCTGTGGTCGAGCGCCACCACCGGCGCCCCGATCCGCGCCAGGCTGCGGATCGCCGACAGCCCGTTCACGTACGAGCACTCGAACACCAGCGCCGGCGGCTGCTCGGAGCTGTCCGCAAGCCGTGCCAGCCGCTCCCGCAGCGCCGGGGCAAGTGCCACCGTCACGCCCCCTGCCAGCCCATGCTGCGGCCCAGTCGCTGCTCCAGCCTGCGGTTCGGCTCCGCATAGAACGCGGCCAGCTCCGCCCGCGTCTCCGGCAGCATGGAGCTGTAGACGACCTGGTTTCGCGCCGCGAATGCCGTGCGCGCGGTGTCCGGCCGCAGCCCGAGGAACGCCACCGCCTGCGCGTACACCTCGCCCGGCCGCTGGAACATGTCCTCGCTCCGCAGCACCAGCAGCCGCTCCGGCGGGAACATCGCCCACCAGCGCTCCAGCTGCTCCAGGTAGAGCCCGCGGGTGCGGTAGGACTGCACGCCATACGCCTCGCCGCGGTATGCGGGATCGCTCAGCAGCCGCGCTTCCTCGCCGGCCAGCCGCTCCGGTTCAGCCGCCAGCGCCTGCTCGAAGCTGAGCGGCTCCCGTCCGTTGCGATGAGCCAGCTGGTAGTGCGAGTAGGCGCGCTCGACCGGGTCGCGCAGGATCGCGATCAGCCGCACGTCCGGCAGCATCGCGGCCACCCGCCCCGGCACCGCGGGGTGCGACAGGTAGTGGGTGGTCGCCTCGCCGGTGATCGCGCGGCGCGCCCGCAGGTGCGCCCGCAGCGGGAACAGCCGGCGGTAGAAGTGCTCGCCGCGGAGGTGGTTGTTGTCGAAGAAGTGCGGCTCCTTGTGCGCGCCGGCCAGCACCTGCGGATGACCGCAGAGGGTCGTGTACAGCGACGTCGACCCGCACCGCTGACCACCGATAAGCAGGAAGTCGGGCAGCGCCCGCGCATTTCGCGTGATGGTGCGAAATCGCATGTGCGCGCGTTCGCCGGCGCCCCGCGCGCGCTCCTGCGCGGGCGGTGGTGGTGCGGTCGTGTGCGGTCCGGCGGCCATCTGCGGACGGTATTCTGCCCGACCGCGGTCGGCGCGCAGCGCCGCTACCTCGGTTAGCATTTCCAGCGCCTTGGAGACCCGCACCGACGTCCCCGGCGACCCGAGACCGTGACCGGCCACCGGATGGTGTTCCTGGGCGGCCTGCACCGCAGTGGCACCACCATGCTCGCGCGGCTGCTGGCGGAGCATCCGCAGGTCAGCGGCTTCGACGGCACCGGCGTGCCGGCCGACGAGGGCCAGCACCTGCAGGACGTCTACCCGGTGGTCGCGCACGGGGGCCAGGCGGGGCGCTTCGCGCTGCTGCCCGAGGCGCATCTCACCGAGCGGTCGCCGCTCGTGACCGATGAGAACCGCCGGGCGCTGTGGGAGAGCTGGCGCCCCCACTGGGACGAGAGCCGGCAGGTCCTGATCGAGAAGTCCCCGCCCAACCTGCTGATCACCCGATTCCTGCAGGCCATGTTCCCCGACGCGTCGTTCGTGCTGGTCGTCCGCCACCCTATCGCCGTATCGGCCGCCACCCAGAAGTGGAGCGCCACCCGGCCGCACGCGCTGCTCTCCCACTGGGCGGCGGCGCACCGCACCCTGCGCGGGGATCTGCCGTCGCTGCAGCGAGCCATGATCGTCCGCTACGAGCATCTGGTGGCCGACCCCGACCACGAGCTGGCGCGCGTGTTCCGGTTTGCGGGCCTCGACGACCACGCGCCCGGCCGCTCGGTCGCCGAGGGGGTCAACCGCGACAACTTCGCCGGCGACCGCACCCCACGTGGCGGCAGCAACCAGCGCTACTTCGACAACTGGGACGCTCGTCGCCGCTCGGTCGCCAGGCGCGTGTACCTGGACCTGGCCGAGCGCCGCTGCCGCCCCGAGGCGGCGCGTTTCGGCTACGCGATGCGCCCTCCGGCCGAGCGGCCGGCATCCGACCCGCTGGTGGCCCGGCTGCTGGAGGACGGCGCCGCGTGAGCACCCAGGGGCAGCAGAACATGCTCGCAGAGGGCCGTCGCATGCGGTCGCTGGCCGGGCAGTCCCTGATCTACGGCATGAGTGGCGTGATCGGGCGCTTCGCGGGTTTCTTCCTGGTCCCGATCTACCTGCACGCGGCCGGGGCCAAGGCCTACGGCACCGTCGACCTGATGCTGTCGGCCGTGCTGCTGGCCTCGATCCTGCTGCGCATGGGGATCGTCACCACCATGTCGCGGTTCACCCTGGGCGAGGGCGAGACCGACTGGGCGCCCATCATCCACACCATCTTCGTGTTCGTGATGACGGCCGCCACGCTGGGCGTGCTGATCGGCTGGGTGTTCCGCGGCTTCATCGGCCACGTGCTGCAGGTGGACACCGACATCGTGCTGGCCGGCCTGTTCGGGCTCTGGATCACCATGAACTACGACGTGATGGCCCGGGTCTACCGGATCGAGCGCCGGGCCAGGTCGTGGGTGCGCTTCACGCTCCTGAACATCTTTCTGACCACGGTCCTGACGCTGCTGCTGGTGGTCGTCTTCGACCAGGGCGCGCTCGGCCTGCTGATCGGCAACTTCACCGGCACGGCGCTGGTCTACCTGCTGGTGGTGGTCGCACGCCGCCACACGATCGGCATCCGCCGCTTCGACCGGCCGGTGCTGCGCGACCTGCTCACCTACTCGCTGCCGCTGATGCCGGCCAACATCGCGCTGTGGGCGCTGAACCTGGCCGATCGCATCCAGGTGCAGCGGCTGGCCGGCCATCAGGAGCTGGGCACCTACTCGGTGGCCGCGCGCGTGGCGGTGCCGGTGCTGGTGCTGATGGGCGCCTTTCAGACCGCGTGGGCGCCGTTCGCCCACGACGTCCGTGGCCAGGAGGGCGACGACCAGGCCAAGCGCACGTACGCATCGGTGCTGACGTACTGGTCGGTCGTGATGGGCTGGGGGCTGGTCGCCATCTGCCTGACGGCGCCGCCCTACATCGGCTACTTCCTGCCCAAGAACACCCAGGGGGCGATGCCGGTGGTGACGCTGCTGGCCGCGGGCACCGTGCTCTACGGCGGCTACCTGATCGTGAACATCGGCGTCACCATCAGCCGCCGCACCCGCATGACGCCGCTGATCGCATCCGCCGCGGCCGCGGTCAACCTGGGCCTGAACTTCTGGGCGATCCCGCACTGGGGCATCGTCGGCGCCGGCCTCACGACGGTGCTCGGGTATGCACTGCTGCTGTGGTGGGGCTGGGCCAACTCACAGCGCAGCTACCCGGTCCCCTACGAGTGGCTGCGTGTGGGCAAGGTGGCGGGGGTGACGGTGCTGCTGCTGGCGCTGTCGCAGTGGGTGATCCCCGCGGTGGGGCTGATCGCCGTGCTGGTGCGTCTGCTGCTGGCGGCGGTGTTCCCGCTGATGCTGGTGCCGGTGGGCGGGCTCAGCAAGGGCGATGTGCGGAAGGGCTGGCGGATCATCGCCCGCCGCCTTCGCCGGCGCCCGCCGGCCGAGGCGGCCACATGAGCTCGGCGCCGCGACCGCTCAGGATCCTGGCCGTCGCCGACGCGCGGTCGATCCACACCCTGCGCTGGGCGCGGCGGCTGGCCGATCGCGGCCACGACGTGCACGTCGTCTCCAACCGGGTCGGCGCGGACCCCCGCGAGACGGAGGGCATCACCATCCACGACCTGCTGGCGCTGGAGCCGCTGATGCGCGTCCCCAGGCTGCGCCGGCTGCGCTTCGGCCCGGCCATCCGCCGGCTGGCGGCGACCGTGGGGGCCGACGTCGTGCACGGCCACGGGATCACCCCCTACGCCTACTGGGGCGCGCTGGCCGAGGTGCATCCCTACGTGGTCAGCCCCTGGGGCCGGGACGTCCTGCTGGACGCGCTCAAGGAGCCGGGCAAGAGCCGGGCACTTCGTACCTGGCGGTCGGCCGACTACCTGGTCGTGAACTCGGGGGCGATCGAGACGGCCGCCGTGGCAGCCGGCGCCGACCCGACCCGGATCGCCCACATCATCTGGCACACCCAGCTCTCCGGATTCGGTCCTGAACAGGCCGACCGGGACGGGCTGCGGGCCGAGCTGGGCTGGCCGCAGGATGCCCTGATCGTGTTGTCGCTGCGCAACTTCCAGGAACGAACCAACGTCGACGTGCTCGTGCGCGCGTTCGCCCGGGTCGCGCCCGCGCACCCGCCGGCGCGGCTGCTGCTGGCGGCTCGGGGCGGCGAGACGCGGGCCCAGGTCGAGCAGGCGGTCGCCGACGCGGGGCTGGGCGACCGGATCCGCCTGCACCGGGTCGACCCCGACGGGCTGCCGCGGCTGGCCGCCTCCGCGGACATCGTGGTGTCGATCGCCAACACCGACTCGTCGCCGTCATCGCTGCTCGAGGCCATGGCCAGCGGCAACCCGTTGGTCGGCGGCTGGTGCCCGTCCATCGACGAGTGGATCGGGCCGGGGGAGGGGGCGGAGATGGTGCAGCCCCGCGACGAGCAGGCGCTGGCGGCAGCGCTTGACCGGCTGCTGGCCGACGGCGCCCTTCGCGAACGCTACGCCGAGCGCAACCTGCGGATCGTGCGGGAGCGGGTGGCGGAGTCGGCGCCGGCGATGGAGGCGCTCTACCGGCGGCTGATCTCAGAGCATGCGGAGCGCTCCGCAGGGCCGGTTTCCTAGACTGCTGACATGAGCAAGCCTAGGCGCGTGATGGTGATCGGGCTGGACTGCGCGGCACCCCAGATCCTGTTCGACGACATGAAGGACGAGCTGCCTGTGCTGGGCCGCCTGATGGACCGTGGCGTCTACGGCCCGCTGGAGTCGTGCGACCCGCCGATCACGGTGCCGGCATGGTCGTGCATGACCAGCTCCAAGGATCCTGGCACGCTCGGGTTCTACGGCTTCCGCAACCGCAAGGACTACTCCTACGACGGGCTCACGTTCGCCACCGCTGAGAAGATGAAGGAAGACCGCGTCTGGGACATCCTGTCGCGCGCCGGCAAACACGTGGTGGTGCTGGGTGTTCCCCAGACGTTCCCGCCGCGCCAGGTGAACGGCGAGATGATCAGCTGCTTTCTGGCGCCCTCGACCGACTCCAAGTACACGTACCCCGAGGAGCTGCGGGACGAGATCAGGCAGGTCGTGGGCGAGTACATGGTGGACGTGCCCAACTTTCGCACCGACCAGAAGGACCGGATCCTGCGCGACATCAACGAGATGACGAAGCGCCGCTTCCAGCTGGCCCGCCACCTGCGCGACTCGCGGCCCTGGGACTTCTTCATGATGGTCGAGATGGGTACCGACCGTCTGCACCACGGGTTCTGGCGCTACTACGACCATGGCCACCCCGACTACGTGCCCGGCACGGCCTACGAGCAGGCGTTCCGCGACTACTACCGCTATCTCGACTCCGAGATCGGCTCGCTGATCGAGGGGCTGGGTGAGGACACAGCGCTGATGGTGGTCTCCGACCACGGCGCCCAGTCGATGTTCGGCGGCATCCGCGTGAACGAGTGGCTGATCCGCGAGGGCTACCTGACCCTGCGCGAGGACGCGCCCGCCGGGCCGGTCAAGCCGGACATGATCGACTGGCCGCGGACGCGGGTGTGGGGCGACGGCGGCTACTACTCGCGCATCTTCCTGAACGTGCGCGGCCGTGAGCCCGAGGGCGTCGTCGAGCCGTCGCAGGTGGAGCCGCTGCGCGACGAGCTGATCGCGAAGCTCGAGGCTTTGGGCGACGAGCAGGGCAACCCGATCGGCACGAAGGTGTTCCGGCCCGAGCAGCTCTACCACGCGGTCAACGGTGTCCCGCCCGACCTGATCTGCTACTTCGGCAACCTCACCTGGCGCTCGATCGGCACCGTCGGCGACGGCTCCATCCACACCCGCGAGAACGACACCGGGCCCGATGACGCCAACCACGCGAAGTACGGCGTCTACATCTTCGAGGGCCCGGGCATGCCCGCGGCGGCGCCGCAGGGCGCCCGCCTGTTCGACATCGCGCCCACGGTGCTGGAGCTGATGGGCCAGCCGGTGCCGGCCGACATGCAGGGCAGGAGCCTGGTCTAGGACCGTGGACATACGGAGCATCCAGGAACCGCTGAAGGAGGGGTACCGAGAGCACCCCGACAGCGGCCGGATCACGCTGACGGCGCGGGGTGCCACCGGAGACACTCCGATCGCCTGCTCGGTCGACCTCGGCCGCGCGGTGTACGAGGCGCAGGCGCACGCCGGCGTCGGCGGCGAGGGCACCGGTGCCTGCTCCGGCGACCTGCTGCTCGGCGCGCTGGCCGCCTGCGCGCAGATCACGTGCCAGATGGTGGCCGAGGCGATGGACCTCGAGGTGAACGACATCGCCGTCACCGTCGAGGGCGATCTCGACCTGCGCGGCACGCTCGGCATCGACCGCGAGGCGCCGGTCGGGTTCACCGACATCCGCGTCTCGTTCGCGATCGATGCCCCCGGCGCCACCGAGGAGCAGCTGGGCGCGCTGCGGCGCAAGACCGAGCGCTACTGCGTGGTCATGCAGACGCTCACGACGGCGCCGCCGATCGCCGTGGGGTGGGAGCCGTGACACCGAACTTCGACCGGGCCTTCGACGAGCGGCCGCAGGTGCAGGCGGCGTGGCTGGCGCTGAACACGTCCATCAAGGAGTCGATGGATCTGCGCCGCTACGAGCTGGCGACGCTCGCCGCCGCCCAGCGGCTGCGCTCGAGCTACTGCTGCCTGGCCCACGGCAAGGTGCTGATCGACAGCTTCGGCGAGCCGGTGCGCGAGATTGCCCTCGACCGCCGCGCGGCCGGGCTTGACGAGGTGGACGTCGCCGTCATGGATCTCGCCGAGCAGGTGGTGGACGACGCGACGTCGATCGGCGACAAGCAGCTGGCACGGCTGCGGGAGCTGGGCCTGCCGGAGCACGAGATCAGGGGCGTCGTGCTGGCCGCGGCGGCCCGCTGCTTCTTCTCGAAGACGCTGGACGCGCTCGACATCCGCGCCGACGCGAGCTACCGCGAGCTCGCCCCGGCGCTGCTCGAGGTCCTGGTCGTGGGCCGGCCGATCTCCGCAACCTGACCGGCTGCTGGCCGCGGCCACAGGGCGGTACCATTGCCACATGGAGACGCAGCCCTCGCGGCGCACCCAGATCGCCCGCGTACGTGAGATCGCGCAGGTGGCCGCCCGGCACGGCTTTGGGTATGCGTTCGAGCGGCGGCCGCGGGGCGCACAGGAGGCCGGAGATGTCGCTGGAGGCGCGCGGCCGGCACCTCCGCGAGATGCTGGACGAGCTGGGCCCGACCTTCGTCAAGTTCGGCCAGCTGCTCTCGATCCGCCCCGACCTGATGCCGCCCGAGATCATCAGCGAGCTGCGCCTGCTGCAGGACTCGGTCTCGCCCTTCTCCTACGAGGAGGTGCAGCAGGTGATCCGCCAGGAGCTGAACGGCGAGATCGGCGACCTGTTCGCCGCCTTCGACCCCGTGCCGGTGGCGGCCGCCTCGATCGGCCAGGTGCACCTGGCCGAGCTGCACACCGGCCGCTCGGTGGCCGTGAAGGTGCAGCGTCCCAACGCCCGGCGCCAGATCGAGGCCGACATCGCGCTGCTGCGCCAGGTCAGCAAGATCGTGAAGAGCCGCGTCGAGCGCCTCGAGTTCGTTGACACGGTGGAGCTGGTGGACGAGTTCGCCCGCTCCATCACGCGCGAGCTTGACTACCGGATCGAGGCCCGCAACGCCGAGGTGTTCCGGCGCATGTTCGCCGAGTCGACCACCGTCCTGATCCCCAAGGTCTACTGGACGTTCTCCAGCGAGCGGGTGCTGACGCTGGAGCGGATCGAGGGCACCACGCTCAGCGACACCGACCTTTCGACGCTGGATCCGGCCGAGCGCCGCCGGCTGGCGTACCTGATGGCGGAGGTATGGCTGGAGATGGTGTTCCGCTATGGCACCTTCCACGCCGACCCGCATCCGGCCAACCTGTTCGTGATGGAAGACGGCAGGCTGGGGATCGTCGACTTCGGCATCACCGGCGCCCTCTCGCCCACGGACATGCGCCGTCTCACGCGGCTGCTGGTGGACGCCGTCAACGAGAACATCGATCAGCTCCCACGCCGGCTGCGCGACCTCGGGGTGCGGTTCAACAGCGCCCAGGAGGAGGAGTTCCGGCTGGAGCTGCGCGAGGTCTACTACCGCTACCACGGCGCCGCGCTGGGCGAGATCGACCCGATCGAGGTCGTGCGTGAGGCCTTCTCGCTGATCGCCCGCATGCACCTGCGCCTGCCCACCCGGTTCGCGCTGCTGGACAAGACGCTGGCCACGCTCGGTTCGGTGGGCGCCGAGCTGTATCCGGAGTTCAACGTGTTCGAGGTGGCCGAGCCCTACGCCGACGAGCTGATGGCGCAGCAGCTGTCACCCTCGGCCCTGCTCGATCGCGGCCGGGAGGAGCTGACGAGCTACGGCGGCATGCTGATGGAGCTGCCCTACCAGGTGCACGACACGCTCGAGCAGTTCCGCGACGGCGAGGTGGAGGTGCAGTTCCGCCACCGCGGCCTCGACCAGCTCACGTCCAAGGCCGACGTGGTGGCCAACCGGCTGGTGATCGCGATCGTGATGGCCGGGACGATGGTGGGCTCCGCGCTGCTCGGCATCGCCGCCGACGGCGGCCCGCACGTCTGGGGCGTGCACATCCTGACCTGGTTCGGCTACCTGGTCGCGACCGGCCTGGGGCTGGTGCTGGTCTGGTCGATCCTGCGCAGCGGCAGGATCTGACCGGCGATTCGTCAGGCTTCGCGCACGCCGCCGTCCCGCACCTCCCAGACCCGATCGCATCCGATCGTAGCCGATGAACTCGCGGTCGTGGGAGACGGTCAGGATGGTGCCGCGGAATCCGCTCAGGGCCCGCTCGACGACGTCGATCGAGTCGAAGTCGAGGTGATTGGTGGGTTCGTCCAGCAGCAGCAGCTCGGCGCCGCCCATCACCAGCATCGCGATCAGGAGGCGTGACCGCTCGCCGGCGCTGAGCCTCGCCATGGGGCGGAACAGCTGCTCCTGCGAGAACAGGAACCAGCCCAGCACCGCCCGCGCCTCGTGCTCGTGGCCGGGGACGCCGCGGCGGTAGTGGTCAAGCACCGTGCGCCCGAGCGGCAGATGATCGTGGGTCTGGGGAAGCACGCCCACGCGTGCCTGGCACAGCACCGAGCCGGACAGCGGATCCAGGTCGCCCGCGATCACCCGGAACAGCGTGGACTTGCCTGAGCCGTTGCGGCCGGTCAGCGCGATCCGGTCGCGGCCCTTGATCGACGAGGTCGACCCCTGAGAGCACCGCCATCCCGTCGTATCCCGCGGTGACGTGCTCCAGCGCCGCCAGCCGGCGGCCGGGCTGGGACGTGCCGGCCAGGGTGAACGAGAACGAGGCCGCCTGCTCGGGCCGCTCGATCCAGTCCCGTGGCGGCCATCTGACGCTCCAGCCTGCCCTCGCGGGCCTTTGCCTTCTTCGCCACCTTCTTGGCGTAGCGCTTGAGCTGGTCGCTGCCCGCGCCGCCGGCGGTCGATTCGGTGGCGCCCGCCTGGCCGCGGGTGCGGGCGATGTCGGCCTCCAGCCGCCTGCGGTAGCGCTCCTGGGCGCGGTGCTCCTCCTCGCGCCGCTCGAACAGCCGCTGCTTCTCGGCCCGGAATGCCGTGTAGCCGCCCTCGTAGACGGCCAGGGTACGTGTCACCGGATCCAGCTCGAGGATGCGCGAGACGGTCTCGTCGAGGAAGCGGCGGTCGTGGGTCACGACCAGCACGGCACCCGGGAAGGTCGACAGATACCGCTCCAGCCAGCGGATTCCGTCCAGGTCGAGGTGGTTGGTGGGCTCGTCCAGCAAGCAGCACGGTGGGGCGCGACAGCAGCACCCCGGCCAGCATCACCCGGGCCGCCTGGCCGCCCGACAGCTCGCGGAAGCGCGCGTCGTCGGACAGGCCTGCGATGCCGATGTGGCGGCGCACCTGGTCGATCGTGTCGCGGAAGCGCCATCCGTCCAGCGCCTCGTAGCGGTGCTGGAGGGCGCCGTACGCGACCACCGCGGCCCAGTCGCCCGTCGCCATCGCCGCTTCCAGCGCCCGCATCTCGCGGTCGGCGGCATAGACCTCGCCGGCCGACCGGCGCAGGTGCTCCCCCAGAGTCAGATCCGGATCGGGAGGCTGCTGCTCGAGGTAGGAGACTCGGTCGGAGTCGCCGACGCTGACGCTGCCGGCGTCCGGCCTGCCCCGGCCCGCCAGCAGGCGCAGCAGCGTCGACTTGCCGACGCCGTTGGGGCCGACCAGGCCTACCCGGTCGCCGTCAGCGAGGACGAAGGAGACATCGTCGAAGAGAGGTTCGGCGTCGTGCGCCGCCCGTAGAGCGTCTGCTTTCAACACGGACCGTCATACCTCTCTGGGGCCAGCATAGCGGGCGGCGCCGCGGCCGCGTCGCTGTCCGACCCGCTTCCTAGCATGAGAGCTGTGGATGAACGCGCTCCCCGATGGCTGATCGATCCCTGCTCGGAGCCGGCCGCTCTGGATCTGGCCGGACAGCTGGGTGTCAGCCGCACCATGGCCGAGGTGCTGCTGCGCCGCGGCCACGGCGATGCAGCCTCCGCCCGCGCCTTCCTCGAGGCGGAGGGCCCGCGGCACGACCCGCTGCTGCTCGGCGACATGAGCGCCGCGTGCGACCGGATCCTGGCCGCGATCGAGGCCGGCGAGCGGATCTGCGTGCACGGCGACTACGACGCCGACGGCATCTGCGCGACGGCGCTGGCCGTCCTGGTGCTGCGGTCGCTGGGCGCCGAGGTCGGCTGGCACCTGCCCAGCCGCTTCGAGGAGGGCTACGGCGTCGGCGCCCAGGCACTGGAGCGGCTGGCCGGCGAGGGCGTGAAGCTGGTCATCACGGTCGACTGCGGCATCACGGCAACCGCCGAGGTGGCGAGAGCCCGCGAGCTCGGCATGGACGTGATCGTGACCGACCACCACCGCCCTGCCGAGCAGCTGCCCGACTGCCTGCGGGTCTGCACCCGGCCGTCGGACTATCCGTTCCCGGAGCTGTGCGGCACCGGAGTGGTGCTGAAGCTGGCCGAGGCGCTGTACGCCCGCAGCGGACGTGAGCGCGACGAGCTCGACCAGCACCTCGACCTCGTGGCGCTGGCCACCGTGGCCGACGTGGTGCCGCTGCTGGACGAGAACCGTGGGCTGGTCCGGGCCGGCCTGCGCCGCATGGCGCGCACCGCCAAGCCGGGGCTGCGGGCGCTGATGGCCGCGGCCCGCATCGACCGCACACGCGTCGCGGCCGGTGACCTCGGCTTCCGGCTCGGCCCCCGCATCAACGCGGCCGGGCGGTTGGGGCACCCCGGCGTCGCCCTCGACCTGCTGCTGACCGATGACGATGATCGCGCCCGTGAGCTGGCCGCGAAGCTCGAGAGCCTGAACCGCCGCCGCCAGTCGGTCGAGGAGGAGATCCTCGAGCTGGCCGCGGAGCAGGTGGAGGCTCGCGACGCCGACTGGCGGGAGCGGCGCGCCTACGTGCTGGCGTCGCCCGACTGGCACGAGGGCGTGATCGGCATCGTGGCCTCCCGGCTGGTCGAGCGCTACGGCCGGCCGGTGGTGCTGATCGCGATCGGCGACGAGGGCGCCAAGGGCTCGGGGCGCAGCATCCCCGCCTATGACCTGCACGCCGGGCTGAGCGCCTGCGCCGGCGAGCTCGAGAAGTTCGGCGGCCATCGCGCCGCCGCCGGCCTGTCGATCGACCCGCTCCGGATCGAACGCTTCGCCGAGCTGCTGGCGGAGCACGCGGCCGCGGCTCTGGACGGGCAGGACATGGGCCGGGCCGTGCACGTCGACGCCGTGGTGGCTCCCTCCGAGCTGTCGCTGGAGCTGGCCGACGAGCTGGCCCGCCTCGAGCCCTGCGGGCTCGGGAACCCGGGCGTGACGCTGCTGGCACCGGCCACGACGCTGACCTCGGTCGAGACGATGAGCGAGGGCAAGCACGTCCGCATGGCGGTCGAGCTGGGCGGCTTCCGCTGCCGCGCCGTCGGGTTCGGGATGGGGCGTGACGCGCCCGCGCTGCGCCAGTCCGGGCGCCACGACGTGGCCTTCCGGCTCCAGCGCAACCAGTGGAACGGCACCGTCACTCCGCAGATGCTCGTGCGTGCGGTGCGCACGCTGGACGCGCAGGCGCCCGCGGCCGGCCCCAGGCCCACGCTCGCCGCGGGCTCGGGCTGCCTGGTCGACGCGCGCGGCCAGGGCACACAGATCGCGACCATCGCGCGCCTGCTGGCCGGCGGCGACGACGTGCTGGTGGTGGTGGCCGAGCGCGCCCGCCGCCAGGCGATGCTCACCGGCGTGCTGCACCCGGCACGGTTCGGCGCGGCCGGCATCGCGCTGGCCGAGTGGGACGAGCTGCCGGAGGCCGCGGCCGGGTTCGGTGCGCTGGTGCTGCTGGATCCGCCCGGGGACGAGTACCTGCTGCCGCTGGTCGGCGAGCTGGCCGAGCGCGCGGCCGTGCACGTCGTCTGGGGAGGGGCCGAGATCGCCTTCGCACGGTCGGTTGCCGCCGAGCGCGAGCCGCTGCGGCCGGCACTGGCCGCGGTCTGGCGGGCGGCCCGCGACGGCGTCACCCCGCTGCTGCCGGCCGGCACCGTCGCCGCCTGCCTGCAGGTGCTTGAGGAGCTCGGTCTCGACCCGTCCGCACCCCCGGCTGAACGGGTCGACCTCGAAGCTTCCGCCAGCTTCCGGGCGGCGCAGGAGCGCCTGCGCGAGTCGCTGGAGTTCCTCGGCCGGCTGGAGAGCGGCGCCCTGACGCTGGACGCGGTGCCGGAGCCGGTGGCCGCCGCTGTCTGAGCCGCGCATTGGACCGGCCATGGGCGCCGGGGGGCCCGTTCACTACACTGTGAATATGGCAACGGTGCAGCGCAGCCCGGAGGCCCTACGCCACGATCACCTGCTCCAGGAGTTGCTCGGCCAGGTCTCCTCGTACAACTCGAAGCTCGACGTCGACCTGATCCGCAGGGCGTTCGACTTCGCCTGCGACCAGCACGTGGGCCAGCTGCGAAAGAGCGGGGAGGACTTCATCCACCACCCCTGGAGCACCGCCCAGGTGTGCGCCGGGATGAAGCTCGACTCCTCCACCATCGCGGCGGCGCTGATGCACGACGTGATCGAGGACACCGACGCCGACCTCGAGCAGGTGCGCGAGCTGTTCGGCGACGAGGTGGCGCTGCTGGTCGAGGGCGTGACGAAGCTGTCCAAGATCAACTTCGCGAGCCGTGAGCAGGCCCAGGCCGAGAACTACCGCAAGATGGTCATGGCGATGGCCCAGGACGTGCGCGTGGTGCTGATCAAGCTGGCCGACCGGCTCCACAACATGCGCACGATCGACGCGCTGCCGAAGCAGAAGCAGACCAACAAGGCCCGCGAGACGCTCGAGATCTACGCGCCGCTCGCCCACCGGCTGGGCATCCACTCCATCAAGTGGGAGCTCGAGGATCGCGCGTTCCAGACGCTGCATCCGCGCCGGTACACCGAGATCGAGTCGATGGTCAACCAGCGCCGCGCCGACCGCGAGCGCTACGTCGAGGAGGCCTCGACCATCCTCTCGCGCGAGCTGGACGAGACCGGCGTCGAGGCCGACATCTCCGGGCGCGCCAAGCACTACTACTCGATCTACTCGAAGATGGCGCAGGGCGGCAAGGAGTTCAACGAGATCTACGACCTCACCGCGATGCGGGTGCTGGTCGACTCGGTGAAGGACTGCTACGGCGCGATCGGCGTGATCCACTCGCTCTGGAAGCCGATGCCGGGCCGCTTCAAGGACTACGTGGCCATGCCCAAGTTCAACATGTACCAGTCGCTGCACACGACGGTGATCGGGCCGGAGGGCAAGCCCCTGGAGATCCAGGTGCGCACGCAGCTGATGCACCAGACCGCCGAGTACGGCATCGCCGCGCACTGGCTCTACAAGGACAAGCATGGCGCGGCCAAGGACGGCTCGCTGACGCCGTGGCTGACCCAGCTGATGGACTGGCAGAACGACGCCACCGATCCAAAGGAGTTCATGGAGACGCTGCGCGTCGACCTGTTCTCGGACGAGGTCTACGTGTTCACGCCCAAGGGCGAGGTGAAGAGCCTGCCGGCCGGGTCGACGCCGCTCGACTTCGCCTACGCCGTGCACACCGACGTGGGGCACCGCTGTGTCGGCGCCAAGGTCAACGGCCGCATCGTGCCGCTGCACTACGCCCTGCACTCGGGCGACTTCGTCGAGGTGCTGACGTCCAAGCAGGAGCGGGGGCCCTCTCGCGACTGGCTGAACCTGGTGCAGAGCTCCCGGGCGCGCAACAAGATCCGCCAGTGGTTCAGCCAGCAGGCGCGCGAGGATCTCGAGCACAAGGGCCGCGAGTCCCTGCATCAGGCGTTGAAGTCGAACGGGCTGCCGCACCAGAAGGTGTCGGCGTCGCCGCTTCTGGCCGGGATCATCCGCGACATGGGCTTCAAGAAGGCCGACGACTTCTACGTCGCGATCGGCGCCGGCAAGGTGCCGGTGGGGCAGATCGTGTCGAAGGTGCTGGGCAAGCTGAAGACCTCCGAGGTGGTGGTGCCCGAGGCCGATCTCACGATCACGCGGCGCGCTCAGAAGCGGCCGGCCGTCTCGTCCAGCTTCGGCATCACGGTCGAGGGCGCGGTCGACAGCGACGTGCTGGTGCGGATGGCCAAGTGCTGCACCCCGGTGCCCGGCGACTCCGTGGTCGGCTACATCTCGCTGGGCCGCGGCATCACCGTGCACCGCGACGACTGCCCCAACGTGCGGGCTCTGAAACGCAACCCGGAGCGCTTCACGGCGGTCAGCTGGGACGACAGCGAGAACGCCATCCGATCCTTCCGGGTGACCCTGGCCCTGCAGTCCTGGGACCGGCCGCGCCTGCTCGAGGACGTGGCCCGCACGTTCGCCGAGTTCGGCTGCAACATCGTCGAGTACGGCGGCCACGTGTCCGATCAGATGGCCCGCAACTGGTACACGGTCGAGGTCGGGGACGTGAAGACGCTGCGCAGCCTGATCTCGGCGCTGAAGAACCTGGAGGCAGTGTTCGACGCCTACCGGGTCACGCCCGGTAGCTGACCGGACCCTGAGATACACTCGGCCGCATGGACGTGCTGCAGGGCGAGGAGCTGATCTGGAGCGGGCATCCCAGCTGGCGGATGCTGATGATCTACTACGTCAAGTACACGATCATCTCGCTGATCCCGGCGGCGATCTGGGTGTTCCTGAACGCCGTCATGAACAACCCGCCGAGCTCGGCGATCTTCTTCGGGGTGACGTGCTGGCGCTGATCTGCACCTACGTGATCGGCTGGCTGCGGCTGCGCACCACCACCTACAACCTGACCAGCACGCGCATCCATGTGCGCCGGGGCATCGTCTCGCGGCAGGAGCACTCCGCGCAGCTCAGCCGCGTCCAGAACGTCAACGTCTCGCAGACGCTGTTCCAGCGCATGCTCGGCATCGGCGACGTCGACTGGGACACGGCCGGTACCGAGGAGGCCAGCTCCGAGTTCCGATTCCGCGGCGTCGACGACCCCAGCCGGCTGTCGCGGATCGTGGACGAGAAGCTGCACGAGGCCGAGACCAGGGCCTGACCGCAAGACCGGCGGCTCGGGCCGCCGATAGACTGGGGCGATGAGCGCCGCCCGGCATGCAGCAGCCATCCGCGAGCTGGCGCTGTCGTTCCCCACAGCCCGTGAGGACCACCCGTGGGGGCCGGAGGCGCACGTCTTCAAGGTCGGCGGCGGCAGCACCATGTTCGCGATCATGGGCGATGGGCCGCCGGTGACGGTCACCATGAAGCTGACCAGGGAGGAACGCGAGGTCGCCCTGACGCTGCCGTACGTGTCGCACGCCAAGTACGTGGGACGCTACGGCTGGGTGACGGCCAGGGTGGAGGATGCCGACTGCCTCAGCGCGACGCTGGAGTGGATCCGCGAGAGCTACTGGCTGAAGGCGCCGGCCAACGTGCGCGAGGCGGCCTGGGTCGAGTCGTAGCGGCCGGACGAGAGGGTTTTAGGGCTCCCAGGGCTCGCCGCCGGTGTCCCAGCCCACCAGGCAGTAGGGGCTGAGCAGCGCGGCCACGCTCTCCAGGAAGCTCCGGTCGCCGTCGCCGAACGCGGCCGGCCGGTCGGAGTCGATGTCGATCTCGGCCACGACCAGCCCGTCGTAGCTGATCGGCACGACGATCTCCGACCTGGTCGATGCGAAGCAGGCCAGGTAGCGGTCGTCGGCGTTGACGTCGTCGACGATCTCGGTCTGGCCGCTGGCGGCCGCCGACCCGCAGACGCCCTGGCCGATCGGGATGCGCACGTGCTCGGTCGCCTCCGGTCCGTTCCACGGCCCCAGCGCCAGCTCGTCGCCCTCGACGAAGTACACGCCCACCCAGGAGTAGCCCTCGAAGCCGTCGTGCAACAGGTCGACCGCGCGGCGCAGGATCTCGTCCGACTCGGTCTCGTCGGCGATCACCTGCTCGATCGCGCGCAGCGACTGCTCGTAGGCCTCGGCGCTCACAGCTCCAGCTCCGGCTCGAACCCGGCGATGGCGTCGCGCAGACGCCACTCGACCGGCACCGGCTGGCGCTCGGCCAGGTCGACGGAGACCAGCGTCTGGTTGGCGGCCACAAGCCGGTCGCCGCCGGACACCTTGTAGGCCTCGAACTCCCACGACAGGCTGGTGGTGCCGATCCGCCGGACGCGCACGAACACCTCCAGCTCGTCGTCGAAGCTGGCCGGCGCGTGGTACTCGACGTGCTGCGCCCGCATCACGAACTCGGGGTCGCTCGGCTCGCGCACCAGCACACCCAGCTCGCGTAGGTACTCGACCCGCGCCCGATCGAAGTAGGGCATGTAGCGCCCGTAGTAGACGATCCCCTGGGCGTCGGTCTCGTCGAAGCCGACGCGCGTGCGGTACGAGAAGTGGAACGGCGGTCGGCGGTCGGTGGCCGGCATCAGGAGGTGATCAGCGCGAGCACCTCGTCCCGCCGCTGCTCCATCGTCTCGGCCGACAACGCCTCCAGGTTCAGCCGCAGCAGCGGCTCCGTGTTCGACGGCCGCACGTTGAAGTGCCAGTCGGGGTACTCGAACGAGATGCCGTCCAGGTGCGACACTCGCTCCGCCGACGGGCCGAACCGGTCCTTCAGCTCCTGCAGCTTCAACGGCACGTCGGCCACGGTCGAGTTGATCTCGCCGGAGATGTGGTACCGCTCCCGGAACGGCGCCAGCAGCTGCGACAGCTTCTGCCCGCTGCGCGAGATCAGCTCCAGCATCACGAGCGCCGGCACGATTCCGGTGTCGCAGTAGTAGAAGTCCTTGAAGTAGTAGTGCCCCGACACCTCGCCGGCGAACACCGCCTCCTCCTTGCGCAGGCGAGCCTTGATGAAGGCGTGGCCGACGCGGTTCTCGAGGGCCGTCCCGCCCGCCGCCGCAACCGTGTCGCGCACCGCCCAGGAGGCGCGCAGGTCATAGATGATCGTCGCACCGGGGTGCCGTTCCAGCATCGTGCGCGCGATCAGGGCGGTGATCAGGTCGCCGGGCACGAACTCGCCGGTGTCGTCGATGAAGAAGCACCGGTCGGCGTCGCCGTCCCAGGCGATGCCCAGGTCGGCAACCTCCGCGACCACCTGTTCGACGATGAAGCGGCGGTTCTCCTCGATCAGCGGGTTGGGCTCACCGTTGGGAAAGCTGCCGTCCGGGTCGAGGTGGTGGGGGATGGCGGTGATCGGCAGGCGCTCGAGCAGCGGGCCGATCATGGGGCCGGCCATCCCGTTGGTGCCGTCCAGCACCACCCGCATCGGCTGGATCGCCGAGGGATCGATGAAGCGCAGCACCCGCTCGTGGAAGCCCTCGTAGATATCCCGCTGGGAGATCGTGCCGGGCTGCTCAGGGCCGTCAGGAGTGCCCTGTTCGGCGAACCGCTTGATCTTGTCGAGCCCGGTGTCGCCGCCCACCGGACGGGCGCCGCGCCGCACGATCTTCATGCCGTTGTAGGCGCGTGGGTTGTGCGAGGCGGTGACCTGGATGCCGCCCTCGTAGCCGTGCTCGCCGACGGCGTAGTAGAGCATCTCGGTGCCGATCTCGCCGAGCACCACGACGTCGGCGCCCTGCTCGGAGGCGCCCCGCGCGGCGGCGTCGGCCAGCTCCGGCGAGGTCAGGCGCATGTCGTGGCCGATCGCCATCGTGGCCGGTTCGAATGCCGCCACGTAGGCGCGACCGAGCCGATAGGCTCCCTCGGCGTCGAGCTCGTCGGGCACGATGCCGCGGACGTCGTAGGCCTTGAACACTGAGGAGTCGAGCATCGGGGCGATGATAGAGCAGGTCGAGTTGCGGCCGGTGCGGCTGGCCGATGTCGATGCGCTGGCGGAGTTGTACGCGTCCGAGCGGGCGTTCCTGGCGCCGTTCGATCCGATCCGCCCCGACGAGTTCTACACGGCCGAGGGCCAGCGGATCGAGGTCGAGCATGCGCTGGCACAGCGGGCCGCCGGCTCCCGCTACAGGTTCGTGATCGAGGCCGACGGCGAGCTGGTGGGGACGCTCGGAATCGGGAACGTGGTGGGTTCCGTATTCCAGTCGGGCAACCTCGGCTACTTCGTCGCCCAGGCGGCCAACGGCTGTGGGGTCGCCACCCGTGCGGTCGCCCTGGCCGCCGAGCAGGCGTTCGGGCCGCTGGGCATGCACCGGCTGGAGGCGGGCACGCTGGTGGACAACGTGGCCTCGCAGCGGGTGCTCGAGAAGAACGGGTTCGAGCGCATCGGCCTCGCCCGCGCCTACCTCCGGATCGCAGGCGCATGGCGTGACCACATCCTGTTTCAGCGGGTGGCGGAATGAGCGTGACGCTGCGGCCGATGCGAGCGGACGAGTACCCGGCCTGGGCGGAGCAGGGCGAGCAGGGCTACGTCCACCAGATGGTCGAGTTCGGCGGCATGGAGCGTGAGCACGCGGCGGCGAAGGCCGTACGCGACTTCGCGACGGTGCTGCCGGAGGGTCTCCAGACGAAGGGCCACTGGCTGCACGTGATCGAGGCGGACGGCCAGGCGGTCGGCTTCCTGTGGTTCGCGGAGCGTGACCTGGATGGCAGGCTGACGGCGTTCCTCTACGACGTCCAGATCGACGAGGGCGCACGCGGCCACGGCTACGGCAGGGCGGCGATGCTGGAGTTCGAGCGCGAGGCGGCTCGCCGGGGCCTGCATCACCTGTCGCTGAACGTGTTCGGCGGCAACGCGCCCGCCCGCGGGCTCTACAACTCGCTGGGCTGGGCCGAGATGGCGATCACGATGACGAAGCAGTTGGAGGCGTAGATCGGGCCGGCCAGGCGGCGCGCAGCTTCTCCAGCGTGCGCGACAGGTGCTCCGGCATGACACGCGTGTCGGCCAGCACCGGCATGAAGTTGGTGTCGCCGTTCCAGCGCGGCACGACGTGCATGTGCAGGTGGCCCTCGACGCCGGCGCCGGCCGCCCGGCCCAGGTTCATGCCGCAGTTGAAGCCGTGCGGTGCCATGGCGAGGGTCAGCGCGGTGATCCCGTCGTCGGCCAGCTGCCAGAGCTCGGCCCGCTCGTCGGCGTTCAGGTCGCCGGGCATGGGCAGGTGGCGGTAGGGCGCCACCATCAGGTGGCCGTTGGCGTAGGGGTAGAGGTTCAGCACGGCGAACGCATGCCGGCCGCGATGCAGGATCAGCGCGTCGTCGTCGGAAAGCGCCGGCTTGTCGCAGAAGATGCAGCCGCCCGCATCACCGGCGCCCGCCACGTACTCAAGGCGCCATGGCGCCCAGAGCCGCTCGGTCACAGCCACCGCTGGCGACGGAAGAACGAGAGCATCGCCACCGCGAGCAGCAGCGTGCCGCCCTCGATGATCCAGAACGCGTGGTGCGAGTGCTGGAACGGCAGCGGCACGTTCATGCCGTAGATGCCGGCGATCAGGGTCGGCGGTAGCAGGATCACGGTGAAGATGGTCAGCAGCCGCAGGATGTCGTTCTGCTTGTGGGCGATCACGGTCTCGTTCGTCTGCTCCAGCGCCTCGACAACCTCCTTGTAGTTGTCGAGCTGGTCCCAGATCCGCTCCGCCGAGTCGACGATGTCGTCGAAATAGACCTCCAGGTCCTCGGACAGGTAGCGGGTACGGGCGCGCTCCAGCAGCCGCAGCGTCGAGCGCTCAGGCTTGATGATCTTGCGGTACGCGATCACCTCCTGCTTGACGTTGGAGATGTCGCGGGCCACGTCCTCGCTGCGCTCGTCCCAGATCGCGTTCTGCAGGCGGTCGAGCTTGAACCCGATCTTGTCCAGGATCGGGAAGCAGTAGTCGAACGACTCGGACAGGATCTCGTACAGCAGGTAGCCCGACCCCTTCGAGAAGTACTCCTCGCGCAGCTCCGTGTTGTTCGACAGGCGCGTGAACAGCCGGCCCACCGGCTTCAGCGGGTGGTTGGGCAGCGTGATCACGTAGTCCGGGCCGACGAACACGTTCAGCTCGGCAGCGTTCAGCCGGCCGATCGTCTTATCGAAGCGCGGCAGGTGCAGCACCATGAACAGGTACTCGTCGTACTCGTCGATCTTGGGCCGCTGCCGTGTGGACAGCACGTCCTCGAGGTCCAGCTCGTGGAAGTCGAAGTGCTCGGCCAGGTATGCGGTCTCGACCGCCGTCGGCGTCTCGATGTTCAGCCAGCGGACGCCGCCGAGCTCAAGCTCGGCAACGTGCGGCTCGGTCCGCGCGACGTCCGGCCGCTGCGAAACTCGCGGCCGCCTGCGGACTGTCCTCGGGATCCGGCGCAGGTTCGGCATCAGCAGTCATGGTCGTCATCACGGGCATACGGCAAGTGTACCTGTCAGGTGGTATTCCGCGCAGGCGGCAAGGCCCCTTGTGGGGCTTCATCATGGTTATCGGCAGAACGGCGCCGACGCCTGTAATCTGAGCCGCGATGACGGACTCCTCCCGCGTCGGCGGCACGGCCGACGAGCACCTGCTGCAGCGTCACGACGCGACCTTCCTGCACACCGATCCGTGGCGGATCCTGCGCATCACCGGCGAGTTCGTGGAGGGCTTCGACCAGCTCGCCGACGTGGGCGTGGCCGTTGCCGTGTTCGGATCCGCCCGCACGCCCGCGGACGATCCCGCCTACGCCGCCGCCCGCGAGACCGCCCGGCTGCTGGTGGCCGAGGGCTTCGGCGTCATCACCGGCGGCGGCCCCGGCATCATGGAGGCCGCCAACATGGGCGCGTCGGAGGCCGGCGGCGTCTCGATCGGCTGCAACATCGAGCTGCCCCACGAGCAGCACGGCAACACCTACGCCAACCTGTCGATGGAGTTCCGCTACTTCTTCGTGCGGAAGACCATGTTCGTCAAGTACTCCGAGGCGTTCGTGGTGTTCCCCGGGGGCTTCGGGACGCTTGACGAGCTGTTCGAGGCGGTCACGCTGGTGCAGACCGGCAAGATCCACCGCTTCCCGGTGGTGCTGTACGGCAGCGCATACTGGGGCGGCCTGCTCGAGTGGCTACGCGGGCGCGTGGCGGCGGAGGGCAAGGTGACGGACGGCGAGCTGGAGCTGCTGCAGGTGGCGGACACGCCCGCCGACGTGGCCCGGATCGTGCGCGACTGCACATCCGGCGCGTGCGGGCACGAGTATCACCCGCCGCTGAAGGGCTAGTGGATCGCAGCGACGGCCTCGCGCAGCGCCGTCGTCAGCGGCCCCACGGAGGAACGCGGCCCTCGATCTCCTCGAGATCCTCGACGTCGTACTGGTCCTCCCACACGTAGGCCAGCGAGCCGCGCTCGTACTGGAACGTGGTCTGGGGGAACTCGTTGTTGATCAGGCGCACCAGCAGTGCCGGTGTGAATATGCGCAGCACCGCCGCCTGGTCGGCACCGTCGTTGACCATCAGCGAGAAGCGCTTGTTGAACTCGACGCTCTCGGTCTCGACCTGGCGGCTCGGTCCGAAGGCGGCCGCCAGCTTGTTCAGGAACCCGATCCCGCGGTCGGCCAGCTGCACGGTGTCAACGCCGGCAACGGCGCCCACCTCGCAGGCGCAGCACCGTGTGGCGGTGCTTCACCTCCTCCGTGTAGGTGGTCATGTGGCCCTGACCGTCGGTCGTGGTGCGTGTCTCGAACGTGGAGTAGGTGAAGTTGAAGATCAGCCCGGGCACGTCGCAGATCTGACCCGAGAAGCCGTCGGTCGCCTCCATCCGCTGCTTGTCCCGGCAGAAGGCGACGTCGGTCGGCAGCGGCGGTGAGGGCTGGTACTCCCAGCCGTGCTCCTTCGCCCACTGGTGCATGACCTGATCCTTGGCGGCGCTCGACGCCTGCGACCGCAGCACCATGTAGTAGATGAGCGGCCCGGCCAGCGCCCCGATCAGCCCAACGACGATCACGAGCGGCGCCGTGAAGATCCCGATCACGGCCACCACGAACCCGGGCACGGTGCAGAGACCGAGGGTGCGACGGTACGTGGGCCGCCCCGTCAGCTCCGCCATGCGGGCGTCGCGCGCGGCCCGGTAACGCTCGCGGCTGGTGGCCATCAGCCCGCTCCCACGGCCGCCGGCTGCAGGTGCAGCTGCTCGTGCGCGCCCAGGTAGCGGGGGGAGGGGTTGGTCACGTCGGCATCCCACACCGCCTTCACGTCGGCCAGCACCTCGCGGGCCTGGTAGTGCACCATCTTTGCAGCCGGCACGCGGCCCCAGTCGGGAACGGTCAACGCGTCGGTGTCCACGCCGACCGACCGGCACAGGTAGACGGCGCGCGGCGCGTGATAGCTCTGGGTCACCACGACGGCGCTGCGCACCCCGAAGATGTGGCGTGCCCGGTAGCAGGAGTCGTAGGTGTCGAACCCGGCGTAGTCGAGCGTGATGGCGGCGGCCGGCACGCCGTGGGCGATCGCGTAGGTGCGCATGGCGGTGGGCTCGTCGTGGCTGGCGGTGTGGTTGTCGCCGGACATCAGCAGGCCGTCGACCTTGCCCATCTTGTACAGGCGAATAGCCGCGTCCAGGCGATCGGCCAGGAACCAGGTCGGGGTGCCTTGGCGGGTCAACCCGGCGCCCAGCACCAGCGCGACCTGATGGTGGGAGACGTCGGCCGGGTCGGAGGTGAGTCCCCCGGCGGTGTCGACCCGGATCACGAGCAGCGGCACGAACAGCAGTGCGACCGCCGCCACCAGCAGCCCAAGCGCTATCAGGATTCGCCGGCGACGAAACATAGGCGGAGACTGTACCGGTGCGGCAGGCTGCCCCTGCGATTCGACGCCGCTTCGTTACGTTGTGACTCGGCCGCGCCGCGACAGCGCGTCGATCACGACCGCTGCCAACAGCACCAGCGCGGTCACCATCAGCTGGGCCGAGGCCTGGAATCCGACCAGGCCCATGCCGTTGTCGATGGCGGCGATCACGATGCCACCGAGCACGCCGTGCACAGCCTTGCCGCGGCCGCCGAACAGGCTGGTGCCGCCGATCACGGCAGCCGCGACGGCATAGAGCACCAGCGTACCGCCGTCCACCGCCGTGGAGATCGACTGCAGCCGCGAGGCGTAGACGATGCCGGCGATGCCGGCCGTGAACGAGCACAGCACGAATGCGACCGTGCGGACTCCCATCACGTCGACGCCGGCGCGGCGGGCGGCCTCGGCGTTGCCACCGATGGCATAGATGTAGCGGCCCAACTTCGTGCGCCCGAGCACGAACGTCCAGATCACGAGCACGGCCAGCACCAGCAGCACCACCCAGGGTACGCCCCTGATCGGCACGAGGATGCCGCGGTTCGTGTTGCAGAGCAGCAGCAGCGCCACGCCCGCCGCCAGCGCTCCCGCGATCTTGAGCAGCGTCACGCGCGGCGGCGGTGCCACCAGCCCGGCTTTGCGGCGCTTCGCGTCCCGTCTCCACACCATCGCGGCGTAGAGCCCGACCAGCACCAGCATCAGGATCCAGCCGACGGTGGGGGTGAAGGCGCGGCTGGCGATGTCGTTGATGGCCTGGTTGTTGATCGGCTGGCTGCCGCCGGACCCGAGGATCTTGAGCAGCACGCCTTGCCAGAACAGCAGGCCGGCCAGGGTCACCACGAACGAGGGCAGACCGATGCGAGTGATGATCGAGCCCTGCAGCAGGCCGATGGCTGCACAGATCAGCAGCGCGACGGCCACCGCCAGCGGCCATGGCCAATCGTGGGCGGGGCTGATCCGGGTGGCCATGAACGCCCCTGAGATGGCGGCCACGAAGCCGACCGACAGGTCGATCTCCCCGAGCAATAGCACGAAGATCTCGGCCATCGCCAGCAGGCTGAACACCGCCGCCTGCACCAGCAGGTTGACCAGGTTGCCCGCGGTCAGGAAGTTGCCGTTCAACGACTGGAACAGGATCGAGATCAGCAGCAGCCCACCGACGACCGGCAGCACACCGCTCTCGCCGGCCCTGACCCGTGCCAGAGACGTGCGCACGTAGCCGGAGATGGAATCGGCGGCGATGTCCGGCGGGAGCGCCAGCTCGGCCTTGCGGGCCGCGGCTGCGGTCATCTGCTCGTCGTGCTCGCCCGTTTCGGTCGTTGCGGGTGTCGGATCCTCGACTTCGCTCATGCGCGATCCGGCTCCTTCGCGGCGTGGCCGTTGGTTGACAGGCGCGTCGACTGGCCCGTGGTCATCAGGTCGACGGCGATCTGGCGGTCGAGGTCGGCGGCGGGCAGCACCGCCACCACGCGGCCCAGGAACAGCACCGCGATCCGGTCGGCCACCTCGAACACGTCGTTCATGTTGTGCGAGACCAGCATCACCGCGTGGCCGCGATCGGCCAGGCGCTTGACCAGGGCTGAGCACCATCGCCGTCTGGGCCACGCCCAGGGCCGCCGTCGGCTCGTCCATGATCACGAGCTTGGTGTTCCACAGCACCGCCTTGGCGATCGCCACCGACTGGCGCTGCCCGCCGGAGAGCGACGCGACGGGCTGGCGGATCGAGCGCACCGTGGTCACCGCCAGGCTGGCCAGCGTCTCGGCCGCCGACTTCTCCATCGCCTCCTCGTCCAGCGTGATGCCGTGGTTGGTGCGCTCGCGGCCCAGGAACAGGTTCTGGACGATGTCGAGGTTGTTGCAGAGCGCGAGATCCTGGAACACGGTCTCGATGCCCAACGCCGCCGCCTCGCGCGGCGTGCGGATCCTGACCGGCCGGCCCTCCCAGTAGATCTGGCCGGAGTCCGGACCATGGATCCCCGAGATGGTCTTGATGGTGACCGACTTGCCGGCGCCATTGTCACCGATCAGCGCCGTCACCTCGCCGGCCCGCAGCTCCAGGTTGACGTCGGACAACGCCTGTACAGGCCCGAAGTTCTTGGAGACGTGGTCAAGCCGCAGCAGCGGCTGGGTCTCTGTCTCTGTGCTCAAAGCGTGAAATCCATGACCGTTGGTTGCGATGGTACCCGCCCCGGGGCCGCCGCGTCAGGCGACGGCCCCGGGGCGGGAGTAGTGCTACTGGATCCCCGCAGCGCTGCAGGCGCTCTGGAGACCACCCGAGCACAGCTGCTTCACCGTCACATCACCCGTCACCTTGCCGTCCTTGACGACCGTGTCGTTCATGTTGTCGACGGTCACCCAGGTCGGCGGGGTGTAGACCGACTTGACGTCGGCGCCGATCGTGGAGTCCTTGGTGGTCGAGTTGACCAGCGTGGACGGCGGCGTCTGGCCGGCCCGCAGGTACAGGGCCAGCGCTGCCGCGGCCTGCGCCTCGAGGAAGTACGGCTTGTAGACGGTGCCGCACTGGTAACCCGCGAGGATGTTCTGCAGACCCTCGAGCCCCGCATCCTGACCGGTGGTCGGGAACGTCTTCGGCGGGATCTTCTTGTTCTTCAGCGCAGCGATCACGGCCGCGGCGTTGGAGTCGTTCGGTGTGACCACGGCGTTGATGTTCGGGTGCGCCGTGTACTGCTGCTCGAACAAGGTCTGGGCCGTCGGCGGATCCCACGTGCCGGTCGGCTCGCCGACCTTCTTGTACGTGCCGTCGGCGAACTTCGGATCCAGCACGCCGTTGTAGCCCTGGGCGAACAGCTTCGCGTTGTTGTCGGTGGGGTCGCCGTCCATGATCAGGATGTTGGGATTCTTGACGCCCCATGCGTTGATGCACGAGATCTCGCCCTGGCCGATCAGCTTGCCGACCTGGACGTTGTTGAAGCTGACGTAATACCGATCGGCGGGGCCACCCAGGACGAGGCGGTCATAGTCGATCACCTTGAGGCCCTTGGCCTCGGCGTTCTTCTCGATGGCTGCGCCGGATCCGGTGTCGATCGGATCGATCAGCAGCACGGAGGCGCCGTCGGTGATGTCAGCTTCGGCCTGCTGCTGCATCGTCGACACGCTGCCCTGGGCGTTGGTGATCTTGAAGTCGCTGGACGACAGCCCTGCGGCCTCGAAGGCCTTCGTCAGGTTCGGCGCGTCGTACTGGACGTACCGGGTCGACGTGGTGGTGTCGGGCAGCAGCACGCCGATCTTGCCCTTGCCCTGCGCCGCGAGGCCCTGCAGGGTCTTCATCACCGCGTAGTCGGCCGTGAACTTGGTGACATCGACCTACGGCACGGCGGCCCCGCCCGACGACGGCGTGCTGGACGAGCTGGACGAGCTCGATCCGCAGCTGGCGGCTGCGACCGCCAGCGCCAGAGCCGCGGTCACCGCCGCGACCTGTTTTGGCAAACGTTGCATGAGATCCCCTTCTTCGTGCCGTCAAGGCAGACTCGACCGGCGGTGGTTGTTGCAGGGGCCAACCGGGCTCCCCGAAGTACAGGAGCCTATGGGAACCGTTCACCGGAACGCAAGGTGATAGACACAATTTCTTCACTTTTTCGGACGGCAGAAACATCACAGCCGCCCAGTGCCCTGGTACCGCGACAGGCGGTACACCTCCAACGCGGTTCGTTCACGGGTCTCGAGTCCAACCGGACTACGCCGCGAGAGCATCGTGGTCGAGCACCGCGTGCACACCCTTGGCCTCGTTCACGATCTGGGTCACACGCAGGTCGACGCAGACGCTGGCGAGCGCCAGCGCCCGCTCGCGGCCGAGGCCGTACTCGCGCAGCATCAGGTCGAGCATCGTCTCCAGCGCGAGCTCGGCGGCCACGTCGAGGTCGTGGTCGAACCCGAACGCAATCCAGGAGCTGTCGGTGCGGGCGACCGGCATCCGCAGCTCGAGATCGGGGCGCACGCCCAGCGTCAGCCGCACCTCGTCGAGCGGGCATTCGATCGCCGTGCCCGACACCTCGCCGTCTCCCTGCGCCGCGTGGCCGTCGCCGGCCGAGAGCAGTGCGCCGTCCACGCCGATCGGCAGCAGCAGCGTGGCGCCCGCGGTCAGCTCCTTGCAGTCGATGTTGCCGCCGAAGCGGCGGGGCGGGGTGGTGGAGTGGACGCCCGGCTCGGGCGGCGGCATGCCGATCACGCCCAGGAAGGGCGCAAGCGCGACCGACTGGGCGCCGTCGGAGGTGACGCCGATCGGCCCATCCAGCGTCCAGTCGAGCGTGCTATCACCGGCGAAGGTGACGCCCCAGTTACGCGGCCGCACCAGGTCGATCCGTACCTCCAGCGTCCCGCCCGCGCGGGCTCCGCGAACCGCGATCGGCCCGGTCAGCGGATGGCCGTCATCGAGCACCGGGTGCAGATCGTCCAGCCACCGGTCGCCCGCCTCCCAGCACCAGCCCGCGTTCAGGGCCTGGAAACTGACCGAGTCTCCGGGATCGACGGTCACGACGGGCGGCAGGTCGCTCGAGAAGTGCCCGTGGATGGTCTCGCGGTCGAGCGGGATCACGTGCGTGGCCGGCATCCGGTCGACCTCAGAGGTGCCCGGCCGTGAGGCCGCCGTCGGCGACGTAGGCCTGGCCGGTCAGGTAGGTGGCGCGGTCGCCGGCCAGGAACACGGCCAGGTCGGCGATGTCCGACGGCTCCGCCAGGCGTCCCAGCGGATGCATGGCGATCCCCTGTGCCCGCGCGGCTTGGGGATCCGGCTGAGAGTCGAAGAACTGCTCCAGCATCTCGGTGCGGACGTACCCCGGGCAGATGCTCATGCAGCGGATGTTGTCGGCTCCGTGGTCGATCGCCATCGCCCGGGTGAGCGCCAGCAGTGCGCCCTTCGTGGCGCAGTAGGCGGGCAGCCTCGGCTCGGCCCAATAGCCATCGACGGAGGCGATGTTCAGGATCACGCCGCCGCCGACGGCACGCATGTGCGGTATCGCCGCGGCGGCCAGCAGCGCGGGAGCGCGGACGTTGACGCTCAGCACCTCGTCCCACTGCTCGACCGTGGTCTCCTCGACCGTGCCCTCGATCTCGACCGCCGCGTTGTTGACGAGAACGTCGAGCCGGCCGTGCACCGCCACCGTGCCGGCGACCAGGTCTCGGATCGCCGCCGGGTCGGACACGTCGCAGCGGCGGTAGTCCATGCCGGCGACGTCGACTCCGGGCTGGCGCTGCGGCCGCATCCGACCACCGCATACCCCTCGCCGGCAAAGGCGGCCGCGAGGGCGGCGCCGATGCCGCGGCTGGTGCCGGTGATCAGGGCAACCCGAGTGGGGGGACTGGACATGCGTGCCAGCGTATCGCGACCGCTGCGGCCGATCCACAGCCGGTGCGGTCGTGCCTAGACTGGACGAATGCGGCCCGCGGTCACACGCACGCTTCGCGCCGTCAGATTGGTCATCCGCGACGGGCGGATTCCGCGACCGCTGCGATGGGCGGGTGCGCTGGGGCTGTTGCCCGTGCCGGGGCCGTTCGACGAGATCGTGCTGCTGGCCGTGGCCGGGATCCTGTGGCTGGGCTACCGCGACCAGCTCAGCGAGGCGTGGCAGCAGGCCGCGGCTTCGTAGCGCGGCTCCCGCCGCCGCGTCAGGCTCAGGCGGTGGTCTGGAACCGTGTGCGCGCCGCCAGCGTCCGGTACGCCTTCAGCGAGCGCGGTTTGCTGCCCAGGTCGAAGGTCGAGGAGTAGTCGTAGTAGACCAGCGCCGCCGTCCGCGGATGCGTCTTCACCCAGTTGAACACCTGGCTGACGAAGGTGGGATCGTCGATGCCCCAGGGTGCCCACTCGCCCAGGATGAACGGCTTGCCGTAGTTGTAGAGCGGCTGCATGCCCTTCCAGTAGGCCCTGAAGCCCTGGTCGTAGAGATCGTCGCCGACGTAGTCGACGTAGTTCTTACCGGGCCAGTAGTCGTGCGGCTGGTTGCCCGTCACGTTCGGCGCGCCGGCTCCCTGCGGGTTCCAGACCATGGCCACCAGCCCGCTCGGCGCAATCCCGGCGACCGGCAGCGGCGCCTGCAGCTGTCGCAGTCCGGCCGCATGAAGGCGGGCGTTGATCTCCGCCCTTGTTCCGCCTCTCATGATGATGGCGATCCGCCGGAAGGCGTGCTTGTAGCTGGTGGTGGAGTAAGAGGCCCCGCGGCGCGTGCCGTTTGCGTTGAAGGCGCAATAGGACATCCAGTACCCGTTCATCTCCTGCATCGGTCGGATCCACACCGGGACGTCCGCGGCATTGGCCTGACTCGAGTAGGACAGGTAGATGCTGTCTGCCGTGCCGCGTGCGAGCTGGCCGGGCGAGAGCTTGCGGCGGTCGGACACGCGTGTCACGCCCAGCGTGATCATCGCGATCCGGTGAGAGGAGGTGGCCTTGCCGATCTGGGTGCTGACGCCGTGCCATCTGACCCAGGATCCACCCAACATGTCGAACATCAGCCACACGTCATGGTGATGGCGGGTGAGCCGATCGAAGGCGCCCGGATCCTTGCTGCCTATGCCGAGCCGGGTGTGGCCGACGGGCGGCATGCCCGGCGGCGGCGCCCCTGCGGCCAGCGCCTGCCCGCCCACGCCGAGCATCGCCGCGACGCAGCAGGTGCCGATCAGACGACGCGCAAGGAGCCTCATGCTGGAGCTTGTATCGGCGGCGGGGGCGTGTTTCGGCATTACCCATTCTGACCATCCGCGCGTGATAGAGATGACGGGGGAGCGCCGCGCGGCCCGCGGGTTGTAACGATGGGACGTCTGCCGGCGAAAGGTGGGTGATGGCCGGACCTGACAACGCGCACGATCGGGATGCTCGGGCTGCGGAGCGATTCGAGGAGCTGTTCCGCGGTCACCACCGGGCGGTGGCGGCGTACGCGCGGCGCCGCGCACCCGGCGATACGTCCGACGACGTCGTCGCAAACACGTTCCTGGTTGCCTGGCGGCGACTCGACGAGGTGCCTGCCGATTCGCTGCCGTGGCTCCTGGCCGTTGCCCGAAACGTGATCGCCACCCAGCAGCGAGGATCGCGACGGCGAGGTGCGCTTCGCGTGCGCCTTGAACATGCGGATGGCAGCACCGCGCCACGATCCGCGGTCGAGGAACCTGCCGGCCAGGTGGCGGCCGCGCTCGGACGCCTGCCGGCGAACGACCGCGAGGCGATCACATTGATCGCCTGGGACGGCCTGCGGCCGGCCGAGGCGGCAACGGTGCTCGGCCAGTCTCCGGCCGCGTTTCGGGTTCGCCTGCATCGGGCCAAACGCCGTCTTCGCCGCGAACTCGACCGCGCCGGGCAGGCCGACCCGCGCTCCCAACACCCATCCGTAGCCAAGGAGATCGCCCCATGACAACGACCCCTCCCACCCGCAAGGACGACCTGATCGAACTCGTCCGCGGCGCTGACCCGCTCGAGCACCACATCAACCCGGTGACAGACGAGGCTGTCGAGTCGCTGCTCCGAGAGATCCTGGCCGCGCCGCGTCAGGCGCGCTCTCCCATGGCCCGGATGGGCACGAAAGCGGTCGTCCGTCTCGCAGCCGCGGGGGCCGCAGCCGCGGTTGCCGTCGCAGCGATCATCGCCATCACCGGCGACGACGGAGGCGCGGTCGCTCCCGCCTCCGCCGCGGTCGTCCGGCATGCGCTCGCCGCCGCTGTACAGCCGCCCGGCACGATCCTGCACGTCGACATGCGGGGAACCCAGAACAACGGCGACGGCACCACGATCACCTGGCGAGACCAGAGCTGGCAGGAGAACAGCGCTCCTTACGACCGCCGCCAGGTCGAGACCAACCCGGACGGCACGACTGTCGAGAGCGGGAACGTAGGCGATAGCGAGCAGGTGTACGACTCCGCCACCAACACGATCTATGCCAGCGGATCGACCGCGTCGCAAGCATCTCGGCGGAACGGCGCGCAAAGCACCCAGTCCGGGACACGATCACAGCTACCGGATCTCTCCCGGACCGACCGCAAACACCTACACGGTCCGCCTGATGGTGTTCCGAATCACCAAAGGACACGGGTACAAGATCGTGCCCGGCCACGGTCGGCAGTACCGGCTCGTCATCACACAAAGCCAGGCGAAGGCGCTCAAGGACGGCAGCGACATCATCAAGTGGGTCCGTGCACCGCGCGGCGCCGGCACGCTCAATGGGTACAGGCCTGCCGTCGTCCCCGCGCCGGCCGCCGCAACGGCACCGGACTGTTCCGACTTCGGATCGCAGGACTACGGCGATCAGATCCTCACCATGCTCCGCTCCTGCGGCGCCCACCTCGTCGGCCACGCGACCATCGGCGGCCGAGACACGCTGGAGCTCCGCTCCCGGGACGGCCATATCACCTACTACGTCGACGCGAGCAGCTACGCCCCCGTCCAGCTCGACACGACCGGCACCGACGGTGGCACCAGCCTCCGCTTCACCACCTACGAGGTGCTGCCCGCCGACGACGCCAACCAGGCCCTGCTCAGCCTCACCGCCCAGCACCCCTCCGCAACCGTCGACCGGAGCCAGGCCGACTACCAGGCGGCGGAGAAGCGCCTGTTCCCCAACGGCTGAATACCGCAGGAACCGAGACCGGCGAGCATGCTCCAACCGAGAAGCGTAGGCTGTTGGTGTGTCGCGGCTTCGGCTCCCGACGGCAGTATGTCGCGGCTCCACCAGCCGAGCCCTTGGGAGGGGGCGACTGGTGATGTGCGTCGTCACTGCAAGGAGCCGTAGACGGCGCACGACACCCTCCCCAGATCCGGGCGTACCATGAGTCATGGCCACGGTCGTCGATCCGCGACTGCATCTTGAGCGCCGAGCGCGACGCCTCGCCTGGGGCGGCAACGCCTGGCACCTGATCGAGTTCGCCATCGCCATGGGTGCCGGGATCGCGGCAGGCTCGATCGCCCTCGTGGCCTTCGGGATCGACAGCCTGATCGAGTTCGCCGCAGGTGGCGTGATCGTCTGGCTGTTCTCCGGGGGGCGTGGGGCGTCGGAGTCGGCGGAGCGGCGAGCACAGCAGATGATCGCGCTGTCGTTCTTCGTGCTGGCGGTCTACGTCGTGATCGAGTCCGTCCGCGCGTTCGGGGGAGCGCACCCCGAGGCAAGCTGGGTCGGCATCGGCCTGGCGGCGGTGACCGCGCCGACGATGCCTCTCCTTGCGCGTGCGAAGCGGCGCGTCGGGCACCAACTCGGGTCACGCGCCACTGTGAGCGAGGGTAGCCAGAACATGCTTTGCGCCTACCTGTCCGTCGCGCTCCTTGTTGGCCTTGGCGCCAACGCGCTCTTGGGATGGTGGTGGGCTGACCCGCTCGCAGGACTTGTCATCGCGGCAGCCGCCGTCCAGGAGGGCCGGGAAGCCTGGCGCGGCGAGGCTTGCAGCGATGGCTGCTGCTGACCACGACGCCTGACTGACAAGTCGAAGCGGGCATATTCGGTGATGATGCCTGGGTGCCGCCCGCGTTGATGCTTGCAACCCTGAGCGATCGCCGTGATTTCGGCGACGACTGGCTGCTCGAACGAAAGTTCGACGGCGAGCGCTGCGTCGCGTGCAAGACCGGCGTCGAGGTACGGCTCGAGTCGCGTAGCGGAACGAACCTCACTGACAGGTACCCGGAGGTGCGTGCTGCGGTCTCGGCCCAACGAGCCGGTCAACTCATACTGGACGGCGAGATCGTCGCATTCGACGGGGAGCAGACGTCGTTCGGTCGCCTGCAGCAGCGACTCGGGGTGCGGGTGCCTTCGGCCGACCTCGTCTCCGCGTACCCGGTCGTCTACTGCGTGTTCGACGTGCTCGAGCTCGACGGTGAGGATCTCACAGGCCGACCGCTGCTGGAACGGCGCGCGCGCCTCGAGCGGGCCATTCGTCCGCGCGACGGCCTGCAGCTCAGCGATGCGTTCCGCGGCGACGCGCAGCGCCGCTTCGCCGAGGCCTGCCGCGCCGGCTGGGAGGGGCTGATCGCCAAGCGGGCTGACGCGCCCTACGCCCACGGCCGCTCGAGGGACTGGTTGAAGCTGAAGTGCGCGTGGGAGCAGGAACTGGTGGTCGGCGGGTACACCGATCCCCGCGGCAGCCGGATCGAATTCGGTGCGTTGCTCGTCGGCTACTACGAGGACGATCGGCTCCGGTACGCCGGGAAGGTCGGCACCGGTTACACGGTCGCGAAGCTGCGCGAGCTGGGCGCGCGGCTGCGCGAGCTGGATACGCCCGAGTCACCGTTCGTCGATGCCCGCCCGGTCCCGCCCGGAACACACTGGACGCGGCCCGAGCTTGTCGCACAGATCGGGTTCGCCGAATGGACGAGCGAAGGTCGGCTGCGTCAGCCGCGCTTCCTCGGGTTGCGCGACGACAAACGCGCGGCCGACGTCGTTCGGGAGCGACCGGAATCCTGAGGCGGCGCCTGCTCAGCGGTTGTGGTTGACGACCTCGACGTTGTGGCCGTCAGGGTCGAGCACGAAGGCGCCGTAGTAGCCCGGGTGGTACACGAGGCGCTCGCCGGGGGCGCCGTGGTCCTCGTAGCCCGCGTCCAGCGCGGCGGCGTGGAAGGCCCGCACCGTGGCGTCCGCGTCCGTGGGGAAGGCGAGGTGGACGTGCTCGGTGAGCGGGCGCTCGTCGCGCACGAGCGAGAAGGAGAAGTCGGGGCCGGAGAACCGCACGCGGTCAGGCTCGTCGTGTGCGAGGCGCAGCCCGGCGTACGGCGCGACCGTCATGTAGAAGCGCCGCGACGCCTGCGGGTCGCGGACGCGGAACCGCAGGTGGTCGATGCAGCCGTCGGGCACGGGGCGCTCGCGTTCGGCGTGAACCGCCTCGACGCTGTTGCCGTCCGGATCGAGCAGGAAGGCGCCGTAGTAATCGGGACCGTAGGCCGTGCGCGGCCCGGGTGCGCCGTCGCTCGGATGACCGGCGTCGATCCCGGCTTGCCAGAAGGCGTCGACGGCCGCGCGGTCGGGCGCGCGAAAGCCGACGTGCAGGCCGCGGGTCAGCGAGTGCTCGCGGTCGACCGGGCCGACGTCCCAGTCCTCCCACTCGACCAGCTCGGCGTCCGCGTGGCTCGGCTCGACGCCGAGCACGGAGAGCACGGTGCGGTAGAAGCGCTCGGACGCGGCGAGGTCGGACACGGCTATCCCCACGTGGTCGAACATCGCCCCGAGGCTACCACTGCGGGCACGTCGTGCCGACTTTGGGTGCCGGAGCGGTGGCCGTGGATCAGTTGCCCACCGCCGGATCGACCCCGAACGCGCTGACGTCTTGTGGACAGCGGCAGGCGGTGGCGATCTTCGAGGCCCATTCCAAGGCCGCGTCCCGTGAGGGCACGTCGATGATGGTCATGCCTCCCAGTGGGTAGGAGCCGGCGGTGGCCGTCCCGTCACCGGCCACCGTGACGGGATCAACGTCCTCGGACAGCCCGCCGGCGAACACGAAGACGCCGGCGTCCTTGGCTTCCTGGACCACCGCGTGAGCGGCATCCGCGACGTCGGGCCCCTCCTCCTCGGGGATGTAATCCATCGCGTCGTTCGGGAATGAAATCAGGTACCGCGTCATCGCATGCCTCCTTGTC
>CAWCPM010000018.1:0-78738 GCA_963797565.1 uncultured Actinomycetes bacterium | reverse complement strand
GCGCGCCTCGCGGTACATCCTCGCCAGCGACTGCAGGAGCTTCCATCCGATCACGCCGTTTGACTCCACCAGCGGCCGGAAGTCCCAGAAGGTGACGCCGTAGCAGCTGAGCTCGCCGGTGGCGGTGATCGTCGCCAGCCGCGCGCCCTCGTCGATCAGCGCGATCTCGCCGAAGTAGTCGCCCGGCCCCAGCGTCGAGTACTCCTTGCCGGCCACGAACACCGTTGCCTCGCCGGATTCGATCACGTAGAACGCCGCCCCACCGGAGCCCTCCTGCACGACCGTCTCCCCGGCCGGGAATGTCCGCTGCTTGAACAGGCGGGCGATCTGCCGCGCCTCGCGCTGGTTCAGGTCTGAGAACAGCGGCACGCGCTGAATCGCGTCGACGGGTGCGCCGGTCACGTCGCGATCACCGCCACCGCCACGACCCTCATCGCGTCACCGCCCGGCACTGCAGCAGGTGCAGCGTGCCGTCGGCGAACGCCCACTCGATGTCCCGCGCGGGGCCGTAGATCTGCTCGCAGCGGTCGGCCAGCCCGTTCAGCTCGGCCAGCTGGCCGTCGTCGAGGCAGAGCTGCTCGACCAGCTCGGGTTGCACCTGCTGCTCGAAGGTGCCGCCCTCCGGCAGCGTCCGGATCGCGATCTTCTTGAACCCCGGCGTCCGCTGCAGCACCTCTCCCGACCGGTGGATGCGATAGCTGTCCGGGATCACCTGGCCCGCCACCACCGCCTCGCCCAGCCCCCAGCTTGCCTCGATCATCCGTTCGTCCTCGCCGTTGATCGGGTTCCTCGTGAACATCACCCCGGCGCTCTCCGGATCGAGCAGCGCCTGGACGACGACGCCGATGCTGGGCCGGGTGAACAGCCCCACGCGCTGGCGGTAGCTGATCGCCGAGTCGGAGTTCGCCGACCACCAGATCTCGCTCAGCGCCGCGCCCAGGTGCTCCGACGACGGCACGTTCAGCAGCGTCAGATGCTGACCGGCGAAGCTGGCCTCGGCACCGTCCTCGTCCACGGCCGACGAGCGCACGGCGAGCGGGCCGCCCAGCGGCCGCGCCGTCTTCGCCACCTGCTTGATCGCGCGGCCGTTGCCGGCCGCGACCGCCTCGACGATTGCGCCGGACAGCGCGACCCCCGGTGGCACCGGCAGCCCGTCTCGAATCGCCTGCCCCAGCCCCACCGCCTTCGAGCCGAACAGCGCGGTCTCGTGCGCCTTCACCAGCGGCACGGTGCCCTTCACTCGACCACCGTCACCTCGCCGGCGTCACCATCGACGCGCACGCGCGTCCCGTCGGCGATCCGGTCGGTCGCTTCGCGTGTCCCCACCACGCCGGGAATGCCGTACTCGCGCGCGACGATCGCCGAGTGCGAGAGCAGCCCGCCGCTGTCGGTCACGATCGCACCCAGCAGCGGCAGCAGGATGTTGAAGGCCTCGGTGGTCGACTGGGTGACGAGCACGTCTCCGTTGACGATGCGGTCGAACTCCGACGGTCCCGAGATCAGCCGGGCCGGCCCCTCGTACGCGCCCGGGCTGGCGCCCAGCCCGCGCAGCACCTGCTCGTCGTGCTCGGCCTCGGAGCTGCCGAACAGATGACCGAGCGCGATGCCGGTGGCGCGCATCAGCCGCGCCACGTCCGGCGGCAGGCCGGATGCGTCCGGCGGCGGTGGCGGCGGGTCGCCGAGCGTCCGCGGAGCGATCTTCGGCGCGCGCGTCGTGCGCTCGGTGGCGCGAGCGGCCAGCTCGTCGGCGGAGGGGCCCGACCCGTCCGAGACCAGCGAGCACATCTCGTCGAAGCCGGCGTCGACCAGATGCACCGGATCATGGATCTGCCCCCGATCGGCGACGCGGCGCCCGCCCTCGAGCACCGCCCGGCGCATCAGGCCGGATGCCCAGATGTCACTGAAGACGCCGCGCTCGTCGCGCAACCGGTAGGTCAGCCGTGCCTCGCCGAGCAGCTCGTCGAACTCGGCCCGATGCTGCTCGGGTACCTTGCCGCGGACGTCGGCGATCGCCGCCTCGACGTCCGCGCCCTCGAGATCCCGTCCGGCCACGGCTGTCCGGATCGCCCGCACCAGCGCGTCCGGCATCGCAAGCGCGTACGGCTCGGAGATGTCGAACCCGTCCAGCAGCCGGTATCCGACCAGATCGAGGTACCCGGACACCGCCTCACCGGCCTCGCCGTCGAGCGCGCGCAGCGCCGCCAGCACCTGGCCGGGGTCGTCGTCGGACGCGAGCAACTCGCGCGCCTGGGCATCCGCCTCGAACGCGGCGATCAGCCGCGCGAGCTCGGCCGAGGCGCCTGCCGAGACGGGTGCCGTGCCGCGCATCAGGCCGAGCAGCTCGGCCGGCGGCACGTCCGTCCAATCACCCACGTGCGCCAGGAAGTCCCCGGTCGGGACGACGGCCGAGGCCGTGTAGCGCATGTGCTGCGCGATCATCGCTGCGTGGTGGTCGCGGCAACGCGTCAGATACTCGACCAGCTCCTGGTCGGAGAGGCTGCCGGGATCGACCGACTGCAACGCACGGTGCGCTTTGATCGCGTCCGGCTTGACCGTCTCGTCCCACTCGCGAAGCTGCTCGCGCCAGAGCTTTCCCTGGATCACCTCCGTCGCGCGCTGGAAGCGGGCGGGGATCTCGTCCTCGGCAGCAGGCACCATCGATCGGTAGCCGAACCCGTGGACGTAGGCCGCTCCCAGCGAGTCGATCAGCATCCCGTAGAAGCGTGCGAAGTCGCCGGTGCCGCGCCCGTAGGCTGCCGGATGAACCTCCGTCCAGTAGCGCGTCATCGGCCGCGGGAAGTGCACCGCGTCGCGCTCCCAGAAGCCTGGAGACGGAGGCTCGAATCGCAGCTCCTGAGCGGTATCTGCGTTCGTCATGGGAGGTCCTCTCGGTTGCGTGGGTGAGATGCGAGTGAAGCCCGGTCAGCATACTCCGCCGGCAGCCGTCGGCCTGAGAGCCGCGCTTGACATGTGACCATATGGTCACATATAGTGCCGGCATGGACGACGACGCGGTCTTCAAGGCACTGGCCGACCCCACCCGGCGGCACCTGCTCGACCGGCTGCACGAGCGCGACGGGCGCACGCTCTCGGAGCTCGAGTCGGAGCTGGAGATGTCCCGCTTCGGCGTGATGAAGCACCTGCGCGTGCTGGAGGCCGCCGGCCTCGTCGTCGCCCTCCGCTCGGGCCGGGAGAAGCTGCACTACCTGAACCCGGTGCCGATCCGGCTGATCCACGACCGGTGGATCGACAAGTACACCGAGGGCCACGTCTCCGCGCTGGCCCGGCTCAAGACGACACTGGAGGACACCGCATGACCACCATGACCGCGACCACCACGCAGGTCTACCAGCTGTTCATCCGGGCCACGCCGGAGCAGATCTGGGAGGCGATCACGACGCCCGAGTTCACCGCCCAGTACTTCTACGGCGCCCGCATCGAGGTGACCGGCGAGCGCTACCTGTCGCTCGGCCCCGACGACAGCATCTGGGGCGACGACCAGGTGCTTGAGTTCGATCCGCCGCGGCGGCTGGTGCACGGCTGGCGCTCGCTCTACTCGCCCGAGCTGGCGGCGGAGAAGACCAGCCGCGTGACCTGGGAGATCGAGCCGCAGGACGGCGGCTACTGCCAGCTGCGCGTGGTGCACGACCAGCTCGAGGGCGCCCCCATGACCGCCGAGTCCGTCTCCGGCGGCTGGATGATGGTGCTGTCGGGGCTGAAGACGCTGCTCGAGACCGGCAAGCCTCTGGCCGGCTGAGGTCGGCTTGGTGCGCGGCGGCGGTACGGGTCGCCGCCGCGCACACCGCTCGGGCCGATTCGACTCACCCGAGCAACTCGCGGCCTGCGGGCGTACGCTTCACGCCGTGATCCGCTCCCACGCACGGCACCTGTTCGTCGAGAACCGGCTGGAGGTCGCCTGGGTGGGGTTCGCCTGCCTGAACCTGGTGGCGATGCTGGTGCTGATCACCGACGACGGCCCCCACGGCTGGGAGACCGTGCCCTTCCACCTGATCTACGTCAGCTTCACGCTGCTCTACGGGTACCGCATGTGGCGCAGCAAGGGCACGGTCGCGGGCATCACATTCGTGTCGCTGTCGGCGGGCGGCATGACCCTGCTGGCCGTGCACCGCTCCCGCGAGGATTGGGCGGAGCTGACCGAGGTGCCGCTGATGGGCCTGATGTTCCTGGCAATGGTCTATCACGTGCGCCGGCGCCAGGACGCCGTGGCTGAGAGCGACCGGCTGGCGTCGAACCTGCGGGCGTCGCTGCAGCGGCAGCGCGACTTCGTGTCCAACGCGTCACACGAGCTGCTGACGCCGATCACGATCGCGCGCGGCCACATCGACCTGCTCAGCCGCTACCACAGCGCCGGCCACGAGGAGATCGGCGCCATCAGCGACACCGTGGTCGGCGAGCTGGAGCGGATGGAGCGGCTGATCGACCAGCTGCTGCTGATCGAGGGCGCTCCCACGCCGGGCTTCCTGCTGGCGGCCGAGACGCGCCTGAAGCCGTTCATCGACGAGCTGTTTCAGCGCTGGCGGGTGGCGGCGCGGCGCGAGTGGTTGCTGGGTGCGATCCCCGACATCGCGGTGGTGGTCGACCGCGACCGGCTGGCGATCTCGCTGGACGAGCTGCTGGAAAACGCGATCCGCCACACCGCGGAGGGCGACCGCATCGGCATCGAAGCCGTCCAGCTGGCCGATCAGGTGCTGCTGACGGTGCGCGACTCGGGCAAGGGCATCCCGCCGGAGGCGCTGGGCCACGTGTTCGACCGCTTCTACCGGGTCGACCGCGATCGCAACCGCCGCGGCGGCGGCGCCGGCCTCGGGCTCTCGATCGTGCGGGCCGTGGCCGAGGCGCACGGCGGCTCGATCACGGTCGCCAGCACGCCGGGGATCGGCACCGCCTTCACGATCAGGCTGCCGGTCGGCTCAGCCCGTCATCAGCCGGTAGCCGCCGCCGCGGACGGTCTCGATCCGGATCGCGGGGTGCAGCTTGCGACGTAGCCGCCCCACGTAGACGTCGACGACGTTCGAGCGCGGGTCGAACTGGTACTCCCAGACCGCGTTCAGGATGCGCTCCCGCGAGACGGTCTGGTTGGGCGACCTGACCAGGTACTCGAGCAGGCCGAACTCGCGCTCCGACAGCGACAGCGTGCGGCCGTCGCCCCAGCACAGCGTGCGTGAGCGGCCGTCCAGCGTGAACTCCAGGTCGGGCTCGCAGCCGGGCTCCGTCTCCGCCGGCGAGCGGCCGCGGCGAAGCAGCGCCCGCACTCGCGCCAGCAGCTCGTCCAGCGCGAACGGCTTGGCCAGGAAGTCGGTCGCGCCCGCGTCCAGCGCCGCCACCTTGTCCTCGACCGACCGCCGTGCCGACAGCACCAGCACCGGCACCTGGTTGGTCGCCTGGGACAGCTCGTGCAGCACGTCGAAGCCGCTCCTGGCCGGCAGCAGCAGGTCGAGGATGGCCAGGTCCCACTCCTCGTCGCGTAGCCGCCGGCAGGCAACCTCACCGTCGGGTGCCACGCTGGTGGTGTACCCCTCCGCCTGCAGCGCGCGCGCCACGAACCGCGCGATCAGGCCCTCGTCCTCGACGATCAGTACCCGCACTGGCACCTCCCTTGAAGCGGCCGCAGTATCGCAGAGCGACGGCGCCACAGGGGCGCTAGAGATGACAGCGAGATGACAATGGCTTGACCGTCGAGGCGGCGGCGGCTGAAAGTCCGCGGCGTGGTGAGGACGTGACGTTCAACCGACGGATCGCCGGGATCGCCGCCGGAACCGCGGGAGCGATCGTGCTGATCACCTGGTACGTGATGTCGTGGGTGACCAGCTTCCCGCCGACGGTGCAGGCGGGCACGGTCAACGGGGTCACCAACGTCACCTTCCAGACCGTCCCCTCCTACGGCCACCAGCCGCACCCGGACTGGGTCTCCTACCTGGTCAAGAATCCGCAGGGCGCGTGGGTGCACAGCACCGTGGTGCAGGTGCCGGCTCACAGCCTGGTCAGGTTCACGGTCTACCAGTTACGACACCGCCACGGGCCTGCGAAACCCGCTCTGGTCACAGCCGCGCGGCACGGTCGGCGGCACCGAGACGATCAACGGAAAGCCGTACGCGGCGATCGACCCGACTCTCACCTCGCACACGTTCGCCATCCCCGACATGGGCGTCAGCGTGGCGCTCCCGGGCGTCGCCGACGACGCGCCCAACCAGTGCTCTGTCACACCCTGCGCGCTCTCGATGGCGCATACCACGATCACCTTCACGGTCCGTACCGGCAAGCCCGGCCACTACCGCTGGCAGTGCTTCGTTCCCTGCGCCGCCGGGTTCCCCAACGGCTTCGGCGGTCCCATGCAAACGGTTGGCTGGATGGACGGCTACCTCAATGTCGCCTGACCGGGGACAGCGATGACCACCGACGCGACCGACCCCGCCCCCGACCTTCGCCGCGTCGCCGTCGTCTGGGTGGTGCTGTCGGTGATCGGCGTGCTGCTCGTGATCTTCGCGCTGGGTCCGCACATGCCGCCCGGCAGCGACAGCGCCCAGGCCCACGAGCAGCACGAGGCGAACATCATCATCTCGGCCATCCTGACGCCGATCGCGATCGGCCTGCTGGTCTACTTCGCCTACGCGCTGACAGTGTTCCGGCAGCGCGGCGAGCTGATCGAGGACGGCCCGCCCATCCACGGCAACAGCCGGCTGCAGGGCATCTGGCTGATCAGCACCGTCACGATCGTGCTGTTCCTGGCGGCCTACGGCACCTACGCGCTGTACGCCACCGATTCGAGCGCGGCCGGCGCCGGCGGCGGGCAGGGGGCGACGCTGATCTCGGCGGCGCCGGCCGGCTCCCTGCAGGTGCAGGTCGTCTCGCAGCAGTGGCAGTTCACGTTCCGCTACCCGCAGTACGGCGGCGTCGAGACCACGCAGCTGGCGCTGCCCCTGGGCCGCACCGTGGTGTTCCACGTCACGTCGCTGGACGTGATCCACTCGTTCTGGGCCTACCAGCTGGGCGTCAAGGTCGATGCCGTTCCCGGCGCGGACAACGTGGCTGACGTGACGCCTCAGAAGCTGGGCACCTTCAACGTGCGCTGCGCCGAGCTGTGCGGCGTCTGGCACGGCGCGATGGCCACCACCGGCCTGGTGCTGTCGCCCTCCGCATTCAGCAGCTGGATCGCCCAGCAGCGCATCAAGAGCGCGCCCGCCACCAGGCACCTGCCTCCCTACCACAGCGTCTACTACCCCGATCCGATCGAGCGGGCCGGCTGATGACACAAGTCCCCATGGCCGCGACCCCCGACACGCGCTCGCCGCTGGCTTCGCCCCAACCTGTTCACCGGTGTGATCGGCCTCGCGATCGGGTACATCATCGGCGTCTGGATCGGCCACCGGGTCGGCGCCCACCTCGACTGGGTCTCAGCAATCGACCAGAACGACGTGTCGGTGCTCCTCGGCTACAGCCTCGGCACGATCGGCTACATCGCCGGCCTGGGGCTGCTCGACTACCCGTTCCGTCGCCTGCTGGGGCAACGGCCGGTGGACGTCGTCAAGAAGGACGCCGGCGCCTGGCGCTACCTGACGGTCAGCACCGACCACAAGGTGATCGGCATGCAGTACCTGTGGGGCATCGGCGTGTTCTTCTTCATCGCCGGCCTGAACGCGATGCTGATCCGCACCAACCTGCTGCGCCCCAGCCCGCCGATCTTCTCGCCCGGCCAGTACCTGACCATCGTCGGCCTGCACGGCTCGATGATGGTGATGATGGTGTCGAGCATCATCCTGGGGCCGTTCGGCCACTACCTGGTGCCGATCATGATCGGCGCCCGGCGTATGGCCTTCCCGCGCATCGAGGCGCTCACCTTCTGGCTGACGCCGCTGTCGGGCGTGGTGCTGATGTCGGCCATCAGCTACGGCGGCTTCCCGACCGGCTGGACCGGCTACCCGCCGCTGGCCCTGCAGGCCAACGCCGGCATGGACGCCTACATCTTCGCCTTCTTCCTGGTGGCCGTGGCGATGGTCCTGAACGCAATCAACCTGATGGTCACGATCATCACCATGCGCGCACCGGGGTTGAGTTGGAACCGGCTGCCGATCTTCGTCTGGAGCATGCTGGCCACCACCGTGCTGATGCTGCTGGGCGCGCCGGTGCTGGTGGCGGGCCTGCTGATGATGACGCTTGATCGCACCTCGGGCACCAACTTCTTCGTGGCCGGCGCCGGCGGCAGCCCGTTCCTGTTCGAGAATCTGTTCTGGTTCTTCGGGCACCCGGAGGTGTACATCCTGGCGCTGCCCGGATTCGGCATCGTGCTCGAGATCCTGCCGGTGTTCGCGCGAAAGCCGCTGTGGGGCTATCGCCTGGCTGTCAGCGGCCTTTTGGGCGTGGCGCTGCTGTCGTTCATGGTCTGGCAGCACCACCTGTTCGTGAGCGGCATCAACTCCAACCTGCGGCCCTTCTACATGCTCACCACCGAGCTGATCTCGGTGCCGACCGGGTTCGTGTTCCTGGCCGGGATGGGCACGCTGTGGCGGGCCCGCATCCGCTACACGGTGCCGATGCTGTTCTGCCTGGCCTTCTTCTTCAACTTCCTGATCGGCGGCCTGTCCGGGGTGTTCCTGTCCGACGTGCCCAGCGACGTGTCGCTGCACGGAAGCTACTTCGTGATGGCCCACTTCCACTACACGATCATGGGCGGGCTGATCTTCGCCTTCTTCGGCGGCTTCTACTACTGGCTGCCGAAGATGAACGGCCTGCAGCTGAACGAGCGACTGGCCAAGATCCACTTCTGGACGATGTTCGTGTTCTTCAACTCGACCTTCCTGCCACTGTTCGCGCTGGGCCTGATGGGCATGCCGCGTCGCGTCTCGACCTACGCGCCGCACCTGCAGTTCCTGAACGACTGGGTGTCGGTGTCGGCGTTCGCCCTCGGCATCTCGATGCTCGTGTTCCTGGTCAACCTGGTCTACTCCTACGGCATCGTCCGGATCCCGGCCGACGCCAACCCGTGGCAGTCGCGCGGCCTCGAGTGGCAGGTGCCGACGCCGGTGCCGCTCGAGAACTTCGACGAGGTGCCCACCATCCTGGCCGGCCCCTACGAGTACGGCGACGCCACCGCCCCGCCGGTGGCGCGGCTCGGCCCGATCCGGCCCGCGGTGGCCGGAGACTGACATGGCGATCGCCAGCGACATCCCCACCGAGCCGCCTCCCGACCGCGCGCTGTTCATCGGCGCACGGCTGTTCGTGGCCGGGGATGCCTTCTTCTTCCTGGGCTTCCTGTTCGCCTACCTCTACCTGCGGGCGCTGAACAGCAACGGCCTCTGGCACCCGCCCCACACCAACCCGTCCGGCGCGCTGGCGACCGTGTCGCTGGTGGCGGTGGTCGCGGCGGCGGTGATCGTGCGGGTGGCCGACGACCGTCGCGCGCAGGTTGCGGCCGCGGTCGCCACCGTGCTGGTGCTGGTGGCGGCGATCTGCGAGGGCGTGCAGCTGTTCGACCCCGGCTTCTCGCCCATCCACGCCGGCGGCTACGGGGCCGTGTTCGTCGGCTTCACGGCCGGCTTCACCGTGCACCTGCTGGGCGCCGCCTACTGGCTCGAGACGATCGCCGCCGACCGCACCACCGAGGTCGGTCTGCGGCTGCGCGAACTGCGGGCGGCGGTCGTGTTCGTGACCTTCCTGGCTGCGGTGGCGGTGATCGCGACCGTACTCTTCTACCTGGTATGAGCGCGGTTCCGATCGACCCGGAGAACGCGATCCCGCTGGCGGCCGTGGTGGTCACGAGCGGGCTCTACTGGGCCGGATGGCGGCGGCGGGTGCGGCCCGCGACCGGACCCGACCTGCGCTCGCGGCAGCTGCGAGCGTGCGCGTTTGCCGGTGCGATGGCCGTGCTGCTGATCGCGCTGGTGGGCCTGGACGGCTACGCCGACCGCGGCTTCTGGCCGCACATGCTGCAGCACGTGCTGCTGCTCACCGCGGCGGCACCGCTGCTGGTGCTGGCGGAGCCGTGGAGCATGCTGTGGCGGCCGCTGCCGCTCGGCTTCCGGCGCGCGAGCGCCGGCTGGGTGGCGCGCGACCGCCGGGCGCGCCCGCTGCGCTCGCTGGGCCGGATGCTGGCGCGGCCGATCCCGGTGCTGGTGATCTCGATCGCGACGCTGTGGCTGTGGCACCTGCCCGCCGCCTACGACCTGGCGCTGCGCCACCAGAGCGTGCACGACCTCGAGCACCTGACGATGCTGGCCACGGCGATCCTGTTCTGGGAGCAGGTGATCGACACGGCGCCGATCCGGCCGACGCTGGATCCGATCCAGCTGACGCTGTACGTCTCGGTGGCCACGGTGGCCGGCTGGCTGCTCGCGGCCGTGCTGGCCTACTGGCCTGTGGCGCTCTACCAGCCGTATGTGGCGGCGGCTCACCGGCCGGGCGGGGTGTCCGCGCTGGCCGACCAGCAGATCGCGGCCGGCATCATGTGGGGGCCGGGCTCGCTGGCCTACTCGCTGGCCGTGTTCTGGCTGATCTATAACTGGGTCGGCGATGACAATCGCGGCCGCCGAAGGAGACGACCCCGGGTCGCGGCCGTGCGAGAGAGAGGAGCCTGAGGCGTATGGACATACCCAGCGATGTCTCGGCAGGTGCGGCGCTGACACTGGTGGTGCCGCTGGCGCTGCTCGCGGTCGTGCTGCTGTGGGGCTGGACGCTGCGGCGGCGCGTGTTTTGAGCCGGCGCCGGCGGCTGGCCGCGGTCGCCAGCGTGCTGCTGATCGTGAGCGGCGCGGTGCTGGCGCTGGCGGCCACGCTCTACGGCCCCGGCTCGGGGGCCGGCGCACAGGTGCGGGGCGCGGCGGTGAACGGCGACGCCGTCTGGAAGGCGGGGGCGCGGCCGGCACCCGGCTTCGACCTGACCGACCAGCGCGGCCGCTCGGTGTCGCTCGCATCGCTGCGCGGACAGCCGTTGCTGCTGACGTTCCTGGATTCCAAGTGCACGACGCTGTGCCCGATCGAAGGCCACCAGCTGGGCGTGGTGGAACGGCACCTGGCCGGACGGCCGGTGCGGCTGATCGTCGTCAGCGTCGATCCCGCCGACACGCGGCATTCGGTGGCGGTGGCGGCCCGCAAGTGGGGCTGGCGCGGGCACTGGCGGTGGCTGATGGGAACGGCGGCACAGCTGGCGCCGGTATGGCGCGCGTACGGCATCGGCGTGCAGCCGACCGCCACCGACATCACGCACAGCATGGCGGTGTACGTGATCGACGGGCAGGGCGACGAGCGGGCCGGGTTCCTGCCGCCGCTTGCGATCTCGCGGCTGGTGTCGGACGTGCGGCTGCTGCAGGCGGGCTAGCGGGGCTCCGGCGGCGGGTGTACCGGCTCGGCATCGGGCCGCGGGTTGTTGCCGATCGTGAAGTGGTCGAGGTCGGTCTCGCTCATCCCGAACATGTGGCCGAGCTCGTGCAGCAGCGTGTCGTGGATCTGGCGGTGCAGCGCCGCGCGGTCGCCCGACACGCGCATGATCGGCCGCCGGTAGAGCGTGATCTCGGACATCACGTCGCTGCCGCGGGTCTGCGACTGGTAGACGCCGAACACGCGTGGCTCGCCGGCCCGCTCCTCCTCGACGGTGATGGCGACGTTTCGCTGGGTGATCGCCTGGCCGATCCAGGGCGGCAGCGCCGCCAGCTCGACCTCGACGATGGCCGCGAACTCCTCGTCCGAGACCGCGACGCTGATGGGGTGCGCGGCGAAGGCCTCGTTGGCGCGCTGGGCCCGCTCCTGCAGCCACAGGTTCTGGGCGCGCACCTCCTCGAGGTCGGCCGAGACGCTGCCCAGGAACACGCGCGCGATCACGTAGCCGCCGGCCAGCGAACCGCCCAGCAGCAGCAGCGTGCCGGTCGCCGAGGTGGGGCGGTAGACGAGCGTGTTCACCCACACCGGCGAGGCCAGCAGCGCGCCCAGCCAGATGCTCTGGACAGGGTTGCCGCGGCGGTAGCGGGTGAGCAGGCGTCGGATCACGCTGGGATGGTAGGTGCCCGGGCCGCTCCGACCCGGCCCGGGCACCTGGATGCGCGGCGCTACGGGTGCGGCAGCACCGGCGTGCCCTGCGCCCGCACCGCCTGCAGGTCGCGCGGATCGAGCCCGAGCAGGTGCAGGATGGTGGGCGCGATCTCGGTCGTCTCGACGGGGGTCGTGACCCGACCGTGTGCCAGGCCGTGCCCCCAGACGAGCAGCGGCACGTGGCGGTCCTGCGCGTCCTGTCCGCCGTGCTCCGCGATCTTGCCGGTGCCGCCGGTGTAGACGACGCCGTGCTGCACGACCCCGACCAGGTCGGGCACCCGTGCGTCGCCGCGCGCCACGCCGAAGAACGACGGCCCGTCCAGCACCCGGGTCAGCCCCGATGCGGTGAAGCCGATCGGGTTGCCGGCGTAGTCGGTGGCCGCCATCGCGGAGGCCGGTTGCGAGTAGCCGAGCAGGAACCGGCTGGCGAACCGCCGCGCCTGCGGCGAGCGGTGCGACAGCCAGATGTACATGGCGTCGTCGTCGATCGCGAACGCCACCAGGTTGTCGCTGTGCCCACGGGCCTGCCAGGCGGCGTTGAGCGCGTCGATCACGTTGCCGTCGTCGATCCGCCTCAGCGACGACGTCTCGATCGGCGACTGGCCGTGCTTGGCCGAGATCACGATGTCGGTGCTGTCGAGCAGGCCGCGCCGAGACAGCCGGTTGACCATCAGTCCCAGCTGGCGGTCGACGAAGCCGAGCGCGTCCCGCAGCACCGGCCCGGCACCCAGCGGCCGCCGCGGCGCAGGTAGCCGCCGGTGCGCTGGACGCCGTTGATCGGCGAGGTGGGCAGCTTCTCGGCGGTTGACACGGTCTGGAAGTTCATGCCGAAGATGCCCGGCACGCCCGTGTGCGAACGTCCGCTGTGGTCGCGGCCGTCGATCTCGTTCAGGATCGCCCGCACCTTGATCGCGTCGTAGAACTGGGTGTCGCGGTTGTTCGTGGTCCAGTCGGGTCCGGGCCCGGCCGGCAGCGAGGGGTCTGTGGTGGAGCTGTTGACCTCGGGCGTGAACAGGTCGTCGATGGCGCGGCCGGAGTGGCCGCTGATCAGCTCATAGGCCGCGTGCTTGTCGGCCCAGGCGGTGCGCATGCCGGCGTCGTGGGCGACCTGGAAGATGGTGTTCACGCGCAGGTACTGCCGCGGGTAGACCGGCTTGCAGTCGGCCGGGTTGATCGGCAGCTGGCCGGGGTCGATCATCCGCTGCTCGATCTGGGAGACGCGGCCGGGCAGCGCCAGCACGCTGGTGGGCAGACCCGGGTAGAGGTTCGGGATGCCGGCGCCGGCGTCGATCGAGTTGAGGTTGCGATCGAGCACCTCGGAGAAGTTGACCTCGGTGCCAAGGCCGCTGGTCTGGCCGGGCGTGCACGAGCTGCCGGGCGGCAGCAGGCGGCGGTTGTAGCTGTCGTCGTAATAGACACCGGTGGTGCGCGGGTCGCCGCCGGTGACCTGGGCGACGAGACCGGGGAAGGAGTCGGAGGGGATGGGGGTGGCCGCGTTCGTGTACTGCGTGCCCGTGTGAGCGATCCGTGCCAGCACGCTATCGGGGTGGTGGCGGATCCACCAGCGCAGATCGGACTGGTGCAGTCCGTCCACCGAGATCAGGAGCACGTGGTGGGCGTGTCTCGCGGCGGCCGTGTGCGGCGGGCGCGCCGTCGATCCGTACGATGCAGCCGTGCTCATCGCAGCCAGTGAGGCGGCGGCCAGCACGAATCCGAACATCGGCTTTAACCTGAACATGGGAACTCCCTTCCGATCGTTCTATTGCTTGCCGGGATCGTGCTCGGATGCACGCCGGTCGGGGGCTGCGATCCGGTTTCAGGGCGGTGAGGAGGTGGTTACCCGGTGACGGCGCTTACGCTGGCTGCGGGTCCGCGAGCGGCCGCCACACAGGTTCGGGCGTAGGATCCGGTCATGAGCAACGACCAGTCACCGCGACCCGAGCAGCGGCCGGCAACGGTCGCCGCCTCATCGCCGGTGGTGATCGCCAGGCACAGCGACGGCCCGCCCTTCCTCGTGCGGGCGCTCTGGTTCGTGTTCATCGGCTGGTGGCTGACCGGGGTGGTCAACGTGCTCGCCTACCTGATCGCGCTCACGATCATCGGGCTGCCGCTGGCGTTCATGATCTTCAACCGGCTGCCGACCGTGCTCACGCTGCGACCGCGCACGGTGCACACGACGCACGAGGTGTCGGGCGGCGTCACCCACATCACCGAGACCCGCGTCCCGCAGCGCGGCTTCTTCGGCCGCGCCGTCTACTTCATCCTGATCGGCTGGTGGTTCGGCGCGATCTGGTCGGTGCTGGCCTGGCTGCTCTGCATCACCGTGATCGGCATCCCCCTCGGCGTGATGATGTACAACCGGCTGCCCGCCGTGATGACGCTCCGCCGCTACTAGGTTCGCGCGTCAGGCGTTCCAGCTGGCGCGGCATGGGCCGCGGGCGATCACGGTTGGGTGGCCGCCGGCGAACGGGATCGTCTCGACACGGCCGAAGGGACTGGTGGTGCCGCCGCAGCCGACGGCGGCGAGGATCGTGGTCCCGTTGCGAGAGAGTCCCTGCGCATAGAGATCGCCGACGAAGCCGGTGAGGTCTTTGGCCTCGCCGGTGGAGACATTCACGGAGTAGAGCTTGCCGTTGTGCATGGCGGGATACGCCGCGAGCAGGCGGGTGCCGTCCGACGACCAGGCGGCGGGGTAGATGCCGGCGCGGGTGTGTGTCAGCTGGTGGATGTCGCCGCCGTCCCCGTCCATCAGCCAGACGTCGCCCTGGCGCCCGAAGGCGATCCCGGTCGGCCCCCACAGCGGAGAGCTGCTGCGGCCGTCGTCGGTGAGGCGGCGGATGGCGCCGCTGCTGGTCGACACGGTGTAGACGTTCTGTCCGCTGCCGGTGTTGTGGGTGAAGGCGAGCTCGGTGCCGTCGGGGGAGAACGAGTAGCCGTAGCTGGCCTGCGGCATCCTGAGAGTGACCCTCTTGCCTGAACCGACGTTGACGATGGCCAGCTGGCCGGTTCCGGTGGCTGCCACGAGCCGCGAGTCCGGCGACCAAACAACCGGCTCGTCTGACGAGGCCGGGAGCTGTCGCGGCGTACCGCCGCCGGTGCTGATGATGAGCAGCCTGTCCGGTACCGGCTTGGTGTCGCGCCGGTAGACGACCCAGCGCCCATCCGGGGAGATCACCGGATCCGCTCCACGTGCCAGCCTGCGCGGGTTGTTACCTGTGGGCGACGCCAGATAGACCGCCTCTGGTCCGGCGCCGAAAGGCGACGTGGGCGAAGCGACCGGTTCTGCAAACACAAGGGCAACGCGCACGGGCGCGGGCTGCGCCGCCACCGCGCTTCCGCCATCGTCGCCGCCGCGCATCGACGCCCAGATGCCGAGGCCTACGAGCGCGACGAGCGCAAGCGACGCGCCCCACCACATGGAGCGACCGCCTCGCCCGAGATTCCATCCCGCGGCACGCATGCTCATGAGACGACTGTACTGCCGGTTTGGTTCACGAACAGCGGTCAGTGGCCGTGCGCGCGCAGGGCCATGTCGAGCAGCACGAACAGGCCAATCGCCATGGGGTAGAAGACAAGGCGTCCCATGCTGGTCTCATCGGCACGGGCCCGTCAGTGGTTGAGGCGGCGGTGTCCGCGCCAGCAGTGATGGCCAAGGGGTCGCCCGCGCCCGTGTCGGGTGTACGCTCCGAAACACCGTACCGATCGATGGAAGGACAGCCATGAGCGAGCCGAAGGTGATTCATATCGACCAGATCGAGGGCGCCCACGGTGGCGTGTTCAAGCCGGTCGGCCGCACGTTGGGAGCGACCGCCTTCGGCATCAACGTCGAGGAGTATCCGCAGGGGCATGACCAGTACCCCGACCACGACCACGCCAGTGACGGCCAGGAAGAGGTCTACTACGTGGTCTCAGGCCAGGCCACCCTCACGATCGATGGCGATGACCACATCATGCGGGCGGGATCGATCGCATACGTGCCGGCAGGCCACAGCCGCCGGTTCACCACGCCTGACCAGGGTGTCCAGTTCCTTGCCATCGGCGGTACGCCCGGCACGCCGTTTAGCGACGTGATTGCCGCCCGCGAACAGGCGACGACCACCTAGCTGGATGTCGATCAGCCTGACCTGCAAGGGCTGTAAGACCGTGATCACCGCTCAGGATGAGGACGAGCTGGTGGCAGCGCTGCAGCGCCACATCGTCGACGACCACAACAGCTCACATTCCCCAACCCGTGAGCAGATCCTGGCCATCCTTCACCGCCAGCGCGGCGACGGTCAGTAAGAGGTAGGGCTACGGCGATCGGCCTCGCCGATACGGCAACGTCGCACGCCGATCGCCGGTGCTATGCGAGGCCGGCGATGCTCTGGCCCGCAATCACCCGGCCGTGCTTGAGCGCGTCGAGGCTCAGCACGATCGTGCCGTTGGGTGGGTCGAGCATGAACACTCGTTTGTTGAACGCATACAGGCGCGGGCCGCGCAGCCGGTAGTCGTGGTGGAACACGGTAGGCTCGGCGCCGGTCGCGAAGGTGACTCGCACCGTGTCTGCTCGATCCGTGACGAGCGCGACCACGGCCTGCGATAGTTGCCTCCCATCGCGCGCGGCCACGCAGACGCTGCATCCCTGGCAGCCACCGCCTGTCAGACCGAGTCCCCCGTAGGCCACCGACCCCGCGGCGGATATATAAGTCTGTTCCACACACTGCCCACTCCCGTTCCGGTAGGCGACCAACACGAGTTGCCGTCGTGCGAACGCCCCTCGTTTGATCGATAACGCCGCGCTCACGGTAACCGGCCCGGAGGGGCGGCTGATCGGCGGGAATGTCGACATCATCCGCGCAACCTGCGCCGGGACCGGCTGACCACCCGACGTGATCGAGGGGGGAGGTGGCGCAGCCGGCGAGCTACCGCAACCAGCAAGAGCCATCAGGCTACCCAATACCAAGGTGGCATATCCCGCCCGAGAAGCACGGCGCTTCACACCAGTCACAGAGTCCCGCCGTGGAATCGTGGTTCAATCCGGCAGCCGTGGCCGGGGGTCAGCAGCACGATGTAGTCCGTGGGTTGGTTCGGCCCCAGGCTGACGGCGAGTTGGCAACGGTCCGTCGCGTCGTCAAGGGTGCCGCAGTTGCCGTCGCATGGCCTCAGCCAACTCTTGATGGTGTAACGGCCAGTCGCTAGCCGCTTTGTGAGTGCCGGGCCGGCGGTTTGGTGGACAGTGACGGTCGTGCTCCCTCCGGCGTCCGCAGCCACGGCGAGGTACGCCTGGAATCCTTCGACGTAGGACGCCCCCCGCCCGATGTTGGTCTCGTACACCACCAAGCGGTTCGACCCACTCGGAAGTGGAGTGTCTCTGGTCACGAACCAGGCGACGCCCACCGCCGACCCGGTTGCGACAAGCGCGACGGCCAGCCACCGGAATCGATGATTTCGCATGTTCCTTGGACGGTCGGGGTTGACTGTTTGTTCCACAACAGATCGTGGCCGCACCTCAGCGGCTCAACTGATCGAGCTCGCGGCTCGAGTGGACCGAGGCCGATCATTGTCTGCCGTGGCGGCTGTGGGGAACCAACGCCCAGCTGCAGTGACCGTCCCCAGTATGCAAACAGTCTGTGACAACCGGCTGTCAGCCCCGGCAGTGCGCCAGGTGCACGTTGCCGACGATTGTGCTCCATGTCGCAGCCAGCCATAATGGGCTCATGACGGAGATGGCCCTTCCCGCCCCCCGTCCAGTGGCCGACAAGCGCTGGTTGCTTATGACAGGCGTGGCGCTCTGCTGCGGCCTACTTGGTTGGTGGGCCACGACCGAGCCGGCGGACGACGGGCCGCTCGCGTTGCCGGACAACGGGTCATCATGGTCGGGCGGCCCTGTGATTCCAGGCCAGTGGATGGTCACGACGATAAGCACCGCTGAGCTGAGCGGCTCGGCTCCCGCCGTGATCTACTCCGTCCGGCCAGCCGACCCAGATCAGGCCGATGGGCTGATCCTGCGCTACGCGGTGCTCGCAAGTACCAACCATGGTCTTCCCGGAGCCGTCCGCGGCTGGCCACCAGCCAAGTACCCGCTGACGAGTCTGCGAGGATTTGTTGTCCAGCCAGGCGACGAACTGAATCTGATCGTCGGTGCCACATCGAGACACACGGGCGCATGGCTGATCGACGCCTTCGACGTCACCTATCAAGTCGCCGGCCGCGTCTACACGACGACGTTCCTGCAGGGCATCAGAGTTCGTTCCTCTCCCACCTGCCCGGCCTGCCGCTCAAGAACCCAGTTGAAGGGCAAGCTCGATACGTAGCCGTTCGGCCTGGAAAGTCAGCCCGCGTTGCCGCCGCGTGGGCGTGCTCGAAGGCCTGCGCGCTGGGTCGGGGTCGTGGGGCTCGCGGCCATGGCCGGATCCTTAAGCCACGCGCGTGCTACCGCCGACAGCGGGTCAACTCATCAGGTTCCCACCGTCGATGTTCACGGTCGTCGTCTGCCCGCTCTGAACTACGACCCAGCGTGGCTTGACATAGACGACGTTGCCGTTCCCGGAAGCCGGGATCAAGGCGTGGCGCCCAGGTCGTAGTGCAATCGTGTAGTGACCTGTGCTATCCACGCGCGCAGAGGGACACGGCCCTTTCGTGTGCATCGTCGGGCAGAACGCGAGCGAGCCGTGATAGACGCGCAAGGGGCACGGTGATCCCGCAGGGCCGCCACAGGCGGTGGTGAACACGCGCCCTTTGACGATCCCATCGTCCGGCCGAGCAGTTGCCCCGGCGACCCCTCTATCGGACACCACCTGTCCCTCGGATAGGGCGTGAATCGCTCCGCCGCCTGTCAGACCTCCGTTCGCTCCGTCCCGGCTGCACCCCGCGAGCGCCCCAGCCAAGACGATCCCCAGTAGAACGCTCCGCCACATACCTCTACGACGCCACACCCCTCGGAATGGTTCCAGCACCGAGCGCCTGGCGCCCTCTGGCCACGGTTTCAACGGAGGGGGAGGGATTCGAACCCTCGGTACGCCTTAACGACGCACAACGGTTTTCGAGACCGCCGCATTCAACCACTCTGCCACCCCTCCAGGTGCCCGCGTATCCTAGACAAGCGGGGTTGCGGAGGTTCGCGTTTTCTCGCCTGACGACACGCGGGTACCGCATTGCCCCCCGCCAGGTACCGCAACCCCCGTCGTCAGGTACCTCAAAGCACCGGGCCAGATACCACGCGACGGCGATGGCCGAACGCTTGCTGCCGGCCGATGGGAATTGTGTCGGCAAGGCGGCCAGACACCCCCCGGTAGGCCGTTCTAGCCGAGTCGGCGGTGGCCGTGGTGTCGCACGCCGAGTCCTGGCCGACCGGCTTTGACGATTCAGGCCAAACCCCCCACGTCCTCAGGAGGACACCTTGAAGAAGTACCTACCCCTCGCCCTTGCGGGCGTGGTTGGCGCAACCATGATCGCGCCGAGCATCGCAGGAGCGATGACCACCAGCAACGTCGCGTATGACAGCACGCCCGTCAAGGGCACCGTCAGCGTGCCGAGCGTGGGCGCTGAGTCCAGCGCGTTCAACCAGATCGGCAGCGAGGTGATCCTGCGACCGCACTCCACCATCGGCCACGTCAAGGTGACGATGGAGTCGTGGGCTTGCCAGAGCGGGTCGTGGCAGTCTGGGTGCACGACCAAGCCCGGCGCCACGTTCCAGACGCCGATCACTCTGCGTCTGTACCACTACAGCACGCGTGACGCGGCGACGGGTGAGATCACGCCCGGCAAGCGGATCATGAAGGTCACCAAGACGTTCAGCATCCGCTACCGGCCGTCGTCCCAGTCGGCCACCGAGTCCAGGTTCATGGGCACGGACGGCCAGCTGCACAACGGGATCGCTCAGACGATCACGTTCCCGGTCAACCGCAACCTCGCCAGCGACGTGGTGTGGACGGTTGGCTACAACACGAACACCAGCGGGCGCGCTCCGCTGGGCCACACCTCGCCCACCGATAGCCTGAACGTCGGGCTGTCCCCCGCCGTGCGGGTCGGTCACGACCGCTTCCCCGACTCGATCATGTGGGACACGCGGGCCGCCGACCAGGCGCATGGCGCCCCGTTCGTGCCGGGCCAGCTCAACCTGGACACGGGTTGGGCCGGGTACGTGCCGGCTGCGCGCTTCACCGTTCGCTGACGAAAACCTCCCCCACCGGGGAGGTTCCGCCGGCCATGGCTGCCCGGCGCTGATGAGTCAGGCCACCACCACGCACGTGCTCCGCTAGCGCTCGGTCAAAAGCCGGTCTGGTACCGTCACGGCCGTGGCCGAACTGGCACCCCAGACGCTCGATCTGACCGACGACCAGCGCGAGATCCAGGCGCTCGCGCGCGAGTTCGCGCGCACCGAGATCCGCCCCGTCTCGGCCGACGTCGACGAGCGCGACACCTACACGCCGCTCGACGTCGTCTACAAGGCCGCCGAAGTGGGACTCACCTCCTACATGCTGCCCGAGCACGTCGGCGGCGGCGGCATCGGCGACGTGCTGACCGGCTGCATCGTGCAGGAGGAGCTGAACTGGGGCTGCGCCGGCATCGGCAACCTGATCACCTCCGGCGCCTTCTTCGGCCGCCCCGTGATCGAGGTCGGCACGCCCGACCAGCAGCAGCGCTGGCTGGCTCCGCTCTGCGGCCCGCAGCCACCGCTGACCTCGCTGGCCTCGACCGAGCCCGGTGTCGGCTCGGACACAGCCGCGATGTCCACCACCGCCGTGCGCTCCGGCGAGGAGTACGTCCTGAACGGCCAGAAGACCTGGATCTCGAACGGCGGCATCGCCGAGTACTACGTGATCTTCGCGACCGTCGCCCCCGGCACCGGCTCCAAGGGCGTCACCGCCTTCGTGGTCGAGAAGTCCGACCCCGGCATCACCTTCGGCGAGCCGATGCGCAAGATGGGCCAGCGCGCGATCATCAACACCGAGGTGTTCCTGCAGGACTGCACGATCCCGGCCGACCGCCTGCTGGGCGAGGAGGGCAAGGGCTTCTACAGCCTGATGCACACCTTCGACGAGTCCCGCATCCACCTTGCCGCCTCCGCGATCGGCATCGCGCGCGCCGCCTTCGAGTACTCCGTCGAGTACGCCAAGACCCGAAACGCGTTCGGTAAGCCGATCGGCCAGCACCAGGCCGTCGGCTTCCGCCTCGCCGACATGGCCACCCGCATCGACGCCGCCCGCCTGCTCTGCCACCGCGCCGCCCGCCTGATGGACGCCGGCAAGCACGTCCCGGCCGAGGCCGCAATGGCCAAGCTGTTCGCGTCCGAGACCGCCACCTGGGTCACGTGGGCGGCCATCCAGACGCTCGGCGGCTGGGGCTACTCCCGCGAGTACCCCGTCGAGAAGTGGTCGCGCGACGCGCGGCTGGAGGAGCTCGAGGAGGGCACCTCCGACATCCAGCGGCTGATCGTCAGCCGCCGCCTGCTGCGCGACTGACCGCTGCCCGACTGATCGCTACGCGGCCGAGCCCACCGTCAGCGCGTCCTCGTCGATCGGCGCCGTGCCGGTGTCTGTCAGCACGCGCAGGGCCTCGGACGGCATGTAGACCCGCACCGGGTCGCCCTGCTTGTAGGTCAGCTCCTCGCCGGTGTTCTGCACCAGCGCCTGGACCTTGTCGCCGTTGGCCAGGATGACGATGATCTGGTTCGAGTTGCCCAGGTAGACGACGCGCTCGACGATGCCGGGCACGCGGTTCTCGCCGCTCGACTCGTGCGGCTCCAGGTGCACCCGCTCGGGCCGGATCACGATCCGCGTGTCGCCGGTGGTGTGCGTCTCGCCGCGTGAGGCGTGCAGCTCGAAGTCGCCCAGCGTCACCCGGCAGCGCCCGTCGCTGTCGCCGTGCGCGACCACCCGCATCAGGTTGGAGACGCCCAGGAAGTCGGCCACGAAGGTGGTCGACGGCTCCTCGTAGACCTCGGACGGCGGCCCCACCTGCTCGACCCGGCCGTCGCTCATCACGGCGATCCGGTCGCTCATGGTGAGCGCCTCCTCCTGGTCGTGCGTGACGTAGATGAACGTGATGCCGACCTGCTGCTGCAGCGCCTTCAGCTCGATCTGCAGCGCCTTTCGCAGCTTCGCGTCCAGCGCGCCCAGCGGCTCGTCCAGCAGCAGCACCGCCGGCTTCAGCACAAGCGCCCGGGCCAGCGCCACGCGCTGCTGCTGGCCGCCCGACATCTGCGCCGGCTTGCGGCGCTCGAGGCCCGTCAGCTGCACCAGCTCCAGCGCCTCGGCCACCCGCTGCTTGATCTCGTTCTTGGGCGTCTTGGCACGGCGCAGCCCGAACGCGACGTTGTCCTGCACGCTCAGGTGCGGGAACAGCGCGTAGCTCTGGAACACCGTGTTCACGTTGCGCTTGTGCGGCGGCGTGAACGCCATGTCCTCGCCGTCCAGCAGGATCTGCCCGCTGGTCGGCTGCTCGAAGCCGGCGATCATCCGCAGCGTCGTCGTCTTGCCGCAGCCGGATGGGCCCAGCATCGAGAAGAACTCCGCACCGGGCATCTCCAGGTCGATGCCGTCCACCGCCGTGACATCGCCGAACTGCTTCACCAACGCTATGAGCTTTACCTCACCACCGGCCACGCCAGCTCCTCTCGAAATGGGTCGCAAGGGTACCCGATTGATGCACGAGTCGAACCGGCCACCTACATCCCGAACCCTGCGACGTCGTCAACCGCCGAGCCGCGGCCGCCCTCGCCGCGCGTAAACAGCCGGAACACCGCCACGCCGGCCACGACGGTGATCAACGTGATCGTCATGATCACGGTGGCAAGGCCGTCGGTCGCGGGCAGCGGCGTGGCGCGGGTTGCGTCGTAGATCAGCATCGGCACCGTCGTCGAGTTGGCGCCGTTGGACAGCCACTGGCTGATCACGAAGTCGTCGATCGAGATCGCGAACACGATCGCCGCGCTGGCCACGATCGCCGGCAGCAGCAGCGGCATCAGCACAAGCCACAGCGCCGCCCTCGGCGACGCGCCCAGGTCGGCCGCCGCCTCCTCGTACGACCTGCCGATCGAGAACAGCCGGCCGCGCACGATCACCACCACGTAGCTGATCGAGAACGTGACGTGCCCGAGCACCTGGGCGAGCGTGCCGGTGTGCACGAACGTGAACAGCTGCGTGAACAGCAGCAGCAGCGAGACTCCCATCACGATCTCGGGCGTGACCAGCGGGAACAGCATCAGGAAGTTGGAGGCGCCCGAGCCGCGGCCGCGCCAGCGCGCCAGGCCCAGCGCCAGCATCACGCCGATCGGAGTCGCGATCAGCACGTCGATCGCCGCCAGCTTCATGCTCTGGTTGAGCGCGCCGCGGTAGGAGGCGTTGTGCCAGATCGAGTCGATCGGGTCGGAGAAGTACCACTTGGTGGTGAAGCCGTGCCAGACCGTGAGCGAGCGGCTGTTGTTGAACGAGAACTGGATCGCGATCAGCACCGGTGCGATCGCCCAGAACATGTAGCCCCAGGTGATCAGGACCAGGAACCGCGGCTTGCCCCAGGGGTTCGTGATCCAGCCGTGGACGCGCTGCCAGAGCGTGAACTCCTTGGTGGTGGCGGGTGTGGCGACGGCCTGGCTCACGCCACCAGCTCCTTCGAGGATTTGTGGATCGTCCACATGTAGTAGCCCATCAGCACCACCAGGAAGGCCGACAGGATGATGGTGATGGCAGCGCCGATCGTGGGCTGCGGGCCGCCGTGGAAGTAGAGGTCGATCTGGTTGCCGATCATCGAGGTGGTGGGTGCGCCGGAGACGATGTTGGGCGTGTAGTAGTCGCCGAACATGGGCAGCACGATCAGCACCGCCCCGCCCAAAAGGCCGGTCTTCGACAGCGGCAGCGTCACGTGCCAGAAGGCACGGAAGGGGCTGGCGCCGAGGTCGCGCGCGGCCTCCAGGTGCGAGCGGTCGATGCGGTCGAGGGAGGCGTACAGCGGCAGGATGAAGTAGGGGATGTAGCCGTAGATGAGCGCGAAGATGACGGTGAAGCTCTCCCCGCCCAGGTAGTTGTTGGGCTGGCTGAGCAGGCCCATGTGATAGAGCAGGTCGCTGATGTGCGTGAAGGACAGGAACCGCGCCGCGTAGCCGCCCGGGGCGAGCAGGTTGATCCAGGCCAGCATCCGCATCAGGTAGCTGATCCAGAACGGCAGCACCAGCAGGATCAGCAGCAGGCTCTTGGTGCGCGAGGCGTGGCGGGCGATGTAGTAGGCGACCGGATAGCCGATCAGGATGCAGCCGCCCAGCGACAGCGCGACGTAGCGGATCGTGCGCAGGAACACGTCCCAGTAGACGCCGCCCGGCTTCAGCTCGCTCAGCACGTGCGCGACCCAGCCGGTGTTCCAGTTGAGCGGGTTCCAGGCCGGGATCGGAGTCTGCAGGATCGGGTCGATGTTGCCGAAGGCCACGCCGATCACGGCGTAGAACGGCAGCAGGAACAGGATCAGGAGCCAGACGACGCCTGGGATCGCGAAGGCCGGCCAGAGCCAACGTGGGTACATACCCCTACTCTAGGCGCCCGACAGGAACGTTGAGTACCCGTCCTGCCAGAGCGACTGGCCGGTGGTCGTGAGCGTCATCTCCTGCAGCGAATCCGGACCGAGGTCGGACTCGGTCAGCACGCATGATGGAAAGTGTCTCGGGGATGATCTTCTTCTTGACGAGATCCTCCGGAACGATCTCGTTCAGCGGCGGCTGGTAGCCGTTGAAGTTGACGAAGTTGGAGTAGGCGTTGGTGTTATCCAGCATGAAGTTGAGGAACAGGTGCGCCAGCACCGGCTTCTTGGTGGTGGTGCAGACCGACCACATGTCGTTCTGGATCGGCCCCTTGCCCTTGACTGGGTGCCAGAAGCGCAGCAGCGGGCCGGTGGCCTTGTTCGGCAGGTAGTAGAAGAAGGCCGACATCATGTCGCCCGACCAGGCCTGGTTCAGCCAGGCCTTGTTCTCGGGGATGGTCGAGTACTGGAGGTCGCCGACCTTGATGTTGCAGATGTTGTAGAGCTCCTGCAGGTCGGCCACGGCCGCGTTGATCTTGGCCGGATCCTCGGTGTTGATGTCCAGCTCGCCCTTGCGCAGCAGCGCCATCGCGATCGTCTCGCGCACCTCGGACAAGAGCGCCGTCTTGCCCTTGTAGGCCTGCGCCTGCCAGAAGATGTCCCACGGGTTGGACATCGACGGGATGTCCACCTTGACCTGGTCGGTGCGCCAGGCGATGCCGGTGGCATAGGCCGTGTAGGGGACGCCGTAGCGCGAGCCGACGTCGTAGAACGGGTCGACCAGTGAGGGCCAGACGTTCTTCTTGAGGTTGGGGATGTAGTCGAGGTTGATCGGCTTGATCAGGTGGCCGGCCACGACACGGTCGAGGTTGTCGGGCGTCATCTCGGTCACGTCCGGCTGAACGGCACCGGACGCCAGCTTGGCGATGCCGGTGTTGATGTCGTCGAAGGGCGTCACCTTGACGGTCACGTTGTACTTCTTGCCGAACTCCTTCAGGAGCGCGCCGTAGATGTACTCCGGGTAGTTGAAGATCGTGAACTCGCCGCCGGTCTCGGGCTTCATCCCGGACGGGATCGGCTGTTCCCACAGCGGCAGCGTGACGCGCCGGTCGGGGCGGGCCAGCGGCAGGCCGCCGGGGCCGACCTTCTGGCCGGCGGAGTTGACAGTGCTGCCCGCGGTGGTGGTCGAGTTGCTGCACGCGGCCAGGAGGCCGCTGGCGCCCGACAGGGCGAAGGCCGCACCACCCGTACGTGCAAGGAATTCTCGTCGGGTCGCAGCGAGGGAGCGCCGTTCCTTGGGATGCATGATCTCTCCGATCCTGACTGACTGGCCAGTCAACTGGGCGTACTGTAACGATCTGGGTGACCATGTCAAGGACAGCGGTCACGACTAGGACGAACTATCAGCCCTGATTGTTTCCGGGCGATTGAATCAATCCGAACGCCGCAGGTCAAGGCTCCAGGCGCCCTCCGCTTGCATTCGTTCAACGTCGTCGGTACGAATACCGGATGGCGCGGACGAAGAACCAGAGTGTGCGGCGGCGGCAGCTGACCGAGGCAGCGGGGCGTGCGATCATCGCCCGGGGCGCCGCCGCGGTGCGGCTGAAGGACATCGCGGAGGAGGCCGGAGTCACCCCCGGTGCGGTGCTCTACTACTACCCGGACGTCGATCAACTGCTGGTCGAGGTGCACCGCACCGCGGGGGAGCGCTTCTGTGACAGCCGCAACGCCGCGCTCGATCAGATCGCCGACCCCCGGCGGCGAATGCTGGCGGCGATCAGCAGCGGGCTACCGACCGGGCCGCACGACGAGGCGGTGCGCACGCTGTATGAGATGGACGCGTTGGTCGGCCGTAGCAAGCTCTACTCGGCGCTGGCGGTGTCCTTCTTCGAGCGACAGGTGGCCCTCTACCAGGTGATCCTGGAGGCGGGCGTGGCGCAGGGGCTGTTCACGCTGGCCGCATCCTCGCAGACGATCGGCCGAAACCTGGTGGCGCTCGAGGACGCGCACGGTCTCCACGTGCTGATGGGCGACGCGCCGATCGACCGGGTGGAGGCAGAGCGGCTGATCGTGTCGTACGCGTGCTCCGCCACTGCCTGCGACCTGACGGTCGCCGGCTGAGAGCGGTTGCCCGCGCCCGGCGCGAGGCGGCTCTGGCAGACTCTCCGGCCATGCCGCGCGACCTGCGACCACTGTTTGACCCGGCCTCGGTGGCCATCCTGGGCGCCTCGGACGATCCCGCGAAGTGGGGCAACTGGCTGGCGCGCGGGGCACTCCGCGGCAGCCACCGCCGTCCCGTCTACCTGGTCAACCGCAACGGCGGCGAGGTGCTCGGCACCAGGGCCTACACGTCGGTCACCGAGCTGCCGGAGGCGCCCGAGCTGGTCGTGATCGCCGTGCCGGCGGCCGGCTTCGAGCAGGCGGTCGACGACTCGCTGGCGATGGGTGCCCGCGCGCTGGTGGGCATCACGGCCGGGCTGGGCGAGGCCGGTGGCGATGCGGCCACCCGCGAGCAGGCGCTGGTGCAGCGGGTGCGCGACGCCGGCGCGATGCTGCTCGGCCCCAACTGCCTGGGCGTGTATGACGCGTCCAGCGACCTCGGCCTCGCCTCGAATGAGTTCCCGCCCGGCTCGATCGGGCTGATCTCCCAGAGCGGCAACCTGGCGCTCGAGCTGGGCCTGATGTCGCGCCGCTACTCGCTCGGCTTCTCGCGCTTCGCCTCGATCGGCAACCAGGCCGACCTCGACCTGGCCGAGCTGGTCGCCTCCTACGCCGAGCATCCCGCCACCGAGCTGATCGCGGTCTACGCGGAGGACTTCCGCGACGGGCGCGCGTTCGCGGCGGCGGCGGCCGCCGCGCAGAAGCCCGTGATCCTGATCACGGTCGGGCGCAGCGACGCCAGCGTCCGCGCGGCCCGGTCGCACACGGGAGCGCTGGTCAGCTCGCTGTCCACGGTGCGCGCGGCCTGCCGTGGCGCCGGCGTGCACCTGGTCTCGACGCCGGCCGAGATGATCGACCTGGCGCAGGCGCTGCTGCAGCCGCGGCGGCTGGCCGGCCGCCGGATCGCGGTGCTCGGCGACGGCGGCGGCCACGGCGCGATCGCCTGCGACGTCGCGGCCGGCATGGGGCTGGAGCTGCCGATGCTGTCGGACGGGCTGCAGGCCAAGCTTGCGGCGATGCTGCCGCCGATGTCGTCGGTGCGAAACCCGATCGACCTGGCCGGTGCCGGCGAGGTCGACTTCTTCAGCTACTCCCGGGTCGCGCGCGGGCTGCTCGAGGCCGACGAGCTGGACGGCGTGCTGATGACGGGCTACTTCGGCGGGTACAGCCAGTACTCGGAGGAGTTCGCCGGCCGCGAGACCGAGGTCGGCCACGAGATCGCGCGGGCGGCGGTCGAGACCGGAAAGCCGCTGGTGGCCCAGTCGATGTACGCCGACGACCGCCCCAACCTCGCGCTGCGCGAGGGCGGCGTCCCGGTCTACTGGACGATCGAGGCAGCCGCCGCCTCGCTGGCTGCGCTCGAGCAGCTGCCGGCTGCGTCCGGCCCGCCGGCGCTGCCCGAGCCGGTGAACGGGCCGCTGGATGCGGGCTATTTCGGCTCGCGGGCGCTGCTCGCCGAGGCGGGCGTGCCGTTCGTGGCCGCGCGCAGCGCGCATGTGCGCGAGGATGTGCTGGCGGCGGCAGCGGAGGTCGGCTACCCGGTGGTGCTGAAGGCGCTGGGGCTGCTGCACAAGTCCGACGCCGGCGGCGTCAGGGTGGGGCTGGCCGATGCGGATGCGCTGGCGGCGGCGTGGTCGGACATGGAGGAGCGTCTGTCCCCGCCGGAGTACTCGGTGGAGGCGATGGCCCCGCTCGCGGACGGTATCGAGCTGATCGTGGGCGCCCGGCGCGACCCCCGGTTCGGGCCGGTTGCGCTGGTCGGCCTGGGCGGGGTCTACGCCGAGCTGCTGGGCGACGTGGGAGTGGCGCTGGCGCCGCTTGACCGGGCCGAGGCGGTGCGGCTGCTGGAGTCGCTGCAGGGCGCGGCGCTGCTGAAGGGCGCGCGTGGGCGGGCGGCCGTCGACATCGGAGCGGCCGCCGATGCGGCGGTGGCGTTGTCGCAGCTGGCAGCGGCGCGCCCCGACATCGCGGAGATCGAGGTGAACCCGCTGCTGGTCACGCCGGAGGGCGCGCTGGCGCTGGACGCGCGCATCATTCCGGCCGACGAAGGAGGCGACGATGCTGGTTGACGGCTGCTACGACGGACGGGTGGCGCTGGTCACGGGCGGCGGCAGCGGGATGGGCCGCGCCATGGCCCGGGAGTTCGCTCGGCTGGGGGCATCGGTGGTGGTGGCCGGCCGCCGGCCGGAGCCGCTGGAGGAGACGGTGGCCTTGATCGAGGAGGCGGGCGGCCGCGCGGCCGCGCAGCCGACCGATGTGCGCGATCCCGACCAGGTCGAGGCGATGGTGGCTGCGGCCGTGGAGCGGTTCGGGCGGGTCGACTGCCTGGTCAACAACGCCGCCGGCAACTTCGTGGTGAGGGGCGAGGACCTGTCCCCGAACGGCTGGCGCGCGGTCGTCTCGATCGTGCTTGACGGCGGCTTCCTCTGCACGCGCGCCGCCGGGCGCCAGATGATCGCCCAGGGCAGCGGCGGAGCGGTGCTGTCGGTGATCGCGAGCTACGCATGGACGGGCGGGCCGGGGACGGTGCACTCCGCCTCGGCCAAGGCCGGCCTGCTGGCGATGACCAAGACGCTGGCGGTGGAGTGGGCGCCGCACGGGATCCGGCTGAACACGATCTGCCCGGGGCCGACCGATACGGAGGGGGCGGGACAGGCGCTGTGGCCGGACGCGGCCGACCGGGCACGGGTGGAGCGGAGCGTGCCGGCGGGGAGGCTGGCGACGGTCGAGGAGATCGCCTGGTGGTCGACGGCGCTGTGCTCGGACTTCGGCTCCTACGTGACCGGGATGAACTTCACGATCGACGGCGGGCACTGGCTCGAACAGGACAGTTACATGCCCTCGCTGAAACCGCGCGACTAGGTCACGCCTACGTGATGCTGGGATGACGGTGCCCGGCACCTCGGGAGCACCCGATGGCACGGATGTGGCCTGGCCGAGACGGCTGCGCCCGTACCGCGTGATACAGAGGTGCCCGGTCACCGTCGTATCACCTGTGCTGGCTGGGGCACGAGCCTGTGACGGGTGTGTCGATCTGGTTGCCAGAGTCGCCTGGCGGGCCGCGGAAATCGGGGGAACCCCGGGAGTTGTAGGATCGGCCGGTGCTTCTGGGGCGGGCATCGGAGTGCACTCGCATCCAGGCCGCGCTCGATGCGGCTCTGGCTGGGGAGAGTGCGGTCATCGTGGTCTCCGGCGAGCCGGGCATCGGCAAGAGCACCTTGCTCGAGTATGCCGTGACTGCGGGCGACGGCATGACCGTGCTCGCGACCCGCGGGTTCGAGTCCGAGAGCGAGCTCGCGTTCGCGTCGCTGACCGAGCTGCTGCGGCCGCTCGAGCAGGATTTCGGCGCCCTCCGCGACGTGCAGCGCGAGGCGCTGGCCGCTGCGCTCGCGATCGGTCCGCCGGTCGACGCCGAGCCGCTGACCGTGTGCGTGGCCGCGCTCGACCTGGTGGCCGTCGCGGCCGAGCGCGAGCCGCTGCTGGTCGTGATCGACGACGCCCACTGGCTCGACCGGCCCACCGCCGAGGTGGTCTCGTTCCTTGCCCGCCGGCTGCACGCCGAGCGTGTGGCCGTGCTGGTCGCGATGCGCCCCGCGGCCGGAGCCTTTGACTCGGGCGGCCTGGCCGTGATCGAGCTGGACGGCCTGGAGCCGGACGCCGCCGCCGCGCTGGCCGGTGCGGCCGCTCCCGTCGACGCCGCAGTGGCCGAGCGCCTCGCCGCCCTCACCGGCGGCAACCCGCTGGCGCTGGTCGAGCTGACCGGCTCCCTGACCGATGCCCAGCGGGCCGGCGCCGAGCCCCTGGTCGAGCCGGTTCCGGCCAGCGGCTGGGCCCAGCACGTGTTCGGCCAGCGGCTGGAGCAGCTGCCCAGTCCCGCCCGCCGCGCGCTCCTGATCGCCGCGGCCGCGGGCAGCGACGAGATGGTGCCTGTGGCCCGTGCGCTCGCCGTCGAGCAGCTCGAGGTGTCGGCCCTGGAGCCGGCCGAGCTGGCCGGCCTGATCGTGCTCTCCCCCGACCGCGTCGTCTTCCGCCACCCGCTGGTGGCATCCGCCGTCTACCACCTGGCCACCGCCCCGGACGTGCGCTCGGCGCACGCCGCCCTGGCCGCGGCGCTCGTGGAGGAGGGTCGCGAGGACGAGCGGGCCTGGCACATGGCGCTGGCGGCGGTTGAGCCGGACGCAACCGTGGCCGCCGCCATGGGCGATGTCGGCCGCTCGGCCCAACGGCGCGGCGGGTTCGCCGCCGCCGCCCGCGCCTACCTGCGCGCGGCCACGCTCGAGCCCGACCGCGAGGCCCGCGCCCGCCTGATCCTTGCGGCAGCCGACTGCTCGCAGCGGATGGGCGCGATCGCCGCCGCGCGCCACTGCCTCGACCAGGTGGAGCAGCTCCACGTGACCGGCGTCGAGGCGGCCCGTGCCGATCTGCTGCGGGGCCGCATCGAGGCCCGCACCGGCTCAACCCTGCGCGCGTTCGACCTGATGTGCTCCTCGGCGAACCTGCTGGAGCCTGTCGACCCTGCGGCCGCCGCGCTGGCGCTGGTCGAGTCGGTCGACCCGTGCATCCGCTCCGGCCAGCCCGCCCTGGCGCTTGAGACGGCGGAACGCGCGAGCCGGCTGGCGTCGGGTACGTCCGGGCCTGCCGCTCTGTATGCGCAGGTGGCAACAGCCGCCGCGAAGGTGTTTCTGGGCGACGCCGGCGAGGCGTCGCGGCTGGCCCTTGCCGCCGCCGACGAGGCGCTGGGCGAGCTCGACCACGACCTGCAGCTGCGCTCCTACCTGGGCATGACGCTGGCGTTCGCCGCCGAGTGGGACCGCGCCCGCTCGGTGCTGGCCGACACCGTGGCCGCCTGCGAGCGCGTGGCGCCCGCCATGCTGCCCTACCCGCTGACGGCGCAGGGCTGGCTGGAGCGCGGCACCGGGCAGTGGACGGCCGCCGTCGGCGATCTGGAGCTGGCGATCGAGCGATCGCATGAGACCGGCCGCGCCAACGACGAGACCTGGGCACACAGCATCCTGGCCTGGATCTGCGCCGCCCGCGGGCAGGCCGGCCAGGTCGAGGTGCACGTCGCCCGCCAGCTGGAGCTGGCCGAGCGGCTGGGGCTGCCCTACCAGGCGCTCACCACCGACGCCGCGCGCGGGCTGCTGGCGCTCGGCGCCGGCGAGGCCGCGGATGCGATCCCGCCCCTGCAGCGCGCGCTCGACCGCAAGCGCGCGCTCGGCTTCTGCGACGCCACCACGCACCCGTCGCTGACGCCCGACCTGGTCGAGGCGCTGGTGCGTTGCGACCGGCGCGACGAGGCGGCCGAGCTCACCGACCGCTTCGAGCAGGAGGCGACCCGCCCCGGCGGCCGCGCCCTGGCGCTGCGCTGCCGCGGGCTGCTGGCCCCCGACGACGACGCCTCGGCGCTGTTCGATCAGGCGGCCGAGCTGCACCGCCTGGCCGATGATCCGTTCGGCCTCGCCCGCACCCAGCTCGCGCACGGCGAGCGGCTGCGCCGGGCGGGGCAGCGGAAGCGCTCGCGGGAGCTGCTGGACGCAGCCCGCGAGGGATTCACCGCGCTCGACGCCGTGCCCTGGCTGGCGCGGGCCGACGAGGAGGACGGCCGCAGCGCCCGGGTGCTGCGCAGCGATCCGGCCGACCGCGACGAGCTCACTCCCAGCGAGCACCAGGTGGCCAGCCTGGCGGTGCGCGGCCTCCAGAACCGTGAGATCGCGCAGCGCCTGTTCATGAGCTCAAAGACCGTCGAGGCACACCTCACCCGCATCTACCGCAAGGTGGGCGTGCGCACGCGCGTCGAGCTGGTGCACAGCTACCGGCCGCGGCCGGTAGCGGCCGAGTGAGCCTACGAAGGCTGCTTGTCGATCACGACCTCGAACTTGTCGACCGAGACGCGCCGCATGCTCGCGTTCTCGGGCGGGTCCATCGCGTCGAGCACCGCGGAGCCCGTGGCCATGTCCTCCTCGGAGGCGAACCGCACCGAGATGGCGACCTTGCCGCCGGCACGATCGGCCAGCACCGTGATGCGCGTGCCGGGCACGCCCTCCGGCGGGGCGTCGGTCTGGTTGATCTGGGCGACGATCGCGTCGAGGGCGGCGTCGTCGACCTCGAATATGGCCACGCGGGCGTACTCGGACATGACGTGCTCCTTCGGTAGAGGTTCGCGTGCGACGGAGAGGGAGGGATTCGAACCCTCGCTGGAGGTTTACCCCCCAGACCCACTTAGCAGGCGGGCGCCTTCAGCCACTCGGCCACCTCTCCCTAGGGCCGCGTGCGCGCGACCACGTCCGTAAGATACCCCGTCATGTGGCGCCGCGTGGTTGTGCTCTGGGTGGCAAGCCGCGCGGCCACTGTGCTGCTCGGCTGGCTGATCAGCACTCGGCTCGGGTGGCACAAGGCGCTGGAGCCGTGGCAGCACCAGCCCTGGACGGCGCTGACCGGATGGGACTCCGTCTACTACATCCGGATCGCCCACGACGGCTACGCGGCCGGGCCGCGCGTGGCCTTCTTCCCGCTGTACCCGCTGCTGATCCACGTCTGGGAGACGGTCACCACCCAGGGCGATGCCGTGGCCGCCCTGGCCGTCTCGAACATCGCCACGCTGATCGGCTTCCTCGGCATCTACGTCCTGGGACGCGACCGCCTGTCGCCGCAGCACGCCTGGCGCGCCGTCCTCTACCTGGTGCTGTCGCCCTACGCCTTCGCGCTCACCCTGGCCTACAGCGAGGGCGTCTTCATCGCCCTGGCCAGCTGGCTGTTCGTTTTCAGCGACCGGCGCCGCCACCTGTACGCCGTGCCGCTCGGCATCCTGGCCGGCCTCACCCGCGTGAACGGGCTGGCCCTGATCGCGCCGCTGGTGCTGGTGGCCTGGCGCGAGCGATCGGTCGGCGCCTGGCTGGTGGCACTGTCGCCCGCGGTCGGCCTCGCCATCCACATGGCGTGGCTGTGGCATGCCGTTGGCGACCCGCTGGCGTTCGTTCACGCGCAGGGTCACTGGGGCGGCCATGCCAGCTTCCCGCCGCTGGCGCTGGGCGAGGAGTTCTGGCAGTTCGCGCAGACCGGCCGTGCCATCCACCTGCTGAGCGGCCTCACCGTGATCGTCTATCTGGCCCTGCTGATCCCGATCCTGAAGCTGCGCCGCTTCGCAGCACACCGCTGGGAGGACACGCTCTACGTCGGCGGCATCTTCCTGCTGCCGCTGCTGGCGGGCGTGCTGCAGTCGTCGGGCCGCTTCGGGCTGCTGGCCTTCCCGCTGTTCTTCGCGCTTGCCGACCTGGGCATGCGCAAGCCCTCGCTGCACCGTGGGTACGTCGTGTTTGCGCCCGTCGTTCAGGTGCTGGCGTTCGGCTACGTGGCGCTCGGGTACCTGGTGCCCTAGCGGGTCTAGCGCTCGGTCCAGGTGGTGTGCCCGATGATCAAGCCGTTGCGGTGCTTGCGCGTGTAGGCGTAGAGGTAGAAGTGGTACGTCCCGCCCTTCGCCAGCGAATGCCTGGCGTGGCGGTACGTCCACGAGCTCGCGAACTGGTAGAAGCTCTTGCGTGGGTAGCGCACGAGCAGGGTGCTGCTGCCGCGCTGCAGGATGAAGGCGTAGCTCCGGGTACCGGTGTACCTCGTCCAGTCCACCTTGGGCGTCAGATCGCTGATCGTTCCGCCGTCGCGTGGCTGGCAGATCCGCCCCAGGTGCACCTTGATGCGAAGGCCGGGCGAGGTGTAGCTGCGGCTGTGGTTGTAGGAGCGGTAGATCGCGAACAGCGCGTAGCGGTACGTGTGGAACTGGCGCGGCGCCGTGTCGTTGGCCAGGGCCGCCCGGTGCCTGACGCTGACGCCGTCTTCGGGGTTGCGCGGGTAGCGCGTGGAATTTCGCACCAGCACCACGTGTGAGAACCCGGCCGCGTCGGGCGGCCGCCAGGTGAGCCGCACGGACTCACAGCTGGTGGCGGAGCGCAGGTTGCCGGCGTCGGCCGGCGCCACGCCGTTTCCGCCCAGGCCCACGCTCAGATTGGGGCCGGCATCGTTTGCGACCACGAGGGTGGCCAACCTCCCGCCCAGCCTGAGCGGAGCGAATCGCACGTTGACCCTGCAGGTGGCGCCGGGGGCGATCGCGGGGCCGATGCAGGTCTGCTTTCCCAACACGAAGCTCTTCGGGGCGTTCCCGCCCAGACGCAAGCCTGAGACGGTGAGGTTGGCGGTCCCGGTGTTCTGGATGATCACGTGGTTGACGTCGGTGATACGGCCCAGTGCGACGTCGGGGAACGACACGGACGTCGGGGTTGCCTGGATCTTGGGCAGCAGCGCGTCGCCCTGGAGGCCCACGACCTGCGTGCTGCCTGCCACCGATCCGCTGTCGTCGGTGAAGGTGAGGGTTGCGTTCGACGTGCCGGCCGTCGTCGGCAGGAACGTGATCTGCGTGCTGCACGACTGGCTGGGCTGGAGTTGCGCATGGCCGCAGTTTCCGGTGCCGGGGTTGGTGAAGGTCGCGTCGCCGGCCAGAGTCACGAGGGTCACGTCCAGCTCGGCGTTGCCGGTGTTGGTGAGCGTCACGGGCAGGGTCTGCGGCACGTTTCGCAGCGTCGCGAAGTTGACCGAGGCATCCACGGTGGCCGTCGGGACGGTGCCTGTTGCGGTCAGGCTGACGGCCGTCGGCGACGCCGGGTCGTTGCTCGCGATCGATAGAACGCCGCTCAGAGCACCCGTTACCGTCGGAGACACGGAGACAGTGATGGTGCAGTTGTCTCCCGGGGCGACGGGGTCAGAGCAACCGTTGGACGCAACGTTGAACCCAGCACCTGTCGTGTTGTCCGTGGCCGTCGCCCCCGTAACCGAGAGTGGCTGGTTGCCGTTGTTGGTGACCTGCACCGCAGTTCCGGACGACGTGGTGCCGACCTTGACGTTGCCGAGGTCGACGCTGCCGGGCGCCGATACCTGTGAGGCCTGGCCGGTGCCGGTCACCTGAACGGTGTCCGAGGCGCTCGGCGTGTCGCTGGTGACATCGATCGTCGCGGACAGGGTTCCGGCGACATCCGGGGCGAACGCGGCGTCGAACGAACACGAGTCGTTCTGATTGAGCACGCTTCCGCACGTGTTGTTGCTGACCAGGAACGCCCCCGGATCTCCCCCGGACTCCTTCGAGAGCGTGATCGTCATCGGGGTGGCGCTCGTGTTTGTGATCTGGACGTTCTGCGTGCCGCTGGTCTGACCCACCGGCACGCCACCGAAGTTCGATGGCTGGGTGATCTGGAGCGATCCATCGGCCGCCGACGAAACGGCGACGCCCGAGACGAGTCCCGCAGTCAGCACGAAGAGGATCAGAGGAAGCCGACGGTGCATCTTCAGCGGATCATGATGTTACCGCCGCGAGCGCCACGGGGACCCCGCGTCCGCATCACCGCGACCGAGATGATCAGCGCCACGAGCGCCAGCACCACCAGCGCCCCCGCCACGATCGCCGCCACGGCCGCGATCTGCGGCACGCCGCTGTCCGACGTGTGGGAGACCGGGACGGTCGCCTTCGGCTTTGGAGTCTGTGCCGGCTTCTTGACGGTCTGCGGCGTGGTGTTGGCCGGATGCTTCTTCTTGTGCGTGCTCTGCGGGTGCTGCTTGACCTTGTGGTGAACCGGAGCCTTCGTGCCGGTGCTCGAGGTACCCGTGCTGGGCGGCGTTGTGGTCGTCGTCGTGGTCGTGGTCGTCGTCACCGGCGGCGAGGAGGTCGTCTGCGGCGGTGACGGGTCGCTGGTGGGCGGAGGCGGCGGGGGCGGCGGCGCGCCCGAACCGGTCCCGGCGTACGCCGAGATGGTCAGCACCGAACCCACCGCGAACAGCAGGAACGACGCACCCACAAACCCCAAATAGCCTCTCGTTTTCATCTACCCCCGCATGCCCGTCCGCCCCGGACGGCAATGCACCACGAGTTACTGCGAGCAGAGCGAGCCTACCATGAGTCGGCCCGGACGACAGGGGCCGGCCTCTCGAAACGTGCCTCTTGCGAGGATGCGATCGTGCCGCATGTATCAAGCGTACTGGCGGCCGGGCCTGTTGAAAACCCACCCCGCTGCTACTCTTTGTGTACGGGCGACGGCGTGTCGCCCCGTGAGGTTCCACTCTCTCCCCGAGGGCCGGACCCTCGCCCTTTGATCGAGAGGCGGCCGTGGCCGGCCGCCGAGGAGAGATACATGAGTGAACCCACCTTCCGTGGCCTCGGTGCGAGTGCGCCCGTTGCCGCCGTGCTCGCTGCCCAGGGCATCGAGACCCCATTCGAGATTCAGGGCCGGGTGCTACCCGACGCCCTCGCCGGCCAGGACGTGCTGGCAAAGGCGCCCACCGGCTCCGGCAAGACGCTCGCCTTCGGCATCCCTCTGGTCGAGCGAGTCGACCCCAACGGGCCCACCCCGGCCGCGCTCGTGCTGGTTCCGACCCGCGAGCTGGCCGCCCAGGTGGGCGAGGTGCTGGAGCCGCTGGCCGCAGCATGCGGCCTGCGTGTGGCCACCGCCTACGGCGGAGTCGGCCTCCACGACCAGGCCAAGAAGGCCGACCGCTCGCACCTGCTGGTGGCTACCCCGGGTCGCCTCGAGGATCTCGCCAACCGCAAGATGCTCTCGCTGGGCGCCGTCTCGATCCTGGTGCTGGACGAGGCTGACCGGATGCTCGACATGGGCTTCCAGCCGCAGGTCGACCGGATCGTGCGGCGGTTGCCGCAGGATCGCCAGACGATGTTCTTCTCGGCCACCCTCGACGGTGAGGTGGGCAGGCTCGCCCGCAGCTACACCACCGACCCCGCGCACCACGAGGCCAATCCCGGCGACGAGACGGTGCAGGAGGTCGACCACCGGTTCGTGCAGGTGACGCCCGAGACCAAGGTGCAGACCCTGATCGACATGCTGAAGGAGGGCGACCACCACTCGCTGGTGTTCGTGCGCACCCGCCGCGGCGCCGATCGCCTCCTGGCCAAGCTGCGCGAGCGCGGCGTGCCGGCTGTGGCGATGCACGGCGACATGACCCAGAGCGCGCGCGAGCGGGCCTGGGAGCGGTTCGAGTCCGGCAAGGCGCGCACGCTGGTGGCGACCGACGTGGCCGCGCGCGGACTCGACCTCGATTCGATCTCGCACGTGATCAACTTCGACCCGCCCGAGGACAACAAGGGCTACGTGCACCGTGTCGGCCGCACCGGCCGGGCCGGGCGCAGCGGCATCGGCGTGACGCTCGTGACACGCGACCAGCAGGCCGACGTCAGCCGCATCGCGGCCAGGCTCGACCTTCAGGACGAGTTCACAAGCTCGGGCATGGCCGTCGCTCCGCCGCGGCTGGTGTACACCTCGCGGCGCGGTCGCGGACGTCGCGGCTGGTGAGCGAGCGTCAGCTCGACTGGCGCACGCTGCTGCGTGAACCGTCGCTGTTCGACTCGCTGCTGGGACAGAACGACTATCTCGACGAGTTCGTGCGCGTGCATCAGACGATCGCGTGGCCGAAGCATCTGGACGAGCGGCCCGCCCTGGTTCAACGCTATTCGTGGGCGCTGCCGACGGACGATGCGCTCGAGCTGATCGCGCGCTACGCCCCGGTTGTCGAGATGGGGGCGGGAGGCGGGTACTGGTCGCACCTGATGCGAGAACATGGCATCGATGTGATCGCGTACGACCGCGAGCATCCCCATGCCGACAACTACTTCGCGCGGCACCTGTGGACGAAGATCGAGTCGGGCGGTCCCGCCGTTCTGGGCGACCACGGCGACCGCTCGCTGTTTCTGTGCTGGCCGCCCAACAACAGCGCGATGGCCACCAACTGTCTCAAGCGATGGCCGGGGACGCACGTGATCCACGTCGGCGAATGGCGCATCTCCACCGGCAGCCGCGGCTTTCACGACCGGCTCGAGGCTGGGTTCGAGCTGGTCGAAAAGCTCTCCATCCCGCAGTGGGAGGGCATGTACGACATGCTCACCGTCTGGCGGCGAAGGTAGCGGCCCGGCCCGGTCAGGCAGCCTGAGGCAGGTGCACGATCTCGCCCATCCTGGCGTTGTGCAGGATGGTCGGGATGAGGTCGTCGAAGCCGGGCATCGACTCGGCGATCTCGATGTGGCGGCTGGGGTTCCCCGCAACCACGTGCACGGTCATACGGCCCCAGGTGGTGCGGGCGCGGTGCACGGCACCGACCTCGTCCCACCCGATCCGCACGTAGCCGGATAGCGACCGGGCCAGCAGCCCGTCCTGGGTCAGCTCGATGCGATCGGCGCGCCGTGCCGCCGGCCACACCATGCCCGCCAGCGGGCGGATCGGCGGCATGATGCCGCGCCAGTCGATGGGCGCGGCTGCGCAGCGGGCAGTACTCGTACTCGAACGTGACTTCTTCGGGCATCTATCCGAGTATCGCTGCCCGATGCGTGATCGGGTATCAACCGGGCGGGGGAGGCGGCATCACCCGGAACGGCTGCGCGCGAGCTTTTCCGCCCAGACGCTGACGCGCTCCGAGTTGCGTGCGACCCACACGCACAGGATCGCCAGCGGCGCCTCGGCCACCAGCGCCATCGTCACCGCCACCTCGAGCTCGTGGCCGGTTCGCGACGTCATCACGTCGAACCAGATGTCGCAGGCGAGCAGCGTGGCGGCCGACGCCGCGGCGCCCTGTGTCCATGCCGACCGGCGCAGGGCTCCGACCGCGGTCAGGAGCAGCGTTGCCGCCAGCGCCAGGTCGAACCCTGCCCAGGCGACGTCCCAGTTGTCGGCGGTGGCGCGCGACGGAAGCGTCTGGTAGAGCCACACGGTCCACGGGATCAGCGCCAGCGAGCAGACAACGAATGCGTAGGCCAGCCAGCGCGGCGCCGGCTCGACTGGCGGGCCGGAGCGGTGTGTGGCGCGGCCGATGGCGTCCTTGACGCTCATGCCCTTAGGCTAGCTGGCCGAAATTGGTGACGATGACTGACCGCCCCATCGGCGCCACCACCTATCCTGCTCGTATGAGGGCACGCATCGATCGCCTGGTCCGGCCGCCGTCCGGGCTGGCCGCGCTGGCGCTGGTGCTGGGCGTGGTCGAACATCGTCTCCGCCCTCACGCCGGAGCTGGCCGAGCGCGTCCACGTCGTGCAGAAGGTGCTGTCGCCCGACGCGCAGGTGGCCGCACGCGGCCTGGTACTGGCGGCCGGGGTGGCCATGCTGCTCGTGTCGAGCTCGCTGGCGCGTCGCAAGCACCGGGCCTGGCTGCTGGCCGTCGTGGTGGTGTCCGCCAGCGCGGTGCTGCACATCGCCAAGGGTCTCGACCTCGAGGAGGCGCTCGCGAACGTGGCGCTGCTGGTGCTGCTGATCCGGTCGCGGCGCTGGTTCGACGCGCCCGGCGATCCCGCCTCGTTGCGGCTGTTGGTCGCCGGGAGTGCCCTGCTGACATGGCTGGTGGTGGCGGTGCTGCTGGTGCCGACGGGGCCCGGGATGGACGAGATGAGGATCCTGCATGTGGGGGTGCTGGCGCTGACGGTGATGACGGCGATCTGGCTCGTGCACCTGTGGCTGCGGCCCTGGCGGGAGCCCGAGGCGCAGAGCGAGGACGACCACCGCCGGGCCCGCCGGATCGTGCTCGAGTGGGGCGAGGACAGCCTCTCCTTCTTCGCGCTGCGCCGCGACCGCCGCTACGCCTTCTCCCGGCGAGACGACGCACTGCTCGCCTACCGTGTCGTGGCCGGCTGCGCGCTCGTGTCGGGCGACCCGGTCGGAAACCCGGAGTCGATCCCGGGCATGGTGCGCGCGTTCGCGGCATTCGCGCACCAGCGTGGCTGGCGACTGGTGGTGCTGCACTGCTCCGAGGAATGGGTCGGCCTGTTCCGGGAGATCGGCATGCGGGCGCTGCCGATCGGCGACGAGGCGGTGCTGTTCCCGGACACGTTCACGTTGGAAGGGCGCGCGATCCGCAAGGTGCGCCAGTCGGTGAACCGTCTGGCGCGGATGGGCTACACGGTCACCGTCGCCGCTCCCGCGGATCTCAGCGACGCCGACCGCGCGGCGGTCGAGCAGGTCTCGCAGGAGTGGCTGAACGGCTGGCCCGACCGCGGCTTCTCGATGGCGATGGACGATCTCTACGCCCACCCGCAGGCGCGGTTCGCGCTGGCTCGTGACGGCGAGGGACGGCTCGAGGGCTTCCTGCACCTGGTGCCGTCACGGCGGGGCTACTCGCTGTCCTCCATGCGACGGCTGCGCACCAGCCCCAATGGGCTGATCGAGTACCTGATCGCCGAGACAGCGGTGTGGGCGCGCGGCGAGCAGGCCGACGAGATCTCCCTCAACTTCTCGGTCTTCGCCGACGTGCTGCGCGCCGACGGCACCGCGTCGTGGCCGCTGCGGGCCACGCGCTGGTCGCTGCTGCGGCTCGACCGGCTGTTCCAGCTGGAGCGGCTGTTCAGCTTCAACCGCAAGTTCTTCCCGCAGTGGCGCCGCCGCTACATCTGCTTCGAACGGCACCGCGACGTGCCGGTGCTCGGCCTCGCCACGCTGCACGTGGAGCGGCTGCTGGCGCCGCCCCGCCAGGCCTGGTATCGCGGCGGGCCGGCCGCGCGCGACGCGCGGCGGTAGTTCGCATATCGTTCGGGCATGAGCTGGGTCGATCCCGCACAGGAGCTGGCGGCAATCCATCGTTGGTTCGGCGCCCGTGACCTCGAGCTGGAGCTGTTCGAGCGCAGCGACGGGCGCTGGCGTGCCATGGTGACGGCGGCCGGCGAATCGCACGGCAGCAGCGAGTACGTCGAGGGCAGCGACGAGCTGGAGGCGGCGCGTGCCGCCCAGCGGCGCCACTCGACCAGGCAGCTGCGGATGGCGCTGTCGGGGCTGTCGCAGGTCGCCCAGAGCGAGGTGGTGCAGCTGCTGGCGGCCGAGATGCTGATCTCCCGCATACCGGGCGGGCGCAGCAAGACCGGCCGGCGGGCGGCGCTGGCCTCGGCCGTCTGGATGCTCGACCCGAAGCGGCGCACGGCCACGCGCACGGCCGGCCGCATGGCCGGGGAGTGGGCCAGGCTGCGGATCGAGAGGCGCGCGCAGGACGGCTCGCTGCCGCACCCGGAGGCGCTGCTGCCGGCGGCGCTCGGCGCCACCGAGCGCAAGCTCGACCAGCTGCGGCTGAAGCTGCGGCACAGGGAGTGAGCCTGCAGCCGGCATCCACGCCGCAGCAGCGGGCCGGCCAGGTGCTGGGGCGGCTGGGCGAGCTGTTCGAGATCGGCCGCCGGGCCGGCACCAACCGGCCGGGGCTCGGTGAGGGCGAGCAGCGTGCGCACGACCTGGTCGCCTCATGGATGGTCGAGACCGGCCTCGAGCTGGAGGTCGACCCTGCCGGAAACCTGATCGGCCGGCTGCCGGGGTCGGATCCGTCTCTGGCGGAGGTGTGGACCGGATCGCACCTGGACACGCCGCCCGACGGCGGCATGTTCGACGGCGCGCTGGGCGTGGTGGCGGGGCTGGATGCGGCCGCCGCGATCGGCGCCGGATCGGTGCTCCGCACGATCGCCGTGGTGGCCTTCCGGCTGGAGGAGGGCTGCCGGTTTGGCCGTGGCGTGTTCGGCAGCCGCGCAATGGTGGGCGACATCGAACCGGACGAGGGCGATCTGGTGGACGCGGACGGCATCTCTGTTGCGGACGCTTTCGCGGAGCTGGGCCTGGGCCCGCTGCCGACCCAGGGCTGGGCAGACCCGCCGCCGGCCTGCTTCCTCGAGACCCACATCGAGCAGGGCCCGTTGCTGGCTTCGGTTGGCGCGCCGCTCGGTGTCGTCACCTCGATCGCGGGCATGGCCGGCTTCGACGTCGTCTTCTCGGGCAGCCGCGGTCACGCCGGCACGGTGCCGATGTCGCTGCGCTCCGACGCGCTGGGCGCCGCCGCCCGGTTCGTGCTGGCGGCGCACGATGTCGCCCGCTCCATCCCGGGAGCGGTCGCCACCATCGGCCGCCTCGTCACCCTCCCGGGCGCGACCAACACGATCCCGGGCCGTGCCGAGCTGTTCGCCGACCTGCGCGCCCCCGATGCCGCCGGCCTGGATGCGCTGGTGGAGGGCGCCACCGCTGCCGCCGCGGAGGCGGCCGCCGCCGGCGCCTGCACGGCCGAGGTGCTGCCGCGCTGGCGGTACGAGCCGGTTGCGATGGATCCGGCGACGGCCGCCGCCGTGCGCCGGGCGGTCGCCGGCCTCGGGCTGGATCCGGTCGACCTGCCGTCGGGTGCCGGGCACGACGCGGCCATCATGGCCACCGCCGGGATCCCGAGCGCGATGCTGTTCGTCCGCAGCGACGCCGGAGGCGTCAGCCACGCGCCGGAGGAGTCCACCGGCGCCGACGCGATCGCAGTCTGCGTGCAGGCGCTGGAGTCGGCGCTCAGGGAGCTGGCGGCGTGACCGATTGGGAGGCGCTGGCGCGGCCATCGCTGCGGGGCCTTGAGCGCTACGACCCCGGCCCCAGCCGTGACCAGATGAAGGAGCGCCACGGCCTCGCCGAGCTGGAGCCGTTGAACTGGAACGAGGATCTGTTCGGCCCACCGGCCGAGGCGCTGGAGGCGGCGGCCGCCGAGCTGGAGAGGGTCGCCTACTACCCGGAGCGGGCCTACGCCGACTTCCGCGACGCGGTGGCGGCGCACCTGGGGCTGCCCGCCGCGTCGATCATCCCGGCGCACGGGGTGCAGTCCTTGATCGGCACGATCGCGACCGCATTCGTGGACGCGGGCACGACCGTCGTCACACCCACCCCCACGTACGGCCTCTATGCGCAGGTGTCGGCCGCCGCCGGCGCCGAGGTGGTACGCGTCCCCGGACGCGGCCTCGACATCGATCTGGACGCGGTGGCCGAGGCGGCCCGCTCGTACGGCGCCAGGGTGGTCTGGCTCTCCGATCCTAATAACCCCACCGGCGGCGTTGTCTCGCCGGGCGACTGGTCGCAGTTCCTCGATCGGCTGCCGCCCGCATGCGTGGTCATCGCCGATGAGGCCTACATGGACTTCGCCGATCCGGCCGTCCGCGCCGATCGGATCCGGGACGTGGTGGACGGCCGTCCGGTGATCATGCTGCGGTCGTTCTCCAAGACCTATGGCCTTGCCGGGCTGCGGCTGGGGTTCGCCATCGCCGATCCCGAGGTCGCGCGGCTGCTGGACATCGTGCAGGAGCCGTTCAACGTGAACCGGGTCGCGCTGGCCGCCGGCCGCGCCGCGGTCGCGTTGCCGGGGTTCGTGGAGACGCGCCGGGCGGAGGTGGCGGCGGCGCGCGAGCTGCTGCGCGAGCTGCTGAACGAGCGTGGGCTGGTCACGCATCCCTCGCAGGCCAACTTCCTGCTGGTCAACCTGGGCATGGACGACGGCCCGGTCTGCGAGCGGCTGCTGCGCGAGGGCGTGCTGATCCGCGGTGGGTCCGAGTTCGGGCTGCCCGGCTTCGCCCGGGTGACAGTGGCGCGAGAGCCGGTCATGCGGCGCACCGCCGAGCTGGTGGGGGAGGCCGTCGCGGCAGCCGATTGAGGTATGCCATGCTACGGTATACCAATCATGCTGGTCGCCGACAGGATCGCCCAACTGCTCCAGCGCCAGGGCGCCGAGCACGTGGTCGGCTTCCCGGAGAACCGCCTGATCGACGCCGCCGCCCGCGCCGGCATGCGGCCGATCATCACCCGCACCGAGCGGGTCGCCGTCAACATCGCCGACGGGTACGCACGCGCATGTAACGGCGAGCGGCCGCTGCCCTGCGTGACGCAGTACGGCCCCGGCGCCGAGGCCGCGTTCGGTGCGGTGGCCCAGGCCTACGGCGACCGCAGCCCGATCCTGATGCTGCCCACCGAGTACGCCCGGGACGAGCAGGAGGCGGGGCCCAGCTTCAGGATCGAACAGGCCTACCGCCCGATCACGCGCTTCGCCGCCACCGTCAACGACGCCGCGGCCGGGCCGCAGGCATTCCGGCGGGCGCTGAACGCGCTCAGCGTCGGCAACGGGCCGGTGCTGGTCGCGGTCGCGAACGACGTCATGAACGGCGAGAGCGACGACCCGGCCTGGGACGTCGCCTCGGCACGGCCGCGACTGACCCAGGCCGCGGCCGAGGACGTCGAGCTGGCGGCGCGAGAAGCTGACCGCCGCCTCCAACCCGGTGATCCTGGCCGGCCAGGGCGTGCTCTGGTCGAATGCCTGCGACGAGCTGCTGGAGCTGGCCGAGCTGACCGGCGTGCCGGTGGCCACCACGCTCAACGGCAAGAGCGCGTTCCCCGAGAACCACCCGTTGGCGCTGGGCACGGCCGCCCGCACCCGTCCCGCGATGGTGGACGAGTTCTTCGGCCGCGCCGACCTGATCCTGGGCATCGGCACCAGCCTCACCCGCTCGCTCTACATCACGCCGTTGCCTGATCAGGCAGCAATCGGCCAGATCGTGAACGATCCGGCCGACCTGGCCGTGGGGTACGACATCGAGTTCGGATGCATCGGCGACGCCCGGCTGGTGCTGCGGCAGCTGATCGACCTGCTGCGCGGTGGCGGTGCCGCGCCGCGGGGCGCGGCGGCGGAGGTGGCAACCAGCCGGGCGGCGTTCGCCGAGCGCTGGATGGGCCACCTCACGTCAGACGCCGCTCCGCTCAGCCCCTATCGCGTCGTCTGGGACCTGATGGCGGTGGTCGATCGCACGCACACAGTCGTCACCCACGACGCCGGGCACCCGCGCGACCAGATCGTGCCGTTCTACGAGACGATCGTGCCGCGCGGCTACCTGGGGTGGGGCAAGTCCACGCAGCTTGGCACCGGCTTCGGCCTGGCGCTGGGTGCGCGCCTGGCCCGGCCCGACTGGCTGTCGGTCAACATCATGGGCGACACCGCGTTCGGCATGATCGGCATGGATCTCGAGACGGCCGTCCGCGCCGCGCATCCCGATCATCACGATCGTGCTCAACAACGGCCTGATGGGCGGCTACGGCGAGTGGATGCCCGACGCCGTCGACCGCTACGGATCAAACCGCCTGGGCGGCGACTACGCGGCCATCGGCCGCGCGCTGGGCGCGCACACCGAACTGGTGGGGGAGCCCGCACAGCTGCGACCGGCGCTGGAGCGCTGCGTGGCCTCGGTCGCCGCCGGCCAGACGGCGCTGCTCGAAGTGATGACGCACGAAGAGCACGAGCTGGCGCTCCCGTAGACGGATGGTTCGCAAGACGGGTCACGGCTCTCACTCAGGCGTGTAACGCCCGGCGCGCTCTTAACAGAGTCAAACCCCGACTCGGGCGGCGTGAGCGGTCCGGCACGAGATCCTGACGGGTCGTTGCAAGCCGGTGAGGCGCGCCCGCGTGGTTGCACGGTGGTCTGTCCGAGTCCGTGATGTTCGTGCCGGCCGGACGGTGCGGATCGTGACGCGTGGCGCTGGGATCGTCGCGGCGGCGCGACGCTCGTTGCACGATTGCGTGTCACGCGCCGGTCACGGCGGTGCATCGCCCGGTGCGACTGCCCTAGCCGGCCTGGTCGCTCCAGGTCGCCTGCACGTGCCCGAGGTGGTCGCGCATCGCCTGCTGCGCCGCCTCCGGGTCGTGGGCGGCGATGCCGTCGCGGATGCGCTGGTGCATGGACACCACCAGCCGCCGCTCGTCGCGCCCCTTGGAGAGGTTGCGCCGGCGCACCTCGATCAGCATCTCACCCATGCTGTCGTGCAGCACCAGAAACAGCTCGTTGTGGGTGGCCCTGGCGATCGCGCGGTGGAAGGCGAGGTCGTGCTCGACGCTCTTTTCGAGGTCGGAGCACTCGTTCTCGAGCGCGACGATCGTCTCGTCGATGGCGGCGATGTCCTCGGCGCTGGCGCGCTGCGCAGCCAGGCCGGCGGCGGCCACCTCCAGCACCAGCCGCACCTCGTCCACCTTGCCGTAGTCGAGGTCGCTGCCCTGCACGAAGTGGCGCATCGACTCGCGCACCGTCTTTTCGTCCACGGCGATGATGCGCACGCCGCTGCCGCTCCGCACCTCCAGCATGCCCTTGGCGGCCAGCGCGCGAACGGCCTCGCGGATGACGGTGCGGGAGACGCCGAACTGCTTGCCCAGCTCCCGCTCGGGGGGCAGCATGTCGCCGGGCTTGAGCTTGTTGGAGACGATCGTCTCGATGATCGCCTCGGTTACCTTGTCGGACAGTCGCGGCTCGCGGTGGATCGCGGTGAAGGCCGTATTGTCGCTGTCGTCCACGGTTTTGATCGATCTAACGTAGCACGGCGGGGAACGGGCACGGCCGTCGTCTAGACTCGTTGGCATGGGCTCGCTGGACGCCTCGGCAACGCTTCGCTGGAACGGATACCTCGGGCAGATCGAGGGCGACTCCGGCTCGCTGTCGGTGGCCACCGCCACGCAGGCGGAGCTGGGCGGGCCGGGTGGCAAGTCCAACCCCGAGGAGCTGTTCTCGGCGGCGCTGGCCAACTGCTTCACGTCCACCCTGACCGGCATGGCACGCGCCCGCGAGATCCCGCTGGGCGAGATCGAGACCACCGTCTCCACGCGTCTCGCCTGGGGCGACGGGTCCAGCCATCACCTGTCCGAGGCCGACCTGCACACCCGGGTCGAGTCGCCCGCCCCCGAGCACGAGGTGCGGGCGCTGATCGCCGACGCCGAGGCGCACTGCCCGGTCTGCCAGGCGATCGCGGGCAGGGTGGCGCTGCGCGTCACCGCTGACGTCACCGGGCAGTAGTTCGAGCATGCCAGTATGATGGCATACCAATTCGCCCGATGACCGACGCGATCCCCGAACCAGTCCGCGCACGCGACCTCGTCGGCTACGGCCGCACCCCGCCGTCGTTCGCCTGGCCGGACGGCGCCCAGGTGGTCATCAACCCGGTGCTGGTCTACGAGGAGGGCTCGGAGTACTCCGTGATGTGGGGCGACGACCGCAACGACGGCTGGGGTGAGTACGCCGACCCGGGTGTGCAGCCGCCCCAGCGCGACCCCGGCACCGAGTCGCACTACGAGTACGGCAGCCGCGCCGGCGTGTGGCGGCTGGCCCGCATCTTCGACGAGGCGGGGGTGCCGGTGACGGTGTCCGCCGCCGCCGTGGCGCTGGAGCTGAACCCGGGCGTTCCGGAGTGGATGCGCGAGCACGACCACGACCTGCTCGGCCACGGCTGGCGCTGGATCGAGGCCTGGCGGATGTCGCGCGACGAGGAGAAGGAGCAGATCGAGCGCGCCATCGAGACCTACCAGCGGGTGCTGGGCAGCAAGCCGGACGGCTGGAACTCGCGCAGCTGGCCGAGCGAGAACACCCGCAGCCTGCTGCGCGAGATCGGCGGCTTCCTCTACCACTCGGAGGGGTCGGCCGACGACCTGCCCTACTACGAGACGGTGGACGACCGGCAGATGCTCGTGGTGCCCTACTCGAAGACCTACAACGACTCCCGGTTCGTGATGAGCCCAGGCTTCGACAGCCCCCGCGACTTCCTGGACACGATGGTGATGGGGCTGGACGAGCTGTTGCGGGAGGGCGAGCAGCGCCGCACCATGATGACCATTGCGGTGCACGCCCGCTGGAGCGGCCAGGCCGCCCGCGCCGCGGCGCTGCGGCTGTTCCTGGAGCACGCGCTGGCCCAGCCCGGCGTCTCCTTCATGCGCCGCAAGGACATCGCCCGCTGGTGGCTCGACACCTACCCGCCGGGCGCGACGCCGTGAGGTGCGTCGTGTACCGCGGCGTCGGTGGCCGCGAGGTGGTCGCGGTGGAGGATCGCCCCGACCCCGAGCCCGACCGCTTCGAGGTCGTGATCGCGCCGCCCTTCGCCGGCATCAACCCGGCCGACGTGCTGCAGCGGGAGGGCAAGCACCCGGTGCCGCCCGGCTGGCCGCAGGACGTTCCCGGCCTGGAGGTGGCCGGGCCGGTGGTGGCGACGGGAGCTTCGGTGACGGCGTTCGCGGTCGGCGACCGCGCCTTCGGCCTGGTGGGCGGCGGCGGGCTGGCGACGCGCGTGGTCGCCAACGAGCGCGAGCTGGCTGCGGTGCCCGATGCGCTGGACGCCGCCTCGGCGGCAGCCGCGCCGCAGTCGTTCCTGACCGCCTTCGACGCGATCGTGATGCAGGCCGGCCTGGGGGCGGGTGACCTGCTGCTCGTGAACGGCGCCAGCGGCTGCGTCGGCACCGCCGCCGTGCAGATCGCGGGCGCGCTGGGCGCGCGGGTGGTCGCGAACGTGCGCACGCCCGAACTGCGGCCGCGCGTCGCGGCGCTGGGCGCCGACGCGCTGCCCGCCGACGAGGCATTCGCACGGGTGCGCGAGCTGGGCGGCGCCGACGTGATCCTGGAGCTGGTGGGCGGGCCGCACATGTCCGAGAACATGACGTCGCTGGCTCGCGGCGGCCGGCTGATGCTGGTCGGCTCGAAGCCCGGCGAGGAGTCTTCGATCGTCCTGCGCGACCTGATGAGCCGCCGTGCCCAGCTGATCGGCAGCACCCTGCGCACGCGTCCCTCCGAGCAGAAGGCGGCGCTCGTCCAGGAGTTCGCACACCGGGTGGTGCCGATGCTGGCGTCGGGCCGGGCCACGGCCGCGGCTGGCGACGTGTTCGCGCTCGACGACGTCGCCGATGCGCTCGACCACGTCCGCACCCCCGGCAAGTTCGGCAAGGTGCTGCTCGAGATGCCGGCCGCGTGAAGCTGCGGCGGATCGACCACGTCGGTGTGGTCGTGGCCGACCTGCCCGCCCACGTCGCCCAGTTGGAAGCGATGGGCCTGGTGCTGGAGCGGGTCAGCGACAACAGTCTCAGCCACGCGCTCTACTACCCCTGCGGCGACGCCAGCGTCGAGCTGATCGAGGTGCGCGACCCGGTGACGGCCGCCGAGCGCCTGGGCGCGGGAGAGCCGGCCCGGATCGAGCACATCGCCTTCGAGGTGGACGACCTGCACGAGGTGCGCGACCTGCTGGAGTCGCGCGGCGTCGAGGTGTCGTGGCCGCCGTTCCCCTCGGGCTCGGCGATGATGATCTGGACCACGGCCGCGACCAGCGGCGGTGTCCAGTACCAGTTCCTGGTGCAGCCGGGAGGCGAGGGCGGGGGCGCGTGAGGATTGGCCTGATCGGGGCCGGCGCGATCGCCCGGCGGCACGTGGGTGTGCTGGCCGCTCTGGACGGCGTCGAGGTGGCCGCGGTCTGCGACAGCGACCCGGCCCGGGCCGAGTCGCTAGCTGCCGGTGCCGCCGTGTACGGGACATGGCAGGGGCTGCTGGAGCACCCGCTGGACGCGGTGTTCGTATGCACGCCGCCCGCTGCCCACGCGGAGCCTGCGATCGCGGCGCTCCGGCAGGGGCTGGCGGTCTACCTGGAAAAGCCGCTGGCGCGTGCCGGCCGCCGACGGCGAGGCGATCGCTGCCGCCTGGCGCGAGAGCGGGGGAGTGTGCGCGGTCGGCTACCAGTGGCGGTCGCTCGCGCTGCTGGTCCGCGTCCGTGACGAGCTGGCGAGGCACGCGCCGGGCATGCTGATCAGTCGCAGCGTGGGGCCGTCCGAGCCCGGCCGTGCGGCCTCGTGGTTCGACGATCCGGCGGCGAGCGGGGGCATTCTGTTCGAGCTGGGCAGCCACGACATCGACCTGCAGCAGGCGCTGGCCGGGCCGGTCGCGTCGGTGCAGGCGGTGTCCGGCCGGGGGCTGGGCGCGGGCGGTGGCGCGCTGGACGACGTGGTGGCGGTGCTGGTGCGATACGAGGGCGGCGGGCTGGGGGTGGTCTCGGTCGCGTGGACGGAGCAGCAGGATCCGCCCATCTACGAGCTGGACGTGCTGGCCCCGGACGTGGCGCTGCATCTGGCGCTCGACCCGCGGTTCCGGTTGTCCGGCCGCGCCCACGGCGCAGCGATCGAGCAGGACGAGCCGGTCGACCCGCGCACATCGGCGGTGGCGGGCTTCCTGGTTGCGGCTCGGAGTGGAGATCCCGCGGCGGTGGCATGCACGCCGGAGGAAGCGCTGGGCACGCTGCGGGTGGCGCTGGCCGCGGAGCAGGCGATCGCGACGGGGGAGACGGTCAGGCTCTAGGCCGACGCGGTCGGCTGCTAGAGCTTGCCGGGCAGCAGCGGCAGCCCGCCACTGGCATCCGTGTCGACCTGCCAGAACGAGCCGGTGCGCTGGTCAGCGTGGATCTCGGCCACCTTGGTCGCCGTCACGTACAGCGCCGGGCCGTCGAAGATGCAGTTGGTGGCGTGCTCGTTCAGCACGATCTCCTCCAGCACCTCGCCCTCGGCCGACAGCACCGTCAGCCCGCCCGAGATGGTCGTGCACACGAACAGCCGCCCGTCGGCCGCGAAGGCCATCCCGTCGGGCACGTGGTTGTCGCTGAGCTGGCAGAACGTCGTCGCCTGCCCGTCGTCCAGCCGGCACACCCGGTGCGCCGCCGACTCCGTCCAGTACATGCGCCCCTGTCCGTCGAACGCGATCCCGTTCGGGTAGACACCCGTCCGCTCCATCAGGAACTCACCGCCGTCGCTGCCCAGCACATACAGCGCTCCCGCGGCCCGCAGATCCTCCGGGAAGCGGTCGTCCTGCTCCGTCCCCGACTCCGTGAACCAGAGCCGGCCGTCCGGCCCGAAGGCGAGATCGTTCGGCCCCGCCAGCGCCCGTCCCGCGATGCTGGTCGCCAGCATCTCGATCGAGCCGTCGCTGTTCACGCGCTGGATCCCGGGCACCGCACTCTGGTCGGGACTCCCGGGCACGTTGCCGCCCTGGGTGACGTAGACGGCGCCGTCGGAGCCGAGCAGCGCGCCCCACGGCGAACCGCCCATGTCGGCGAACGTGCTCATCGTCCCGTCCTTCCACACCAACAACTCGCCGGTGTTTCCGTCACACAGCACGATGGCCCCATCCGGCATCACGACGGGCCCTTCCGGGAACCCGAGATTCGAAGCGAGCAGCGTTCCTTGCACGGCGCGGATCCTTTTTCAGGGGTTGTACCCGGGAAATTGGTATGATAGCATACCGAGCTTGATCGATCCGCGCGGCACCGGCTCGTCGAAAGACTTGCGGCCACCCCGCCGCGGTGGTTCGAGCGCATGATCGGACGCAGGCTCCGCCCCCCTCGGCCGTCCCCGCCCGGGTGGTCGCCGTCGTCCAATCCGCAACTTCCACTGCCTGCGTACGTATGCAAGAGTGGGCCTTGCGTCCTGCCCGGTGACCAGCTGCTCAGGAGGAGACCGTGAGCGATTCGCACAACCCACGCCCGGAGACGGGCATCGAGCTCTTCGACCATCGCATCTCCCGTGGGACGCTGCTGCGCGGTGCCGCCGGCACGATGCTCGGCATGTCGCCGCTCCTGGCCGCGGCCTGCGGCGGCGGCTCGACCTCGTCGACCGCTACGTCAGGCGCGTCGACCTCGGCCGGCACGCCCGTCAAGGGCGGCACCCTCCGTGCCGGCTTCGTCGGCGGCGGCACTGCCGAGACGTTGAACCTGTACCAGGGCGTCACGCCGATCGACGAGTCCCGCGCGCAGAACCTGTTCGACCCGCTGCTCGTGGTCAATCCCGACCTCACCACCGGCCCCGGCCTGGCGCTCGAGTTCAACTCGAACCCCGACGCCACCGAGTACGAGATCAAGCTCCGCCCCGGCGTCGAGTTCCACAACGGCAAGACCTTCGGCGCCGAGGACGTGATCTACTCGATGCGGCTGATGGCGCACTCCGCCAACTTCGCGTCGATACCGTTCGTCGCCGGCATCAACCTGAAGGACCTGAAGGCGATCAACGCCACCACCGTCAAGGTGCCGCTGCTCTACCCGGACGCCGACCTCGGCGCCAACTTCGTCTACTGGAACACGTGGATGGTGCAGAACGGCGAGACGGACTTCACCAAGCCGGTCGGCACCGGCCCGTTCATGTACGACACGTTCAAGGCCGGCACCCAGAGCACGTTCAAGAAGAATCCCAACTACTGGCAGACCGGCAAGCCGTACGTCGACGAGCTGCTGATCCAGTCGATCGACGACAACAACGCCCGCCTGGAGGCGCTCCAGTCCGGCCAGATCGACGCGATGGCGCAGCTGCCAACGGCCGACGCCAAGGCCCACCAGGCCACCGGCGACATCACCGTGCTGGTGGCCAAGTCGCCGCAGGCCATGATGTTCTACATGGACACCACGCAGGCGCCGTTCACCGACGTGCGCGTGCGCCAGGCGATGAAGCTGATCGCCGACCGCCCGGCCCTGGTGGCGAGCGCCATCAACGGCTTCGGGTCGATCGGTAACGACATCGTCGGCAAGGGGCTGCCCTTCTACGACAACAGCCTGCCCCAGCGCGTGCAGGACATCGAGCAGGCCAAGAGCCTGCTCAAGGCGGCCGGCCAGGAGAACCTGACCGTGACCCTGCAGACCTCGCCGATCTTCCCGGGCTTCGTCGAGTCGGCGACGCTGCTCGCGCAGCAGGCCCAGGCTGCCGGCGTCACCATCAACCTCAAGCAGGTGCCGCCCAGCTCCTACTACAACCCGTCCGCGCTGTACCTGAAGATGGCGTTCGCCGAGACGCAGTGGCCGCCGCCGTCGATCAAGTTCTTCTACCTGCAGGCGCTGTCGTCCAAGGCGCCCTACAACGAGACGCACTGGAAAAACACGTCCTGGAACGATCTACTGTTCAAGGCGATCGGCGAGACCGACGACGCCACGGCCCAGCAGACATGGAACCAGGTGCAAAAGATCCAGTACGACCAGGGTGGCTACATCAACTGGACCAACGCCGACTGGGTGGACGGCCTCTCCACCAAGGTCAAGGGCCTGGAACCGCATCCGGCCGGCGTGCTGGGCAACTACCTGTTCATGAACGCCTGGCTGTCCGCGTAGCGACCCTATGACGACTGTTGCGGAACCTCGAGCGGCCGAGCGCGAGGTTTCGCCTGTTCTCGCCTTCGTGGGCCGCCGCCTGCTGGGCGCAGCGGTGTCGCTGCTGGTGGCGTCGGTGCTGATCTTCATCGGCACCTCTGTCCTGCCCGGCAACGCCGCCAGCGTGGTGCTGGGCCGCGGCGCCACGCCGGCGGCCGTGCAGAAGCTGGAGAAGCAGATGCACCTCAACAAGCCGCTGGCGACCCAGTACACCAACTGGCTGGGCGGGTTCGTGCACGGTGACCTGGGCGACTCCTCGATCGGCCTCGCCCAGGGCCAGAAGCACGCGCCGGTATGGGCGCTGATCTCGGATCCGGTCAAGAACTCGCTGATCCTGGCGCTGATCACCGCCCTGTTCATGATCCCGCTGTCGCTGGGCCTGGGCGCGATCGCGGCCGTCTACGCCGGGCGCCCGGCCGACCACGCCATCTCGATCATGTCGCTGGCGGCGATCGCGCTGCCGGAGTTCGTGATCGGCTCGCTGCTGGTGGGCGTGTTCTTCGTCTGGCTGGACGTGCTGCCGCCGGTCGCGATCATCCCGCCCGGGCAGAGCCCGCTCAGCGACCCCACCAAGCTGATCCTGCCGGTGGCGACGCTGCTCTTCGCGTCGCTCGCGGCAGGCATCCGGATGGTGCGCGCGGGCATGGTGGAGACGCTGCAGGCCGAGTACGTGATGGCCGCCCGGCTGAACGGCCTGTCCGAGCGCTGGGTGCTGTGGCGCTACGCGATGCGAAACGCGCTCGCCCCCAGCGTGCAGGTGCTGGCCCAGAACCTGCAGTGGCTGATCGGCGGCATCATCATCACCGAGACCGTGTTCGCCTATCCCGGGCTGGGGTCGCTGCTGGTGACCGCGGTCGGAAACCGCGACCTGGGCGTGGTGCAGTCGGTGGCGATGCTGATCGCCGTCGTCTACGTGATGCTGAACCTGGTGGCCGATCTGATCGTGCTGCTGCTGGTGCCGAAGCTGCGGGAACCGGCATGACCGGCAGGCTCCGTTTCATGCGCAGCTTCTCGGGCGCGGTCGGCGTCACCATCGTGGTGTTCGTGGTGGCGGTGGCGTTTTTCGGCCGCTACTTCGCGCCGTACAACCCCAACGTGCCCGTGACCGTGCCGCTCAGCCCGCCGTCCAGCCACTACCTGCTCGGCACCGACTTCCTCGGCCGCGACGTGTTCAGCCGCCTGCTCTACGGCGGCCGCTCCGTGATCACCCTGGCCGCGCTGGCCACCGGCCTCGGCTATCTGATCGGCATGTCCGTCGGGCTGATCGCGGGGTTCAGCCGCTCCCGCATCGATCCGGTGCTGATGCGAAGCGTCGACGTGATGCTGGCCTTTCCGCCGCTGCTGTTCCTGCTGGTGCTGATCAGCGGTGCCGGCACGGGCATCGAGGTGCTGGTGATCGGCGTGGCCGCGATCCAGGCGCCCGGCATCAGCCGCATCGTGCGCACCGCCACGCTCGAGGTCTCCGTGCGCGGCTACGTGGAGGCGGCGATCGCCCGCGGTGAGCGCTCCTACGCCGTGATCGTGCGCGAGGTGCTGCCCAACATCATGGCGCCGGTGCTGGTCGACTCCGGCCTGCGCTTCACCTACTCGATCCTGATCATCGCATCGGTCAACTTCCTGGGGCTGGGGCTGCAACCGCCCGCCTCCGACTGGGCGCTGATGATCAGCGACAACCGCCAGTACATCGCGATCCAGGCGTACGCGGTGCTGGCGCCGGCCGCGATGATCGCGCTGCTCACCATCGGGATCAACCTGACCGGCGACGCGATCGCCCGCAGCCTCGGCCGATCCTACGTGCCCAAGACCGCGCGGAGTGCGGTGATATGAGCGACGCACCCGCACCCGTGGTGGAGGTGGATGGCCTGTCGCTGGGCCTGACCACCGGCGATCCGGTGGTCGAGGACGTCAGCTTCACCGTCGGCGCCGGCCAGATCCTGGGCCTGGTGGGCGAGTCCGGCAGCGGCAAGACCACCACCGCGCTGGCCCTGCTCGGCTACACACGCCGCGGCGTCGAGCTGCGCGGCGGCAGCGTCCGCATCAGCGGCCAGCCGATCCTGGGCCAGGGCATCAGCAACCTCCGCAACCTGCGCGGCAAGGTCGTCTCCTACGTGCCGCAGGACCCCGGCGGCGCCCTCAACCCGTCGCTGCGGGTGGGCGACGCGGTGATGGACGTGCTGCGCGCGCACCGCGCCGGCGCCGCGTCGCTCGAGTCGGTCAAGGCCTCGCTGGAGCGGGTCGAGCTGGGCACCGACCCGCGGCTGCCGCGGCGCTACCCGCATCAGCTGTCGGGCGGCCAGCAGCAGCGGGTCACGATCGCGATGGCCTGCGTCTGCGACCCGCCGGTGGCGGTGCTGGACGAGCCCACCACCGGGCTCGACGTGATCACACAGGACCGGATCCTGGCCGAGCTGGCGCGCCTGCGCGACGACGACGGCATGGCGATGGTGTACGTCTCCCACGACCTGGCGGTGGTGGCGAAGATGGCCGATCGGATCGTCGTCATGTACGCCGGCCGCGTGGTCGAGAGCGGCCCGGCCGACGAGGTGATCGAGCGGCCCCGCCACCCCTACACACGCGCACTGGTGTCCGCCATCCCCGACTTCCGCCGGCCGCGCGCGCTGCGCGGCATCCCCGGCGTGTCGGTGGGAGTCGGCGAGTGGCCTTCCGGCTGCGCCTTCGTGCCCCGCTGCCGTCACGCCATCGACCGCTGCAGCGAGGCGCTGCCCGAGCTGTCCGCGGCGACACCCGACCACACGGTGCGGTGCATCCGCTGGCAGGAGCTCGCAAACGAGGGCGCCGAGCCCGGTGACGGGCGCGCCGCGGCCACCGCGGCGGAGACGGAGGACGAGGCGCTGCTGCAGGTCGATCACCTCGACGTCGAGTACCGCAACGGCCGGCGCCGGAACACCGTCGTCCACGACGTGTCGTTCGCGATCGAGTCGGGCCGCTGCGTGGCGCTGGTGGGCGAGTCCGGCAGCGGCAAGACCACGATCGGTCGCTGCCTGGCCGGGCTGCACCCGCCCAGCGGCGGACGCATCCTGTTCGACGGCAGCGAGCTGGAGGCCTTCGCCCGCAACCGGCCGCTGGCCGCTCGCCGCCGCATCCAGATCGTGTTCCAGAACCCGTTCGAGTCGCTCAACCCGCGCCACAAGGTCAGCTCCTCGATCGAGCGGCCGCTGCGGGTGCTGCGCGGCCTGTCCCAGGGCGAGGCGCGCACGGAGGTGGGCGAGCTGCTCGACCGCGCCAAGCTGCCGCGCCGCGTCGGCGATCGCTTCCCGATCGAGCTGTCCGGCGGCGAGCGCCAGCGGGTTGCGATCGCGCGGGCGCTGGCGGCCAAGCCCGACCTGCTGATCTGCGACGAGGTGACCTCGGCGCTCGACGTGTCGGTGCAGGCGGCCGTGCTGGAGCTGCTGTCGGAGCTGCAACGCGACCTGCGGCTGAGCATGCTGTTCATCACCCACAACCTGGGCGTCGTCGCCTGCGTGGCCGACCGCGTCCTGGTGATGGACCGCGGTTCGCTGTGCGAGAGCGGCACGGTCGCACAGGTGCTGAACACGCCGGCCGACGAGTACACCCAACGGCTGCTGAGCGCCGCGCCGTGCCTGCCCGACGGGGCGTTCAGCTGAGCGCTCGCACCGCGATCGTGGGCGGCACCGTGGTGGCGCCGGACGGCTCCAGGCGGGCGGACGTGCTGGTGGAGGACGGCCTGATCCGGGCGGTCGGCGAAGTCGACCGGGACGGTGCCGAGACCGTCGACGCGAGCGGCTGCCTGGTGCTGCCCGGCGCGATCGACGTGCACACGCACGTGTTCGGCGGGATCCGCGACGACACCCGCTCGGCGCTCTGCGGCGGCACCACCTCGGCGCTCGCCTTCGTGGACGCGCTGCCGGGCGAGCGCCCGGCCGAGGCCGCCCGTCGCACGCTCGCCGACGAGATGCCGGAGTCGCAGATCGACCTGGCCTTCCACGCCGTGATCTGGGAGCCTCAGGCCTACCGCCGCGGCGACCTGGCCGAGGCGGCCGCGCTGGGCGTCGGCAGCGTGAAGCTGTGGCTGGCCTACATCGAGCTCGGCATCCAGGCCGACGACGACGTGGCGCTGCGAGTCATGCAGGAGGCGGCGGAGCTGGGCATGGTGGTGCTCGCCCACTGCGAGAACGGCCGCGCGATCGACGTGCTCACGCGGCAGCTGGTCGAGCAGGGACGGCTGGGAATCGACTCGCTGCCCCGCAGCCGGCCGATCGAGCTGGAGGCCGAGTGCGTGCACCGGTTCCTGGTGCTGGCCGGCCTGGCCGGGGCGACGCCCTACGTCGTGCACCTGACCGGGAGCGCACCGCTCGATGAGATCTCAGCAGCGCGGGCCCGCGGCCAGACCGTGTACGGCGAGGTCTGCACGCACCACCTGCTGTTCGACCGCTCCCACCAGGAGGGCGACGACGCCGTGCGCTACGTGATGACCCCGCCGCTCCGCACCGGCGACGACCAGCGGGCGCTGCTGGACGGCCTCCGCGACGGCGGCGTCAGCACGTACGCCTCCGACCACTGCCACCTGCGGCTCGACCGCGACAAGCTGCCGGTGCTCGGCGACTTCACACAGATACCGACGGGAATGCCCGGGATCGGCGCCCGACTGCCGCTGGGCTTCGGGCTGCTGGAGCCGGAGCAGCTGGTCGAGGTCGCGTGCGCCGCGCCGGCACGCATCTTCGGGCTGTACCCGCGCAAGGGCGTGATCGCCGCCGGCAGCGACGCCGACCTCGTGGTCTGGGATCCGTCGGCGCCCTCGCGGCTGACGCTCGACGTGATCAACGACGGCCTCGACTGGTCGCCGTACGAGGACATGCCGGTGCCCGGCTCGATCCGCCACGTGCTGGCAGGCGGCGACCACGTTGTGGCCGACGGACGCTTCGCCGGGGATGAGCACCGCGGCCGCTACCTGCCGGTCTCGCGCGTGCTCGAGACCGCGTGAGGGCGGCGCCGGGCACGGCCGGCTCAGCCGGCGGCGACCTCGGCCAGGAAGGCGCGCAGCTGGTCGGCGGCGTCCGGCTCGATCGCTGGCGGTACCGCCAGCCCGTAGCGTTCGAGCGCCTGCTCCAGCCCGGCGCGGCTGCCCACCAGCGCCAGCGTGTATCCGTGGCGCGCGAACTCCTCGGTCTGCTCGGCCACCTGGTCGAGCAGCGGCGCCGCCACCTCGTCGGGGTAGTCGGCGGCGGGAAGCTGCATCGCGCCCCAGCCCTCCTGCTCGATCACGGCCAGGGCGTCGACCCCATCCGGGCCGGGGTTGACCAGCTCGCTCGCGACCAGGGCGACGCGGAAGCTGCGCCGGTCGCCCTCCACCTATCCGCCGCCTTCCATCAGCGCGACCAGCTGCGCCCGCTCCTCGGACGGATCGTGCGTGGGCAGCTGGTGCGACACGCCCATCGCGCGCGGCGCGGTGACGCCGCGCTCGGCCAGCTCGGCGGTCAGCTCCTCGAGGAAGATGCCGCTGCCGGGCGAGAGCTCCGGTGCGCCGTCCGGCCACTCGGGGCGGCCACCGCGGGCCGGGTCGGAGCTGGTCACGTGCACGCCCATCGAGGGGCTGCCGTCGATGCCGACCAGGATCACATCGTCTCCGCGGGCGACGTGCACCTCGATCGCGCCGGCCACGGCGGCGGCGATGCGGCGGCAGTGGCGGCGAAAGGCGGTGGTGTCGTACTGCTCGCGCACCGCCCAGAAGCGGTTGAGTCCGGTGAATGCCAGTTCCGGGCAGGGCATCTGCTCGATGCGCCAGCCGCGCTCCCGCAGCTCGTCGACCAGCGGCGAGTAGACGCCGGGGCAGCGGGCGCCGCCGTCGGTCTTCGAGTTCTGGTTGAGCAGGCAGTGAGCGACGAATGCGACGCCGGGCATCCCGGCAGTATAGGAACAGGAAGGTGGGGGATATGAGCATGCGCAGCGCGATCGTCACGGGGTCGTCCTCCGGCATCGGCCGGGCGGTCGCGATCCGGCTGGCGACCGACGGGTTCGACGTCGTGCTGGCCGACATCCGGCGCGATCCGATAACCGGCGGCGAGCCCACCGAGGACGTGATCCTGGCAAGCGGCGGCAGCGCCGTGCACGTGGCGGCCGACGTTGCCTCACCGGACGACTGCGCCGGGCTGGTCGCGACGGCGGTGAAGCGCGTGGGTACGCTGGACGTGCTGGTGAACAACGCCGTGCTGGCCGGGTCCGAGTCCAAACCGTTGCTGGACACCGAGCCCGAGGACTGGGACGCGATGATGGCCGTGAACCTGCGCGGCGCGTACCTGCTGTGCCGGGCGGCGGTGCGCCAGATGCTGACCCAGCCGCTGGACGGCGACGCCCGCGGGCGGATCATCAACATCACCTCGCAGCACGGGATGGTCGGGTGCCCGGGGCACTTCACCTACAGCGTCGGCAAGGGCGGCCTGATCCAGATGACGCGCCAGATCGCGGTCGACTACGGGCCGCAGGGCATCATCTGCAACGGAGTCGCGCCCGGCAAGATCGTGACCGGCACGCCCGGCGACCTCAGCGCCAGCGAGGAGGGCCTGGCCTACGTGCGGTCGCGTACGCCGTTCGCGCGGCTGGGCCGTTCCGAGGACGTGGCCGCGGCGGTGTCGTTTCTGGCAAACCAGGCCAGCTACGTGAGCGGCAGCAACCTGATGGTGGACGGAGGCTGGAGCGCGTACTAGTAGGCCATCCACCCGCCGTCGACCAGCAGGTTGATGCCGCTGACGTACGTGCACTCGTCGGAGGCCAGGAACAGCGCGGCGGCGGCGACGTCGGCGGGCCGTCCCAATCGGGAAAACGGCGTGCGCGCGTGCGAGTAGGCCAGCACCTCGTCGGAATCCTGGCGCACGAGAATCTTGCCGGGCGCGAGGCCGTTCACGATCACGCCCTGCGGGCCGAAGTCGACGGCCAGCTGATGGGTGAGGTTGATGACGCCGCCCTTGGCGGTGCAGTAGGCGACGTGGCCGGGCGCGCCGATCATGCCGTGCTGCGAGGAGATGTTGATGATGCGTCCGCGCGCCTCTGCCACCGGCTGCTGGCCGAGCATCTGCTGGACGGCGCGCTTACAGCAGAGGAACACGCCGCGCAGGCCCACGTCCATGATCGCATCCCAGTCCTCGGGCTCGGTCTCCAGCAGCCCCTTCGAGTGGCGGCCGGCGACGATCGCGTTGTTCACCATCACGTCCAGGCGGCCGTGCCGCTCGACCGCCGTCGTGACCAGCCGGTCGATGTCGTCCCACCTCGAGGCGTCGGCCTCGACGAAGATGCCGCTGCCGCCGGCCTGGTGGATCAGATCGACGGTCGGCTCACCACCCTCGCGGGGGTCCGGTCGCACGTCGCCGACCACGACGTCGGCGCCCTCGGCGGCGAAGGTCAGGGCCATGGCCCGGCCCAGCCCGGAGGCCGCGCCGGTGATGACGATCGACTTGCCCTGCAGTCGCCCCTCGCTCATCTTGCATCCCTTTCCGTCGACGCCCCGAGCATAGCGACGGCCGTGCGCGGGCTCGGGCCGGTCCGTGCCAGAATGCGGGGCACCGACGAACGCCGACCAAGGGGGACCGGATGGACGATGATCGCGCACGGGAGCTGCTGGCGGAGGAGCGGCGACGGATCGAGCAGGCGCTGGCAACGAGCACCGTTGTCACCACCGACGACGAGTCCACGGCGGACGACGCCGACAACGCCACCGACACGTACCAGAACGAGTTCGACGAGGGCAGAAGCGACGACCTCAACGACCAGCTGGCCGCGGTGGAGCGGGCCGAGCAGCGGCTGGCAGAGGGCCGGTTCGGGCTCTCGATCGACAGCGGCGATCCGATCCCGGACGAGCGGCTGGAGGCGATCCCGACGGCCGAGCGCACGGTCGACGAGGAGCAGCGCTTCGATCGCGGGGCCTAGCTGTGGCGGTCTGCTGCGCCAGGCGCTCGGAGGCCATCGTGCGCGCGGCGCCGTGGACGTCGGCCATGCCGGTGATCGCCGTCAGGAACTCCTCGCGGCCGAGCGTGTAGAGGCTGGCGTCGCTGGACGCCGTCACCGTGGCGGTACGCGGGGTGTCGTTCAGCAGCGCGATCTCGCCGAAGCCCTCGCCGCGGCGGAGCGTCGTCGTGAACCCGGCCGCGGTGGTGACGGCCACCTCCCCGTCGGCGACCAGATAGAACAGGTCGCCGGGCTCGCCCTCCCGGATCAGCACCTCGCCGGCCGGGGCGTGGCGCGGCTCCAGCATGCGCGCGACGGCCTCCATCTGAGGCGGCGGCAGCGGCCGGAACAGCGCCATCGCGCGCAGCAGCCCGATCTGGACGATGGGCACGGTCGCCCTGGCGTCTGCGCGCAGGATCGCCGGCAGCAGCACGAGCGTCACCAACGGCATGATCGCCCCCACACCAACGATCGCGGCCTTGGTGCCGCCCAGGCTGATCAGGATCGGCACCACCAGCGAGCCCAGCGACAGGCCGAGCATGTCGACGCTCTCGATCACGCCGAAGATGCGGCCCAGGACGGCGGGCGTCCCCGTGCGCTGAAGCAGCGTGCGGCCGGACACGTCGAACAGGCTGCGCCCGACGTTCGCGAGCAGCAGCAGCGGGATCGTGATCGCCACCCGCGGCCAGACCGCGATCAGGGCGACCGATGCGCCCATGAGCAGGGCTGCGGCGACCAGCGGAGGCGCCAGGCGCCGCCGGCCGACCAGGCCCACCGTGACGAACACGGCCAGCAGGCCGCCGGCGCCGAAGACGGCGTTCAGGATGCCCACGCCGGACTGCCCGATGTCGAGCTCGTTGAGCGCGAGCACCACGAACAGCACGTCCATCGCGCCGAGGTACAGCGACTGGGAGGTGAGCACGCCCATCAACACCGCCGTGCCGCGCTCGCCCTTGAGCGCGCGGAACCCGTCGACCGTGTCTGCGATCGGCGAGCCCACGTCGCCCGGTTCTGCCGGCGGAAGCGATCTCGTCAACGGCAACGACACCCAGGTGGCAACCAGCATGGCGACGGCGAACGCCGCCACCACCCAGCCGGGCCCGCCGATGGCGATCACACCGGCGGCCACGATCGGGCCGACCATGATGCCGGCGCTCTCGATCCAGCCCAGCGCGGCGTTCCCGGCGGTCAGCTCGTCGGGTGTGTGCACGGCGGCCGGCAGAACCACGTTCATGGTCGGCCGCGTCGCGTTGAACGCGGGTGCTGCCAGGATCGCAAACACGTAGACGACCGAGGGCGGACCGTGTGCGAGCAGCGCGATCGCCAGCAGTCCCATGCCCACAGCCTGCGCCGCGTAGCCGGCCACGAGCACCCACCCGGCCTGGTAGCGGTCCGCGAACGTGGCCAGCAGCGGGGCGATGACGACGCACGGCATGAGCTGCGCGGCCGCGAGGATGCCGCTGGCCTTTGCTCCACCCTGGTTATAGGCGTAGACCAGCACGGCGATCCACTCGCCGTACTCGGCTGCGTTGAACAGCGCGAAACCGATACCGCATCGCCGCAGCGTCGGGTTTCGCGTCAGCTTCGCGAGAGGCGCCAATCGGCTCAGCACTTCACGATCCTACGCCGTTCGCACGCAGTCGCGTTCCGGTGCGCGCGAGGTGTCTGGCGGCTAAGCCAAGTGGGCTTGGTGGTGAGCATGTCGCGCTGGCAGAATGCGGTCGTGGCCAAGAGCTTCCCATCCGAGGGCGGTTGCTCGTGTGGAGATGTCCGCTACCGGCTCACCTCGGACCCACTGGTAACACACTGTTGCCACTGCCTCAACTGCCAGCGACAGACCGGGAGCGCGTTCGTCATCAACGTCCTGATAGAGGCCGACCGGGTGGAGCTGCTGGCCGGCGAGCTGCGCCGGGTCGTCGTCGCCGCGCTCAGCGCGGGTCTCGTCAAACATCTGGCAGCGCGCAAACGTCCAGACCACATCTCGCTGCTGGTGCGGCCGCTGCGAAGCACCTCCTTCCCCTCCGGCCATGCCGCGACCGCCGCCGCCGCGGCCTGCGCGCTTCTCATCGTCGCCCCAACATTCGCACCAGCGTGGATCGCGATGGCGCTCGTCATGGCAGCAAGCCGCGTCTATGTCGGCGCGCACTACCCGTCAGACGTGCTCGCCGGGGCAGGCCTTGGAGTGCTCGTCGGCCTCGCTCCGATCATCCTCATCGCCCTCTCCTGATCGGCGCCTACGTTGAGGCCCGGCGACATCACACTGGACGCGGTCTTCCAGCCACCTTCGCCTGCTACCCACCCAGGTTGAGCGGATGGTGGCAGGCGGCCAGATGGTGTTCGCCGTGCTTCACCAGCGGTGGCTCGGTGGTGGTGCAGATGTCGGTCGCATAGCGGCAGCGCGGGTGGAAGCGGCAGCCGCTGGGCGGCGTGATCGGGCTGGGCACGTCACCCTGCAGGACGATCCGCTCGCGCTCGACGTCGGGGTCGGGCACCGGCACCGCCGACAGCAGCGCCTCGCTGTAGGGGTGGATCGGCCGGTCGTAGAGCTCCTCGGCCGGTGACAGCTCCACCAGCTTGCCCAGGTACATCACGGCGATACGGTCGGACACGTGCCGCACCACCGAAAGGTCGTGCGCGATGAACAGGTACGTCAGACCGAGGTCGTCCTGCAGGTCGCTGAGCAGGTTCACGACCTGCGCCTGGATCGAGACGTCGAGCGCCGAGACCGGCTCGTCGGCGATGATCAGGCGCGGGCTCAGTGCCAGCGCCCGCGCGACGCCGATCCGCTGGCGCTGGCCGCCGGAGAACTCGTGCGGGTAGCGGTTGAAGTGCTCCGGGCTGAGGCCGACCAGCTCCAGCAGCTCCTGCACCCGCTTGTTGATGTCGCCGCGCGCGCCGACGCCGTGGATCCGCAGCGGATCGCCGATGATCGTGCCCACCCGCTTGCGCGGGTTGAGCGACGCGTATGGATCCTGGAACACCATCTGGATCTCGCGCCGCAGCGGCCGCATCTGCTTGCGGTCGAGGGTGGAGATGTCCTGCCCGTCGAACTCGATCGTGCCGTCGGTGAGGTCGTGTAGGCGGATCAGACAACGACCGAACGTGGACTTGCCGCAGCCCGACTCGCCCACCAGCCCGACCGTCTCGCCGGGCATCAGATCGAGGTCGACATCGTCCACGGCGTGCACGCGCGCCACCTCGCGCTGGAACACGACGCCGCGCTTGATCGGGAAGTACTTGCGGATGCCGCGAGCCCGCAGCAGCGGCTGTGCGCCGGGATCGTTCACGACGCCTCCGGCTCCGCGACCTGCCGCGCCAGCTTCTCGTCGGCCGGCAGGAAGCAGGCGTCCAGGTGGCCAGACCCCGACCGCGCCTCGAGCGCAGGCCGCTCGGCCGGCAGCGATCGAAGGCGTGCGGGCACCGCGGCCGGAAGCTGCAGCCCGCCGGCAGCGAGATCAGCGAGGGCGGCTGGCCCGTGATGGCCGCCAGCCGCCTCTGCCGGGGCCGGTCCATCCGGGAGATCGATCCCAGCAGCCCCCAGGTGTAGGGGTGCTGCGGGCCGCGGAACAGCTCGCCCACCTCGGCGTACTCGACGATCCGGCCCGCGTACATCACCGCCACCCTGTTTGCCACCTCGGCAACGACGCCCAGGTCGTGCGTGATCAGCACCACGGCCGAGTCGAACTCGCGCTGCAGGCTCCCGATCAACTCGAGGATCTGGGCCTGGATGGTGACGTCGAGGCCGTGGTCGGCTCATCGGCGATCAGCACGTCGGGGTTGCACGAGATGCCCATCGCGATCATCACGCGCTGGCGCATGCCACCCGAGAACTGGTGCGGGTAGTCGTCGACGCGCGCCTGCGGGTTGGGGATGCCGACGGCGCCCAGCAGCTCGAGCGTGCGCCTGCGCGCCTGTTTCGCGGACATGCTCTCGTGCGCGCGCAGCTGCTCCTCGATCTGCCAGCCGACCCGGTAGACCGGGTTCAGCGACGTCATCGGATCCTGGAAGATCATCGCGATCCTGGTGCCGCGCACCTGCAGCATGTCGCGCTGGGATAGCTGCATCAGGTCGCGCCCGTCGAACAGACCTCGCCGGAGAACACGGCGTTCTGGTCGAGGATCAGCCGCATCAGCGTCATCGCGGTCACGCTCTTGCCGGAGCCGGACTCGCCCACGATGCCCAGCACCTCGCCGCGGTTGACCGTGAACGAGACGTTGTCCACGGCGTGCACCGTGCCGTCCTGCGTGCGGAACGACACGCTCAGGTCGCGCACCTCGAGCAGCGGCGGCCCGCTCATGCCGGCCTCACCCGCGGATCCAGCCAGGCGTAGGCCACGTCGACCAGGGCGTTCGCGAACACGATGAAGATGGCGCCGTAGATGACGGTGGCCATGATCACCGGCAGGTCGAGGCTGATCAGCGACTGGTAGGTGAGCAGGCCGACGCCGGGCAGGCCGAACACGACCTCGACCAGCAGGGCGCCGCCGCCGACCAGCACCCCGAAGTCGAGGCCGAACAGGCTCACGAAGCTGATCATCGAGGTGCGCAGCATGTGGCGCAGCAGCACCCGCCTGCCGCTGAGACCCTTGGCGCGGGCGGTGCGCACGTAGTCCTCGCTCTCGGTCTCGATCAGGTCGGCCCGCAGCACCCGCGCGTAGAGGCCGATGTACAGCACCGACAGCACCAGCCACGGGATCACCAGGTGCTTGAACCACATCGCCGGGTCCTCCGTGAACGGGGTGTAGCCGAGCGGCGGCACCCACGAGAACAGGAACGTGTTGTGGTAGCGGTCCTGGGTGATCAGGTTGGCCATCTCGCCCAGCCAGAACACCGGCATCGAGATGCCGATCAGCGCCAGCATCATCAGCATCGGATCGAAGATGGTGCCGCGCAGCACCGCCGCCGCCACGCCCATCAGGATCGACACCACCACCCAGATCACCGCCGCGCCCAGCACCAGCGACAGCGTCACCGGGGTGGCGGCCACGATCTCGGGCACCACCCTCTGGCCCTGGTTCGTGTACGAGGTCAGGTCGCGGCTGATGAACAGCTTCTTCATCAGGATCACGTACTGCACCGGCAGCGGCCGGTCGAGCCCGTACTGGTGCTTGATGGCCTTGATCGTCTCCGGGCTGGGGTTGCGGCCGGCCAGCTTGCGGGCCGGGTCGACGCCGGGCGTGTGGAAGAAGATCAGGAACACCAGCACCGTGATCGTGAACACGACCACGACGGTGGCGAGCATGCGGCGAATGGCGAAGGTCAGCATCCGTCAGTCCTTGATCCGCAGCTTTGCCCGGGGGTCGAGCGCGTCGCGCACGCCGTCTCCCAGCACGTTCAGCGACAGCACCGTCAGCACGATCATGATGCCGGGCGCGATCGCCACCCACGGCCGCGTGTACAGCAGCTGCTGGCCGTCGTCGATGATCGTGCCCCAGCTGGCGTTCGGCGGCTGCACGCCGATCGACAGGTACGAGAGCGCCGACTCGGTGAGGATGGTGGTGGCGATCATCAGCGGCAGCAGCACGATCAGCACCGTGATCACGTTGGGCAGGATCTCGTTGAAGATCAGCCGCCGGTTGGACGCGCCCTGGGCGATGGCGGCCTCGATGAACTCCTTCTCGCGCACCGACAGCACGGCGCCGCGCACCGGCCGTGCCACGTAGGGCACGTAGATGACGGCGATGATCAGGGTCGGCAGCCACAGGCTGGAGGCGCTCACCGACACCGGCCCGATCTTCAGGCCCTGGGTCAGCAGCACGGTCGCGATCGAGATCGCCAGCAGGTACACCGGGAACGCCCAGACCACGTCCAGCCCGCGCGAGATGATGCTGTCGGTGACCCCGCCGTAGAAGCCGGCCAGCATCCCCACGATGATCGCGAGCAGGCTGCAGATCACGGCCGACCCGATCCCGATCGTGAGCGACGTGCGGCCGCCGTAGAGCACGCGCGCGGCCACGTCGCGGCCCTGGCTGTCGGCGCCCAGGAAGTAGTTGCGCTGCCAGGTGGGGCCGATCGGCGTCTCTCCCAGCTTCAGCACGCCGCCGCCCTGCTGCAGCACCTCCACCTTCTTGCCGTTGATCACCGTCGTGGCCGTCAGCTGGCTGGTGAACGGGTCGGTGTGGGCTATGTGGTCGGCGTAGAACGGCCCCATGAACGACACCACCACGATCCCCAGAAACACGGCCAGGGCGGCCATCGCCATCCGGTTTCGCACCAGCTTGTGACCGGCCAGCGCCCACGGGCTGCGACCGGCGACCCAGCCCTCGGGCGGCGCGTCCGCGAGCGGGTCAATCGGGTGCTCGAGCCCTCCGACGGTCGACATCGGTGAAGGGCTACTTCACCCAGGCTTGGTCGATCAGGATGCCGCCCACCAGCACGTTGGGGTCGAAGATGTAGTTGCCGACGCGCGCCGACACGAAGTCGATGTGCTTGGGAAGGAACAGCGACACCCATGGCGCCTGGTCGGTCGTGGCCTTGTCCACGGCCTTCCACTGCTCGTTTGCCGCGGCCTGGTCGGTGACGCTGGTCTGGATCGCCTTCTCCGTCATCTTCTGGATCGTCGGGGTCGCAGAACTCCGACAGGTTGGCGCTGGCGGTGCTGTTCGGGTGGAAACCGTTACAGCCAACGACGACGTCGAACCAGTCGGCGCCGGACGGGTAGTCCGGATACCAGTAGCTGAAGCTGATCTGGGCCTTGTTGCTCGAGTCCTGCACGTAGGGGTACTCCACGGCGGCGCTCAGCACCTTGATCGACGAGTCGTAGCCGAGCTGCTTGAGCAGCGATACGAAGTACAGGCAGATAGCCTTGCTGGCCTCGTCCGGCGTGCAGATCACGGCCACCTTCTGGCCCTTCGTGCCGGACTCGGCATCAGCTGCTGGCCTTGCCATGTCGGCGCCGTGCCACGTGCCGTCGCCGGGGTTCGTGGTGTAGGGGCAGTAGGCCGCGTAGCCGGGGAAGTCCGGCGGCAGGATCTGGCAGGTCGGCGTGGCCACCTGCGGGCCGCCCCAGGCCTTGATGATCGCGGCCCGGTCGGTCGCGTAGTTGAGGGCCTGGCGCACCTTGACGTTGTCGAACGGCGCCACCCGCGTGTTCATGGCCATGTGGTAGACCTGCGGCACCGGGTTCAGGTGCACCTGGTTCGTGTACTGGGTGGCGATCTCGTTCAGCCGGTCGGAGGGCGGCTGGTCGTACATCCAGTCGGCCTGGCCCTGCTCGACCATCGTCACCTCGGCCTCGCTGGTCAGCGACAGCCGGATGTCGATCTTGTCCGGGTAGCCCTGCGGCTGGGCGTCCTTCGACCACTCGTGGAACTTGGGATTGCGCACCAGCAGGATCTCCTGGTTGGGCGTGTAGTGATCGATCATGTAAGGCCCGGTCGCGGGCAGCGGGTTGGAGGGGCCGACCTCTTTGTCGGGAGTGTTCGAGGGCACCGCGTAGCCGAACGGCAGTGCCAGCTTCTGCAGGAAGTCGGGATCGGGGGAGACCAGGTGGAACGTGACGGTGCCGGCGGCGTCGTCGGCCACGATCCCCTTCGACAGGTCGCACGTCTTGGGTGTCTTGGCGCAGGCGTCGCCGCCGACGATGCCCTGGTAGAACGAGCCGACCGGCCCGGGGACAGTGAACTCCCGCTCGATCGCGCGCAGGAAGTCACTGGCCTTCACGGCCGTGCCGTCGGAGTACATGATGCCGGGCCGCAGATGGAAGACGTACGTCTTGCCCCCGTCGGTCGCCTTGGGGATCTCCTGCGCGAGGTCGGGGACAAGCGTGTTGCCGTCCGATCCGCCCACCTTCTTCCAGGTCAGCAGCCCGTCATAGATCAGGTTCAGCAGCGTCCAGTTCTGGTCGTAGTCGACCGCCGGGTCGATCGAGCTGCCGATGCCGTTCCAGGCAAGCACCATCGTCCCGCCCTTATGCCCGGTCGCCGACCCGGAGCCGCTCGATCCACCGGACGACGACGAGGAGCTCCCGCCGCAGCCGGCCAGCACGCCCACCAGCAACACCAAACACGCACTGGTCATGAGTCCGTGACGTCGTGCGTGCTGCATTGGTGCCTCCCAGGTGGAAAATGACCGGCGACCGCCGTTCGCCGCACGATGATAGGGATTGGTCGCTGCGGAGTCCAGGTTTGTTGCCGGGCGCAGGCAGATCTGTAGGATCGGCTACCGGTGCCACCGACTTCCGAACAGATCGCCACTGCGTTGTCGCTCCCCTTCGACCGTGCGCAGATGCGCCGGGTCGTGAGCGACCTGGCCGCGCTGGGCTCGGCGCCCAGCGGCTTCCGGGTGACCGGGACGCCGGAGGATCGAGCCGCCGCCCGGCTGGCGGCGGCCGAGATGCGGGCGATCGGCCTGCAGGACGTGAGTGTGGAGACGGTGCCCGTCTACGGCTGGCGGATGCGCAGCGCGTCGCTCGAGGTCGGCGGCCGCAGCTTCGAGTGCGCGTCGATGGGCGGCGTGCCGGGGACGCCGCCGGGCGGCATCACGGCCCGCTGGTGTGGGCCGGCGACGCGTCGAGGCGCCGGCTCGACCGGATCGATGTGGGCGGCAGGATCGCGGTGGTGGAGTGGCGGAGCAGCTCGATCTGGCCGTCCGACGTCGGCCTGGAGCTGGCCGCCCGCGGTGCGATCGGCGTGGTCGTGCACTGCCCGCAGGGTGGGCCGTACTACCAGAGCCCACGTGCGCTGGGCGCGTTCAACTCGCGGTGGTATGCGGGCGCACCGCCGATGGTGACGATCCGCAAGGAGGATGCCGTCCGCGTCCGCAAGCTGATGGACGGCGGCCACGGCGACGCGAAGCTGACGCTGCGCGTGGACGCGGGGCCGTCCCAGGGCGTCGAACGCGGTCGGGTACCTGCCGGGACGGCGGCGGGGCGCGCCGATCGTGGTCGGCGCCCACCACGACGGCTGGTTCCGGGCCGCCTTCGACAACGCCAGCGGCGTTGCCGTGATGCTGGGAATGGCCCGCGCGATGGTGGAGGCCGGCGTGCGGCCCGAGCGCACGATCTGCTTCACGTCGCGAACGGCCGAGGAGTTCGGCCAGGCCGACAGCGAGTACGACTGGTGCACGGGCGCGCACGGGCAGATCGCACACTCGCACCCGGAGTGGAGCGCGCGCAGCCCGTTCCACCTGTGCGTCGAGGCATCCGGCCACACCGGGCTGCCGCTGCTCGTGGAGGCGCCGCCGGAGCTGACCGGCTGGGCGCGGAGCTGCCTGCGGGCGGCCGACCGGCGGGGCCTGCTGACCAGCGGCTGGAAGATGTACCCGCCCGGATGCGGCACCGAGCTCTGGCCGCTGCTGGTGGCGGGCGTGCCCGGGATCAGCGTGCTGACGTGGGGCAAGAGCTTCTCGCGCAGCGCCTACCACTCGCCGCTGGACACGATCAAGCTGGTCGATTTCGGCCACCTGGAGCGGCTGGGCAGGGCGTACTCGCTGATGGTGCTGGACGCCGACCGCCGCGGCGACGACCTGTGCGACCACCGGGCGCGGGCTCGTCATCTGGAGCAGGCGGTGGCGCGGTCGCCGGTGCCGCTGCCGGGGTTGCGCGCGGCGGCTCGTCGGCACGCGGCGGCCAGGGGCCGGCGTGCCTTCACGCCGGTCGGGCGCGGGCTGCTGGCGCTCGATGCCGGCGCCTCGTCGGCCTATCCGTTCCAGCAGGCGGCGCGCGATCTGACGGCGCTGAAGGCGGCGCAGGCGGCGCTGGCCAAGGGCGACAACCGGGCGGCGGCCAGGCACGCGGCGCGGGTCGGCGACAACGCGCTCTGCGGGGCGCTTTCCCACGACACCATGCGCCGCCGGCTCGCGCGTGTCGCGCGCGACCGCAGCGGCGACGGGTGGGGCGGTCGCAGCCACCTGACCGAGAGCCCGAACCTGTGGCTGGAGCTGGCGTCGCTTCGCGGTGAGCCGGGCGCACCGCCGGCCGACTGGGTGAAGCGGTCGCTGCGCGGGCACGCGGAGGATGTGAAGGCGACGCTTGAGCGCGCGGCCGCGCGGATGGAGGCGGCGCTGGCGCGGGCGGGCGGCTGAAGCCAGACCCTCCCGGGCACGCTCAGGGCTAGGCTGTCTGCATGTCTCAGCCCAGCGAGCCGAAGGATCCGACACAGTCAGCTCTCGACCAGCGTCGGTGAGGTCGCGCCCGACGCGCCAGACCCGCCGCGCGCCGGTGACCTCGATGCGCCGGCCGTTCCGTTCATCGGCCGGCGTGGGCACCGGCGGCGTGGTATCGAGTCGATCTTCATCCGGTTTGTTGCAACCGGCGGTGTGATCGGGATCGGCGTCGCCGCTGCTGCGATCATGGGCACGCAGGACATCTCCGCCTGGGTCATCGGACTGGTGGTCTCGGTGCTGAGCGTAGTGCTGGCCGCGATCCTGTGGTCGTCACGCACGCTCTGAGCAGAGCCGCCGGCCAGACATCATCCAGCCTGCCCGACGCTCGCGACGTCCATCCCGCCCCATCCTGCGCCCAGCATCCACGCATCCCGTGGAATCAACCATCTATCCCGGCTCTCCCCGCTCGCGTCGCTCGAACTCGAGCATCATCAGCCGCAGCAGCGAGTTCAGCTGCACCTTCTCCCGCTCGTTCAGCGCGGCGGTGACCAGCGCCTCCTTGTTGGCCTGCGCGCCGACCGCCCTCCGGTACGTCTTGCGGCCGTGTTCGGTCAGCTCCACCACGACGCTGCGGCGATCGTCGGGGTCGGGCAGCCGCTGCACCAGCCCGGCCTGCTCCAGCCGGTCGAGCCGGTTGGTCATCGCCCCGCTGGAGAGCTCCATCCGAGCGGCCAGCCGCCCGGGCGTGCTTCGGAAGGGTTCGCCGCCCTGAGCCAGGATCGAGAGCACCTTGTTCTCGGCCGTGTCCAGCCCGAACTCCGCCAGCGTCTCGTCCATCGAGCGCTGCAGGCGCCGGGCCAGTCCGGCGATGCGGTCGACGATGCCTTCGACCTCCAGGTCGAGGTCAGGCAGCACCAGGTGGATGCTCTCGAGGAATGCGTCGACGTGGTCTCGGTCGTCAGCTTTGGCCATACCCGCAGTCTCGCAGAAAAGTAGTTTGACGTCAAGGTTACTCACTGTTAGAATCTCGACTTCAAGATACTTTAGGTAAAGAGAGGAGCGGGACATGCATCCGATGGATAGCCAGGTACGAAAGCAGCTCGCGACCGATCGGATCGAGCGGCTGCGGGGGGACGCATCACCCCGCGGCGGCGACCTAGGGCTGGCGCGGCGGGTGGTCGCCGGGCTCGTCCCGGCCGTCCACGCTGTCCTTGAAGCCCCGAATGCCCTGACCCAGCGAGCGCCCCAGCTCCGGCAGCCGCGACGGGCCGAACACGATCAGCGCAATCAGGAACACGATCGCCAGTTTCTCGGGTGAGTCGAATCCCATGCCGGAAGTGTAGGCGGGCTCCCCGGCCGGTACGGTGACCCGCCCCCACGAGCCGCGCCGGCGCCGCGGTCGTGTGTGCTGGATCACGCCGCCGGTGACGATGCATGGGAGGCCTCTGCCCCGCGGCCGCGAACCCGTCCGCATGCGGATCCGAACGGCGCTGCTTGCGAGCCTGACGTTGATCGTCGCAGTCGTGCTGGCAGTCGCGCCGGAGGCTGACGCGGCCCGCAGCGTGAACGGGGCGACCGCACCACCCTTCCCCCGCAGCGTCACCTCCGCCGCAGGATTCGAGGCGGCGGTCGCAGCCATGCGCGACACCGGCGGCACCATCACGCTGAGTCCCGGCACGTACCCCACCAAGATGCGGATCGGGCCGCGCTCGTCGCGGCGGCTGATCATCACCGGGCCCGCCAGCGGCAGAGCGGTGGTGCGTGCGATCGTGCTCGACCACACCCAGGTGGTCACGATCCACAAGCTTCACATCCGGGCCATGGCCAGGGACGGCGGGATCCACACCATTTACTCGCGGCACATCAGGCTCCACAACCTCACCTTCACGGCGATCGACACCACGCGCAAGGTGGGCATCAACCTCGACCACTCGAGCCACGTGACCGTCGACCACAGCGCCTTCGCCCACTGTGGCGACAACACGCCGCGGTGGTCGATGTGCATCCTGCCGCGCTATGCCTCGTACGTCACCATCGAGTACAACCGGTTCCACGACTGCCTTGGCTGCGACTTCATCCACGGCCGCGCCGGGCCGAAGCTGCTGATCAAGAGCAACACGTTCAACCGCGCCCTCGCCTGCCACCACACCTGGGAGAAGTGCGGCCACCAGGACATGATCGAGCTGTTCCTCGCCGACGGCATGGTCGTCCGCGACAACATCTTCGGGGTCAACGAGTTCGGCGGCGCACAGCTCTACATGGCGCTGGCTGTCGACCACGTGCGCGTCCTCGACAACCTGTTCCTTGCGTCCGATCCGCGGGCACCGACGGTGGTGCCGCGAGCGGGGATCCTGGTCGGCACCAAGGTGGCGCTGCGGGTGCCGCACGACGTCGACATCATCAACAACACGATCCTCTCCGGGTCGCCGAGACCCGACCACAACTCGCTCTCGATCGTGGTCAGCCACCGCTACCTCGGGCTCAAGCGGGCATGGCGGCCGCTGATCGCGAACAACATCCTGGGCAAACAGCTCTCGCCCAATCTGGTGTGCCCACGGCTGCGCCGGTCGAGCCACAACGTGATCGAGCAGGGTGTCGCATGCGGCAGCACCGACGTCGTCGGTGACCCCCTGCTGAGCGTCCGTGAACGGCCGACCGCCGCGTCCGTGCTCGTGATCGACAAGGCCAACCCGCTCTACGCGCCGATCTTCGACCTCCTCGGGCACCGCCGCCGTGGGCCGCCCGACATCGGCGCCTACGAGTACCGCGGGCGCTAGGACACGCTCCCCAGCGTCACGGTGACCTGGTGTGTGGCCGTGCCGGCCGTGACGGTGAGCCGGATCGAGTCGCCGGGGCTGTGCCCTGCGACGCGGGCCGCGGCGGTGCTTGCGTCGGCGACGCGCTGTCCGTCGATCGCCGTGATCACCTCGCCGGCCGTCAGGCCGGCCGAGGCGGCCGGAGACCCGGAGGTGACCTTCGCGATCCTGGCGCCGCCGGCCGCGTCCTCAAGGTAGACGCCGAGGTAGGCGTGGCGGGCCTTGCCGCTTGCGATCAGCTGCGTGGTGATGCTGTGGACGGTTGACGACGGCACGGCGAAGCCGATCCCGACGTTGCCGCTGGTGCTGCCGTCGGCGTAGATCTGGCTGGTGATGCCGATCACCTGGCCCTGTGCGTCCAGGAGCGGGCCGCCGCTGTTTCCGTGGTTGATCGCGGCGTCGGTCTGGATAGCGTTGTCGATCGGGTGGTTGTTCGGCGAGGTGATCGTGCGGTCGAGCGCCGACACGATTCCGGCCGAGACGCTGTCGGCCAGGCCGAAGGGATCGCCGATCGCGATCACGGCGTCGCCGACCCGCAGGCCGGTCGAGTCACCGAACGTGAGCGGGTGCAGATCGGCAGCCGGCGCGTCGATGTGGATGACGGCCACGTCGGTGGTTGGGTCGCTTCCAACCAGCGTCGCCTTGTAGGTCTTTCCGTCGTGGGTCTGGACGGTGATCGAGGACGCGCCTGAGACGACGTGGGCATTTGTGGCGATGTCGCCGTGTGCGTCGATCTCGAAGCCGGTGCCCTGCGCCTGCTGGGTCTGCTGCGTGGGCCCGAATGGGCTGATGCTCTGGCCGGTCGCGTGCTCGCGCACGTTGATCTCGACGACGCCCGCGACGGCTCCGGCGTAGATGTCGGCCACCGACTTCGACGATGTGGTCACGGCGGCAGGGCTGGCCGTGCCCTCGACGATCGTGCGCGTCAGCGGGTGTCGGCGAATCGCTCGTGCCTTCGATCGCGACGAACGCCCCCAGCGCCAGGGCGGCGCCGATCGTGGCCGAGGCGACGAGTGCCGCTGCACGTGATGCATGCTTCATGGGAGGACTCCTCGGACGGTGCAGAAGGTCATTTCTGCTTGCAGGCTGCCCGTTCGAGTTGAGGCCCGGCTCGGACCTTCTTGTGAGCTTGCTCAGAATCAGCACGCTCCCGGCCACCCCGGCGGCCGTGGTTGGGCAACGAGCTCCGCGGGTACCATCGACGCATGGCCGCAGCCACCCCGATTGACGATGGGGGCACCCTCGACATCGACGGTGCGCCCGGGTGGCACTATCTGCCGTTTCGGGGAAGCGACGACGCGATCGAGGTGACGGTCGTGCGGGATGGTGACGGCTGCGAGCTGCGCTTCACCGTCCCCGCGGTCGTTCAGCGCGGTGCCGAGCTGGGCCGGATCGCCAGGATCGTGATCGCAGCGCAGGAGCGGGTGGACCGCTCCGAGGGTCTCGGTGCCTGAGGCGACCGACACGGCGAAGGCGGCGAGGGATGCGGCCTGGCGGTTGGGCGCGCACCTCTCGGGGCCGGCCCTGCAGGCCGGCCGGGATGAGCTGGTCGATCCACTGTTCTGGTCGGAGATGGCGCAGGTGGCCCTGGCGGCGGCCGCCGCCTACGCCGAGGCCCGCGACCGGCGGGCCCGACGTGCTCGCCGCCGCCGAGCGCTCCTGGGCGTCACGGCGCTGACGCTGGCGGGCGCAGCCGCGTGCGCCGTGCGGCGGCGCTGAGCTCCGTAGTCATCGAACCGTTACACGGCCGACATGAGGCGGATACGCCCGGCTCGTAGCATCGGATGGTGCCTGCGGGATCTCGCGTGGGCCGGCGACCCAGGAAGGCAGGGAACAGATGATCGAGCTTATTACCAAGTCGAAGCCGGCCCGGTGGATGCTCTCCGGCACGCTGCTCGCGGGCATCGCGTGCGTGGTGTTGGCGGCGTCTGCGACAGCCGGTGCGCAGACGGCCGCGTCCACGACGCCGCGATGCAAGACCCCCGGCCTGTCGGTCTGGCTGGGCGTCGGATCCGGCGGCGGTCAGGCCGGCGGCATCGTGTACCCGCTGGAGTTCACAAACGTCTCGGGCCACACCTGCCGGCTCTTCGGCTTCCCGGGCGTCTCGGCTGAGGTTGCAGGCAATCAGGTGGGAAGCGCCGCGGGGCGCGACCACTCCATACCCGCACAGACGGTTACGCTGCGAAACCGCGCGACCGCCCACGCCTTCCTGCAGATCACCGATGTCTCGGCATTTCCGCCGACGAGCTGCAAGGCGGTCACCGCGGGTGGGACTCACGGTCTACCCGCCGGGTGCGTTCACCGCGGCCCAGATCCCGTTCCGGTTCCGGGCCTGCTCGGCCAAGGGGCCGGTGTTCCTGTCGGTGAAGGCGGTTCAGCCGCGGGTCGGGATTCCCGGCCGGTAGGGCGGGATATCCCTTGACTCAGGCGCGCTCCAGGTTCTGGAGCGCGTCCTTCGGGTACTCCTCGAGCGAGTCCGAGTCGCCGCCTCGGAGATGGGCGACAGGCTGTCCTGCGGCGTCCTCTCCGTCTCCGATGTAGGTGAACACCTGTCCGTCGATCACAAAACGTGTGCCTTCGGCGATCTCTTCCACGGCAGATTCCTCCCGGTTGACGTCACCGGCATGCTACCGGCGGCCGGCGGCGGACCGGAGCCTCATTGCGCCGCCGGCGGGGCAAGATCCCACGTCTGTCCACGCCAGGTGCAGGACGCCACCGCCGGCCCGAGCCCGCTGGTGGCGGCGTCCTTGCGGACGAACACCATGTCGATCCCGGGCGGCAGCGGCCCGCCGTGCAGGGCTGCCGCCAGCTCGCTGCGCCTGCGGTCAGCGTCGGGCACGCGGTCGTGCAGCCAGGTGCGGAAGCGCACCTTGGCCGGTCGCGTGCGCATCACGTAGAGGCTCGCGCCCGTGCGTCCGAACAGCGTCAACCCGAGATAGTCGGCGAGCGGCTCGTGGCCGAGCACCGCGAGGTGTGTGCGGGCGTCGATCGGCAGGTGGGAACACACCAGGCCGGTGCGGGCGGGCTCGCGCCAGACCGTCGCAGACGCCAGGGCCGTTGAGCCGACGGCCACGACGACCACCAGCAGCGCCGCGGCGATCGCCACCGGCCGCGCTCGTCGTGAGAGCAGCGTGACGAGTGCGTTCGCGGCGACCCCGGCGGGTATGCACAGCGCGAGCACGAGGAACGGCAGGTAGCGCAGCCATCGCACCAGCGGCGTCGGGACACCGTGTGCGACCAGCGTCGATAGCTGTGAGATGCTCGCGCCCAGCAGCACGGCAACCGCTGGGATCGCGACCAGCACGAGCGCGCGGGTGGCCATCTGCGGACGAGACCTGGCGAGCAGGCCGAGGCCGACCAGCCCGAGCGGTAACGAGATGCCGACGGCCACCAGCGTCTGGGTCGCGTTCGGCTCCGTCAGCCGCAGCTGTGCGATCGGCACGAACCCGTGGTACCTGTGGTAGGCGATCGCCAGCGGCACCAGCCAGACGGAGGTGGCCGCGACCCACGCCAGCGCAGCCCGCCAGACCGCCCAGCGACGCTCGACGATCGCGATCGTGACCACCCACAGGGCGCAGAAGATGCCCGCCGGCGGCGCGGCCAGGAAGACCAGCCCGCCGGCGAACCCTGCGCGCCACCACATCCGCTCCGGGCCACGGGCGGCGCACATCGCCAGCCACAGCACGATCGGCGCCAGGGCCAGCCCCAGGTCGCGCGGGATCATCGGCGGGAGGTAGGCAAGGGCCGGCGTCAGAGCCGGCACCGGGTCGCCGTGGAAGGGCCCGAGCTCGAGCGCCGGCATCTCGAACTGGAAGTCCGCGCGGTTGACCCAACCAAACGCGGCGGCGGTCAGGAACAGCCCGACGCTCCAGGTGGCCTCCGGATTGCACGCGCCGAGCTCACGCGCGAGCAGCCACATGCCGACCCCGGCGCAGACGAGGCCGAACAGCTCCATCACCTGGAACGCATCAACGGCGCCGCCGGGAAGCGCCGCCGCGATCCAGGCGACCAGTGAGTGGAACAGCCAGGGATAGCTGTTCGGCTCACCGGCGTAGACGCCGCCCGGCGAGGAGAAGCCGGCGCTGAGCTGGTGCACCCAGGCCATGTGCCAGACCATGTCGTTGCGTGAGGGGCGCAGCGCGTCCAGTGGGCGCAGCAGGCCGGGAACGGCCAGCAGCAGGCCGGCCGCGCCGCCGACGACGAGCGGTGCCAGCACCGGGCGAGGGCTGCGCAGCGGCGGCCGGCGCGCCAGGGCCGCTCCCGCGGCGACCAGCGCGACACCACCCGTGATCGCCGTGCTTCCCAGGATGCCGATTCCGAACGCCCCGCACGCCATTGCCGTCCAGGCCAGTGCGCATGCCGCCAGCGCGCCGTAGGCGACCCGCTCGGCCGCCGGGCGGCCCCGGGCGAGCGCGCTTCCGACCACCCACATCCAGGCCGCGAGGGCGGCCAGCGCAACCACCCCGGCGAGGCTCATGTCAGCCGGCCCCGCTCGTCACGATGTCGGGCTGGGCCGTCACGACGCCGATCCTAC
>CAWCPM010000017.1:0-163991 GCA_963797565.1 uncultured Actinomycetes bacterium | reverse complement strand
GCCGGCGTGTCGCTCTCGAGCCTCTGCTTCAGCCGCGCCTGGTCCTTCGGCACCTGCTTGCCGGCCTGGTTGCGCACCAGCGGCAGCATCAGCTTGCCCATGCCGTGGCCCTCGAAGTCGAGATCGAGCGTCACCCGAGAGCGCGCGCCGTCGTCGAGCGGCTCGATGGTGGCCCGGCCGATCGCGCGGATGGAGCCGTCGACTCCACGGAACGCGAACGCCTGCGGCGGGTTGTGCTCGGTGACCTCGTAGGTCATCGTCTGCTCGCGGCCACCGATCTTGCGCACCTCGGTGGATTTGGTGCCGACCTTGGTGGGGCCGTCGGGGTCGACCTTCGCGCTCACGACCTGCTCCTGCCACTCGCCGTGCGTCGCGAGGTCGTCGATGTAGGCGAAGACGTCCTCCGGGCTCCGTGAAATTTCGATGGTTTCCCTGATGGCCACGCGATACCTCCTGATGGTGGGCACCCATCATGACAGGTGCCGGCACCGTCACTCAGAGCAACCGCCGCTCCAGCTCGGCGAGGCCGATGTCGACCGCGTCCTTGCGGGACAGCCGCGGGGAGCCGTTCAGCAGCGACATCGAGAGCCCGTCCAGGAACCAGAGGCCGCGGCGCGCGAACTCCTCCAGCCCCAGCGACGGCTCGGCGAACACGCCCTCGTCGATGCCGTCCCCCACGAGCTCGATCAGGTCGTCGCGCCAGAGGTCGGTCAACTGCTCCAGCAGCTCGCGGGTCTCGTGGTCTGAGGGCGGGTGGATCCCGACCTGCATCCACAGGTTCCAGCGGGCGTCGGCCGTCCCCTGCGGCAGGTAGTCGTCGACCAGGGTGCGCAGACGCCTGCGTGGGCCGCCCCGCGCCGGAGCGGAACGGCGGCTCTCGGCGAGGTCGTGCTCGCTCCAGCGCAGCGTCTCGAACAGGATCCGGTCCTTGTTGCCAAAGTAGTAAAGGATGTGACCCGGCGTCATCCCCGCCCGCTCCGAGATGTCGGTCATGCGCAGCGCGTCAACGCCCACATCGGCGATCGCCGCGATCGTCGCCTCGAGCACCCGGGCCCGTCGCTGGTCTGCCCTTGAAGCCGTCGCCATGACCTGTTAGTCTAGCATTCTAACTTTCTAGAACGCCATACAAAGTGGAGGTCAGACCATGTCCATCCAGCAGACGCCACTCCCCCAGACCGAGGGCCGCACCCCGCGCCAGGACGGATTCGCGATGCCCGGCCGCTGGGTCGAGCACGCCCGCACGTTCGTGTCCTGGCCCTGCTGCGAGTGGCCGGCCGCACCCGGGCACCTCCAGGATGCCCGCGACGAGTGGGCCGAGGTGATCCGCACCATCAGCCGCTTCGAGCCGGTCACGGTGATCGCGAACCCGGGCTCGCGCGACCAGGTGCTGGAGGCATGCGGCAGCTCGGTGGACGTGGCCGAGATCCCGATCGACGACTGCTGGATCCGCGACAACGGCCCGATCTTCGTCGTCGACGGAGACGGTACCGTGGCCATGACCCACTTCGGGTTCAACGCGTGGGGCGGCAAGGCGCCGTCGTGGGACAACGACGCGGCCGTTGGCAGGCGACTGTCCGAGCGACTTGGCATGCGCAGGTACGCCGCCCCGATCATCGCCGAGGGCGGCGGCATCACCAGCGACGGCGAGGGCACCGTCATCACCACCGAGTCGGTGCTGCTCAACCCCAACCGCAACCCGGGCCTGAGCAAGTCCGACATCGAGGCCGTGCTGCGCGACTACCTGGGTGCCGAGAAGGTGATCTGGCTGCCGTACGGCCTGGCCGAGGACTCCGGCGACGCCGGCACCGATGGCCACTCCGACAACGTGATCCAGTACATCCGGCCGGGCCTGGCGCTGTTCCAGGCGGCGCCCAACCGGTCGAACCCGAACTGGGACCTGGCCGAGGCGAACCGCGCCGCGCTGGCGGGCCAGACCGACGCGCAGGGCCGGCCGATCGAGATCGTCGAGATCGAGCTCCTGTCCTATACCCGCGAGATCGAGGGCGAGCGGCGAGCGGCGCCGTACACCAACTTCTACCCGGTCAACGGCGGCATCATCGCGCCGCGGCTGGACGTCCCGGAGGACGACGTCGCCTACCGGCTGCTGGCCGACCTGTTCCCCGGCCGCGAGGTGGTCAGCGTGCCCACCGATTTCCAGGCCTACGGCGGTGGCGGGATCGGCTGCATCACCCAGCAGCTTCCGGCCGGCCCCGTGGCTCCGGCCGGCGATCATGCCTGACACGCCGCGCGACGACGGCTTCGCGATGCCGCCCGAGTGGGCACCGCACCAGCTGACGCTGATGTCCTGGCCGTGCCGGGCGGCCACCTTCGCGGCGGCCGAACGAGGGTTCGGTGCCGAGGCCTACGGCCAGGCGCAGGAGCAGCAGGCGGCGGTTGCCAACGCCGTGGTCGAGTTCGAGCCGGTGCTGATGGTGGTGCGCGAGCAGCAGTTGGGAGAGGCCCGGCGGATGCTGTCCTCGCGGGTTGAGCTGCTCGCCGCCGAGCTCGACGACTCATGGATGCGCGACAACGGGCCGATCTTCGTGCGCGACGCGCAGGGCCGGGTGGCGCTGGTGCAGTTCGACTTCAACGGCTGGGGCCTCCCCGACCAGCCCCATGCGCTGGACTCGCGGGTGCCGGAGCTGATCGCGTCGCACCTGGGGGCGCGGCGCTACGTGGCGCCGATGGTGTTCGAGGGCGGGTCGTTCTTCGTCGACGGCGAGGGCACGATGATCACGACCGAGCAGTGCCTGCTGCACGAAAACCGCAACCCCAGCATGTCCCGCGAGCAGATCGAGTCGACGCTGCGCGACCACCTCGGCATCGACAAGGTGGTGTGGCTGGGCGAGGGCCACTACGAGGACTTCTCCACGGACGGCCACGTCGACGACATCGCCCACTTCCTGTCGCCGGGCCGGGTGATCCTGCACACGCCGTCGAACCCGGCCCACCCCGACCACGCCAAGGGCGCCGAGAACGCCCGACGGCTGCGCGAGACTCCGGATGCGCGCGGACGCACCATCGACGTTGTCGAGTTCGACACCGGCGATGCGGAGGGCATCCCCTACCTGAACCTCTACGTCTGCAACGGTGGCGGTGGTTGCTCCGATCGCAGGCACGCCCGACGACGAGCGGGCGCTGGCGCAGATCCGCGAGGTGTACGCTGATCGCGAGGTCGTCACCGTGCGCTCGGAGGTGCTGTTCCTGGCCGGAGGCGGCGGCCCCCACTGCATCACCCAGCAGGTGCCGGCCGGCACCTTCGCACCGTAGGATCGTCAGCCCGTGCGACTGCTTCCCCGCGAACAGAACCGCCTCCAGGTCTTCGCCGCCGCCGAGCTGGCGCGGCGTCGCAGGGCACGCGGGCTGCTGCTCTCCCAGGCTGAGGCGGTTGCCCTGATCTCGGACGAGGTGATGGAGGCCGCCCGGGACGGGCTCGACTATGCGGCGGTCGAGCAGCGCGGGTACGAGATCCTCGTCCCCGCGGACGTGCTCGAGGACGTGCCGCGACTGGTCGGTCGGATCGAGCTCGAAGCGCTGTTCGCCGACGGTCACCGGCTGATCGTGCTGCACGACCCGATCACCAGCGGCGGGCCGCCGTCGCTGGACGCAGGCGACGCCCAGCCGCAGTGGCTGGAGGGCGGCACGCCGCTGCAGCTCACGAACACGTCCGCCGTCCCGATCGCGCTCACCTCGCACTTCCACGTGTTCGAGGCCAACCGGCGGCTGCGGTTCGACCGCCGCGCCGCCTGGGGCATGCGGCTGGCGGTGGCGGCCGGGGTGAAGGTCGTGATCGAGCCAGGCCAGACTCGCGAGGTGCTGGTTGTGCCGTTCGGCGGCGCCCGCGTCGTGCGCGGTCACGGCGGCCTGGTGGACGGCCCGCTGGACGCGCCCGGCGCGCTGGACGCGGCGCTGGCGCTGGCGCTGAAGCGGGGCTACGAGGGTGCCTGATCCGGCCGCGGTCAGGCTCGGCGACAGCGACCTCTGGGTCGCACCCGAGAGCGACGACGTCTCCGGACCCGACGAGATCGTCGCCGGCTGGGGCAACACCATGCGCGACGGCCTCGGCGTTCGCGCCGAGCGCGGAGGAGTCGAGGTGGCCGTCGTCGGCGGCCTGGTGCTCGACCCTGTGCTGGGCATACGGGCGACATCGATCGGCATCAGCGACGGCCGCATCGTGTGCATCGGCCGCGCCGGAAACCCCGACACGATGGACGGCATCGGCGTCGTGCTCGACACCGGCACGGCTGTCTTCGACGCCCGCGGGCTGGTGGTGACGCCCGGCGGAATCGACTGCCACGTGCACCTGCTCTCGCCGCAGGTCTGTGACGCGGCGCTGGCGGCAGGGCTGACCACGCTCGTCACCCAGGACTTCGGCCCGGTCTGGAACCTCGGCCACAACCCGCCCGAGGCCGAGGCCATGATGTGGTCCGCGTTCGACGCGTTCCCGATCAACGTGGCCATGCTCGTGCGGGCCTCGTCTGCCCAGCCTGGGCCCGTCGAGCACGCGCTCGCGCGTGGCGGGGCCGGCCTCAAGATCCACGAGGACGTGGGCGCCGGGCCGGAGCAGATCCGCTGCGCGCTCGACATCGCGGATCGTCACGACGTGCAGCTGGCGATCCACACCGACGGGCTCAACGAGGCGCTGTCGCTGGAGGACACGTTCGCCGCGTTCGCCGGCCGCACGGTGCACGCCTACCACATCGAAGGGGTGGGCGGCGGCCACGCGCCGAACCTGCTGGAGCTGGCCGGACGCGACCGGGTGCTGACGTCGTCCACCAGCCCGACGGTGCCGTTCGGCGCGGGCGCCGAGGCCGAGCACCTGGCGATGGTGGCGGCGGTGCATGTGCTGGAGCCGGGCACGCGGGCCGGCGACGCCGAGATCCTGCGCCACCGCGTGCGCGAGTGGACGATGGCCGCGGAGTCGGTGCTGCACGACCTGGGCGTGATCCACATGCTCAGCTCCGACTCGCAGGGCATGGGCCGGATCGGCGAGGTGGTGAGACGGGCGTTCCAGTGCGCCGACGCCATGAAGGCGCAGGCCGCCACGGAGCCCGGCCCCGCCGACAACGAGCGAGTGCTGCGCTACCTGGCCAAGGTCACGATCAACCCGGCGATCACGCACGGGCTGGCGGCCGACGTCGGCTCGCTGGAGGTGGGCAAGCTGGCCGATCTGGTGCTGTGGGCGCCCGAGTTCTTCGCGGTGCGGCCGGAGCTGATCCTGAAGGCGGGGATGCCGGCCTGGGGATCGTCCGGTGACGGCGACGGCTCGACCATGATGGTCGAGCCGGTAACGGTGGGGCCACAGTTTGCGGCGGCCGGATCGGCACCGGCGCAGACGTCGCTGGCGTTCCTGGCCGGCGCCTCGATGGAGGCGGAGCTGCCGACCCGGCGGCGGCGGGCCCGGGTGCATGGCTGCCGCGATCTGACGGCCGCCGACATGGTGCGGAACACCCGCACCGGCAGGGTGACCGTGGACGCGGCCGAGCACGAGGTGCGCCTGGACGGCGAGCGGATGCGGGCGCGACCGGTGGAGCGGCTGGCCTTCTCCGGCTCCTACCTGCTGGGCTGATCGCCCGGCGGGAGTACCGTTTCCGCATGGCTGCAACGGAGAGCCTGCCGATTCTGCACCTCTCGCTGATCACCGGCGGCGTGCTGCGCGACGGCGCCGGCGGCCAGCTGGGCCGCGTCGACGACGTGGTGGTGCGGCTGGGCGCCGACTATCCGGTCGTCAGCGGCGTGCTGGCGACGGTGGCCGGCCGCCGCGTGTTCGTCCCCGCGGACGTGGTCCGCGAGATCGGGCACGGATACGTGGAGCTGAGCGAGGTCAGGCTCGACCTGCGGCCGTTCGAGCGGCGCCCCGAGGAGGTGCTGCTCAAGCAGGACGTGCTCGACCGGCAGCTGATCAACGTCGAGGGCGCGCGCCTGGTGCGGACGAACGAGATCGAGCTCGCCCGCGTCGACGGGTGGTACCGCGTTGTCGGTGTGGACACCGGGCTGCGCGGGCTGACGCGGCGGGTGCTGCCGCGGCGGCTGGCTCCACGCATACAGCTCGGACGGTTTCTGGACTGGGCCAGCGTCGAGCCGTTCACCGGACACGTCCCCACCGTGCGGCTGCGAGTGCCGCACCCCAAGCTGGCGCGGCTGCACCCGGCTCAGCTTGCCGACCTGGTGGAGGCGGCATCGCACCGCGAGGGCGAGGAGATCATGTCGGCTCTGGCCGACGAGGAGCTCGAGGCCGACGTGTTCGAGGAGCTCGACCCCCAGCACCAGCGCGAGTTCATCGAGGAGCGCACCGACGCCGAGGTGGCGGGAGTGCTGGCACGCATGGAGTCCGACGACGCCGTGGACATGCTGGGCGAGCTCGAGGAGGAGCGGCGCCGGCGGATCCTGGAGCTGCTGCCGCCGCTGCAGGCCCGGCGGGTGCGCGCGCTGGCCGGATACGACCCGGCCACGGCCGGCGGGCTGATGAGCCCCGACTTCATCTGCCTCTACGCGACCGCCACCAAGCGGGAGGCGGTGGAGCGAATCAGGCGTGACCAGGTGAAGGCCAACTCGGTCACCTCGATCTTCACGATGAACCTGCACAGGCGACTGCAGGGCGAGATCAGGCTGGCCGACCTGATCCGCGCCGAAGACGACGCCGTTCTGGCAGACCTGGCCACCGTCAAGCCGCGCGTTGTCACACCCGACACCGAGGTCGAGGAGATCGCGCGGCTGATGACGGACTATGACCTCACGATCGTGGCCGTGACCGGGGCCAAGGGTGAGCTGATGGGCGTCGTCACGGTTGACGACGTCCTGGAGCTGGTGCTGCCCCGCGGCTGGCGACGAAAGTTCGACCTGTTTGGCGGCGAGTAGGTAGGCTCAGCTCATGACAGCGACGCAGATCCCGGTGCCCGTGGATGGCGGGCCGAGTATCCGCCGCCAAGGCGCTTCCCGGCCGGCTGATCGCCGGCGGCGCCCGCCTGCGCCCGCGCCGCTGGCCTAGCCGCCGTCGCGGCCGCGTCCTGGCCGCCCTCGCCTTCCTGGGGCCGGGGCTGATCGCTGCCAACGCGGGCAACGACGCCGGCGGCATCGCCACCTATTCGGCCGTCGGAGCCACCTACGGCTACGACCTGCTGTGGATGATGGTGGTGATCACGATCTCGCTGATCGTGGTGCAGGAGATGGCGGCAAGGATGGGCGCGGTCACTGGCAAGGGGCTGGCCGAGCTGATCCGGGAGGAGTACGGAGTCCGCTGGTCGCTGTTCGCAACCTGCTCGGTGCTGGTCGCGAACGTCGGCATCTGCATCTCCGAGTTCGTCGGCATCGGCGCCGCCCTCGGCCTGGCCGGCGTGCCCGTGCAGGTATCGGTGCCGATCGCTGCAGCCGCCGTCTGGCTGCTCCTGATGCGCGGCTCCTATCGTGTGGCGGAGCGGGTGTTCGTGCTGATGACGATCCCGTTCTTCGCCTACCCGGTCGCCGCCGTCCTGGCGCACCCCAAGTGGGGCCACGTCGGACGAGCGATCATCGCCCCCAGCCTGCACGCGTCGCACGCGTACCTGTTCCTGTTCATCGCGACCGCCGGCACCACCATCACACCATTCATGCAGCTCTACGTGCAGTCGGCCGTGGTCGAGCGCGGGGTATCGACCAGCGAGCTCAAGGCCGAGCGCTCCGAGGTCGTGACCGGCTCGATCTTCGCGAACATAATCGCGCTCTCGATCATCATCGCCACGGGTGCCACGCTGTACGTGCACGGCGAGCACCACATATCGACCGCCGCTCAGGCCGCGAAGGCCCTGGAGCCGTTCGCGGGACGCTACGCGGAGGTGCTGTTCGGGATCGGCCTGCTGGGGGCCAGCCTGCTGGCCGCGGCGATCTTGCCCACGACCGCGGCCTACGTGATCTCGGAGACGTTCGGCTTCGAGAAGGGCATCAGCCGCAACCCCAAGGAGGCACCCGTGTTCGTCGCCACCATCACCGTGCTGATTGCGATCGGCGCGATCGTGGCGGTCATTCCCGGGCTGCCGGTGATCTCGCTGCTGGTCGGAGTGCAGGTGGTGAACGGGGCGTTGCTGCCGATCCTGCTGATCTTCATCTGGAGGCTGGCCGCCAGCCGTGAGCTGATGGGCGAGTACCGCAACAGCCGCACGTTCAACGTGATCGCGGGGTTCACGGTGGTCGCCACGTCGACGCTCTCGATCCTGCTGCTCGTCATCATCTTCGCCGGCGCGGCCTGAAGCTCGACCTACGAGATCGCGTCGAGCTCGGCCAGCTGGCCGGCGGTCAGCTGCCAGTCGCCGGCGGCGGCGTTTGCACGCACCTGTTCCGGCTTGGTTGCCCCAGCGATGACGGATGCGACACCGGGCCGCGAGGCCAGGCCGGCGATCGCCAGCTCCAGCAGGGTGTGGCCCTGGTCTTCGGCGAAGCGCTGCAGCCGCTCGATCGTCGCGAAGGACGCCGAAGCGCGGCGCGTGACGGACGCGCCCTCCTCGACCGACCCCAGCCGCGATCCCTCGGCGGCCTCCCCCGGGCGGTACTTGCCGGTCAGAAAGCCCGATGCCAGCGGGAAGTACGGCACGAACCCGACCCCAAGCTCCAGGCAGGCGGGCAGCAGCTCGCGCTCCGCCTCGCGTGCGAGCAACGAGTACTCGTTCTGCACCGCAGCGATCTCTGCGGTGGCGGCCGCCTCCGCCAGCTGGTCGGCGGTCACGTTGGAGACGCCGATTGCCCGCACCTTGCCGGCCCCCACCAGCTCGGACATGGCACCCACGGTGTCGGCGATGGGCGTGGCGTCGTCCGGGAAGTGGTGGTAGAGCAGGTCGACGTGGTCGGTCTGCAGACGCTGCAGCGACGCCTCGACCGCCCGAACCACATACGCAGGCGCGCCGCCCACCGCGCCGTCGCCCATCTCGCCGCCGAACTTGGTGGCCAGCACCACGCGGTCGCGACGGCCCTGCAGCAGCTCGCCAAGGAGGCGCTCGCTGCCGCCGCGGTTGCCGTAGATGTCGGCGGTGTCGAGGAAGCTGACGTCTGAGTCGAGCGCGGCGTCGACGACGCGGCGGGTGGCGGCCAGGTCGAGGCGGCCGCCGAAGTTGTTGCAGCCGAGCCCGACTCGGGAGACGCGTAGGGGGCCGAGGTCGGTGTGCTCCATCGGCAGGCATGCTATCGGCGAAAGGGTGCCGCGGCGTGTAGCGTTGCGACGTGGCCATGGAGCGACTTCCCACCGCCGTCCCGACCAGCCTGGTCGGATCCTACGCCCAGCCCGACTGGCTGATCGATCGTGCGCGTCTGCGCGACCGCTTCCCGCCGCGCGTGCGCGCGACCGAGCTCTGGCGGATCGACCCGCAGTACCTCGAGGAGGCCCAGGATGACGCCACGCTGGTCGCGATCCGGGACCAGGAGCGGGCCGGGCTCGACATCATCACCGACGGCGAGCAGCGCCGCGAGAGCTACTCCAACCGGTTTGCGACCGCGCTCGCCGGTGTCGACATCGACAACCCGGGAACGGCGCTTGACCGCAGCGGCCATCCCAACCCTGTGCCGCGCGTGGTCGGGCCGATCGAGCGAAAGCATGCGGTGCAGGTGCGGGACGTGCAGTTCCTGCGGTCGCACACCAGCCGGCCGGTCAAGATCACCGTGCCGGGCCCGTTCACGATGTCCCAGCAGGCCCAGAACGACGCCTACCCGAGCGACGCGGAGCTGGCCGAGGCATACGCGGCCGCCGTGCACGACGAGATCGTCGACCTGTTCGCAGCGGGTGCCGACATCGTCCAGATCGACGAGCCGTACATGCAGGCGCGGCCGGAGAAGGCGCGAGAGTTCGGGCTGGCCGCGCTGGAGCGGGCGCTTGACGGGGTGACCGGGACGACCGCCGTGCACATCTGCTTCGGATACGCGGCGATCATCCACGACCGCCCATCCGCCTACTCGTTCCTGCCGGAGATGGCGGCCTGTTCGTGCCATCAGATCTCGATCGAGACCGCCCAATCCGGCATCGACACCGCGGTGCTGGAGACGCTCCCGGCCAAGCAGATCATCCTGGGCGTGATCGACCTGAACGACCACGCCGTGGAGACGCCGGAGACGGTGGCGGCGAGGATCCGCCGCGCGCTGCCGTACAAGCGGCCGGACGAGCTGGTCGCTGCGCCCGATTGCGGCATGAAGTACCTGCCGCGTGACTCGGCATACGGCAAGCTCGAGTCGCTGGCGGCCGGCGCGGCGATCGTCCGGGCGGAGGCCTGACGTGGCGCTGCGACTGGTGGGAGCCGGAGTCGGGCGCACGGGCACGCACTCGCTGAAGCTCGCGATCGAACAGCTGACCGGCGCACCCTGCTACCACATGGTCGAGCTGATCGGGAACCGTGAGGCGGTGCCGGTGTGGCACGCCGCGATCGATGGGACGATGCCCGACTGGGAGCAGTTCCTCGCGGGCTACCAGGCGACGGTGGACTGGCCGGCCTGCGCCGTCTGGCGGGAGCTGGCGCACGCCTACCCGGACGCGCCGGTGCTGCTGTCGACGCGATCGAGCACCGAGGCCTGGTACGGGAGCATGGAGGGCACCATCATGCAGGCGGTCAGCCAGCCGGCCAAGGACGCCGACCACGCCCGCCACCGGGCGCTGACGATGGCGATGCTGCGCCAGTTCTGCCCGGACTGGCCCGACCCGGCGGCGGTGCGAGCGGCCTACGAGCGGCACAACGAGATGGTTCGCAGCGTGGTGGCGCCGGGACGGCTGGTTGAGTGGCAGCCGGGCGACGGCTGGGAGCCGCTCTGCCGTGCGCTGGCGATGCCGGTGCCGGACGAGCCGTTCCCACACGTGAACTCGACCGACGAGTTCCGCGAGTCTGCGGATCTGGAAGCCGCACCGGAGCCGCCGGGAGCGGCCTGAGGCCGCGCTGCCAACGGCGGGTCATCCTGCTACAGTGGTACTGAACTTGGAACGATCGTTTGGTTGCGCAGTCCGCCTTCCTGACCCGTTCGTGAGGTAATGGAAGGAGGTGTCAATATGGCAACCGGAACCGTAAAGTGGTTCAACGATGCAAAGGGATATGGCTTCATTGCTCCTGACGACGGTGGCAAGGACCTGTTCGTGCATCACAGCTCGATCACAGGTGATGGCTTCAAGTCCCTGGCGGAAGGCGCCAAGGTGACCTTCGAGGCCCGGCAGGGCGCGAAGGGCCCCGAGGCAACAGGAGTAACCCCCGTCTAGCACGGGGAGGCTCATGAGCACCAAAGAAGAAAAGATCGAACTCGAAGGGGAGGTCACGGAGTCGTTGCGAAACGGGATGTTTCGCATCGCGCTCGACAACGGCCACTCCACGATCGGGTATACGGCCGGCAAGATGCGGCGCTATCGCATTCGCATCCTGCCAGGTGATCGGGTCAAGGTGGAGCTTTCACCGTACGACCTGAACCGCGGCCGCATCGTCTACCGGATCCGATAGATCTAGAACCACGCCGGCCGGGCACTCGCCCGGCCGGTCTGGTTTCCCCGTACCTAGGCGGATCGCTGGCGGCCGTACCGACGAAGCCGCTCGCGGCGGCTGACGCTGCCGTCACGCCAGTTTCACGACCTGTTCGCGGCGCGCAACGACCCTGTGCCTGGGGCGCGAAGCGGTGTTTGACTCCAATAATTGGGCGGCGAGCGCGCTTCGGCTCAACCATCCAGTTCGCAACAGGCGTCACGAGTAACGACCTGTGCCGACTCGGTGCCAAAGGCCCACGGCGGCCGTGGCGGGCTCTGAGCCCTGAGTGGGTGACGGTGTCGCGCTCGCCGCCGCCAGTAGCGCCCGGCGCTGCCTAGGCGCCCTTGAACTCCTGGATGGTGTTGCCGCCGTCCACCACGATCGACCGTCCGGTGATGTAGCGAGCGCCGTCCGACGCCAGGAAGGCCACCAGCTCGGCCACCTCGTCCGGCGTTCCGGGCCTTCCCACCGGCGTGTTGCGGCCGCCCTCGATCTCCTCCGGCGACGACGACCCTGTCGCGATCCAGCCCGGCGCCACCGAGTTGACGGTCACCCCGTGCGGCCCGGTCTCGATCGCCAGCGCGCGCGTGAGCCCGTCCATCGCCCCCTTGCCTGCGCTGTAGCCCGAGTTGCCCGGATAGCTGACGACCGGGCCGGTCACCGACGACACGTTCACCACCCTGCCGTAGCCGCGCTCGACCATCCCCGGCAGCACCGCGCGCGTGGTCGCCACCGCCGTCTTCAGGTTGACCGCGATGTCGCGATCCCACTGCGCCTCGGTCATCTCGATGAACGGCAGCAGCGCGCTCTCCTCGCCCACCTGGGCGATGCCCGCGTTGTTGACCAGCACGTCCACCCGGCCGAACCGCTCCACCACCGCCGCCGCCAGCGCTGCGGCCGGCGCGAATCCCGTCAGATCGGCGATGAACGACGCCGCCTCGATGCCCTCGCGCTCAAGCTCGGCCCGCCGCTCGTGGATCCGCTCCGTCGTCGAGGTGATCGCGACCGCCGCACCGCGCTCGCCCAGCAGCCGCGCCGTCGCGAACCCGATCCCGCTCGGCGACCCCGCGCCCGTCACCAGCGCCGCGCGGCCGGACATCGGCCCCTCAGGCACCGGTCGCCCCGATCAGGTCATCCACGGCCTCCGCGAACACCTCCGTGTGGCGGTCGACGTCGGCCTCCACCGTGTCCGGGCACATCAGCGCCATGTTGTGGAAGGGCGTGATCAGCACGCCCCGGTTCATCAGGTACACGTGCATGTAGGCGTCCAGCTCGCCGTCGTGCGCCGCCGCCGACTCACCGCCGGTGCGCGGCGGCTCTGGGCAGAACCGGTACTCCGCCCGCGCGCCGAGCTGGACGATGTTCCAGGGCACCCGCCGGCCGTCCAGCACCTCCTGCACGCCCGCCGTGAACCGCTCCGCCAGCGGCACCATCCGCGCGAACGCCTGCTCGGTCAGCACCTCCGCCAGCGTCGCCCGCGCGGCCGCCAGCGACAGCGCATTCCCGGCCAGCGTCCCGCCCACGCCTCCAACATCCTCGAGGTCGACGTCGGCCGCGAGGATACGGTCGGCCAGATCGCGCCGCATGCCGTAGGCGCCGATCGGGACGCCGCCCGCGATCGACTTCCCCACCGTCAGGATGTCCGGATCGAGACCATGCTCGGCCGTGTAGCCGCCCGGCCCGGTGCTCATCGTGTGCGTCTCGTCGATGATCAGCAGCGTCCCGGTCTCGCTGGTGATACGGCGCAGCTGCTCGTGGTACCCCGGCTCCGGCAGCACGATGCCGATGTTGGTGAGCGCCGGCTCGGCCAGCACCGCCGCCACGTCGCCCGCCTCGAGCGCCGCCCGCAGCGCCTCGACATCGTTGAACTCGACCACCTTCGTCGTCTCGACCGGGTCGACGGCCGGGCCCACGTTCCCAGGCCGCGACCGCGGCACGCCGTCCTCCAGCCAGATCACCGACTCATCGACCGTGCCGTGGTAACAGCCGTTGAAGACCAGCACCTTCGGCCGCCCCGTCAGAGTGCGCGCGATCCGCAGCACCCACCGGTTGGCGTCGGTCGCCGTCAGCGCAAACTGCCAGGCGTCGAGCCCGAACCGCCGCACCAGCTCCCTACCCACCCATGCGGCGTCCTCGGTCGGCATCATCCCGGTCGTCCCCCGCCGGATCTGGCGCTCGACCGCGCGCGCCGTCGCCTCGGGCGCGTGGCCCGCCATCGCGCCGGTGTCGCCCAGGCAGAAATCGACGAACGTGTGGCCGTCCACGTCGGTGATGCTGGCGCCGCGGGCCTCGGCCATGAACAGCGGGAACCCGCCGGCCCACATCGTCATCCAGCTCATCGGCACACCGCCCAGCAGCGTCTGCGAGGTCTCGGCGTACAGCTCGCGCGACCGCGGGTGCTGCTCCGCGAAGCGGGCACGCTCCCGCTCCAGCAGCCGCCCCAGCCGGGCGCGATCGATCTCGACGTGAGCGGGCGCACTCATGGCGCCACGCTACCGCAGCTTCACCCCGGCATGCAGCGGCGATCCGTAACCAGCCGGCCCAGCAGGTCGGACAGCTCGTCCAGCTCCTGCTCGCTGAAGTGGTCGGTGAACATGCGCCCGATGTCCTCGTGGTGCGTGCTCGACGCCTCCTTCAGCTTCTCGTACCCGGCGTCGGTGAGCACGGCGTAGGTGACCCGCGCGTCCGCATCACAGGCACGCTTGCAGACCCAGCCGGCCCGCTCCAGCCCCTCCAGCAGGCGCGTGATCCCGGACGCCGTCAGCAGCACCCGGTCGGCCAGGTCGACGCGCCGCAGCACCCCTCCCGGCGCCTCTGCCAGGTTCACCATCACGTCGTAATCGTTGAGCGTGATCCCGTGCTGGGCGATCAGCTGCGCGTTCATGGCACGCGTCAGCTCGGCGTGGCTGCGCAGCAGACCCAGCCAGGCGGAAAGAACTTGCGGACTCAATACTTGACGGCTCAATGTTCTCCTGCTAGATTGTTGCTAGCTCAAGTATACATCGGTTTGGAAGGAGCCACCATGAGCACTGTTGAGATTGCACGCACCACCATCCCGGCCGGCAGCTACAGCGTCGACCCCGCCCACTCGTCCTTCGAGTTCGGCGTCCGTCACATGATGATTTCCACCGTGCGCGGGCGATTCCTGGACTTCGAGGCCAAGCTCGAGGGCGGCGAGCGGCCCACCATCAAGGGCAGCATCGAGACCGCCAGCGCGGTCACCCATGACGAGGCCCGCGACGGCCACCTCAAGTCGCCCGACTTCTTCGACGTCGAGCGCTACCCGCAGGCGACGTTCTCGGGCACGCTGGTCGCCCCCGACCGCGTCGAGGGCGAGCTGACCCTGAAGGGCGTCAGCAAGCCGGTCACGCTGTCGGCCAAGGTCAACGGCCCCGACCAGGATCCCTGGGGCAACGAGCGGGTAGGCATCGAGCTCGAGGGCGAGATCAACCGCCAGGAGCACGGCGTCACCTGGAACACCCCGCTGCCGGGCGGCGGCGCACTGCTCGACGACACCGTCAAGCTCACCGCCAGCCTGTCGTTCGTGAAGGAGGCGTAAACACCATGCGCGTGCTGACCATCTCGGGCAGCCTGCGGCCGGACTCCCTCAACACCCTGCTCCTCCGCGCGGCGGAGGAGCAGGCACCGGCCGGCGTCCAGCTGGTGCGCTTTACCGAGCTGGCCGCCATCCCGCCGTTCCACGGCGAGCGCTCCGACCCCGGCGAACGGCCGGCGGCGGTGCGCGACCTGAGCGAGCAGATCGAGGCGGCCGACGCGCTGCTGATCGCAACCCCCGAGTACAACGGCTCGATCCCGGGCGTGCTCAAGAACGCCCTGGACTGGGTCTCCACACCGTTCCCCGACAACGTGCTGCGTGGCAAGCCGGTCGCGGTGATCGGCGCCAGCACCGGCGGCTACGGCGGCATGTGGGCGCAGGCCGAGCTGCGCAAGGTGCTGGGCCTGACCGGCGCCCGCGTGGTGAACGGCGACCTGTCGCTGGCCCGCGCGCACGAGCACTTCGACGAGGCCGGCACGCTGGCCGCGCCGCACGACACGCGTCTGTCGGAGGTGCTCGACTCGTTGCTGGCAGAGGTGCAGCCCATCGCCGCCTGACGGTAGACTGGCTGCATGGAGACGGTGCGCTTCACGAGCATGGCCGAGGGCACGGCCGAGGACTACGCGCTGCTCGACCACTACGAGGAGCAGTACATGACCGGCCTGCCCGACCGCCTGCTGGACTCGCTGGAGAAGCTGCGCGCCTCGTTCGCCGGCTACCAGGTGTCGCGCTACGAGCACTCGCTGCAGTCGGCCACGCGCGCGCTGCGCGACGGCCGCGACGAGGAGTACGTGGCGGCGGCCCTCCTGCACGACATCGGCGACGAGCTGGCGCCCTGGACGCACGGCGAGATGGTGGCGGCAATCCTGAAGCCGTACGTGCGGCCGGAGATGTGCTGGGTGGTCAAGCACCACGGCCTGTTCCAGCTGTACTACCGCGCCCACCACTCCGGCGGCGACCGCAACGCCCGCGACCGCTACATCGACCACCCCTTTTACGCGGCCTGCGCCGAGTTCTGCGAGCTCTACGACCAGAACTGCTTCGATCCCGCCTACGACGCGCTGCCGGCCGAGCACTTCCGGCCGCTGGTCGAGCGCGTGTTCTCCGAGGTGCGCTACCTCGGCGAGCTGGAGGAGGCCTAGGCTTCCGGCCCGTAGCTGAGCTCACCAGGCCGCGTCAGCCAGGTCAGCGCCAGCAGCTCCAGCCATCCCGCCCGCACCATCGGATCCTCCGATGCCAGCTCCAGCGCGCGCTGGCGGTCGACCCGATAGATGCACATGCCCCGCCAGCGCTCGTCCGGACGATCGCGGAAGGGGCCGGCGGCGGCCATCACGCCCTCGTCGCGGCGGGCCTGCAGGAACGCGAGATGCTGCTCCTGCAGGGCGTCGACCGCGTCCTCATCCAGTTGGGGCGGGTCGGCCGGGCGCATCAGCAACACCAGCGTATGGGCGTCCATCTGCGGCTCAGCCACCGCGGCCGGCCTGGTCTGCGTCGAGCCGCTGGGCCAGCATGAAGGTGTTGCCGTCGAGGTCGTAGAAGGTCGCCAGCCTGACCATGCCCTCGATCTCACGCGTGTCCCCGTCGAAGCGGACGCCGTTGCGCTCGAGGTGCGCACGCGCGGCCACGATGTCGGTCACGCCGAAGGTGAGCGTGGCGCCGCCCTGCGGGGTGACCGTCTGCTCCTGGCCGATGCCGAGGTTGACGCCGGGGATCGGCGTGCGCAGCTCGCACCATCCCCAGTCGGCCAGGGTGTAGATCGGTTCGAAGCCGAGCAGCTCCTGGAACCAGCTGCGCGAGCGCTCCATGTCGGAGACACCGATGGCCGCCGTCATGTGGCCGGCGTAGGCGATCGGCCCGGTCTGCTGGGCGGCGGATGACTGATCGAGGCTCACGGTGCCCTCCCTTGCTGATGGCGTAGACCGGTTTTTATACTAGAATCACTTTCATGTCAAACGAGCGGCCCCCACTCCCCCGCCTGTTTCACCACCGCTGGTCGGTGCCCGTGCTCGCGGAGCTCGGACGCGGCAACGGCGGCCGGTTCGTGAACCTCTCCCGCCGCCTCGGCATCGGCCGCGAATCGCTGAGGCGCACGCTGGACTGGCTGGTCGAGCAAGGGCTGGTGGCCCGCAACCCCGGCTACGGCCATCCGCTGCGTCCCGAGTACGTGCTGACCGGGCGCGGCGCCGAGCTGGCGCCGGCCTGCATCCAGCTGATGTTCGCTCTGGACGCCCTGCAGGCCGAGCACGTCGGGCTGAACAAGTGGTCGATGCCGATCGTCGCGGCGCTCGACGACCTCGGCGACGGCCGCTTCGGCCAGCTGCGCGACCGGCTGCCGCCGATCACCCCGCGGGCGCTGACGCTGGCCCTGAAGGCGCTGTCGGACGCCGGTCTGGTGGAGCGGCGCGTCGTCGACAGCTTCCCGCCCAGCACCCTCTACCGATTGTCACGGCGGGCGCGACCGATCCGGCCGCCGCTGCGCCGCATGGCCGTCGCCTGAGGAAGGAGTACCTCCCGTCCGCGGGCTCCAACACGGACGGGAGGCTGGTACTCCTGAGGGCCGCCGAGACGGAGAGGCAGACTGCTCGGCCGCGACCCCCACATACCTGTTGTAGCACCCCGCGACAGATTCGCCCACTGTCCGGTGCAATCTCTTACAAAGTGCAAACGGATCAGAGCAGGCCGAGGAGCGTCACAGAACGCGCAGCAGCACCACCACCACGATGATGATCAGAATCAGGCCAACGATGCCGATTCCCGTACCCAGAGCCAGAAGCGGCGTAGCGAGTATCGGTGTCATTGCGATGATGTTCCCACGTAACGCAACACCCAAACCGGCCGGCGCGCGTTTGCCGCCCGCGGTCATCGGGCATGCATGCGGCGATGACCCTCGCGGGCGAGTCTCTCGACGTTTATCTGACCGAAATAGGACGCCACCGGCTGCTCGACAAGGACGAGGAGCGGCAGCTGGCGCGCCGCGTCGAAGCCGGAGACGACTACGCGCGGCGGCGCATGATCGAATCCAACCTGCGCCTGGTGGTGTCGATCGCCAAGCACTTCCGCGGACACGGCGTGCCGCTCACCGACCTGATCCAGGACGGCACCGTCGGGTTGATCCGAGCCGTCGACAAGTTCGACTGGCGCCGCGATCTCAAGTTCTCGACCTACGCCACCTGGTGGATCCGCCAGGCCGTCCAGCGCAGCGTGCACAACCACGGCCGGCCGATCCGGGTGCCGGTGCATACCGCCGAGCGGGTGGTCAAGCTGCGGCGCACGCGGGCGACGCTGGAGGTGCGGCTGGGACGTGCTCCCACCGACCGTGAGCTGGCCGAGGCCATGCACGTGCCGCTGCGGCGGATCGCACAGCTGGCTGCGATCGACCACGTCACCAGCGCCGCGGAGAGCATCGACGATGGCGAGGCCTCGCGCAGGGCCGGCCCCGAGCGGGCCGAGGACGAGGTGATGACGACCGAGCTGCGGGAGCGGCTGCGGGATGCCATGTGCCACCTCACCGAGCGGCAGCGCACCGTGCTCGAGCTGCGGTTCGGGCTGAACGGCGGCGAGCCGCGTACGGTCGAGGCAATCAGCCAGGTGATGGATGTGTCGCGGCAGCGGATCGGCCAGATCGAACGGGACGCGCTGGACACGCTGCGCGGCCTGGACGCGATCGTGCCGTGGGGCGACCAGGCCGCCTGACGGAGCGAGGCCCGGAGCGCCCTACGAGGCGAGCAGCGCCGGGTCGTCCGTCGCCATGGACTCCGCCAGCGCGTCCAGCGCCGAGCGCAGCAGGCGCGACACGTGCATCTGGCTGACGCCGATCTCGGCGGCGATCTCGGCCTGGGTGAGGTCGTGCAGGAACCGCAGGCGCACGATCTCCCGCTCGCGCGCCGGCAGGTGCCGCATCGCGCGTGCTACCTGGTCGCGGTCGCGGACAGAGCCGAAGCCGAGCTCCTCGACCATCAGCGCCGCCACCGGCCGGGCATCGTCGTCGCGGTCGTCGCCGCCCTGCTCGGACAGGGGCTCGGCGATGTAGGCACGCTGGACGGCCAGCGCCTCCTGGATCTCGTCGTATGTGCGCCCTGTGGCATCCGCCAGCTCTTCGACGGTGGGCTTGCGGCCCAGCTTATGTCCCAACTGTTCGGAGACAACGGCCAGCGAGCGGCTCAGCTCCTGGAGCGGACGGGGCACGCGCACGGCCCAGCCGCGGTCACGGAAGAGGTGCATGATCTCGCCCTCGATGGTGCGGGCGGCGTACGCCTGGAGCGGCACGCCCCGGGCGGGGTCGTAGCGGTCGACGGCCTGGATCAGGCCCAGATAGCCGCTCTGGAGCACGTCGTCGTGCGCCATGCCGCGCCGTGCGAACCGGCGAGCGATCGCACGAGCCAACCCCGAGTAGCGCAGAATCAGTGCCTCTCTGGCCGAGTCGTCGCCCGCCTCACGGTGGGCCATGACAAGCTCGCGATCGGTTCGGGGATCGGTGGTCGGCATCGCTCTCCTCATCTCGGTGATCGCGCCCGACGAAGCCGGCGCATCCCCTAGGTGTGCAGGCAGCGTCCGGGTCAAACATGGCCGTGAAAACAGGTCCCTGGAGACAGTTGTGACCATCTCGTGGCCGCTCCGTGACGTGCCAAATCCGTCACGACCCGTGCCAACCCGATCACCAACCCTCGTCGCAAGCCGCGTCGTAGTCAAACCCCTGACGGCGCGCGATTTGGCCTTGTTGAGCCATTTCCCTGTCACGGTATCCGTGACGCGTGTGAAGCGCATGTGACGAAGTGCCGACCAGGGCCGAAGCGGTGTTTGACACCTGGCCTGGCCCGCGCTGGCGCCGTCTCCTCGCCTCTGCTAGCGAGTCAGACCACGTCCAGCTGCGGCCGCACGAACCGCAGCTCGAGCCGGTCTTCGACGCGCTCGGGCGACAGCTCCGCGAGCACCCTCCCCATGGCGGCGAGCTGCTCGGGTGCCGCCCGGATCCGCGCCGTCAGCAGCCCCGGCTCTGCCGCCAGGCCCAGCTCCACCGCACCCGTGCAGGCACACAGCGCCTGGGCCAGGCTGGCTCGTGCACGCTCGGCCAGAAGCGGGGCGAAACCGGCAGCCGCCGCCATCGCCATCGTCACGTGCCCCGCGATCGCCGCTGCCGAACTCCCGTTTGCGGCACGCAGCATCACGGTAGTCTCACCGGTAGATGTCAACGCAGGCCCCTCCCATGGCAACACTGACCGTCCCCTCCCAGCCGGCGTACCTGATCGTCTGCCGGCAGGCCCTGATCGGCGCCGTGGCTGATCTCGCCGTCACCGACGATCAGCTCGACGATCTCAAGCTGCTGCTCTCGGAGGCCTGTTCCAACGCAATTGTGCACGGCTACGACAACGATCCGGACGGCGTGATCGAGATCGAGTTTCGCACGTCGCCGCATGAGATCGAGGTTGCCGTCAGCGACAACGGCCGCGGCTTCCCCGGCGGCCGCCTTCCCGACCAACCCGGCTTCGGCCTGTCGCTGCTGAACGAGCTGAGCACCCGGCACCGCATCGATCCGCAGCGCCCTGAGGGCGGGGCCCGGGTCAGCTTCGCACGCTCGATCAACCGCTAGACGCATCGTCCTCACCCTGCTCTGCGATCTCGGCCATCGCCGCCCGTAGCAGGCGCGACACGTGCATCTGCGAGATGCCCAGGCGCTCCGCGATCTCCCTCTGCGACAGCTCGATCCCGAACCGCAGCACCAGCACCGCGCGGCTCCGCCGGTCAAGCCGGTGCAGCCGCGACCCCAGCTCCAGCCGCCGCTCCACCGCCTCCAGCGTCTCGTCGGTCTCGCCGAACCGGTCCGGCTCGATCTCGTCCAGCGACACCGGCCGCGCCGCCATGCTCGCGCGCAGCGCGTCCAGCACGGCCTCCTCGTCCAGCTTGGCCTGCTCCGCGATCTCGGCCACCGTGGGGCTGCGCCCGTGCAACGACGTCAGCAGATCGACCGATGCCGCCACCGCGCGCTCATTCTCGGCCACGGATCGCGGCACCCGCACCGGCGCGGCGAGCTGCCGCACGCACGCCAGCATCTCGCCCATCACGAACGGCGCCGCATACCCGCCGAACGGCGTGCCCCGCTCCGCGTCGAACGTCGCCGCCGCCCGCAGCAGTCCGACCACGCCGGCCTGCTCCAGGTCGGAGCGCGGCACACGTCCCTGGAACCGAGTCGCCATCGAGGACACCAGCGGGCGCATGGCTTCCACCAGCTCCTCGGCCGCCGCATCCTCACCCCGCGCCACCCGTCCGGCCAGCAGCTCTGCCGGCTCAGACATCGACTCGCAACCTCACCCCTCCGGCGTCCAGCTCCGTTTCCGACACCAGCACAGCCAGCATCCCCTGGTGCTGCTCCAGCCACGCCTGGTCGACCTCGCTGATGAACACCTCCAGCGTTCCGTCCTCCGCCCAGAACTCCGCCCCGCGCTCATCCCGCCGGTGCCGCACCACCAGCTCGATGGCCATCGCCAGGTCGTCTATCTGCTCGAGCGAGAGCCCCGCGCGCGAGCCCATCACCAGCGCCAGCGGGCCCAGCACGGCCACCTGCGGTGCCGCCGCCGAGAGCCGCGTCCGCACGGCTGGTGTTCGCTGTTCCACGATCGCAGGGTAGATCGAACCCCGCCATCCCGCCCGTCAGCGTTTCTCCGACTGCCCCAGCGGGTATCGTGCTGGCATGGGACCGCACGCCGAGGACTCCCACGGATCGGCTCGGCGGCCGTGAACGGCGGCCGCGTGGAGCTGCAGCTTTCCGTGCCCGCCACCGCTGACAACGTCCCGCTGCTGCGCCACGCCATGGCCGGATTTCTCGAAGGCCGGTCGGTCACCGGCGAGACCGCCGCGGACGTGCTGCTGGCCGTCACCGAAGCCTGCACCAACGTCGTCCAGCACGCGTACCGGTCCGACCCCGCCGCAGTCGAGCGTCACATCGAGCTCGCCGCCGAGTGCATGGACTCGATCCTGGAGGTTGCCGTGCGCGACCTTGGCCGCGGCTTTGCTCCTCGTATCGACAGCCCCGGGCTGGGCCTGGGACTGCCCGTCATCGCGGCGCTCACACAGACGGTGGAGATCCGGCCGCTGACGCCGCATGGCACCGAGGTCGTGATGACCTTCGCAATCGATCCGGGCTGATCGCCGTTTGCCGACGGGCCGGACGCGGTAGGTTTTCACCATGCAAGATCGGGACGAAGCCAGCACGAGTCGAGACCCGCACTTCCTGCACAGCCGCGTGGACGAGGTGGTGCTGGTGCTGCAGGTGGACGGCGAGCTCGACATCCGATCCACCGATGCGCTTCGCTCCGCACTCGACGCGGCCGAGCGGGAGGGCGACATCGTTCGCATCGACGCTGCCGGCGTCAGCTTCCTCGACTCGACGGCGCTCGGCGTGCTGCTGGCGTCGGCGCAACGGCTCTCCGCACGCGGCGGACGGCTCGAGCTGATCAACGTCTCGCCGGCCGTCCGCCGCATCCTCGACATGACGCTGATCGCGCGCACCGTCCACGTGATCTCGTAGCCCGTCAGCGCGGCGCCGAGATGGTTGATCGGCGCACCTGATCCGGCGACAGCTCGGCCACCTCGCGCAGGAACGGCGCCTCGTCCGGGTCGGCCGGCTCGGCGTCGAGCTCCTCCGCGTAGCGGCGCCCGTCCCAGACGGCGGCCGCGATCGTCCCCGGGCTGTACGCGTCTCCCACCGCCCGCACCGAGCCTCCTGACCCGGCCAGGCGCTGGGCGAGCTCGTCGTTCGGCAGCCGCGACGTGACGAGCAGCAGCGCATCGCACTCGAGATCGCTCTCGCGACCGGTGTAGGTGCAGCTCAGCCGCACGCCGCCGGCGCTCGCGCGCAGCAGACCCTTCGAGGTCAGCAGCTCGGCGCCCAACGTCATCAGCCGCCCCTGGATCCGCTCCTGTTCCATGGTGTGGTCGGCCCACTCCGAGACGCGGGCGGACGGCGTCACCAGCGTCACCTTCCGCCCTTCCGAGATCAGCAGCTCGGCCAGCGCCCCGCCCATGTAGTAGTGGTCGTCGTCGAAAATGACAACGTGCTCTCCCTCGGGCCGCTTGCCGGTCATCAGATCGTCGGGTGTCAGAACCGGCAACGACGGATCCAGCTCGATCGGGTGCGTGCGCCAGCGGGCGACGCCGTCGCGACGCCAGGCTGCGCCGGTCGCGACGGCGACATGGTCGAAGCCGTAGGACGCGACCTCCTCGGCATCGAGCGTGCTGTTGAAGGCCAGCTCGACGTTGCCAAGCCGCTCCAGCTGCGCCTTGCGGTAGTCCAGCACCCGGATCCACGCGGCCAGCCCCGGGAGCCGCGCCTCGCGCGCCACGCGCCCGCCCAGCTCGCCGCCGGCCTCGGCCAGCACCACCTCGTAGCCACGGCGGCCGAGCATCATCGCTGCCTCCAGGCCGGCCGGCCCGGCGCCCACCACCAGCACCCGCGCATCGCTCTGGCTGGGGCGGATCCGCTCCGGGTGCCAGCCGCGGCGCCACTCCTCGCCCATGCTCGGGTTCTGGGTGCAGCGGATCGGCGAGATCGTGAAGTCGCCGGACACGCAGATATTGCAGCCGATGCACTCGCGGATGTCCTCGTAGCGGCCCTGCTCCAGCTTGACCGGCAGGAACGGGTCCGCGATCGACGGCCGCGCCGCGCCGATCATGTCCAGCACGCCGTCGCGGATCATCCGCACCATCGTGTCGGGCGACGTGAACCGGCCGACGCCGACCACCGGCTTCGAGGTCAGCGCCTTCAGCCCGCGCACGTAGGGCTCCTGGCCACCCTCCTCCTGGAACCGCGATGTGACCGAATCGTCGGGCCACGACCCCAGCATGAAGTCCCAGCAGTCGGGCAGCTCGCCGACCAGCCCCAGCACCTCCTCGATCTCGGTGCGCTCCAGCCCGCGGGCGCCGATCAGCTCGTCGACGGCGATGCGGCAGACGACGCCGGCCCGCCCCTCGGCCTCGGCCAGCGTGTCCTCGAGCACCTCGCGCATCAGCCGTGTCCGGTTCTCGATGCTGCCGCCGTACTCATCGCTGCGCTGGTTGTAGCGGCGCGACAGGAAGTGCTGAACGACGCTCAGGTTGTGCCCGGCATAGACGTAGACGATGTCGTATCCGGCCTCGAGCGACCGCGCCACGGCCTGGCGGTGCCAGCGCCGCACGTCGGCGATGTCGGCCTTGGTCATCGCGCGCGCCTGGACGGGGTCGTTCCACTTGACCGGCAGCGCCGACGGCGCCATCGGCGAGATCCGCGAATAGCGGTTGGGGGCGGCGATGCCGTTGTAACAGAGCTCGATCCCGGCCAGCGAGCCGTGTGCATGCACCTGCTCACAGAGCCGCGCGTGCATCGGGATGTCCCGGTCGTCCCAGAGCCTGCCCTCGATGAACGGGGCGACCTCGGACGAGGCGTGGATCTCGACCTCCTCCGTGCAGACCACCGCCCAGCCACCCTCGGCCTTGATGCCGCGCATGTGCGCGTGCGCCGTGGGATCGCGGTAGCCCATGCCGTTGCAGTGGGGCACCTGGAAGAACCGGTTGCGGGCGGTGACGGGGCCGATCTGGACCGGCTCGAACAGGACATCGAAGCGAGGCTCGCGCATGAGCCGTGAGGTTACCCAACCGCGGGTCGATACGATGCGTCGCGATGCGCGCACTCGTGAAGAGCCGGGCGGAACCTGGCCTGTGGCTGGAGGACGTCCCCGAGCCGGAGTACGGCATCAACGACGTCCTGATCCGCGTGCACCGCACCGGCATCTGCGGCACGGACGTACACATCCACCGCTGGGACGCCTGGGCGCAGCGCACGATCCCGGTGCCGCTCGTCGTGGGCCACGAGTTCGTCGGCGAGATCGTCGCCGTCGGAGACAACGTCAGCGACTTCCACCCCGGCGACCTCGTCAGCGGCGAAGGCCACGTGGTCTGCGGCCGCTGCCGCAACTGCATGGCCGGCCGCCGTCAGCTGTGCGCCCACACGCAGGGTGTCGGCGTCAACCGCGCCGGAGCGTTCGCCGAGCTGATCGCCCTGCCGATGACGAACATCTGGCACCACTGGCCCGGCATCGATCCCGAGATCGCCGCCATCTTCGACCCGTTCGGCAACGCCGTCCACACCGCGCTGGCCTTCCCCGTCCTGGGCGAGGACGTGCTGATCACGGGCGCCGGCCCGATCGGCTGCATGGCCGCGGCGGTCGTGCGCCACGCCGGCGCCCGGCACGTCGCCGTCAGCGACCCCAACGGCTACCGCCGCGATCTGGCGGCACGGCTGGGAGCGACGATCACGATCGATCCCGGCACGCAGCCGCTGACCGACGTGCAGCAGCAGCTGGGCATGACCGAGGGCTTCGACATCGGCCTCGAGATGTCAGGGAACGGCGACGCGCTGCACGCGATGCTGGCCAACATGTCGCACGGCGGGCGGATCGCGATGCTGGGCATCCCCACCGAGGAGATCGCGATCGACTGGACGCAGGTCGTGTTCAACATGCTGACCCTGAAGGGCATCTACGGCCGCGAGATGTACGAGACCTGGTACCAGATGACGGTGATGCTGCAGTCCGGGCTCGACATCTCACCCGTCATCACGCACCGCTTCCGCTACGACGAGTTCGAGGCCGGGTTCGCCGCGGCCGCGTCCGGCGATTCGGGGAAGGTGCTGCTCGACTGGAGGGAGATCTGACCACCGGCGCACTGACAACCGACCTGGCCGCGCGGCTCGCGGATCTGCGCAGCCAGGGGCTCTACAAGACGGAACACGAGATCGAAGGGCCGCAGGCGGACATGGTCGACGTGTCCGGGTCGGGCCGCGTCCTGAACCTCTGCGCGAACAACTACCTGGGGCTGGCCAGCCACCCGGAGATCGTGGCGGCGGCGCACGAGGCGCTCGATCGCTGGGGATTCGGCATGGCCTCCGTGCGCTTCATCTGCGGTACGCAGGCCCTCCACCGCGACCTGGAGCGGCGGCTCAGCGAGTTCCTGGGCAGCGAGGATGCGATCCTCTACGGCTCCTGCTTCGACGCCAACGGCGGCCTGTTCGAGGCACTGCTGGGCCCCGAGGACGCCGTCATCTCGGACGAGCTCAACCACGCCTCGATCATCGACGGGATCCGGCTCTGCAAGGCGCAGCGGCTGCGGTATCGCAACAGCGACATGGACGAGCTGGAGGCGCGGCTGCTGGAGGCCTCCGGCGCCCGCTACCGGCTGATCGCAACCGACGGCGTGTTCTCGATGGACGGCTACGTGGCCAGGCTGTCGGAGATCTGCGACCTGGCCGAGCGGCACGATGCCCTGGTGATGGTGGACGACTCGCACGCGGTCGGGTTCGTCGGCCCGGGCGGGCGCGGCACGCACGAGCTGCACGACGTGATCGGCCGCGTGGACGTGCTCACGGGCACACTGGGCAAGGCCATGGGCGGTGCCAGCGGAGGCTACGTCGCGGCGCGGAGCGAGATCGTCGACCTGCTGCGCCAGCGCTCGCGGCCGTACCTGTTCTCGAACAGCATCCCGCCGCCGGTGGCCGGGGCCGCCCTGGCCGCGCTCGACCTGATCGAGCGGTCGGGCGACCTGCGCGACACGCTGCGGGCGAACACCGCGCACTTCCGGGGTCGCATGTCCGAGCTCGGGTTCGACATCCTGCCCGGCGACCATCCGATCGTGCCGGTGATGATCGGCGACGCCGCCCTGGCCGGGCGGCTGGCCGACGCGCTGATGCGCCGCGGCGTGTACGCCGTTGCCTTCTCCTACCCGGTGGTGCCGCAGGGCAAGGCGCGGATCCGCACGCAGATGTCCGCCGCCCACACCATCGAGGAGCTCGACTTCGCCGTCGAGCAGTTCGTCTCGGCCCGCGACGAGGTGATCTAAGCCGGCCGGCTCGGCCACCGCCGGCCGGGGCAGCATCACCACCGCCACCGCGACCAGCGCGCCGGCCACGCCGAGGAGGATCGATGCGCTGGTTCCCGAGCGGGTGATCAGGCTGCCGCCGAAGGCGGCTCCGCCGGCGATCCCGACCACGATCGCCGTGCTCAGCCATCCGAATACCTCCGCCTGTGTGCCCGGCCGGGCCGTGTGCTGGACCATGCCGTAGGTGAGCGCGAAGCTGGGGGCGATCGGCAGGCCCGCGATCAGCATGAATACGGCCATCATCCAGACCGACCCCGCCAGCAGCGGCAGCAGCAGCACGACGGCGAACAGCACGCTGATCAGCCGCAGGCTGCGGAGCGGGTCTTCCGGCCGGTGGCCGGCGGCCAGCAGGCCGCCGATGAGGCTACCGGCCGACCACGCGGCCAGGCAGATGCTGCCCAGCGCGCGGCCGCCGTGGGCCTCGGCGAACGCCGGCATCGCCACCTCGACCGCGCCGAACGCGAGGCCGTACCCGACGCTGAACGCGACGATCCGGCGCACCATCGGCGGCGCCAGCGTGCTCAGCGGATGGCCGCGCCGCCCGTGCTCGTGGGGCTCCGGCAGGCGGTGGCGCACCGGCCCCGTCATCACGAACCCGGCCACGCCCACGATCGAGACGACACCGGCAGCGATCACGCCGGCGCTGGGCGAGAACACCGCGGTCAGGATGCCCACCACCAGCGGTCCGGTGATGAACAGCAGCTCCTGCGCCGTTGCCTCGAATGCAAACGCCGCCGAGTGGTGGCTGCGGCCGACCAGCGAGGGCCACAGCATGCGCACGGTCGGAGCGACCGGCGGCTGCGAGGCACCGGACGCCATCGACGCGACCACCAGTGACCACAGCGGCGCATCCGATGCCGCCAGCACCACCAGCAGCGCCAGCGCGGCCGGGTAGACCACGCCATACCAGATCAGGACGGTGAACGGCCGGCGGCGATCGACCAGGCGGCCTGCCACCGGCGCTCCCACCGCATACGCCACGGCTCCGCCTGCCGCGACCAGCCCGGCGTCGGCGTAGCTCTCACCCGATCCGCGCATCAGCAGCACCTGCGCCAGGCCGATCATGCCGATCGGCATCCGCGCCAGCAGCCCCCATCCCACCAACCCGGCGGCGTCCGGCTGGGCCAGCAGGTCGCCGTAGCTGCGGATCCCCCTGGTGATCGTCATGTCGGCCACCTCCGCATCATGCACGCGCCCCGTGCCGCCGGGACGCATTGGACGACCGCAGGTACGCGTGCAGCGCCGTCCAGTCCCAGACGTCGAGCTGCGTCGGCCGGGCGTCGTCGGCCAGCCCGCGCGGCCGTGAGAACGCTGCCCAGCGTCTCCGCTCCAAGCCCAGCGCCAGCCGCACCGGCCGGTTGTCGCGCCGGAATGCCCGGCGCAGCAGCAGCCGGTAATCGTCGGCTGCGACCGCGTCCACCAGCGGCCGGGGCCGGCGCCGTGCGCTGAGGATGGCGCTCTCGACCGAGGGCGGCGGCTGGAAGCAGCCCGGCGGCAGCACCCGCTCCACCGCCAGCTGCCACCACGGCAGCCAGCCGGCCGAGAGCAGGGTGCACGGCCGCGGCGAACAGCGCTTCACGGCGAAGCCGCGCTGGACGACCAGGTCGGCGGCGAGCAGCGGCAGGCCCGGATCGTCCAGCAGGCGCCGAAGCATCGGGGTCGTGATCGCAAACGGCAGGTTCGCCACCACCCGGAACGGGCACGCCGGCAGCGCCGCCGCCAGCCCGTCCGCCTCGACCACGGTGACGCGGCCGTCGCCCTGGAACCTGCGCCGCAGCAGCCGCGCAAGGCGCGGGTCGACCTCGATCGCGATCACGTGGCCGGCTCGCTCGGCCAGGGGCGCGGTCAGCCTGCCGGTGCCGGCGCCGATCTCGACGACGAGGTCGCCGCCGGCGATGCCTGCGGCGGCGGCCAGCTCGTCCGCGAGTGGGCTGCGTAGGAGGTGTTGACCGCTAGCGAGCCGCTGGGTGTGCCGGCGTTTGGCGCCGGACACGGACCGTCACCGTGACGAAGGCCATGGGCGGCAGTATACGGTCAGGCGAAGGCCGGGCCGAGCTGCATGACCGCCTCCAGCTCGGCCAGGGCATCATCGTCGAGCTCGATCCCCGCAGCCACCGAGTTGCCGCTGACGTGCGCAGGGTTGCGGCTGCCGCAGATCGCCGACGTAACACCCGGCTGCGCCAGCACCCAGGCAATGGCAAGCTGCGCCATGCCGACTCCGCGTTCCTCGGCGACCCGCTTCAGCTCGGCGGTCAGCGCCATGCTGCGGGGCTCCTGGTCGGGGCCGAACAGGCGGCCGAAGAACTCGTATCCGTCCACGTCGTCGCCCCACTTCGCGCGTACGTCTGCCGCGCCCGTGTAGGCGCCCGCCAACAGGCCGCTGGCCAGCGGCTCGTAGATCACGCTCGCGATCCCCTGCCACCCGCAGGCGGCGACCTTGTGCCGGTTCTCCGGGTAGTCGACGAGCGACAGGCCGTCCTGGATCACGTCCACCGGCCGCGCGGCGTGGCAGGCCTCGATCTGCGCGAGCGTGTAGTTGGACAGGCCGATCGCACGCACGAGGCCCTGGTCAGCCAGCTCCGCCATCGCGCCCCAGCTCTCCTGGAGCGGGATCTCGTCGTCCGGCCAGTGCAGGAAGTAGAGGTCGAGGTGGTCGACTCCCAGCCGCTGCAGGCTCTCCCGGCAGCCGGCATGGATCCCCGCTGGGCTGAAGCTGTCACCGTGCGGCCAGCGCTTGGACGAGATCAGCGGTCGCTCCGGCAGCCCGCCCAGCGCCTCGCCGATCACGGACTCGTTGGCCGTCGCGTGGTAGGAGTCGGCGGTGTCCACCCAGTTGACGCCGGACTCCATCGCCGCGGCGACGGCGGCGCGCGCAGCAGGCACGTCCGAGGCGGTCTCCCCCAGCTCGAAGCCGCCCAGTCCGATCGCCGACAGCTCGATGCCGGTGGTGCCAACGGATGCTCTGCGCATGGCGACGACCATACAGCGCACCGTTTAGGATGGCTGCCATGGACGAGATCCGTCTGGCGGTGGTCGGCGACCACAACCCCGAGTACGAGACGCACCGCGCCATCGATCACACGCTGACGCTCATGCCGCCGGACGTGGAAGCTGCCTGGCACGGCACCGACGTGCCGCTCGCGGTGGACGCCGTCGACGCGGTCTGGGTGGCTCCGGGCAGCCCCTACCGCGACGATGACGCCGTCTTCCGCACGATCGAGGCCGCGCGGCGAGGAGGGACGCCGATCCTCGGCACCTGCGGCGGTTGCCAGTACATGCTGGTCGAGTTCGCCCGCAACGTGGCCGGTCTCGACGACGCCGCCCATGGCGAGGTCGACCCGGACGCGACCGAGCCCGTGGTGGCATCGCTCGCCTGTAGCCTGGTTGGGCAACGACGCGAGATCCGTCCGGTCGCCGGCACGCGCCTTGCAGCACTCACCGGCGAAGCGCCGTTCTCGGGCTTCCACTACTGCAGCTACGGGCTGAACGACCGATACCGCGAGGCGCTGGTCGCCGCCGGGCTGGTGATCGGCGCCTACGCCGACGACGCCGGCGTGGAGGCCGTCGAGCTGCCCGGCCACCCCTTCTACCTGGCGACGCTGTTCCAGCCCCAGATGGAGTCCCTCACCACGGGTGTGCTGCACCCGATCCTGGGTGCGCTGATCGCGGCGGCCCACGCCGCGCGCGCGGCGTGACCTCCGTCTGAGCTGCTAGCCGCGGATCGCCCGCAGCGCGGTCGCGCGATCGCTCGAGATCGGCAACACCGCGGCCACCCCGGCCAGATCGATGATCCGGTGCACGCTGTGACCGGAGCCCGCGCCGACCACGTAGCCGACGGCGGAGCCGTTCGACGCCGCGCGCTCGTGCTCGGCGATCAGTACCCCCAGCACGGCCGAGTCGATGAACGTCGCCTCGGTCAGATCGACCACCACCGGCGTCGACCCCTCGCGCGCACGCTCGATCGCCTGGCGCAGCCGATCGGCCGTTGACAGGTCATGCTCCCCCTGCAGAACAACCACCGCGACATCACCGTCGCGGTCGATCTGGATCGAGCTCAATGCGCTCATCACCGTCAGCATAATCCGGCTCCGTCGCCGGTGGGCCGAACGACCACGATCGCGACGTCGTCCTCGGGGGCGCCGGAGGCGAACTCCATCACCGCACGTTCCACCGCAAGCGCGATGCTCTCGGCGGTGGCTCCCGAGCCGATACCGGCAAGCACCTCGGCGAGCCCTTCCTCACCGAACATCCGCCCGCCCTCACGGCGCTCGATGACGCCGTCCGTGCAGAGCACCAGCACATCATCGGGAGCCAGGTGGTAACTGGCATCGGTCAACGTCACGTCCTCGCGGACGCCGAGCAGCGTGCCCAGTTCTCCAGCCTGCTCGAGGCCTCCACCGTGACGCACGATCACGCCCGGAGGATGTCCGCCGAGGGCCATCGTGACGTCGATGCCGCCGTCGGCGCTCGGGACCGCGTGCGCATATGCCGCGGTGCAGAACATGTCCGGGGGACGGTGCTGCAGGATCTCGCTGTTCAGCACCCGCAGTACGCGGCTGGGAGTGGGCTCGTGCAACGCGGCGACGCGCACCGTGTGTCGCGCCAGCGACGTCATCGCCGCCGCCCGCGCACCCTTGCCCGAAACGTCCCCGATGGCGACGCCGAAGGAGCCGTCCATCAACCATACGTCGTAGAAGTCTCCTCCCACCTCGAGCCCCTCACCCGCGGCCAGGTACCGCGCGGTGATCTCGACGCCGGGGATCGCCGGCAGGGCATCCGGCAGCAGCCCGCCCTGCAGGGTGCGCGCAATCTCGGTCTGTGCCTGATGCAGCCGGGCATTGTCGATGGCCAGCGCGGCGCGATCGGCCAGGCTGGCGGCGGTTGCCAGATCATGCTCGTCGTACTGCCGGCTGGACGTGTCGTAGATGAGCGTGATGGCGCCGAGGGTACGGCCGCGCGCGACCAGTGGAACGATGATCAGCGAGCGCATGCCGAGTGCGTGAACGGCATCTCGGTGCGCCTCGTCACGCGTCACGCTGCGGATGAACTCCTCGGTGACAGGCGAGACCAGCAGCGCCTCACCGCTACGAAGCACACCGCCCACCGCGCTGTGCGGCTCCGCCGGATCGGCCGGGTAGCTGGTCTCGAGCTCGGCGACCCGCGCGATCTTGCCGGGCTCGACGTGCACCGTCGCGAGCTGATGCAGGCCGGTGGGCTCGAGCACGTCGACGATGCAGCAGTCCGCCATGGCGGGCACGGCCAGGTTCGCGACCTCCCCCAGAGTGGTGCGGTAGTCGAGCGACCGGGCGAACGCGGCGCCGGCCTCGGCCAGCAGCGCGAGCCGCTCGGCCCTGCGCCCCCGTTCCGCGTCGAACGAGGTGCGCCGGATCGCCTCGGAGCACTGACGGACGACCGCCGTCATGAACTCGAGCTCCGCATCGCCGAACGTCGTCTCGCGGTCATAGCCGAGCGCAATGCCGCCGAAGTCGCCCATCGGCAGGCAGACGAGCGCCGCCGACCGGCCCGTGCCCTCCAGCTTCGGGTAGCGGCGGATCAGCTCCTCGGGCCCGTACACGATCACCGGCTGCCGGGTGCGGACGGCATCGGACAGCGGGAACTCGTCGCTGTTGGGAAACATCGACCAGTCGGCTTCGACCTGGTCGGGGTAGCCGCTTACGGCGACGATGCGGAATACGGTGCCCGACTCGTCCAGCATCGCGATGACGGCCTGGTCGGCCTCGAACACGTCCAGGCCCGGGTTGAGCGTCGCCTCGATCGCCTGCTGCTCGGTGCGGGCACCCGCCAGCGTCGCGGACAGCGTCTGGAGATGCTGGAGCCGGGTGCCCAGCCACGTGATGTCACTGCGAGTGTGGTCGGTGTGGCTGCGGTCAGAGGATCGTCTCCACGACCACTCTACAGGGTTCGGATCCAGTCGATCGGTCAGCGGCGGGAGCGCGCCGCGGGCGGCGCTCCGAGCAGACGCGAGACGAACGGCAGCATGAACCAGACCACCGCGATCAGCCCGGCGACGAACGCGGCGGCAGCGGCCGCCCAGACGTTGCCGAACAGCAGGCTGGTGACGAGGCCGACCGATCCCGCGATCGCGACCGCCAGGAAGGCCGTGCCGATGATGGCGAGCTTGTTCGACACGTGCAGCAGGTTGCGCTTGCGGCCGTGCCGCCAGACGATCCGGTGGAAGCTGGCCGGGGCGATCAGGAACACCGAGGCCGCCGCAGCCGCCAGGAAGGTGCCGTAATAGAGGTTGCTCTGCAGACTGCTGACGGTGCTGAAGCGCTGCGTGAACGGCACCGCAAGCAGAAACCCGAACAGCATCTGGACGCCGGGCAGCACCACCCGCAGCTCGTTCAGGAGCTCCACCAGCTGGCGATTGTGGCGGTCGTCGGCGGACTCGCTCGCGTCCCCGTCCGACGCCTCCGCGGATGCTGGCAGCCGGGTCTGCATGGTCGATGCGTTCCCCGCGCGTCGGCGCGGGAAACGCAGCTAGGACGGTTGCCCGGCGGGCCCGTCGTCCCCGAGCGCGGCTTTCACCTGCGGTGAGAACCGCTGCAGGAGCAGCGCCGCGACCAGCAGCACCGAGCCCGTGACGATGAAGCTGACGGCACGCGCCATCGCGGTCAGGAACGCCAGGTCGTACAGGAACAGCTTGCCGAGCGCCGCGAACAGCAGCGCGATGCCGGCGATGCGGAGGCTCCGGCGATTGCCGCGCAGCGAGATCACGACCAGCGCGAGTCCGGTCAGCACCCAGCTGATCGACACGAGCACGTGACCCTGCTGGAAGCGGTCGTGCACGTCCTGGAAGGCGGGGCTCGAGCTCAGCACCAGCTGGCCGGCGCCCAGGATCGCGGCCGCCAGCGTCCACAGCGCCATCGCGCCGGTCGTGACCGCCGCGGCCGTGGCGACGCGCACGCCGCCCAGCTGCCACCGCTCGCCGTCGGCGCGGGGAGTGGCGGCGCTCGCGATCAGGAAGCCGAGCGCGATCACCGAGGCCACCGCCGCCGCCAGACCGTCGGCGGGATCGTGGTTGGTCGTGAACAGCATGTGCGGCGTCTCGTAGATCGCGACAACCAGCACCGTTACCAGCGCTGCCGAAGCGGCCGCCAGCTCGCGCAGCGGCTGCCGTACGATCCGCCGCTCGAGCGACGCGGGCCGCCAGATCACGAAGGCGGAGACGATCACGCTGATCCCGGCCCAGCAGACCAGCGGATACTGCCCCGACAGGACGAGCGTCGCAAGCCAGCCGGCGAGGGTCGCGGGCAGCCACATCGCGTATCCGCGCAGTCGCGGATCGCGCACGGCGGTGGCGAGCAGGAAGGCGGCGGCGACGGCGGCGAGCAGCGTGCCCCAGCCGTTGCTCTGGCCGTGGTCGGCGATCGCCCGACCGGCGTCGTCGAGGCTGAGCAGCCCGGCCACAGCGGCGGTCAGGTAGCCGGCGCCGATGACCAGCAGCGGACCCTCGCCGATGCGCCGGCGAAGCGCCGGGATGTGCACCGCGCCCGCCGCGACGGTGGTGACGACCAGCGCCGCCCACATCGCCTGGTGCTGTGTGAGGGCCTCACACACCAGGTAACCGAACACGGCCGCCGGTGCCAGCGCCGCGTAGGAGATCTCGCGGATGGGCAACCGCCGCACCGACCAGGTGCCGACGATCCCGGCCGCAACCAGCGCGGCCAGGCCGGCCAGGCCGTCGCGGTTGCCGAACTGGCCATGGTCGATCGCGCTCAGCGGAGCGGCGGCGGCGGCGGAGACGCCGAGCCCGGCGACCCAGTAGCTGGTCGCGACGAAGACGCTGACCTGGTCGTCCAGCCATGCCACCATCCACGGCGAGCGGCGATAGCCGAACAGGGCGGCCGCCAGTGCGGCGTAGGCGATGACCGCCCATTGGCCGCCGAGCGCCCACACCGGGAGGTAGCCGAGCGCCGCTGCCGGCAGCAGCCAAACGAAGCGCAGCTCGCGGACGGCGAAGCCGCGGATGCCGAAGCAGAACACGATGCCGGCCAGGGTGACTGCTCCGAGGGCTAATGAGCCCCCAGTGGAGCCTGCACCGACCGAGGCGAGGTGCACCTCGGTCGGGGCCGTGATCATCAACGTCTGGAAGGCCGCGAGCAACAGGTAGACGCCGCTGGCAACGGTCAGCCGCAGCCGCCGGGTGCCGTGCCTGCGCAGCAGCCGCTCGGACACGGCGATCATGACGACGGACTCCGCCGCCCAGCCGCAGACCATGCCGGGGCCGCCCAGCAACAGACCGGTGGCGGTGGCCAGCGCGGCCAGCGCGAACCCTGCCAGCAGGTCGGTGACGTCGGCGTGACGCCGGCGCAGAAGCAGCGGTGTCACGGCCAGCAGTGCGTAGAGAGCGGCCACGCCCAGCAGCACGAACCCGGACAGGTGCCGTCCAAGCACCTCCCGATTGCCCGCGTAGAGGAAGCTGACAGCGAAGCTGAGCAAGACGCCGGTGCCGAGCAGCAGCCATCCGAGCTCCGTGATCCGGTCGCGCTGCTCGGGACGCAGCTCGCAGACGAGTCCCTCGACCATGAACAGGCAGAAGAAGAGCGCGCCCGCCAGGACGGCGCTGGAGGCCCCGGTGTGCGTAGTCAGGTAGAGCGGCGCCAGCGTCAGGATCGCGGTGCACCAGATCGAAACCAGCAGCCACGTCCACCGGTAGCGCCAGAACAGCGGCAGCCCGGCGCAGGCGATCACGAAGGAGAACAGCGCTCCCGCCCCGGTGAAGTCATGCGCGACCAGCGTCGGTGCCAGCATTGCGGCGACGATGCCGAAGATGGCCAGCGGCTCCTGCTTGACCCGGATCGCCAGGGCGACGGCAAGCGCCGCGATGGCGGCGGCGCAGGGCAGGCCCAGCGCCTCGGAGATGAAGTGGTACATCGAGATCGAGGCCCACAGCGTGGCGTAGAGGCCGGCGATGCCGGCGCCGCCGGCCGACAGGATCGCGTCGGCGCGCCAGCCGCGCCGGTCGAGCTCGAAGGCGGCGGCCAGGAGCCCCAGCGAGACCAGCACGCCCAGACCGACCCGCATCTCGGGGGTGACCCACCCGCGGCTGGCGGCCAGGACGAATAGCAGAGCGATGCCAAGCGCAGTGGCGATCCCGCCGGCCCAGGCCAGGGTGCGCGCGGCGAATGCCTGCTCTGCCAGCTTCGACCAGTTGACCGGCTCGCGCTGCGGTCGTGGCGCGACCGGTGGGCGGGGACGGGCGGGCGGTGGCGTAACCGTCACGGGCCTCTGCGTCACGGGCGCGGGCGCGGCCGGCTGACGGCGCGGGACGACGTACGTGCTCGGCTGCGGCGACGGCGCGGGTGGGGTCGCCTGCAGCGACTCGATCGTCTGCTCGAGCTGATACACGCGCTGCGTCAAGCTGCCGACCTGGGCCGACAGCGCAACGACCTCTGCGCGGGTGATGTCGTCGTCTCTGCTCATGGCATTCCCTCTGTGGCATCGGCGGTATGGCGGCAGCGATCAACCACGCTCGCGCCCATGTGGCCCGGCGGGCGGGTGGATGTATGCCGGTGGTACGTCATGCACGGAGCATGCGCGCCGGGGAGCTGCACGGCGTCGGGGAGATCCCTCGACCTCGCTGGATGCTGTGATACCGCGGCGGGTGACATAGCCATCGCGCTATATATATAGCGCGAATGCTATCCCGCGTCAATACCCCGCGTGCCGCGCCACAGGGAAAGGGACAGCGAGGCGACCACCACCAGCGGCGGCAGCCACCACCCCGCCCACCCGGCGTGCACGAGCAGGGCGGCGAGTCCGACGGCGACCACAACGCCGACCGCCGTCGTCCAGTCGTCACCGACCACAAAGTCGTACAGGAACCGGCCGAACGACTCCAGGGCGGTCATTCTCCGGCCGCCGTGCTTGCCGCGGCCAGGGAGAGCGCCGTGTGCCTGGCCGTGAGCAGCTTGACCATGATCCAGGAAGCCCCGGCGTAGAAGGCGAGCAGGACGAGCAGCGCCAGGTCGCTTCCCGGCCACGAGACCCCCGCGCCCTCGGCCGCCCAGAACGTGCCGAACGTCGTCAGCAGCAGTCCCACCGCGTACTTCATCGTGTTCTCCGGCACCCGGCCGAGGGGCGCCCGGACGCGCAGGCCGACGATCGCAACGACGACGATCGCGGTGACCGCGCCCGCGGCGGCGAGCGGGATGTTTCCCTGGTTGCTCCCAAACGTGACGACGATGAACGCCACCTCGAGACCTTCCAGCAACACACCCTTGAACGCGACCGTGAACGAGTACCAGTCCATGCTGGCGCGGGTCGTCTCACCCGCCGCCGCAGCCTGCGCGGCCTCCCGGCGATAGATCGCGTCCTCGTCGTGCAGCGCCTTGAATCCGCTCGCCCGCAGGATCGCCTTGCGCAGCCACTGCAGCCCGAACACCAGCAGCAGACCGCCGACCACGACCCGGAGGCCGCGGATCGGGATCACCGTCAACGCCGGCCCCAGCACCACCACGACCGCGGTCAGGGCGACACTCGCAGCCGCCACCCCAAACAGTGTCGATCGCCAGCCGCGGGCGACGCCGACCGCGAGCACGATCGTGAGCGCCTCGACTCCCTCGACCGCGCTGGCCAGGAACGCAGCCAGGAACAGAAAGACGCCGCTCACAGCGGATCACCGTAGCACTCTGACATTCGCGATCCCCGCGGGCGTGGTATCTGTTCGGAGAACCGGAAAGGGGGCACACGATGCCAGATGCGATCGAGCGCGAGCTCGTGGATCTCGAGCGGCGATACTGGCAGGCCCTGAAAAACAAGGACGTCGCCGCCGCCATCGAGCTGACCGACGAGCCCTGCATCGTTGCGGGCGCGCAGGGCTTCGGCCTGATCGACCATGCCGGCTACGCCCGCATGATGGAGCACGCCACGTGGACGATCCTCGACTTCAGGATCGGCGATGACGTGCAGGTGCGGCGGCTCGGCGACGACACGGCCGTCATCGCATACACCGTGCACGAGCAGCTCGAGGTCGACGGCGATCCGGTGGCGTTCGACGCGGCCGACACCTCCACCTGGGTGCGCCGCGCCGGCCGCTGGCTGTGCGCGGCTCACACCGAGTCGATCGCCGGCGACCCGTTCGGGCGCGACCGCCGGGCGGCATAGACGCAAGTCTTGGGGCTTCAGGCGTGGAGGCGACGCCGTGGCACCATGAGTCCCTTACCAACTCTATTCGAAGGACGTCAAGACTCATGGCTGATTCGCTTGTCACCCTGTACCAGGCAGAGTGGTGCCCCTTCTCCTCAGCGGTCCGCGAGGTGCTGACCGAGCTCGGCATCGATGCCGTCATCCGGCAGGTGGAGCCCTGGCCGGAGCAACGCGAACGGCTCCGTGAGCTGGCCGGAACAGATCAGATCCCCGTCCTGCAGACCGAGGACGGACAGATCCTCCGCGGCACCCGCGAGATCTTCGCCCACCTCCGGGAGCGCGAGCCGTGGCGGTACGCGGCGGCGCATCGACGACGCTTCGCCGATCACCGCGACGCGCGCGAATCCGATGCGGCCGGCCAGCTGCTCGAATACTTCAGAGAGGCGGGCGATCTCGATTCGCGCGAGCCGCGAGCGGCACCTCCCGGCGAGGCGGAGGTGGTCAACGTCCCGGAGGCGCACAGGTATGAGCTGCTTCTCGACGGTGAGCGGATCGGTGAGCTCGCCTACCGGCAGCGAAACGACCGGATCGCGTTCACACACACCAACGTGAACCCTGCGTACGAGGGCCGCGGATTCGGCAGCCGCCTCGCCCAAGCCGCGCTGGACGATGCGCGCCGGCAGGGGCTGGCCGTCGTTCCCCTCTGTCCCTTCATCGCCTGGTACATCGAGCAACACCCCGAGCACGGGGACCTGGTCGCGGCGGACTACGCGGGCCGGCGCGACGAGTCGTAGGCGCTCACCAGCGTCTGCAAAAACCACCGAAAGCCGCTCAACCACCCCCCCCCCCCCCCCCCCCTCTTCCCCCCTGTCTCCTTCCACCCCGCTCGCGTTCCGCCCGCGGGCCGTGTTGTGCCCCCCCCCCCGCCGCCCCGGCGCGGCGCCCCCGGCGCGCGCGCGGGCCCGCCCGCCGCGCCCCGCCGCGCGGCGCGCGCGCCGCGGCGGCGGCCCCCGCGGGCGCGGGCGCGGGCCGCCGCGGCCCCCGGCCCGCCGGCTCGCGGCGCGCGCGCCGCCGCTCGCCGCGCGCACCCCCGCGCCCCGCGCGCGGCGTGGCGCCGCGCCGCGGTCCGCCCCCCCCCGCCGCCCGCCGCCCCCCGCCGCCCCGCCGCCACCGCGCGCCGCCCCTCCCCCCCTCCCCCCCCCCCCCACCCCCCCCCCCCCCACCCCCCCCCCCCCCCCCCTCTCCTCCCCCCCCCCCCACCCCCACACCCCCACCCCCCCCACACTCTCACCCACCTCTACCCCCCCTCTCCCTCCCTCCCCCCCCCCTACTCATCAAGCTAACCCAACCCCAATCACCCCCATCACACCCAGTTTTTTTTTTTTTTTTTTTTTTTTTTTTTTTTTTTTTTTTTTTTTTTTTTTTTTTTTTTTTTTTTTTTTTTTTTTTTTTTTTTTTTTTTTTTCCTCTGGCGCCTCGGCCGAAAGCCGCTCAACCAAGCGGCTTCCGGGGCATGCGCTGGAGAGGACTTGAACCTCCACGACCCATTCAGGTCACAAGGCCCTCAACCTTGCGCGTCTACCAATTCCGCCACCAGCGCGAGGGCCGCCTGAGTCTACAGCAGGAATCCGAGCACGATCCCGTTCACGGCAAACAGGATCGCCACCAGGACGGTGATGCGGTTCAGGTTCCGCTCCATCACGGCGGTGCCGCCGAAGCTGCTCTGGCCGGGGTTGAACATGCCCGACAGCCCGGCGTCCTTGCCGGAGTGCATCAACACCAGCACGACCAGCAACGCCGACAGCACCAGCTGTATGAACGAGAACGCGAACGCCATGGATCTCAGTCTACCAACACGGTTCCGGGCGCCCCGCCGCCCAGCTCGCCCACGACCGGCCACCCCAGCCGCTCCGCGTCGGCCGGCGAAACCGCGGCCAGCAGGCCGCCCGACGTCTGCGCGTCACAGGCGATCAGCCGCGCCACCTCGTCCAGGTGCTGACCGAACGTCGCGTAGGCATCGGCGGCCTCCAGGTTGGTGCGTGTGCCGCCCGGCACCACCCCGCTCTCGGCCAGCTCGCGCACGCCCGGCAGCAGCGGCACCGCGTCCATCCGCAGCCGCGCCTGCGTGCCCGACCCGGCCGCCAGTTCGCGGGCGTGCCCGACCAGCCCGAACCCGGTCACGTCGGTGACCGCGCTCGGCGACAGCTCCCGCAGCTGCGCCGCAGCCCGGTCGTTCAGCGTCGTCATCGACTCCACCGCCGCATCCACCACGCTGGGCTCAGCCTGTTCCCGCTTGATCGCCGTGGCCACGATCCCGGTGCCGATCCGCTTGCTGAACACCAGCAGATCGCCCGGCCGGCCACCCGTGTTCGTCCAGATCCGGTCGGGGTGCGCGAACCCGGTCACGGCCATCCCGTACTTGGGCTCGGGGTCGTCGATCGAGTGGCCGCCGGCGATCGCCACTCCCGCGGCCTCCGCCACCTCCGCCCCGCCCCGCAGGATCTCGCCGAGCAGCTCCATCGGCAGCGCCTTCGGGAAGGCCACCACGTTCAGCGCGAACGCCGGCGTCGCACCCATCGCGTAGATGTCGGAGATGGCGTTGGTGGCGGCGATCCGCCCGAACGTGTGCGGGTCGTCGACCAGCGGCGTGAAGAAGTCGATGGTGGTGACCACGGCCAGCTCCTCGGACACGCGCCAGACCGCCGCGTCGTCCAGAGACTCGTTCCCGACCAGCAGCTGGGGCGGCCGCGCCGCCGCCGGCAGTCCCGCCAGCACCTGCGACAGCGAGCCGGCCGGCAGCTTGCACGCGCAGCCGGCGCCGTGCGAGAGCTCTGTCAGCCGGATCTGGGTCGCCATCCCGTAAGCGTACCGGCGCGGTGGTGCGCCACTATGCTCATGCCATGCCTGAGATCGACCCCGACCAGGCCGCGGAGCGGGTCAAGAAGCTGATCATCGTCGGCGACAACCGGCTCAAACAGGGCGGCGACGACAAGTACGCGAAGGCCCGCGGCACGTTCGAGCAGGCTCTGCGTCTGGCCGAGGAGGCCGGAATCGACGAGCGCTTCCGGCCCTTCATCGAGCGCCGGCTGGAGAGCGTCGACCAGCTCGGCCCCGGCGGCGGCTCAACCGTCTCGGATGGTTGATTCCACGAGCTACGCGGCGCTGGACTGGTCTGGGACACGCCGGACGCCACGATCGTCCTTGGCCAGGACATCATCCAGCCTGCCCTGCGGACGCTCCCGACGTCCAACACGCCCCATCCTGCGCCCAGCATCCACGCATCCCGTGAAATCAACCATCTAGCAGCAGCTCGGCCAGCTCCGCGCGCTCGGGCGGCCCAGCCCACCGCTGCACCACCTCGCCGCTGCTGTCGACGTAGAGCACCGTCGGAACCGCCCGCCCATGGGCTCCGGCGCGGCCGTGCAGCTCGATCACGATCGCGTCGGTGTGGTGCACCGCGACGGTGGCCGCCAGGCGGTTGAGGGAGACGCGGCAGGCCGGGCTGGCGGGCGCCGAGTACTGCACGAACGCCCCGCGGGCGGGGAACTCCGCCAGCCCGACGTCGGCCGGATCGAGGTGGCCGGCCGGCGGTGACGACGGTCTGCGCGTACGCACGCTCGCGATCAGCGCCGCGCCGGCGCCGAGCCCGCTAACCAGCAGCAGTCCGGGTTCAACCATCGCTCCCGGAGGTTACCTCCACGAGCACCCGCTCCACCAGCTCGGCGGAGCGCGCGATCGAGTGGCGCTGCGCCACCTCCGCCGCCGCCGGACACGGCACCGGCAGCTTGGCCGCGGCTCGCATCCCCTCGGCGATGGCCGCGACATCGAGCGGATCGACCAGGACGCCGCAGGCGTCCGTGACGTACTCGGGCGGTCCGCCCACCCTGGTCGCCACCACGGGCCGTCCGCTGGCCAGCGCCTCCAGCAGCGCCTGGCCCTGCGGCTCCACCAGGCTGGGCTGGCAGTAGACGTCGCACTCGCGGTAGAGCTCGGGCATCCGGCCCGGCTCCACCCGGCCCAGGAACGTGACCCGCTCCGGCGCCGCGGCCCGCAGCTCCGCCTCCAGCGGGCCGCCCCCGGCCACGGTCAGCGTGCCCGAGCCGAGCCGCCCGAACGCCTCCATCAGCCGGCCCAGGTTCTTGCGCTCGGTGAGGCTGCCGGCCACCAGGTAGCGCGGCCCCTCGCCCTCGGCACGAGGCGAGGACGCGTACGTTGCCGTGTCCACTCCACAGTCGATCACCTCGATCCGCCGGGGATGCCCCGGCAGCCGCAGCGCCAGGTACTCGGACACGCAGATCACCGCCGCAGCACGGCTCACCACGCGGCGCGTCAGCCCGCCCACCAGCGGCACCGTGCCCACGTTGGCAACATCCTGCCCGTGCGCCGTGATCACGAACGGCGCACCCGCCGCCATCGCCACCAACCCGGTCGGCACCAGGTAGTGGGCATAGACCACATCCGGGCGGTGCTGACGCACCAGCCGGCGCGCGCGCCCGAGCAGCCGCAGGTAGGCGAGCGGCGTGCGCAGCCGCCCGCGTGCGCCCGACTCCAGCACCGCCTCGTCCAGCTCGTGGCCGCGTGCCCGCAGCGCGTCGGCCAGACGCTGGACGAACACGCCGTAGTCGGGCCGCTCGCGGCTGGGGTACATGTTGGAGAGCAGCAGGATCCTCACACCGCACCAGCCTACTTTCTCTCGGGGCTCGACCGGCGGCCGGTGTCCCGCCCACCGCAGGATTGGCCACTTGCCCAGATCAGGGCGGATACCACGGCCCGCCGGTCATCGGCGGGCCCGTCCCGGGGTCAAGCCTCGAGCCGACGCTCGCCCCACCGGCGGCCGACCTCGGAGAACACCACCAGGCTGACCGAAAGGGCGATGATGAGACCGGCGATGGCAACCGTCTGGGGTCGCAGGTACGGCGTGCGAGCGTTGTTGTAGAGGTAGGTCGGGAACGTGTTCTCGCCAGGCGGCACCAGGAAGTTCGCAATCGCGACCTCGTCGAACGAGATCGTGAACGCGATCAGGAACGACGACAGAATGGCCGGGATGATCAGGGGCAGCGTGATCCGGTAGAACGCGGTCAGAGCACTGGCACCGAGGTCACGAGCGGCCTCCCCGATCGAGGCATCCAACGTACTCAGCCTGGGCAGGATCACCAGCACGCCGTAGGGCACCGAGATCAGCACGTGCATCGCCAGCAATGCCTCCAGAGACTGAGAGAAGCCCAGTTCGTGCAGCAGGATCAGCATGCCGATACCCAGCACCACGTACGGGACGACCAGCGGCAGCATGATCAGTGCGATCACGACGCCTCGGCCCAGGAGACGCGGCGCTGACAGCGCCAGGGCAGCCATGATCGCCATCAGCGTGGCCAACAGACCGTTGAACGCAGCCAGCACCACGCTTCGCTTGAGAGCGTCCACGAGCAGCGTGTTCGCAAGCGCGTCGTGGTACCAGTGTGTCGTGAATCCCTTCAGCGGCAGCACCGGCGCGTTGTTGTCGTTGAACGAGAAGATCACCAGCACCACCAGCGGCATGTACAGGAACACGACCATCAGCGTGAAGTAGCTGCCCAACATCGCTCGGGTGAAGCGTCCGGCGGTCGCGGTCACGCCCGATCACCTCGCAGGTCGGCGGTCAGGTACCGGGCTGACAGGGCTACCAGTCCCAGCACCACAAACATCAGCCACAGCGACAACACGGAGCCGAAGTTCCAACGGTTGCTGGTCGCGAAAGCGTCGTAGATGAAGTTGCCGAACATGCTGTCGTCCGGACCCCCGACCAGATAGCGGCGTGATGTACTCGCCGGTGGTCGGGATCAGCACGAATACGAATGCGGCGATCACGCCTGTGAGGCTGAGCGGCAGTGTGACCCGCAGGAACGTGACGAAGCGGTTCGCGCCCAGGTCCTGAGCCGCTTCCATCAGTCTGACGTCGAGGTTGTCGAGCACGACGAATATGGGCAGCGCCACGAACGGTATCCACGAGTAGGCCAGCACCAGGCCGATCGCGAACTTGCTGTGGTAGAAGAACGTGAGCGGGTGGTCGGAATCGACGAGCCCAGCGCTCTCGAGCACTGAGTTGAGTGTCCCGTGTCCGGGCAGGATCACCGACCAGGCGTATACGCGGAGCAGGTAGCTGGTGAAGAACGGCGCCAGCAGCACCAGCAGCAGCGTGTAGCGGTGCCGGCGCGCCACGAATGCCAGGAAGTAGGCCAGCGGATAGGCCAGCACCACCGCCGACACCGACACCAGCAGCGTGATCATGATCGAGATCTTGAACCGGTCGAAGTAGACCGACGACGTGGCCCGCAGCGGTGCGTACGTCTGCCATGAGAGCCAGTGGCCGGGCAGGAACTCACGCCAGTTGTCCCACGAGTAGTGCGACCGGCGGGTAGGGCGTGTTGGTGATCAGCCCAACGCTGTACAGCGCGATCAGGACGATCGGCAGCACCAGCAGCGTGGTCAGGTACAGCACGACGGGCACACCCAGCCAGGCCCGACCGGGCCTGGGAGTACGCCGGCCCGCCGCTACGGCGGGCCAGCGTTTGGTGTCGACGGTCGTCACGTCGGCTCGGGCACGGTCAGGAGGCTTTCACGTCCTCCCAGATCTGCTGGTACTTGGCGCGCTGGGGGATGAACTGCTCCATGTGCACGGGCGGTGCGACGCGGTTGGGATCGCCGAAGTTCAGCACGTCGACTGCCTCCGGCTGAGCGTACGCGCTCTTCCGGTCGCCGGGCTTGGCGATGGTCACGTCGCTTTTCTCGACCTTCAGGTTGGCGCTGGCGTAGACGAAGGTGTTGGCCAGATCGACGCAGGCCGCCTTGGCGATGAACGAGTTCACGTACTGATGGTTGTGGTAGTAGTTCTTGCTGTCCTTGCCCATGATAAACCCGCAGTACCAGGCCAGCTCGCCTTGGGTCGGATTCAACCAACCGGCATCGAGCCCGGCCACCAGCATGTCATTGAAGTCGTTCGGCCAGGCGTACGTGACCCAGATGTCGCCCGACTTGAATGCGGGCTGCATGTCGTCGTACTCGAGCTTCCAGTAGAAGGAGTTCAGATCCTTCTGATCGATCAGCTTCTGCCGACACTGGTCGAGCTGGGCGTCCGAAAGGTTGTAGATGTTATCGAACCCCAGCACCAGCGCAGCAATCTCGATGGGGGTCGAGCCGCCGTCCCACATCGAGATGTGACCCTTGTACTTCTCGTTCCAGAACAGCTCCCAGCCGGTGGCGTCCGCTGGGTCGATCTTGTCCTTACGGTAGAGGATGCTGGAGTAGCCGCTGTCCCATGGCACCCAGTACTGCTTGCCGTCCACCACCCCGGCTTTGGTCACGTTGGGGTCGAGCTGGTCCCAGTTCGAGAGCAGTGATACGTCAAACGGCTGGATCAGGCCGGCGTTCGTCCAATCCTGCACATACGAAATGCAGGGGTGCATCAGGTCGAACTGGGTGCCTGCAGCAACCTTGTTGACGGCAATGTCGTCGGACGGGAAGGCGGTGTAGGTGAGCGAGTCGGCACCGAACTGGTCGACGTAGGACTTGCCCGGCACAGTCATCCCATAGGCCTTCTGGGCCTTGGTGCCGGCCGCCTCGTAGCCCTGCCACTCATAGATGCTGAGATTGCCCGGCTCCTGGTCGATGGAAGGTCGTGCAGGCGCACTGGAGCCGCTGCTGCTCGCGGATCCGCACCCTCCGAGAACGGTCGCGCCTGCCAGCGAGGCTGCGCCTGCCAAGAACGACCGACGGTCAATTCTGCTGGTCATGGAACCTCCATGTGAGGGGGACACCCGCTGAGGAGGGACGAATGTAGCGATAATGACGGACGGTGTCCAGAAGCCGGGAGCACACTTGAGTCGTTCCGCACTACCCCGTCGCGGGCATCTGCTCGCGTTACTGGCGCTGACCGCCGGCTGCGGTTCGGCCGGAGCCGCGATCTCCCAGTCCCCCCTCCCGCTGCTGCCAACGACGGCGCTCCCCGGCATGTCGGTGACCGAACGAACACTGTCGGCCGCCGACCTCACGCACGACGCGCCTGTCCCGGGATTCGCCGACAAGCTCGACGGCTGGCACTACCAGTCGGGCAACCAGCGCGTATTCGTCGGTCGCACGAAGGTGTTTACGAACGTGGTCTCAAGGTCGCTGCGGTTCGGCACTGCCGCCGGTGCGCACGCATACGTGGCGCTGGTCGCCGACCGCGTCGCAAGCTTCTTCGGGAAGGGCTCGGAGGTGCATCCGCTGACGTCGGGCGGACGTACCGGATACGAGATCGAAGTGGCTCCGTGCGGCTGTCATCGCGAGACCCCGATCGTTGTGGCGCTGGTCAGCCGCGGAGACCGGGTGTCCTGGCTGTACGGCACGGGACCGGGGGTCCGGCCGGCCACTCTACGCTCGCTGCTGGCGCATGCTCCGCGCCACCCGGCCGACGGCCGCAGCGGCGCAGAAGCTGAGCACCACCAGCAGCGCGTAGGCGGTGCGGTCGCCGGCGTGTGTTGCGACGGCGGCGCCCAGCACCGGCCCCACCACCGCGCCGGCGCCCCAGATCACGTTGATCAGCCCCAGCACCAGCCCGTGCCCGAGCCCTGCCCGGTCAGCCCCGTCGGCGCCCAGTGGGTACCCGACGCCGTACAGCACCGACTGGATCGGGATGATCGCGACCAGCATGAACGCGAACAGATCGGTCCCCAGCGGCAGCAGCAGCACCGCCACGGCGCCGCCGGTGGCCAGGCACGCGGCACGCGCCAGCGGCAGCCGGCCGATGCGGTCGCCCAGGCGCCCGGTGGTCGTGATCGTGACGGCGCCGAGCGCGGCGCCTCCGGCGTAGAGGAACCCCAGCGCCGACTGGGTCACGCCCTCTGCGCCCAGGTGCAGTGGCATCAGCACCTGCAGCGTGCCGCCGATCACCGCCACCAACAGGATCAGGATGAAGCTGACCGCGATCAGCCGCTCGGCTGCGGCCGCACGCAGCGCCGGCAGGAAGCTCGACTCGCGCTCGGCGGGGGCGCGCGCATCCGGCTCGAACGCACCCCACACGGCCAGCAGCAGCGAGCACGCCGCCAACGCCAGGAAGGTGCTACGGGTGCCGATGGCGCCGGCCACCACACCGCCCAGCACCGGCCCCGCGATCATCCCGCCGGTGGCCGAGGCGTTCGCGATCGAGATGCCGGCCCCGCGACGGTGCTCGGGGGTGCGCGCAGCCAGCCAGGCCAGCCCCGCGCTCCAGGCGACGGCCGACCCGACGCCCTGGGCCACACGGGCCGCGAACAGCAGCTCGAAGGAGTTGCCAACCGCGAACGTCGCGGTGGCGGCGCACACCAGGAGGGAGCCGGCCACGTTCACATTGCGCATGCCCAAGCGGTCGGCCAGGTGGCCGATCGGCACCGCGGTGACCAGCACAGCGCCGCTGTAGGCGCCCAGCAGCAGGCCCGACTGCACCTTGGTCAGGTGGAGCTGGTCGGACAGCTGCGGCAGCAGCGGGACGATCGCCGAGAACAGCGCCAGGTCGAGCGCCACCAAGGCCGAGACGTAGGCGGTCAGCCGAGTCACAGCGGCGTCGTCGCTCCGGTGATGGAGTCGGTCAGGGCAGCCGCGCGGAGGCGGGCGCGCAGCGGCAACGGGGATGCCAGGCAGGCGGCCAGCGCCTCGGCCAGCGCATTGGCGGGCACGCCCATCGAGAGCGTGCAGTGGGGCAGCCAAGTGCCGGGGCGGTAATGCGGCCAGATATCGACCCCGGCTGCGGCCAGACCAGCGCTCACGCGTGCGTGCAGGGCGACGAGCTCCGGGGCCGGGGCGACAGCCAGCACCAGCACCGGCGGGTCTGCTGGGAACAGCGACACGGCGGCCATCTCGATCTCGGTCTCGACACCAAGCAGCGCGAGAACGGGAGCCTGCTCCCGCAGTCGGTCGGCGTCGTCGGTGACGGTCAGCGACAGGTGCGGGCGAATGCTCGGCACGTGTCCCTCCAGCGAGGGCACGCCCAGTTGCTCGAGCCGCGACCAGAGGTCTCGGATGGCGCGGTCGGCCGCCGGGTCGAGCCCCATCTCGAGTGCCAGCGCCAGGGGGCTACCTCCTGCCCGTCACACGAGGTCGCGGGGGATCCGCTTCGACCAGGTGCGCTCGCGCACCTCGCGGCCGGCCTCCGTGGCGACGAGCCAGTGCTCCAGCAGGAAGCTGTCGTGGTCGCAGGTCATGCGCCCGCGCGCCTCGACCCGCACGTGATGGTCACCTCGCTGGTACTCGATCGCCTGGTAGCACGACACCTCGGCTGAGAGCGGATCGCCCTCCGTGATCGAGTAGACGGCCTCGTTCTCGGCCAGCTCGCGCATGCCGTGCGGGTAGACGCCGTGCCCGCCCGAGTCCCACAGGTAGCGCATGTCGGTGCGCCCGGTCTGGACGTTCCGCACGATCGTGCGCCCGGTCCGCCCCTCTGCCAGCGTCTCCATCGGTAGCGCCTCCGAGATCTCCGGCGGCCCGAACGGTGTGCCGCTGTCTCCGGCGCCGGCGTCGATCTCCGGCAGCTCGATCAGCGGTCCGGGACCGGCGACGACCGTCAGCGTGACCGGCTCGGGCGATGGCCATGCCCATGGCCAGTAGGTGGGCGAGATCGCGAGGCGCACGCGGTTCCCGGCCGCGAGCACGTGCCCGACGGCGTCGAGCTCGATCGCGACCTGCTCGGCCTGCCCGGGCACCAGGGGCGACGGATGCTCGTTCGATTCACGGTGGCAGAGGTTCAGGATCTGCCGCGTGACCAGCTTGGAGGCGCCGTCGGGGAACACCTCGCAGAGGCGCACGCAGACCAGTGCCAGCGGCCGGTCTGACGACAGCGTCAGCCGCACCTGCGGGAAGCCCAGCATGTGCAGGTCGCGCTCCAGCGGCGCCGAGTCGAACGTCAGCGACATGCCGTCCTCGGCGCGCTGGTCGTCGGGATCGTCGGCCGTCGCGCCCTCCCCGCACCAGGCACCGCCGTCCAGCCCGCAGGTCTGGCGCCCCAGGATCCTGAGCTCTGCCTCCGTCCCGCGCTCGTCCAGCAGCGCGCGCTCTCCAAGGTCGATGGCACGGGCCGAGACCGGCGGCGGCCAGGCGTCCGCGCTCACGAACCGGCCCGGCCGCTCGTGATGTGTCGGCGCCGGCCGCACCGAGTCCTGCATCCAGGCCCGCAGCATCGGCTCCTGCATGATGCCGTTGTCGATCCCCTTCAGCCAGTGGTCCCACCAGCGCAGGCACTCCTGCAGGAAGCCGATCGCGGGCAACGGCGTGGCGTTCTGCGGCCACGCGTGGCCCCATGGCCCGATCAGCCCCTTGCGGGGACAGCTGAGGCCCTCGAGCAGGCGCGGGACGGCATTGGTGTAGCCGTCCTGCCAGCCGCCGACGGCGTACACCGCGGCGGTGATCGCCGAGTGATCCTCGATCACCGATCCCTGCTTCCAGTAGGCATCGCGGCGCTGGTGGTCCAGCCAGATCTCGGCCAGCGGCTGCGATGCGTCGATGCGGCCCAGCCACAGGTCGCGCCAGCGGTCCGCGCCCACCATCTCGGGATCGGGCGGCTCGGCGTTCGCCAGCAGCATGTAGGTGGCCCAGTGCAGCATGTCCAGGCCCAGCACCAGCCCGCCCTTGTAGTGCACGTCGTCGGTGTAGCGGTCGTCGGTCGAGCAGAGCGTGATGATCGCCCGCAGCGCCGGCGGGCGCAGCGCGGCGATCTGGAGACTGTTGAATCCGCCCCACGAGATGCCGTGCATCCCAACGGCCCCGGTGCACCACGGCTGCTCGGCGATCCAGGCGATCACCTCGGCCCCGTCGGCCTGCTCCTGCGGCGTGTACTCGTCCTCGGGGAGGCCCTCGGAGTCGCCGTGGCCGCGCAGGTCGACGCGTACCCCTGCATAGCCGTGGCCGGCCAGGTACGGGTACAGCAGCTGGTCCCGCGCAGCCGTGCCGTCACGCTTGCGGTAGGGCAGGAACTCGAGCACGGCCGGCACCGGGTCCGTTTCGGCGTCGTCTGGCAGCCAGATCTTGGCAGCCAGGCGGGTGCCGTCCGAGAGCGTGATCCACGTGTTCTCGATCACCCGTACCGAATGCGGGAAGTCACGCACCACCGTCGCCATCCGCCACCTCCTCCAGGTCAAGCTCGTACGCCATCAGCCGCAGCCCGCTCTCGACGATCATGTCCGACTCGGGAGTGCGACGGAACCCGAGGCGCCCGTAGAGGTGGTGCGCGGCGTCCATCGAGCCGGTGGTCATCAGCGTCAGCCGGCGCTTCCCGTCGCGGCGGGCGCGGTCGATGCAGGCCTGCACCATCGCGCTGCCGACGCCGCGGCCCTGTGCCGCCGGGTCGACCGCAAGCATGCGAAACGCCGCCGCGTCGGCGCCCTCGAACTCGGCGTAGGGGTTGCCCTCGTCGGCCACGTACGTGACCCCGCCGAGCAGGCTGCCATCGCCGTCGCGCACCACCAGCACCTCCGCCTGACGCGCCCGCGCGGCCACGTCGGCGAGCACGGCGGCATACTCCGGCGAAAGGGCGTGTCCCGGCAGCGACCGGTAGGCGCGCACGGTGAGATCGCCCAGCGCCTCGTATTCCGACGGATCGACGGTCTCCACCCGCATCGTTGCCACGATAGTCGGCGGATCATCCGAGCCGCGCGCTACCGTCGCCCGATCGCCTCCGCCCGGTCCCCTTCCCGCTGCAACGCCGGCCTTCGCACCGTGGCCAGCACGACGTCGGACAGCTCCTGCCCGCGCTGCGGTGGCGAGATGATCTGGGTCAAGGCCTCCTGGCACTGCACCGCCTGCCGGTACAAAGAGGGCTGCTGCTGAATTAAGAGCGCTCTAATGGCAGGCGCATATAACACGTGCAGCCGGGAATAACGGTAGCAGGAACGCCGTTAACCATTGCGAAGGGCACGCATCAGGGCCGAATCTCAAGAAAAACGGCACGCCCAAGCCCTTCAACCAGGACATTTCACAACGGCACCTCCGCGGATGATCGCGGATTCGGGTGCAAATGCAAGAAGGGGTACTACGGATGTTGACTCAGGAGCCGCAGCTGCGGCAGTTGGTCGAGCGTGCACAGGACGCCGGGGAGCTCACGGAAGACGAGCTGACCGCCGTCGTGGCAGAGCTCGACCTGACAGATGAAGATACGGAAGCGATTCGCGCCGAGCTGACCGAGCTCGGGGTCGATGTCGTGTCGGTGCGCGAGATCGACGCATCGGACGCCGGTGAGCCGGCGGAGGCCGCGCCTGCCTGGTACGCCCCCGCCAGCATCGACGGACTCGACCTGTACCTGGCGCAGATCGGCCGCACGCCGCTGCTCACCAAGCACGAGGAGCAGGTGCTCGCCCAGCGCATCGAGGCCGGAGACGAGGCCGCGAAGCGTCGCATGGTCGAGGCCAACCTGCGGCTGGTCGTTTCGATCGCCAAGAAGTACCGCGGCCACGGCGTGGGCTTCCTGGACCTGATCCAGGAGGGCACGATCGGGCTGGTGCGCGCGGTCGAGAAGTTCGAGTGGCGCCGCAACCTCAAGTTCTCCACCTACGCAACCTGGTGGATCCGGCAGGCCGTGCAGCGCGCGGTCGCCAACCAGAGCCGCACGATCCGGGTTCCGGTGCACGTGCACGATCGCATCCGCAAGATCGATCGCGCCCGCCGCACGCTGGAGGCCAAGCTGGGCCGCGAGCCCAGCGATGAGGAGGTCGCCAAGGAGGCCAAGCTCAGCGTGGCCGAGGTGCGCGACGCCGATCAGACCCGCCTGCAGACCATCTCGCTGCAGCGGCCGACCGGCGACGAGGGCGACACCGAGCTGGGCGACATGATCGCCGACACGTCCGGTGAGGACGTGACGGAGACCGTTGGCGAGCGCATGCGCAACGAGACGCTCGAGCTGGCGTTGGCACGGCTGACGCCGCGCACGCGCCGCATCATCGAGCTTCGCTACGGGCTCGGCGGCGGTGAGCCGATGCTGCTCGAGGCAGTGGGCCGCGAGGTCGGGCTGACGCGCGAGCGCGTCCGCCAGCTCGAGCAGGAGGCGCTCACGCAGCTGGCCAGGCTGCCGGAGCTGAGCGGCATGCAGGACGCCGCCTAACCAGTAACGACTCGCGAGGGCGATGGAGCTTTGAGCTCCGTCGCCCTCGCAACAGTTAAGCGGCCGATCGCCGTTGGCTCACCAGGCAACCGCCTCAGGAGCCGAAGCCGGAAATGATCACGCTCGGCTAGCCTTTTGGCTGGCGTGCCACACGTGGATCCTCCCGATCTTCCGATGTGGCCGACGCTCCGACGACTGCTCACGCTGTGGCGGGGGGAGTGGCGGTCGGTCGCGCTCGGCCTCGTTTGTGCCTTCGTATACACGGCGTTGTCGTTGGCGATCCCGACCCTGCTGCAGCGCGCCATCGACAACGCGATCGTGCCCAAGGACCTGTCCAAGCTGACGCCCTACGTGGCGGCCGCGCTGGTGCTGGGCCTGCTGCGCTTCTGCGTCAACTTCATCCGCCGCTACGCGACGTCGCGGATCGGCGTCCACATCGAGGCACGCATGCGAGAGCTGCTGTACTCGGCCTACCTCGCCTTCCCGCGGGCGTTCTTCGACCGCCACGCCACCGGCCAGGTGGTGTCGCGCGCGACCAACGACCTCTACCCGATCCGCTACTTCATCGGCTGGGGCATGGTGCAGGGTGCTCAGAGCGCGATGATGATCGTGGGCGCGGCCATCCTGCTCGGGTTCGTGAACCTGCGGCTGACCATCTACACGGGCCTCTCGCTGCCGTTGATCGGCCTGCTGGCCTGGCTGTTCGCCCACCGCGTGATGCCGATCTCACGCCGCGTGCAGCAGCGCAAGGGCGACGTCACCGAGGCCGCCGACGAGGCGGTCGTCGGCATCGAGATGGTGCAGGCGTTCGGCCGCGAGGACGACGTGCGCGACCGCTTCGGCGAGAAGGCCGAGGGCGTCCGCGACGTGGTGCTGGAGCAGGCCGGCGTCGAGGCCCAGCACCTGCCCGGGCTGTTCTTCCTGCCCACGCTCTCGATCGCGGCCGTGGTCTTCTTCGGCGGCCGCGACGTGATCAACGGCGACCTCACGATCGGCCAGTTCGTCCTGTTCAACACGATCCTGCTGCAGCTGGCCTGGCCGCTGGAGTCGCTGGGCTGGATCACGAACCTGGCCCAGCGGGCGCTGGCCTCGGCCGGGCGCAGCTTCGCCTGGATCGAGGGCATCGATCGCCTGCCTGAAGCGGCTGATCCGCTGCCTGCGCCGGCCGGCCCGCAGCCGATCAGCTTCCGGGGCGTGCACTTCGCGTACGCCGACGAGGATGAGGTGCTGACCGGTGTCGACCTGGAGGTCGAGGCCGGCGAGATCGTGGCCGTGTGCGGTGCCACCGGATCGGGCAAGACCTCGCTCCTGAACCTGGCCGCGCGGCTCTACGACCCGACGCAAGGAAGGGTGCTGGTGGGCGGCACCGACCTGCGCGACCTGCGGCTCGAGGACGTGCGGTCGGCCATGTCGATCGTGACGCAGCGGCCGATCCTGTTCTCGATTCCCCTGCGCGACAACCTCATGATCGGACGCCCGGACGCCGGCTGGGATGAGGTGCTGGAGGCCAGCGAGGCGGCCGGAGTGGCCGCGTTCGTCGACGACCTGCCGGACGGCTACGACACCATGATCGGCGAGCGCGGAGTCAACCTGTCCGGCGGCCAGAGGCAGCGAGTCGCGCTGGCGCGGGCGCTGCTGGCCGGGTCGGGCGCGATCCTGATGGACGACCCGCTGTCGGCGGTGGACACCGAGACCGAGCGCACGCTCCTGCGCACCGTCGGGCCGGCGCTGCGCGGGCGCACGGTGCTGGTCGCAACCCAGCGGCTGTCGACGGTCGTGCTGGCTGACCGGGCGGTGGTGCTGCGGGACGGCAAGCTCGTCGAGCAGGGCACGCCGGAGGAGCTGGCGGCGCTGGGCGGGGACTTCACGGCGCTGTTCGGGGACGAGACGCGTGCGGCATAGCCATCGCAGCGGGCTCAGCCGCCTGACCACCTACCTGCAGGGCCGGCGGCTGGTCGTGTTCGGGCTGGTGCTGGTCGCGACCGGCCAGGCGATCTGCCAGACGGGCGGATGGCTGCTCGTGCGCGCTGCGATCGACAACGGCATCGGCGACTCGAACAGCGAGTACCTGACGGTGGTGGTCGTGATCTACATCATGGTCGGCGCCATCGGCTGGGTGCTCAGCGCCATCCTCATCCGCGGCCTGGCCGGGGTCGGCCAGGGAATCGTGCTGGGGCTGCGACGCGACCTCTTCGAGCACCTCACCTCGCTGTCGCTGCGGTACTTCTCCGAGCAGCGCGCGGGCTGGATCATCGCCCGCCTGACCAGCGACGTGGACGCGCTGTCGGACGCTCTGTCGCAGGGCCTGCCCACTCTGGCGGCGAACGTCGTGCTGCTGCCGACCGCTGATCGTGGTGGTCTTCATCGTCGACTGGCGGCTGGGCATGATCTCGTTCATCGTGCTGCCGCCGGCGCTGGTGCTGACGCGCTGGTTCCAGCGCACGTCCTCGGTGGCCCAGCTGGAGGTCCGCAACCGGATCGCCGCGGTCACCGCGCACATGGCCGAGTCGGTGGCGGGCATGGCGATCGTGCAGGCGTTCAACCGCGAGCGCGCCTTCCAGGACGAGTTCGACTCGCTGAACGAGGAGAACCGCCGGGCCAACGTCCACACGCAGACGCTGCTGTCGTTCTTCTTCCCGTCGATCGAGCTGCTGGGGCTGATCTCCACCACCGCCGTGCTGCTGCTGGGCGCGCACCTCTACGTGGACGGGGACATCAGCATCGGGACGCTGATCACCGCCATGTACCTTCTGCAGCTGGTGTTCCAGCCGCTGCAGGAGCTGTCCGACGTGTACAGCCAGATGCAGTCGGCTGCGGCCGCGATGGTCAAGATCAGCTCGGTGCTGGACGCCGAGAGCGACATCGGTGACCGGCCGGGCGCCGGTCCGATGCCGCAGATCGACGGCCGCCTGCAGCTCGACCGGATCCGCTTTGCCTACGGCGACAACGAGGTGCTCCACGGCGTAGGGGCAGAGGTCGCGGCGGGCGGCTGCCTCGCCCTGGTGGGCCAGTCAGGCGGCGGAAAGTCGACCGTGGCAAAGCTGATCGCGCGCTTCTACGACCCGGTCGAGGGAGCCGTGCGGGTCGACGGCATCGACGTGCGCGACGTGCAGCTGCGCAGCTACCGCCGGCAGCTGGGCGTGGTGCTGCAGGATCCGTTCCTGTTCTCGGGCACGATCGCCGACAACATCCGCTTCGCGCGGCCGGACGCGACCGACGAGCAGGTGCGCGACACGGCGGCGGCAGTCGGTGTCGACCGGATCGCGGCGCGGCTGAACGGCGGACTCGACCACGTGGTGCGCGAGGGCGGAGCCGGCCTCTCGGCGGGTGAGCGCCAGCTGATCTCGATCGCGCGGGCGCTGCTGGCCGACCCGCGCATTCTGATCCTGGACGAGGCCACCTCGAACATCGACCGGCCCACCGAGATCCAGATCGAGCGGGCGCTCGACCGGCTGCTTCGCGGCCGCACGTCCGTGATCATCGCTCACCGCCTGGCGACGGTGCGGCGCGCTGACGAGATCCTGGTGGTCGATCACGGCAACGTGATCCAGCGCGGCTCGGAGTCCGACCTGCTCTCCGTGGACGGCCCGTTCCGGCGCCTTGCGCACGGCCTCCGCAGTGTAGGCTGACACCGGTGTCCAAGAGCTCCAGCGCTACCCTGCTGCACCTGTCAGAGCGGGAGGTGCAGGACCACCTGCCTCCGCCGCGGGAAGCGATCGCTCTGGTTCGCGACGCGATGGCGGCGCTGGCCGACGGATCGGCCGAGCTGCCGCCCAAGCCCGCGGTGCATCCGCGCAGCGACGGGTTCGCGAATGCCATGCCCGCGTACCTTCGAGACGGCGACCTGCTGGGTCTGAAGTGGGTGGCCTCATATCCCGGCAACGCCGCGCAGGGCCTGCCCACCGTGAACGGCCTGGTCGTGTTGTCCAACCCGGAGACGGGCATGCCGACGGCGGTGATGGGAGCGGCTGCGCTGACCGGCGCCCGCACGGCAGCCGTCTCCGGCGCCTGCATCGAGGCGCTCGCTCCGGCCGCGCCCGGCCACGTCGCCATCACGGGCGCCGGCCTGCAGGCGCGGACGCACCTGACCATGCTGGCGGCGCTCGGCCGTGACCAGGTGACCGTGTTCGCGCGGCGTGACGAGGCGGCCGGCGATCTGCGGGAGTGGGCCGCCGAGCACGCGCCGAGCGTACGGCTGACCTGTGTGGGATCGGCGCGGGAAGCGGTGCTCGAGGCAGCTGTGGTGGTCACCGCGCTGCCGATCGGCGTCCCCGGGCTGCTGCTCGATCCCGCCTGGATCCGGGTCGATGCGCTGCTGCTGCCGCTCGACTACGGCACCTCGGTCGGGGCCGACCTGGCCGCGCAGGGCGCGCTCTATGCCGACGACGTCGAGCAGCTGCTGCGATACCGCGATGCCGGCGCCTTCGCCGGCTACCGCGACCCGGACGGCTATTGCGGAACGGCCATCCGGCAGCAGCGGCCGAGCGGACTGGTGGTGTGCCAGAACCTGGGCAACGGCGCCGCCGACCTCGTGGTCGCCGACTACGTGCTGCGCTCGGCCTCGGCCGCCGGGTCCGGCACCGTGCTGAACCTGTAGGGAGACAGCCCCAGCCGTCCCAGCAGCCAGGCGGCCGCCACGGACACGGCCACGATCACGACCACCGACCACAGGCCTGGCACGGCCAGGGCGAAGAACTCGCGCAGGTCCTCCGAGCCGAGCATCGCCAGGAAGCCGCCGCCCAGGCAGGCGGCCAGCGCCACCACCTCGGCCGCGTAGCGCCGGCTGGCCTGCATGCGCTCGGCCTCGAGCACCAGCAACAGGTAGAGGCCGACGAACACGAACACCGTGACGGCGGCGGTGCGGCCCTCGAGCTGGTCGTCCCCGGGCCCGTTGGCCACCGCCAGGTAGGCGGTCAGCGTGGCGGCGCCGAGCACCGCCCCGGCCGGCAGAGCGAACCGCAGCACCCGCCGCAGGAAGCTCCCCTGCTCGGTCGTGGGGCCACCCGGCCCCAGCGCCAGCAGGAAGCCGGGCACGCCCACCGTGAACGTGGCGGCCAGCGACAGGTGGCGCGGCAGCAGCGGGAACTCGGCCGTCCACAGCCCGAACGTGGCGATCACGAAGGCGGCGAACACCGACTTGGTGACGAACAGCTTGGCCACGCGCTGCACGTTGTTGATGATCCTGCGGCCCTCACCGACGGCGTCGGGGATGGCGCCGAAGCGATCGGTCACCAGCACGCTGTCGGCGACGCTCTTGGCCAGCTGCGTGCCGCTGCCCAGGGCCACCGCCAGCCGCGCCCCCTTCATCGCCGGCACGTCGTTGACGCCGTCGCCGATCATGGCCACGTAGGCGCCGTGACCGGTCAGGGCCGCGATCAGGGCACGCTTGTTGTCGGGCGTGAGCCGCGCGAACACCGTCGCCTCGCGCGCCACGACCTCGAGCTGTGCAGGGTCCTCGGGCAGGTCGGACCCCTGCCTGGGTGTGCCGGCCACACGGACGCCGGCGCGGGCGGCGACGGCCGCAACCGTCGCCGGCGAGTCGCCTGACATCACCTTCACCTCGACGTCCTGGCGGTAGAGGAAGGCGATCGTGTCGGCGGCGTCGTCGCGCAGCCGCTCCTCCAGCACGACCAGCGCCAGCGGGTCGATCCGGGGCGTATCGCCACCGCCATCGGCCGGGGACACGACCCGGTCGGCCCGCCCGAAGGCAAGCACCCGGCGGCCCTCCTGCTCGTGACCGGACACCTCGGCCGGCAGCCGGCCGGCCAGCAGCACGTCCGGCGCGCCCAGCACCAGCCAGCCGTCCTCGCGGCGGATGCCGCTCCACTTCCATCGCGACGAGAACGGCACCTCCTCCAGCGTGCTCGCGGCCGCGCCCGGCAGGCCGGCGGCCACGGCGTCCAGGGTGGAGTTGCGGGACTCGGCGCTGGCCGCGTAGCCGGACACGAGCGTCCGGACGTCGTCCTCCGCGGCGCCGCCCAGCGGGGCAACGCTGTACAGCACCAGGTTGCCGTCGGTGAGCGTGCCGGTCTTGTCCAGGCAGACGGTGTCGACGTTGGCCAGCGACTCGATCGCGTTCATGTACTGCACGAGCATGCCCTTGCGCGACAGCCGCACGGCGCCGACCGCGAAGGTGAGGCTCATCAACAGCACCAGCCCCTCGGGGATCATGGTGACGATGCCGGCCGTGGCGGTCGCTACGGCCTCGCGGAAGGGGGTGTCGTTGGCCGCGAGCGACCACACCAGGGCCACGCCCAGCGGCACCATCACCGCAACCAGCAGCCGCAGCAGCTGGTTCACCTGCTGCTCGAGCGGGGAGCGCTGCGCCGTGTCCTCCCGGGCCGTCCCCAGCAGCTGCCATGCGTAGCTGTCCGGGCCGGTGCCGGTGACGACGTAGCCGCCGCTGCCCTCGACGCAGAACGAGCCTGACAGCACGCGCTCGCCCTCGGCCCGCGCCACCGGCAGCGACTCACCCGTCAGCGGCGACTCATCCAGCATCAAGCCCACGGAGCGGGCCACATCGCCGTCGGCCACCACCTGATCGCCGGCGCGGAGCGTGACCAGGTCGCCGTCGACGACGTCGTTCAGGTGCAGCATGCGCTCGGCGCCGTCCCGCACCACCCGTGCCTGCGGCGCCACCAGCAGCGCGGCCCGGTCGAGCACCCGTTTGGCGCGCAGCTCCTGGATGATCCCGATCGAGGCGTTCGCGATCAGGATGCCCGCGAACAGCCCGTCCGCATACTGGCCGCTGACAAGGATCAGCACCAGGAAGACGGCCAGGATCAGGTTGAACAGCGTCAGCGTGTTCGACCGCACGATGCTCTTGACCGAGCGGCTGGAGGGCGGCGGCGGGACGTCACCCCGCTGCGCGAGGCGTCGCTCGGCCTCCTGCTCGCTGAGGCCGGCGGCTGCGGCCTCCGGCTCCTGCGACTCCTCAGTCACGAAGGTCAGTGTAGTGTCCTCGCCATGAGCGACGGCACCGCCCCGCTGGTCGGAGTGATCATGGGATCACGGTCCGACTGGGAAACGATGCGCCACGCGGTGGAGACGCTCGAGCAGCTGGAGGTGCCACATGAGCACCGGGTGGTGTCGGCCCATCGCACGCCGGATCTGCTGTTCGAGTACGCGGCCACGGCCCGCGAGCGTGGGCTCAAGGTGCTGATCGCCGGCGCGGGCGGAGCGGCGCACCTGCCGGGCATGGCGGCCTCCAAGACCAGCCTGCCGGTGCTTGGAGTACCGGTGCAGTCGAAGGCGCTCTCCGGGATCGACTCGCTGCTCTCGATCGCGCAGATGCCGGCCGGGATACCGGTCGGAACGCTGGCGATCGGCCGTGCCGGCGCCGTCAACGCGGCACTGCTGGCGGCAGCGATCCTGTCCACCTCGGACGCGAGTGTCGCGGCCGCGCTCGAGCAGTTCCGGGCGGCGCAGACGGCGGACGTTCTGGCCAACCCGGATCCGTCGGAGTAGCGAGGTGCGGGTGGGCGTGCTGGGCGGCGGCCAGCTGGCGCGCATGATGGCGCTGGCGGGACATCCGCTGGGGATCACGTGCAGCGTGCTGGATCCGGCCGCGGACGCGTGCGCCGGCGCGGTGGCCGAGCTGATAGTGGGCGCCTACGACTCGGCCGACGGACTCGACCGGCTGGCCCAGTCAAGCGACGTGGTCACCTTCGAGTTCGAGTCGGTGCCGGCAGCCTCGGCAGAGCGGCTGTCCGGCCATGTGGCTGTGCAGCCGCCGCCCGGGGCGCTGGAGGTGGCGCAGGACCGGCTGGAGGAGAAGCGGCTGTTCGCCGAGCTGGGGATCGAGACGGCACCGTTCCGTGCGATCGGCTCGCAGGATGAGCTGGACGCCGGGCCGCTGCCCGGAGTGCTGAAGACGCGGCGGCTCGGTTACGACGGCAAGGGCCAGCGGGTGCTGCGCGAGGACGGCGAGGCGGAGGGGGCGTTCTCGGCGCTGGGGGAGGTGCCGCTGATCCTGGAGGGTCTGGTCGAGTTCGACCGTGAGCTGTCGATCGTGGCTGTGCGCGCGGCGAACGGCGAGGTGGCCTGCTATCCGCTGGTGGAGAACCACCATCGCGAGGGCATCCTGCGGATCACCCACGCCCCGGCGCCGGATGCCGGCGCGGCGCTGCAGGAGCTGGCGGAGCGCTACGCGCGTCTCGTGCTGGAGCGGCTCGAGTACGTCGGGGTGCTGGCGCTGGAGCTGTTCCAGGTCGGCGATCGGCTGCTCGCCAACGAGATGGCGCCACGCGTGCACAACTCCGGGCACTGGACGATCGAGGGTGCCGAGACCAGCCAGTTCGAGAACCACCTGCGGGCGGTGTGCGGGCTGCCGCTGGGCTCCACGGCGCTGCGTATGCCATGCACGATGGTGAACCTGATCGGCGCAGCGCCTGCGACCGCCGAGCTGGCCGCCGTGGCGCGCGCGCACGTGCACCTGTACGGCAAGGCGCCGCGCCCGGGGCGCAAGATCGGCCACGTCACGGTCACCGGCGACGGCGACTGGCGGGCGATCGCGGCGTTGGCCGTTTAGCGAAGCCGGCCGTCGATGAAGGCGGCGTGCACCGGATGGTCTTCGACCGCTTCGGGATCGGGTAGGCCGTGGGCCTGGAACAGGCCCCTGATCGCCCCGGCCACGAACGCCTCGTATGTCTCGCGGTCCGGGCACGTGTCGACGACGATGATGCCGTCGTCGGCGCGCAGGCACAGGTGCAGCCGCATGTTGGCGGCGGGGATCTCGGCAACCACCGCGTCGTAGCGGCGCAGCAGGTCGTCCGGATCGCCTCTGAACCTCCAGATCGAGGCGTGCATCAGACCCGCGCCCAGTGTGTCCGGGTGTAGGGGCGGCTGAACCCGAGGGCCGCGAAATCAGCGTAAGCGGGGGTGTCCATCGCCCCGGTGGGCAGCTCGATGTCGGCGATGAACGTGTCAGCGCCGAGCTCCGGGCCGTCGGCCACGATCGCGGCGCAGATCGCGGCGTCGGGCGCGTAATCGGCCGACATGACGCCCGGCACCGGCCCGTCCATCCCCAGCCAGGCGATGCCGTCGGCGCCCACGTGCATGCCGCGGGCGGCCACGATCTGGCCCTGCTCGCGGGCGACGTACTGGTACCAGCCGGGACGGTCGATCAGCAGCGGCAGCCAGGGACCGCTGTCGAGGCGGTAGATGCGCTGCAGGAAGCTGGACCACTCCTCCGCGGTCGACCGCTGGACGCGCTCGACCGTCAGCGCGCGCCTCGACGGCGCGGATCGCGAGACGGTGGCGCCATCCACCCGGACGATCCGATCCTGTGTGTCGAACGGCTGCAGCCCGCGTTCCCGCAACCAGCCCTCGTAGGCCGCCGGAAGGCAGTGCGGCATCGACTGCACCAGGCACATGCCGATCCCGAGCCGCTCCCAGACCGACAGCACCTCGTCGACCAGGCGCTCCTCGGCCGGCTCGGTCACCCCCAGCCCGATCGCGCGGCTGAAGTACCTCCGGCCGGTGGCGGCCCAGTGCAGAACCAGCGTCTCGCCCACCCAATCGGTGCCGAGTCCGACATCCGCCGCCCAATCGGGTGGCGCAGCGGCGTAAACGTCTTCCCACGCCCTGGCCTCGGCGGCCTCGATCGCGGCGGCGGTGGCGGCGTCGACTGGGGTCGTTTCCATGGTCGTCGATTGGATAGACACAGTGTCTAGACAACGTATCATACGACTGACGCGGCGTCTAGACTGATTGTCATGACCGCGACCCGTGCCTATCGAAGCCGCAGCCGAGCCACGGGGGCGCAGCAGACGCGCGAGCGGATCATGACGGCGGTGCGCGATCTGCTCCGGGAAGGGCACTTCCATGAGTCGACCGTGGAGCAGGTGGCCGAGCGCGCGGGCGTTTCCCGAGCGACCGTCTACCAGCACTTCCGGTCGCGGATCGACCTGGTGGACGCGATCTGCGAGACGTTCGACGCCAACCCGGCGCTGATGGAGCTGCGCCGGACGGTCATGCTGCCCGATCCGCAGACCGCGCTCTTGCGGACGATCGCTCTCGCGATGCGATTCTGGGACTCGGAGGACGCGATCCTGAGCGGGCTGTACGGAGTTGTCGCGATCGACCCGGCGGCGCGCGACCTGGTCGGCCGCCAGCGCGCCGACCGCCGAGGTGAGATGCGGAGGCTGGCGCGGCACCTGCACACGAGCGGCGCCCTTCGGCCGGGGGTCAGCGCCGCCCGCGCGCTCGACATCCTGATGGTACTGACCAGCTACGAGACGTATCGTGAGCTGCGCGAGGCGGGGCGCTCGGCGAAGCGGCTGACCGCCGAGGTCGAGACCCTGGCCGCAGCGCTGCTGTTGCCGGCGTCCTGAACCGCCGTCCTCGCTCGCCGAGCGTGTAAGATCGTTGCGATGTCCGGTCAGGGCGGTGCGACGAGCGGATCTGCCTTTCGGTGGGGTTCCTCATGCGCTACTACGAAACCAACCGACTGACACCCTTCGCCTCCCACTCCGTCGCCGCAGGCATCGTCTACTCCAGCTACCCGTATGCCGCCTAGATCGCGGTGTCCACGCCGCGCGCCGGGTGACGTTGCCGAGGGAGACGCCGGGCCGATGTCCGTGCTTGTTCTCTCGGCCCCGGTGGGAGCCGGTCATGACGCCGCCGCGGCCGCGCTCGCGGCTGATCTGCGGGCGATAGGAGCCGACGTCGAGGTGGTTGATGGGCTGGCGCTGTTGGGAGTTGAGCGGCTGGTCGTTGGCGGGTACCACTTCCAGATCCTGCATGCCGCCTGGTCGTGGCGGCTGCTCTACCGGCTGACACGCTCCCGGATCCTGGTCAGGCTGGCGGGTTCGCTCCTGTCCCGCCTCGCATCCAGGCGGCTGTTGGATCGCATAGCGGACGCGAATCCCGACGTTCTCGTATCGGCCTATCCGATCGTGTCAGCGACGCTGGCGGGGCTCCGCCGCCGGGCCCAGCTGCCGTGGCCGTGCGCGACTCTGGTGACGGACTTCGACCCGCACCCGGTCTGGGTACACGCCGACCTTGACGCGAACCTGGTCGTTGGTAAGCCGGGCCCGGCAGCGCGCCAGATCAGGCCGCCGATCGCGGCGGTCGTCGTCGACGCGAGCGTCCGCAGCAGCGTGCGCGCGGAGTTCGGAATTCACGCGGACAGGCGGGTTGTCCTGATTGTCGGCGGGGCATGGGGCGTCGGCAACCTGCGCGGCGCCGCACGCGCAATCGCCGCGATTCCCGGGATGCACGCGATCGTCGTTACCGGCCGAAACCAACGCCTCCACCGAACCATGCAGCACGACCCCTCGCTCAATGCTGTCACTGTTCTGGGATTCACCGATCAGATGCCCGAGCTGATGGTGGCAAGCGACGTGCTTGTTCAAAACGCGGGTGGGCTGACCTGCCTGGAGGCGTTCGGCGCCGGCCTTCCGGTCGTCATGTTCGACCCGCTGCCGGGCCACGGCGAGGACAACACCCGACTGATGCACTGCGCCGGCCTGGTCTCCGCCGCCAAGGATGCCGACGGCCTGTGTGCGATAGTCGCCTCGGACGACTTCTGGAAGACGCTTGCACCGGCGCAGGTCGCGCGTGCGCGGGCGCTCTTCGACCGCCCGACGGCGGGTGCCGCAATCGTCGGACTCCGGGCCAAGACAGTCAAGCAGCCGAGCCGTGTCCGTCGCCTCACGCCCGTCATCGCGGTCTCTGTGGTGCTCGGGCTGTGGTTCCTGGGTGAGAACACACCCATCAGCTACGACGTGGACGGTCGACGACCACCTGTCGCGCAGATGCGATCGGCACGACCCAGCGAGATCGAGCGATCCTTGATCACGACCGCCAATTCGGCTCGTGTTCGGGCGGCAGGCCAGGGCAGGTAGCGTCGGCTAGCCGTCCGGTGGCCAGCCCGCGGTCGGCGAGCCTGTCGGCAATCATCGCCAGTGCATCAACGGTTCGCCGCCACGACCCGTTGGCGGCGTAAGCGTCGGAATCATGCAGCAGCAGGATGTCCCCGCCGCTAACGCCGCTTGTCAGCGATCGGGTGATCGATTGCGGCGTCGCCCACGGCGTCCAGTCCCACCCCCACCGAGACCAGCCCGCCGTGACAAGGTCGCGCCGTCTCGCGAAAGCGAGCGTGCCGAGGCTCGCGGTACCAAAGGGCGCTCGCAGGGCGCGAATTGGCTGACCCGTGATCTCCTCGACCGTGCTCTGTCCGCGGTCGAGATCTCGTATCACCTGAACCGGTGGCAGGAGTGCATGGGGCAGGTGGCGATACCCGTGGAGTGCGACCTCCTGGCCGGCCGCCACGATCTCGCGAACCACCGAGGGGTGGCGCCGCGCCTGCTCACCTACGACAAAGAAGGTCGCAGCAAGACCCAGTTCGTCAAGCCAAGCGAGGACAGCCGGCGTGCCGCGGGGATGCGGCCCATCATCGAACGTCAACACGACTCCGGCGCTCGCAGCCACGCGCCTGAGCACGCCGGGATACCGCAGGCGGGGTGCAACCGCGAGCGTCGGCGAGGCATAGGCGATTGCGCCGAGCGCGGCCAGAGCGAATACCGTGCCACGAGGACGACTCAAGCGGCGCATGCGATCACGCTTTCGACTACGTGTCGCACGGTACTGCTGTGGTCGTGTTGCCAAATAAGGCATCAAGCGGGTCGGGCATCGTGAGAGAGACCGGTCCTGGCGCGCGGGCCACCAAACGCATCATGCCATCCGGGGTTTGCGAAACGCATGCCAACTGCCCGCCGGGCCGCCAATACGGGCTGTAGCGGATCCGGATTTGGTAGGAACCAGCCTTGGGGGCAAGGAAGCTGACCGCTCCAGCCGTAACGTGCACATCACGGGGTGTGGACTGGCTGCCAGAGACGATTCCAACCGAGTCGGGCAGCCGATAGAAACGCCAATGAGACGCCGTCCCGACGAGGCGCAGGCCCGACCGCCCGGAGCGAATCAACGACGCCTCCGCCTGGCTGCTGTAGTCCAGCGGAACATCGGGCAAGAGCACGTACTTGACTCCCAACGCTCGTAACCACGTCCGATAGGCCGATGGGGAGAACGTTGACTGATAGAGCAGCTGGTTCTCAGGGAAATCGGCTTGGCGATACCAACCGCGCGCGAGCGACACGCCGGCCTGCGCCAGGTAGTACGCCTCCCAGTGGTCGGCCGTCGCCACCACCTCGACGCGATGCCCCGCGTCGCGATGCGCGCGAAGGAAGGACAGCGCCGGGCGCCAAAATGCCGCCGCCGCGGCCGCGCTCTCCTGATACGAGTGGTAAGCGGACACGACGACGGGCGTCACCTGGATCGTGAAGACCACCACCAAGATGCTGATCAGGCGACGCCACGCAAGCGGCGGTGTGCGCACTCGTGCCGCAAGCCAAAGCAGCGGCAGAGCCGCAATCGAGTAGAGGCGCGTAGCGTTGCTGCCGACCGGAGACGGAACAAGGAAGAGCACGACGTTGACGAGCGGGTACACGACAAACAGCGCGCTCAGAACGTCGCGCCTGACATGCGCGCGCGTGATGACCAGCCCGATACTGCTGATTCCGAGCGCGGTTCCCAGGTCAAGCAACGAGAACGGGTAGTAGCCAGATTGGGCGAAGTCCAGTTTCAGCGCCGTAGCCACAGCGAGCGCCGCGACCACCGCCCCCACAGCCCAACGATTCCGCCGAAGCGCGACTCGTGGCTCCGGTGACGCTGCCAACGACGCCGCCAGTACCACCAACAGGAGCAAGAACGCAAGCGGCGAGAACGCCGGCACGAACATGATCGCCACACCGCCAGCGATGCGATGGCGCCGCTGCAGCAACACCACCACCAGCCCAGCCACGGCCACGCCGGCGATGAACGGGTACATCCCAGAGACCATCACCACGACCGGTACCGTCAGGGCGAATGCGAGGCTTGGCCACCGCGCCGGCAGCCCCCATCGACGCCCCGTTGCGCTCGCGAACGCCCAAGCCGAGAGCGCCACTGAAACGACCGCCACCGGGAAGATGCCGCCGACGAACGCCACCGGGTAGTAAAGGACGCTGTACAGCACGTACTGGTAGTAGCCCGCGTACCAGTAGTTGTCCCAGAGCGCGAAGCCATGCCGCGCAAACGCGAGTGTCTGAAACGCGTGGGCGGGGGCATCCACCGGCGGCGGCCCAACCACATGCGTCACGGCCGCGGCGCCAGCCGCCAACAAGCCGCAAAGCACCGCCGTCCGCGCCGTGTCGCCGGTGTCCACCGCGCCCGAACCGGCGAGCCGTGGCGACGCCAACGGCATCACCGGTGCCACACCATCGCGATCACATCCGCCGGCCGACCCATGGTCGGAAGGTACTCACGGATCATTAACAGAGCCATACTCGGCTGACTCCTCTTCGAGCAGCCTCGGGATGTCCGGGCGAGCTGCTCTGGGTCAGCAGCCTTGAGCGGCATGCGAACTCTCGAGGCTTGGTGCATATTGCCGCGGTCGTTGGGCAGGAGCAGGCCACGTGGCTCGAGATCAGTGCGACAACGGTGCGCTGCACCTGCGTTGCATGCTCAGTCCTGGTGCTTGGGCGCGTAACGATGGTGCAGCATCAGGGCGTTGCCGTCCGGATCGCGGAAGAATGCCATGTGGCAGACGCTCGTGTCCAGCGTATCGGCCACGAACTCGACGCCGCGTGACTCCAGCTCGGCCCGGGCCGCCTCGATGTCGTCCACGTGCAGCGCGATCGCGTTCTCGTTGACGTGGAACGTCATCCCGAAGTCCTCGACCGCGATCACGGCCAGGGTGAGGTTGCCGGTCTCGAACTCGGCCCCCGGCCGCTTGCCGTAGCGAGCGCTGCAGTGCAGGCCCAGGGTCGTGCCGTAGAACTCGACCGCGCGCTCGAAGTCACGCGTCGGCAGGTAGATGAAGTCGGTGCCGGTGACGATGCTCATCCGGCCGCGATCATAGCCCGCGGGCTGGTGTGAGAGCCGGGAGCGGGACTCGAACCCGCGACCCTTCGCTTACAAGGCGAAAGCTCTACCAGCTGAGCTATCCCGGCAACAAGCCGATTCTACCGGGCTCGACCTCGACTCGACCCTCAGGCGGAGATGCGGCGCGTCTGCAGGTGGGTGAGCACCTTGCGCTTGACGCGTTGCAGGGCATTGTCGACGGTCTTTGGGTCACAGCCCAGCAGATCACCGATCTCCTCGTAGCTGCGGCCTTCGAGGTAGCAGGTCAGCACCTGCGACTCGAGCCCCGAGAGCGTGCTGCCGAGGCAGTGGAGCAGGCTCTGGAGCTCCTCGGTCGAGATCACGCAGCTGGCGGGATCGTCCACGGCCGGGCCGGGCAGGGCATCGCCGAGCGTGCAGTCGGTCTCTGATTCCTGGCCCGCCGGTGTGTGGCTGAACGAGACGTAGCTGTTCAGCGGCGCATGCTTGTAGCGGGTCGCCGTCTTGATGGCCGTGATGATCTGGCGCGTGATGCAGAGCTCGGCGAACGAGCGGAACGACGTGTCGCGATCGGAGCGGTAGTCGCGGACTGCTTTGAACAGGCCGACCAGGCCCTCCTGAATGAGGTCGTGAGAGTCGCCGCCGGCCAGGAAGTAGGAGCTCGCCTTGAGGCGGACGAAGCCCTCGTAGCGGCGGATGATGGTGTCCATGGCGCGCTCGTCACCGTTACGGGCGGCTGCGATCACTGCCACCTCGCCGGTGTCGCGCCAGACACGCGGCTGCGTCCGCGCCACCGCTGCGTTTGACCTAGCCACCAGAGCACCTCCGACCGAAGAATGAGAACGAGGACAAATGAAGACTCGATCAACCTCAAGCTGAACGTCAAGTACAACTTGAGGTTTGAGAGCATAGCGGGTCCACCGGCCATGTCAAGGACCGGATTCTGCAACGCCCGCGCCTGGCAGTCGCGTTGCGGTCCAAACTACGAATTTCGTAGAAAAACCGGCCTGTTTCTACGAATTTCGTAGCGCAAGGGCCGTTTCACTATCGGAATTCGTGCAACACCGGTGCCAGGCGCGGGTGTTGCACGGCGCCTTATTCGCCCCGGCGCAGCCGCTCGAGCGCGGCTCGAACCTCCGGGTCGACCGTGTCGGCCAGCTGGAAGCGCTGCGGCCCGCGGTCGGGCGGTGCGTCGGGCGCGGCGGGTGCCGCCAGGCGGTCGACGTACTCGCGCGCGCTCATCGCGTGCACCCCGCCCCGCTGCGCGACGTGCCGCAGCACCGTGTCCGACGACACCACCGTCACCTCGCGGTCGTGCTGGCTGCGGTGCGCCAGCCGCTCGATCAGCGTGTCCGCCGTCTCGGTGCCGGCGTAGCGAACCGTCGTTGCGCCGAGCTTGCTGTCGCGCCCGTGCCCGTCGAACACCAGCACCGTCTCGGCTCCCGACCGCGCCGCGTGGTCGACCACCGCTGCCACCAGCTCCGCTCGCACACGTTCGTACTCCTCGCTGCCGCCGCGGACGTGCGCGACGTTGTCGCCGTCGATCACCCACAGCGGCGTCCGCGCCTCAGCCACCGCGCCGCTGCCTGACCGCCTCGAACAGCAGCACCGCCGTCGCCGTACCGACGTTCAGCGACTCGACCCGGCCACGCATCGGGATCATCGCCGCCGCGTCGCAGGAGTCCCTGACCCGCGGCCGCAGTCCTCGCCCCTCCGCTCCCAGCACGAACACCGTGCCGTCGCGGTAGTCGTTGCGGTCGTACGGCTGGTCGCCCTCCGCGTCCGCCGCGTAGCTCCACAACCCCGGCCGCCGCGCCCGGATCAGCATGTCCGCCAGGTTCTCGACCTGCGCGATCTCGAGGTGCTCCACCGCCCCTGCCGACGCCCGGCACACCGCCGCCGTGACCGCCGCCGACCGCCGTCTGGTGATCAGCAGGCCGTCCGCTCCCGCCCCCTCACACACCCGCGCCACCGCCCCCAGGTTGTGCGGGTCGGTGACCTCGTCGAGCGCCACCAGCAGCGCGCGATCCCGCTCCAGCAAACGATCTGCGTCCACATACGGGTACGGCGACACCTCCGCCACCAGCCCCTGGTGGTCGTCGCTCCCGGCCAGCTCCGACAGCCGCTCCGCCGACACCACCTCCGCCCCGGCGGGCAGCCAGTCCGCCCCGCGCGCGCCCCGGTCGCTGCAGTACACCCGCAGCACCTCGCGCCGCCCGCGCAGCGCCTCGCGCACCGGGTGCGTCCCGTAGACGACCTCAGCCGTCATGGCGGCGATACAGCACCGTGCCGCCGGCCGTGTCGCGCACCTCCCAGCCGGCCGCCTCGATCTCGTCGCGCACCGCGTCCGCCCGGGCGAAGTCCCGCTCGGCCCGGGCTGCGTCGCGCTCGCGCGCCTTGTCCAGCAGCTCGGCCGGCGCCTGCTCCTCGTGCGCCAGCACGCCCAGCCCCAGCACGTCCAGCACCTCCGCCACCGTGCCCGCCGCCGCGGGCGGCGCGTCGAACAACAGCGCCAGCGCCCGCGGCGTGTTGAAGTCCTCGTCCAGCGCCTCGCAGACGGCCAGCCGCAGCGCCTCGTCCTGGGCGTCGCCGCCGTCACGCAGCCGGTTCCGCAGCGTCTCCGCCGCCCTCCGGGCCTGCTCCAGCGCCTCGTCGTCGTAGTCGATCGGTGATGCGTAGTGCCCACGCAGCAGGAACATGATCAGCGTCTCGGCGCCCCACTTCTCAACGGCCTCGTGCAGCGGCTCGATGTTCCCGACCGACTTCGACATCTTCTCGCCGCTCAGCCGCAGCATGCCGTTGTGCGCCCACACCTGCGCGAACGGCCGCCCGCCCGCCTCGGACTGCGCGATCTCGTTCTCGTGGTGCGGGAAGATCAGATCGCGCCCGCCTCCGTGCAGCGCAAACTCGCGACCCAGCCACCGCTCCGCCATCGCCGAGCACTCGATGTGCCAGCCCGGCCGCCCCCGCCCCCAGGGCGAGTCCCACCACGTGTCCTCGCCGGGCTTGTTGCCCTTCCAGAGCGCGAAGTCGAGCGGATCGCGCTTGTGCTCCCCCGGCTCCGCCGACCCGGCCCCCTCCATCAGCTGGTCGATGCGCTGGTTGCTGAGCATCCCGTAGCGGTCGAAGCTGCGCACCGCGAAGTACACGTCGCCGCCGGCCTCGTACGCGTGCCCGCCGGCGATCAGCTCCTCGATCAGCGCGATGATCTCGGCCATCGTCTCGGTCGCCCGCGGCTCGCGGTCGGGGCGGCCCAGGCCCAGCAGGTCGGTGTCGGCGATGTAGGCATCGGACATCTCACGCGCCAGCCCGTCCGACGGCACCCCCAGGCGCACGGCCGCCGCATAGATCTTGTCGTTGATGTCGGTGATGTTCTCGACCAGCAGCACCGGCTGCCCGCGCCACTCCAGGTAGCGCTTCATCAGCTGGAACACCACGAACGGCCGCGCGTTTCCGACGTGGATGCGGTTGTAGACCGTGGGCCCGCACACGTACATGCCGATCTTGCCGTCGGCGCCCGGCTGCAGCTCGCGCAGCTCGCCCGACAGCGAGTCGCGGATCCTCATGCCGCCCGCCTGATCGCCTCGTCGCGCGGCAGCGCCGCCAGCACCGCCCACAGCTCGGGCCCCCGCTCGCGCCCCGTCAGTGCAATCCGCGCTTCCCGCAGTGGCACCCCGGCGCTGCGCAGCTCGTCGACCAGCGCCCGTGCGTCCTGTTCGGACAGCCGGTCGGGATAGCGCTCTCGGATCGTCGCCAGCTCAGGCAACGAATGCCGCAGCGGCGCCTCGGTCACGCACGCCACCAGGTCGCCGGCCTCGGCCAGTGTGTGGGCGCCGCGCAGCGCCGGCGCCATGGCGGCCACCAGCTGCGGATCGGTGCCGTCGGGCGCGAACTCGAGCACCCGGGTCACCAGGTCGTCCTCCGCCAACCGCGAGATGTGCGCGGTCGAGAGCGACCGCAGCCGTTTGCTCTCGAGCACCACCTCACCGCGCGCCAGCCGGTCGATGTCGAACCGCTCGACCAGCTCCGGCAGCGACATCACGTCTCCCGGCCCGGAGCTCGCCACCAGCCCCAGCAGGTTCACGATCGCCTCCGGCGGGTAGCCCTCCTCGCGCAGCGCCTCGATGGAGTCGGCGCCGTCGCGTTTCGACAGCTTGCCGCCCTCGCCGCGCACCAGCGCGTGGTGCAGGTACTGCGGCGGCTCGGCGCCGAGCGCACGCACGGCTGCGATCTGCAGCGCGGCGTTGGGCAGGTGGTCGTTGCCACGGATGACGTGGGTGATGCCCATGTCGGCGTCGTCCACTGCCGAGGCCCAGCGGTAGGTGGGCCGGCCGTCGCTGCGCACGATCACGAACTCGGACAGACCCGGCGCCGACAGCCATACAGCCCCGTCGCGGGTGTGCGCTCCTTCAGCGGCGGCGGCCTGCTCGAGGTGGCGCTGGCGGCGCTCGCTCTGGCGCACGGGTCCCTCGTCCCAGCCGAGGCCCAGCCACCGCAGGTCCTGCTCGATCGCGCCTTCCGCCCCCTCCACCTCGCGCTGCTCGTCGGTGTCGTCGATGCGGAGCACCAGCACGCCGCCCTGCTGGCGGGCGAACAACCAGTTCGCAACGGCCGTCAGCGCGCTGCCGAGGTGCAGCGATCCGGTGGGGCTGGGAGCGAAGCGGACGCGGACGGACATGTCGCGCCTACGCTAGCAAGCGCGCCTGGGCCTCCCGCAGCATGCGGTCGCGCAGCGCCGGACGCGAGTCGAGGAGCGCGCGCACCGCGCTGGCGGGTACCACCAGCACCCGCGCATCCTGTTCGACGATCGCCGATGCGGTGCGGGCCCCTCCCTCGAGCAGCGCCACCTCGCCGAACAGGTCGCCCTCGCCGAGGCCGCCGACGCGGCGGCCGCCGCGGGTGATGGCAACGGTGCCGCTCAGGATCACGAACAGCGAGCCGCCGGTCGCCCCCTCGCGGACGAGCACCTGGCCGGCCGGCGCGTCCTGCTCGGTGCCGGCCTCGCGCAGCGCCTCCCAGTCCTGCTTGTCGAGACCGTCGGCCACGGCCGGATTGTGTCAGGAAAGGGGACTTCCCATGGTTAGAATCGGATTGCGATGACGGCGGTGGCACACCCTGCCCGGATCGAGCCACGCGAGCAGCGCATCGGGCCGGTGTTCGCCGCGCGAGGTGAAGGAGCCGGTGGCGGTCGGCTAGGACTGACCGCCGACCCAGGCCCTGGCCTGGTCGAGCCGGTCCAGGTCGAACACGCTCAGCTCGCCGTGCAGAGATCCAGCGAACGCGCTGATCGCGCGGGAGTAGGATGTGCGGCATGAGGTGGTGGCCGTTCGCGTGCTCCCTGGCAGTGCTGGTCGTTGCACTCGTCACGGCCGCGCCGGCGGGAGCTGCAACAGTCGTGCACACCTGGCATGCGAACCTGGACGGCGACGCGCATCGGGAGCTCGTCCAACTGGTGAAGAACGGCTCCACACCAGTCGGTCACCGCTGGCTGCGGGTGGTCGACCGCACAGGCGGCCAACCCGTGTTCGCCCGGATCAGCCCGCGCGTCGAGTTCATGACAGCGTCAGACGTCAAGGTCGAGGACATGAACGCACGGCCGAGCCGCGACGAGGTGTTCTACGTGGGCAACATCGGCGGCACCGCCGGGTCTCCGACCTACGCCGGGATCCGCGGCTGGAACGGCCAGCGGGTGCACCGGTTCTGGACGTACGCCCCGCCCTACCCGAAGCTGCGTCACAACGGCCACACGTACAGCTACGACAGCGTGACCATCAAGCTCGCCCAGCTCGCATCGGCCCACGACCCGGCACTCGAGATCAACCTCCACCAGGGGGAGCTGACCGGGAGCGCGCCGCTCTGCTGCCCGCAGTTCGAGCTGATCCGCCACTATCGCTACCGGCCCGCCACACGCACATGGGTGCTCTACGAGCACCGCTGGCACCGCAACTGATTCCGCACTGGCGGTAGCGTGCGCCGATGGTGACCTCCGCGGGCCCGATGACGAATGCCATCCTCACGTGGTATGCGGAGAACGGGCGCGACCTGCCGTGGCGGCACACGCACGACCCCTACGCGATCCTCGTCTCGGAGGTGATGCTGCAGCAGACGCAGGTCTCGCGGGTCGTGCCGCGCTACCTCGCGTGGCTCGAGCGCTGGCCGGACGCGGCCGCGCTGGCGGCCGCGACGCCGGCCGAGGTGATCGAGGCCTGGTCGGGGCTCGGCTACAACCGCCGCGCCGTCAACCTGCACCGCTGCGCCCAGGCGGTCGCGGCGCTGGGTGGCTTCCCGCGCGATCAGGCGCAGCTTCGCGCGCTGCCCGGCATCGGCCCCTACACCGCCGCCGCCATCGCCTGCTTCGCCTTCGGCGACCAGGTGGCCGCCCCCGACGTCAACGCCCGCCGCGTGCTGGGCCGCGCCTTCGGCGACCCCGATCTGCCGCCCCCGCCCGGCCGCGCCTACGAGTGGAACCAGGCCCTGTTCGATCTGGGCAGCAGCATCTGCATCGCCCGCCGGCCGCGCTGTGAGCTCTGCCCGCTCGCGGCCGGCTGCCCGTCGGCCGGCATGACGTTCGCCCCGCTCCGCAAGCAGTCGCGCTTCGAGGGATCGTTCCGCCAGCGCAGAAGCGCCGTGCTCAAGCGGCTGGTGGCGTCGCAGCGCCTGGATGTTGCCGAGCTGGACGACCGTGAGGCGCTGGACGCGCTGGTCGCCGACGGCCTGGCCGAGGTGGCGGGCGGCGTCGCCACCCTGCCTCGCTAGCCGTCCGCCAGCAGCCTGTCGACCAGATCCGGCAGCTCGTGCAACGACGCGATCTCGCCGTCTGGTCGGACGCCCTCAGGCACCGGTCGCCGCGACCGGTTCAGCCACACGCCCAGCATCCCGTAGGCCTGCGCACCCTCCACGTCGGTGCCGATCTCGTCGCCCACGTGCACCCAGCGCGTGGCGTCGGTGCCGGCCAGCTCGACCGCCCGGCGAAACGGCGCCGCCGCGGGCTTCATCTCCCCCACGTGCTCGGCGTGCACGACGAACGCGAACCGCTTCGCCAGCGTCAGCTGCTCGAACGGGAAGTTGCCGTTCGTGATCGCCCCCACCACGTGACCGCGCGCCAGCAGCTCGTCCACCACCGGCTCCACGTCGGAGTGCACACCCACCACGTCGGCGCGCGCGGCCAGCAGCTCATCGCCCAGCCACTCGGCCAGCTGCGGGTCGCCTCCCACCGACCGCAGCGCCTCGCGGAACGACTCGCGGCGGAGCTCCTCGAGCGTGCCCTGCATCGCCTGTCCGACCAGCTCCCGATGCCGATGCAGGTCGGCCACCGTGAGACGGCCGGCGAGCTCCGTGTGCCGCCGCTCCAGCGAGTCGATCGCGGCGGCCAGCGCCCCGTCCATCATCGGTGCGAACTCCCACAGCGTCCCGTCCAGGTCGAAGGAGACGACGCCCGGCGGCACCTACTGCGGCCCTTCCAGCAGCGCCACCGCCTGGCAGGCCGCCCCCTCACCGCGACCCGTGAACCCGAGCAGGTCGGTCGTGGACGCGCGCACCGTCACCCGCTCCCGATCGACCTCGAGCGCCGACGCCAGCGCCTCCCGCATCGCCGCTCGGTGCGGAGACAGGCGCGGCTCCTGCATGATCACGATCGCGTCCACGTTGACGATGCTCCAGCCGCGCTCGGCCAGCGTCCCCCACGCCCGCCGCAACAGCTCCACGCTGGACGCGCCCGCGAGCGCCGGGTCGTCGGACGGGTACAGCTCGCCGATGTCGGCGCCGCCGGCCGCCCCCAGCAGCGCGTCGGTGACGGCGTGGCTGATCAGGTCGGCATCGGAGTGTCCCGCCAGCCCGCGCACCGACGGGATCTCGACGCCGGCCAGCACCAGCCGCCGCCCGTCCGCGAAGGCGTGTGCGTCGAAGCCGATTCCCACCCGCAGCCGTTCAGACATCGAACACCTCCTGCCGCCGTTCACGGCCATCGAACACGGTCAGCGTCCGGTATCCGGCCGCGTGCATCTCCCGAAGCGCCCGCGGGAAGTCGCGCCCCACCCGCTCCGGCGCGTGCGCGTCTGAGCCCAGCGTGATCGGCACACCCCGCTCGTGCAGCATCGCCAGCAGCTCCGGATCGGGGTAGAGCTCGTCCAGCGTCTGGTGGTAGCCCGCCGACGACACCTCGGCACAGACCCCGGCCGCCTGGAAGGCGTCGGCGATCTGGCGGTACAGGGCCTGCGGCCGATCCGGCCGCTGCCCGAACACCTTGGCCAGGTCGGGGTGGGCCATCGAGTCGTAGATTCCGCTCGCCGCCGCCAGGCAGAGATCCTCGCAGTAGAGGCGCCAGACCTCGTCCGCAGGGTATCGATCCCAGATCGGCGCGAGCTCCCAGTCCACCGCCAGCCCGGCCACCCAGTGCACCGAGCCCAGCAGGTAGTCCCAGTCGAACCGTGCGACCACCTCGCCGATCTGCTGCTCGCGGCCGCGCAGGTAGTCGACCTCGAGTGCGACCTTCACCGGCAGGCCGGCGTTTCGCGCAGCCTCGACGGCGCGGTGATAGCGACCCAGGTCGCCCACGGCATCGGCCTGCCAGAGCGCGTGGTCGAACCAGTCGCGCGCCTCGGCGAAGCGGTAGACGTGGTCGGTGAAGCCGATCTCGTCGATCCCCGCGGCGGCGGCTGCCGTCACGTAGCGGCCGACGTGCTCGAGCGTGAAGCTGTCATCGTCGTAGGGCAGGTCATCGTCGACCAGGTGCATGTGGTAGTCGGTCAGCACCGGCGACGGGCCTCCGCCAGGTCATCGGGTGTGGTCACCTTCAGGTTGGCGGGGTCGCCCTCGACGACGGCGACCCTGCCGCCGGCCGCCTCCACCAGCGATGCGCAGTCGGTGGCCGCCGCCAGCACCTCGGCCGTCTGCGCGTGTGCGCGGCGCAGCACGTCCGCGCGGAACCCCTGGGGCGTCTGCACCGCCACCAGCTGTGAGCGGTCGGGCGTCTCCACCACGAACCCCGCGCTGACGCGCTTGACGGTGTCGGTGAGAGGCACGCCGGGCACCGCCCCGTCGGCGTGGCCAAGCGCCTCCAGCACCCGTGACACCAGCTCGGGCGTCGCGAACGGCCGCGCCGCGTCGTGCACCAGGATCAGGTCGGCGTCGTCCGGCACGGCGGCCAGCCCGGCCGCGACCGACGCCGCCCGGGTGCTGCCGCCGGTCACGGCCGCTGCCACCTTGCCCGCGACCAGGTCGTCGGCCAGCAGCGTGGCCGGCTCCTCCCAGCCCTCGGGCACCACCAGCACGATCCCGTCCAGCGCCGGGTGGTCGTCCAGCATCCTGACGGAGTGGGCCAGCATCACCTGCTCACCGAGGCCGACGAACGCCTTCGGCCTGTCCTCGCCCAGCCGGAGCCCGTCACCCGCCCCCACCACGATCGCCCAACTGGTGAGCAGATCGGCCAAGGTCAGTCGTTTTCGCCGGCGATCTTCGTGAAGATGATCTTGCCTGAGGGCTGCTGCAGCACCGAGGTCACCTGTACCGGCAGCGTCTCGCCGATCCGCTCGCGGGCCCGCTCCACCACGACCATGGTGCCGTCGTCCAGGTAGCCGACCCCCTGGTTCGACTCCTTGCCCTCCTTGATCAACAGCACGTCCAGCCGCTCGCCCGGCAGCACCGCCGGCTTCAGCGCGTTGGCCAGGTCGTTCACGTTCAGCACCTGCACGTCCTGGATCTGGGCCAGCCTGTTCAGGTTGAAGTCGGTGGTCAGGATCGGCATGCCCCGCTCCTTGGCCAGCTTCAGCAGCTTCGCGTCCACGTCGGACACCTGCGGGAAGTCGACGTCGGGGGTGGCCACCTGCACGTCGGTGCGCAGATCCTGCACCACCTGCAGGCCGCGGCGGCCGCGTGCCCGCTTCAGCGGATCGGCCGAGTCGGCCACCTGCTGCAGCTCCTTCAGCACGAACTCGGGCACCACCAGCTCGCCGCCCAAGAAGCCGGTGCGCACGATGTCAGCGATGCGGCCGTCGATGATGGCGCTGGTGTCCACCAGTGTCGATACGTTCGAGCCGTTCTCGAGGTCGGGGTCGCCGTCGCCCAGCGAGTGAACGCCCACCAGGCGCAGGATGCCGCGGTGCTTCTTGGCGGCGGTGAAGGCGAACAGGTAGCTCAGCACCAGCACCATCGGCAACAGCACCCAGTTGCCGATGTAGGGCAGGGCGTGCACGGGCAGATACAGCAGCGCCGACACCAGCAGGCCCACCAGCAGGCCGATCGCGCCCACCGTGAGCTCGCCCGCACTGCGGGCCTGCGCCGCTCGCTCGACCCTCTTGAACCCGCGCGCTAGTCCCTTCCCCGCGATTCCGCCGACCATCCAACCGACGGCGAACGCGAGGAAGACGATGATGCCAAACACGGTGTACGCGTAAGAAGACGAATCGAAGTGGTTTACCAGATCAAAAGTACGACCCGCGTAAACGGCACCAAGCGCGGCCAAGAGAGCCAGGACGATTCGTGAAACCAGGATCATCGCCTTGCTCCCTCCTCGGGAGGCGTATATCGCCCATCTGCCGGCTCAGCCGTTGCGGCCTCCGGGGACGGGCTTGGGACAGTGTGTTCTAGGCGCGTGCTTTTCGCGCTGCGCCGATCTCCTCCAGCACCTCCTCGAGGAACTCGCGCGCCTCCTCCTCCTCCATGCCCTTCGCGTACATCAGCTCGGAGGCCAGGATGCGCTTGGCCTTGGAGAACATCTGCTTCTCGCCGGTGGAAAGGCCCTTCTCCTGGTCGCGTTGCGCAAGGTTGCGCACGACCTCGGCCAGCTCGAAGATGTCTCCGGTCTTCATCTTGTCGCGGTTGTGCTTGAACCGGCGGTTCCAGTTCTTCGGCATCTTGGTGCCGTCACCGCCCAGCACGCCCAGCACCTCTTCGACCGTCTCCTCCCCGATCACCTTGCGGAGACCGGCCCGGTCGGCGCTGTCGGAGGGGATCATCACGGTCATATCGTTGTGAATGATCTGGATCGTCAGATATTCGCGCTCGTCACGCTCTTCCTTGCGTACGACCGTGCCCGCGCCGTGATGCGGGTACACGACCTTGTCCCCAACCTCATACACGTAGCGTGTGACCTCCTCGCCGGCATCGGTCCGGCAGTTTTTGTACCCCTAGAGGGGTAGATCATACCAGACTTGCGGCATCCGAGCGAACCAGCCAGAGCATGCGGAACGCAGTGCAAACGTGAGAAAACTAACTCTCTGCTGTTACGTTAACCATTAGTCACAAACGCGCTAATGGACAAAACTCACACAGAGCGTTATGATCGATTTCGTGCTCGCTGTCGAGTTCATCGATACCCGGCTGGGACCGGACCTGGACGACGCCTCCGCCACCGCCCGGTGGCTGTTTCACCGCGGCATCCGTAGCGAGCCGACCGCCGCCGAGCTGGCCGAGCTGGCACGGCTGCAGTCAACCGCCGACCACCTGCTGCGCACCGCTGTCACGGGCGAGGCGCCGGAGCCCGGCGCCATCGACCACCTCAACGCCTGCAGCGCCGCTGCGGCCGTCGCGCCGCAGCTGAACTGGCCGGTCAACGGCCGTCCCCGGATGTGGCTGAGCACCAGCGGCGACTCCGGCGCGCACGTGCTGGGGGTGATCGCCCGGTCGGTGATCGAGCTTCTGACCGGCGAGCGGGCACGGCTGCGCGTGTGCGAGGCCCACGGCTGCCGGCGGGTCTACCTGTCGGCCAGCGCCCGCCGGCGATGGTGCAGTGACGCCTGCGGCAACCGCGTGCGGGTCGCCCGGCACGCCGCCCGGCGGCAGCTCACAGGTTGAGGTAGCGGTCGACCAGGTTCTGCTCCTGCAGGCGCCGCAGACCCTCCCGGATCTCACGCGCCCGCACGCTGCCGACCCCGTCGACCTCCTCCAGATCCTCGATCGATGCCCGCACGAACGCCTCCAGGCCGTTGAAGTGCCCGACCACGTGGTCGATCACGTGGTCCGGCAACCGCGGCACCTTCGACAGCACCCGGTAGCCGCGCGGCGCCACCGCATAGTCCATCGGGTTGACGGTGCGCGGGTAGCCCAGCGCCGCCGCCAGCTCGTCGAACTCGAGCAGCGCCTGATCGGGCAGGCCGGCCAGGTGCGCGAGCACGTGACCGGCGCCGCCGGTCGCCTCGAACACCTCGTAGTCGCGGATCAGCGCCAGCTTGTCGGCCGGCACCCACTCCGTCATCTCGTCCAGCTGGATCTTGATCAGCCGGCCCTCGACGCCCAGCTCGGCCACGTTGCGCTCGATCTCGTCCACCATGCGTGTGGTCATCTCGGCCCGCTGCGCCGCAGTCAGCACGTCGTCCAGCATCACCGCGCTCTGGAACTCGAGCGCCGTCAGCCGGGTCGAGACCTGCTCCAGCCGCGCCCGGTAGGTGTCGAGCGTGGTCAGGGCCTGGTTGGTCTTGGCCAGCACCGCCGGGATCTCCTCCAGCTGGTAGCGGGAGTCGCCCACGTACACGGTGACGACGTCGCGCTGCTGGCTGATCGAGACCGCGATCGCACCGGTCTGCTTGGCCACGCGCTCGGCGGTGCGGTGCCGGGTGCCGGTCTCGGCCGACGGGATGGTCGGATCCGGCATCAGCTGGACGTTGGCGTAGACGATGCGGGTGGCGTTCGAGTTGAGGATGATGGCGCCGTCCATCTTGGCCAGCTCGTACAGCAGGTAGGGCGAGAAGGCCTGATCCAGCCGGATGCCGCCCGAGAACAGGAACGACAGCTCGGCCGGCTCGCCGATCACGATCAGGGCGCCCTCGCTGCCGCGCAGGATGTCGTTGATGCCCTGGCGCATGGTCGTGCCCGGCGAGACGCGGCGCAGGGCGTCCATCAGCTTCGGATCCTGCCGCGGGTCGGACACCATCTCGCTCACGCGAATGCCTCCTCGATCGCCTGCTGCAACGTGGCCGCGGTGCGCACGGTCACGCCCGCCACGGACACCGTACCAGCCGGGGCCAGCGCCTCGGTGGATCCCAGCTTGGCAGCCTCGGACAGACGCCGCTCGCTCTGCCCCACCGGACGCACGGCACCGGTCAGCGCCAGCTCGCCGAAGCAGGCCAGCCCCGCCCTGGGAGCAACCCCCCGGTGCGCCGATACGACCGCGATCGCGACCGCCAGGTCGGCGGCCGGCTCGTCGATGCGCACGCCGCCGGCCACGTTCACGAAGATGTCGCTCGAGCCCAGCGCCACCCCGGCGTGGCGGCCCAGCACGGCCACGATCATCGACAGCCGGTTGCGGTCGATGCCGGTGGTGGCACGGCGCGGCATGGCCAGGTCGCTGGGCGCGACCAGCGCCTGCAGCTCGAGCAGGATCGGCCGGCTGCCCTCGATCGCGGGCAGCAGCACGGAGCCGGGCCCGGCGGGGCCGTCGGAGGCGAACGCGGCCGAGGGATCGGCCACGGCCACCAGGCCGCGGTCGGTCATCTCGAAGATGCCGATCTCGTTGGTCGAGCCGAAGCGGTTCTTGACCGCCCGCAGCACCCGCAGGAACCGGTAGCGGTCGCCCTCCATCTGCAGCACGGCGTCCACCAGGTGCTCGAGCACGCGCGGCCCGGCCACCGTGCCCTCCTTGGTGACGTGGCCGACCAGCACGATCGTGACGCCATGGCCCTTGGCGATCCGCAGCAGGCGGTCAGCGGCCTCGCGCACCTGCGCGACGCTGCCCGGCGAGGAGGCGAGATCTGCCGACGCCAGCGTCTGCACGGAGTCGATCACGCAGATCTCGGGGCGCAGCTCGACGATCGCCTCGCAGACCGTTTCCAGCTCGGTCTCGGCCAGGATCGAGATGTGGTCGACGCCGCCGATGCGCTCGGCCCGCATCCGCACCTGCGCAGGCGACTCCTCGCCCGACACGAGCAGCGTCGAGCGGCCGGCGGCGCCCATCGCCGCCAGCGCCTGCAGCAGCAGCGAGCTCTTGCCGACGCCCGGTTCGCCTCCGACCAGCACCAGCGAACCCGACACCAGGCCGCCGCCCAGCACGCGGTCGAACTCGTCGGAGCCGGTCGAGATGCGCCGGGCTGCGTCCGGTGCGACGTCGGCCAGTGCCTGCGGGACGGCGCGCGGCCGGGACGGTCGGGCACCACCCTTGGGGGCGCGCTCGCGCACCTCCTCGATCAGCGTGTTCCACTCGCCGCAGGCGGTGCAGCGGCCGAGCCAGCGCGGGCTCTCGAAGCCGCAGGCGGAGCAGGTGAAGGCTGTGATCGTGCGTGACATGGGCCCACCAGTGTCGCAGGGGGTGCGGATGGCGCAGGCCCCGGGTGCAACACCGGTGCCAGGCGCACGTGTTGCGCCGGGAGCCGTGAGCGCTCCGTGACAGCGGTCGCGGCGGGGTCACAGCCCTGTCACGGGCGCAACACCAGTGCCCGGCCCCAGTGTTGCGGTCAGATGCCATGACAGGGCTCATTCCGTGGACACGTCCTGGTCGGCCTGCAGCCCCTCCGGCACAACCGCGCGGAAGCACCAGCGGGCGTCGCGGGCCAGCAGAGCGACGTGCTGCGCCGCCTCCGGCTGACCCGACATCTCCAGCTCCCGCTCGTAGGCGCCCAGCAGCTCGGCCACGTCCTGCTCGCCCTTCGCGTCCAGCGGTGCCAGCGCGACGCGCGCGGCCTGGGCGAAGCGGCGCCGGATGGCGGCCTCGTCCAGCCCCAGCTCCGGCTGGTGACGCACGTAGACCACGCCGCCCGTCATCCCGGCGAACGCCCACGGCCCGACATCGCCCAGCACCACGGCCCGCCCGGCCGTCATGTACTCGAACGCGAAGCCCTTGACCTGCGCGGCCGCCGCCGGCGCGCGCGACCGCACCGGCCATGCCGGCTCGCCACCGATCAGCATGTCCGCGCCCGACAGCCGAATGCCCGCGCGCGCGTCGGCCTCGCCCTGCACCATCAGCAGGCCGCGCTGGGCGCCGTAGCCAAAGCCCTTGCCGACCGAGCCGCCGCGCATCGTGCCGCCGGCGTCCGGTGCCTTCAGCACGACCACGTGCGCGCCGCAGGCGCCCTTGGCCACGCCGTCCTGGCCGCCGCCTCGCACCCGCACCGACAGCCCGTCAGGCGCGAACGCGGCCAGCCCCGATCCCGCGACCGCGCCGGTCGCCTCGAGTTCGGCGGCGCAGGGCTCGAACTCCGTCTCGGCGAGTGCTGCCACCGACGATCGCTCTCCGGCCGCTGCCGCCGCAGGCACCCGAGCGACCATGACGCGTGCCGAGTGCAGCCGCGTCGCCAGCTCCTGAGCCATCAGCGGCCGCCTGCGACAGGGGCTACGCGGCTCGGCCGCGACCGCGGGTCGCAGCATCGCCGCCAGGTCGATCAGCTCGAGGCCGCGAGCCTGCACCAGCAGGTCGCTGCGGCCGACCAGCTCCTGGGCGGAGCGCGCGCCCATCGCGGAGACAAGCCGCCGCAGCTCGGCGGCCGTCTCGTCGAAGAAGCGCCACAGCCTGGTCACGCCGTCGCCGGGATCGATCGGCAGGAACCGCTTGAGGCCGCGCGCCGCCGCCTCCCGCTCGTCCTCGATCTGGGTGGCGATGCCGACGTGGCACGTGTCCGACTGGCAGCCGCGGCAGATCGTGCAGCCCAGAGCCACCATCGACATGGTGCCGAACCCGACCCGGTTTGCCCCCAGCAGCATCAGCTTCAGCACGTCCGCAGCGGTGCGGACGCCGCCGTCGGCCCACAGCTCCACCGATCCGCGCAGGCCGGCCTCGGAGAGGGCGCGGTGGGCCAGGGTCAGACCCAGGTCGGAGGGCAGGCCGGCGTGGCGCAGGGCGTGGCGGCGAGCCGCGCCGGTGCCGCCGTCGTAGCCCGACAGCGTGATCACATCGGCGCCGGCCTTGGCGATGCCGACCGCGATCGTGCCGATCCCGCTCACGACCGGCACCTTCACCCCCACCCGCGCGCCCGGGCCGGCGGCGCGCAGCTCCGCGATGATCTGGGCGAGGTCCTCGATCGAGTAGAGGTCGTGGTTGTTGGCGGGCGAGATCAGGTCGACGCCGGGTGCGGCCGACCGCGCCGCCGCCACCTTCGGGGTGACCTTGGTGCCGGGCAGGTGGCCCCCCTCGCCCGGCTTCGCGCCCTGCCCGATCTTGATCTCGATCATGCCGCAGGAGCCGAGCATCCGCGCGTTCACGCCGAAGCGCCCGCTGGCCACCTGCTGGGCGCGGTTGCGCGGGCTCGACCCGATCAGCTCCGGCAGCTCGCCACCCTCGCCGTTCATGGCGATGATGTCGAGACGGGCTGCCGCGGCCAGGTAGGAGCGGAACGCGGCCTCGCCCTGCGAGCCGAACGACATGGCGCTGATCACGAACGGCAGCGCATGGTCTCCGACCGACAGGTCGGCAGGCCCGCTCGCCGGTACCGCCGCCGGCGCCGCGTCCAGCAGATGGCGCAGCGCGACCGGGTGCTCGCGCTCGACCTCCGCCGCCTGAGCAGCGAACTCGTCGTAGCCGCCGCGGCCGTCGGCGACGGCACCGGCTGCCTTCCACAGCTTGGGCGCCATCCGGAACACCTGGCGGGGCCGTTCCGCCGCGACCGCGGCCGGCCGGCGGCGGCCCGGCAGCAGCGCCGGGCAAGGGAACTCGCGCGCGGCCTCGGGGTGCAGCCCGACCGAGGCGAAGGCCGGCCCGTAGCCGGACAGCTCGTGGGTGCCCATGGTCGAGAGCACCTTCTCGATGCCCTTCTCGAGCGCGGCGCGAAGCCGGGCGCAGCGCCCGCGCCCGGCCAGCGCCCACATCGCGTAGGGCTCCACGGCCACCGCTCCCGTGCCGAGCGCCAGCACCACGTCGTGCAGGTTGCGCAGGCCGCCGGCGGCCAGCGCCAGCGACGCGTCGCGGTCGAGGCCGCGCTCGCGCAGACGCCGCATCGCCATCGCCAGCGCCAGGTGCGGGTCGACCTCGGCGGCCAGCCGGTCGTCCAACAGCAGCAGCTCCGCACCGCCCGCCACCGCGCGCTCGGCATCGTCAGCCACGTACCGGCTGAGACCGATCCGCGTCCACGGCAGGCCCTCGTGCGAGCCCAGAAGCGGCGTGTCGAGCTGCCACATGCGGGCCGGCGCTCCCGGCTGCGGCCGGCGGCCGGCCGGGATGCGCAGCGAGAACTGCTCGCGCTCGCGGTCACGGTCGATGGCGGGGTTGGTGACCACCGCCACCTCCTGCTTGAAGTGATCGGATACGGTCGGCGCCTCGTCCAGAGCGGCCAGTGGGCCGTCGTATCCGAGCGACCCGATCGGCTCGTCACCGGTGTCGGCCATCGCCTCCAGCATCGCCAGGTCGTCGCGCGTGAACCCGTGCATCCCCGCGTCGACCGTCTCGCCCACGCGCAGCGGGATCCGCGGCCGTGTGAACCGGGACGCAAGCGCCACGCCGGCCATGGGGCTCGATCGGGAGGGTGATCGGAAACCGCCCGGCCGGCGCAGATCGATCAGCACCCGCTGGCCTGCGGCCACGGGCACGGGGTCGTCGTCGAGCTCACCGATCTGCAGCACGCCCGGCTCGGACGACAGCCACAGCTCACCCGGCGTTCGCAGCTGCCACAGCGGGCGCAGCCCCAGCCTGTCGACGGCGCCGACAACCAGCTCCCCGCTGCGGCCGATCAGCGCCGCCGGGCCCTGGGCCAGCGGCCCGCACACGGCGCGGTGGTAGCGGTCGAGCGGGCCGCGCGGCTGCACGGGCGGAAGCAGCATCGCCAGCACCTCGTCCAGCGCCAGCCCGCGATCGAGCAGCACGCCCACCAGCAGGTCGAGGTCCTGGGTGTCGCTGGCGCCGCGCAGCGGCTGCGCCCCCAGTCCGGGCAGCTCCAGCCGCAGCCGCCGGATGGTGTTGATCTCGCCGTTGTGGGCGAGGCGCCCGAACGGCTGCACGCGCTCGAAGGCGGGTAGCGTGTTGGTCGAGTAGCGGCTGTGGGCGATCGCCACCCGCGTCGCGAACAGCGGATGCTCCAGGTCGGCGGCGAACGGCAGCAGCCGCGACGGGTCGCCCAGCACCTTGTAGACGCAGGACGACCGCGACAGGGAGGCAACGTGCACGCCCGCCCGCTCCAGCGCCAGCCAGTGCGGCAGCAGAGACGTTCCCTCCGGCGCGCGCAGCGCCGCCTGCCACAGTGCCGGCGTGCCGTCGCGGCCGCCCGGCCCGAGGGCCGCGCGATCGACGTCCTGTTCCACAAGGGCCACCAGCTCGACGTCCAGGGCGCGCAGCGCCGGCTCCGGATCGGCGGCGGCGAGATGCGCGACGGCGAACACGGGCGAGAACGGCAGGTGCGAGCGCAGGCGATCGGCCCACAGCCGCCGCGGGATGTCGACCTGCACGCCACAGCCGTCGCCCTCCTCACCGACGCTGCCAGCGCGATGGGCCATCGCCTCCAGCGCCCGCATCGCATGGCGAAGCGGCCAGGCGGACGAGCGCCCGTCGCGCGCCACGACAGCGGCGAGCGCACAGGCGTCGTGTTCCGGCTGATCCCTGCGGTCCGTCTTCAAGCCCGTAGTGAATCATATGAATCGGATCACCGCAACTTGTGAACCATTTGTTACGACTTGGATCCGCCGATACCGTGACGATCCCGTTACGCGACGGATACCGTGGCGCGGCCCGGGTGCCGTACCGTCGGATGATGCCCCGCATGGCCGGACCACTCGTCGTTGCAGCTGTGCTCGCGGCGTGCTCGTGCGGGTCGCAGGGGCACGCAATGGGACGTGGTGGCGTGGTGCCGTGGGTCGACCGGCACGCGCCGGACTACACCCCACCTCCCTGGGTGGCGCCGCGGGCCGATACGGCGTCGGCACCACCCTGCCGAGCACGCCAACTGCGGGTGACCAGCGTTGAGTTTGGAGCCGCGGCGGGGAGCGGCGTGCAACGGTTCGCCTTTACAAACGTCAGCTCGGCGACCTGCATGCTCGGTGGATTTCCGACCGTCACGGGCGAGCTAGCGTCTGGCAAGCGGCGTGCGCTGCGCATCGCGCGACCGGCTGGAGGTACCTTCACGGGGAAGGTGGTACCGGCAGACATCCCACCCGGGAAAGACGGAAGTCTGGACCTCACGTTCAGCGACGCCTGCCCGACCGGTCGCCGCGTGCTTGCCAGAAACGTCGCATTCGTCCTGCCCGAACGTGGCTCCGTCAAGACCGGGTATCGGATCTGGCGAACCTGCCACGGGCTGGCGATGAGCCAACTGGGGCGCCACGCGCCTGCACCGGTGCCGCCTCACCGCAAACCGGGAACGCCCGACACACTACGTGTGGGCCTGTCCCTCACGAACATGACCCGTATTCGTTCCGGTTCGACGTTGCGCTACGTCGTGACGCTCACCAACCCGCGTGGCACCCCCGTCCACCTTCGCCCTTGCCCCTCATACACCGAAGGGCTCGCCGCAGCGCCAGGGAAGGGGCTAAACGCCAGCGTTCAGCGGTCATTCCTCCTGAACTGCGAATCGATCCACGTCATCGGGCCGCACCGGCAGGTCAGGTACGCGATGGAGCTCGCAATCCGTCCGGCGTCTGTCACTTTGGCCAAGGTGTACTGGCACCTGAACACGCCCAACGAGCCCGCTGCTGTGGTGGTCGTCGTGATCGACCCGGCAGGGTCAGGCTGAAGCCAGCCCCTTATCGCAAGTCAGTACGTGCCGAACTGCTTCCAGAGCCGCTCCGCCAGGTCGCGGCGCTTCTCGCCGCCCCGCGAGCGGGCGGCGATCGCGGCTGCCAACGCCTCGATCAGCACGATCCCGGCTGCGGCGGTGTCGAACTCGCCCGCCTCGGCCGGCGCGCATACCAGCAGGTGCGTGGCCAGGTCGGCGGCAGGGGCCAGCTGGTCGTCCGTGATCAGCACCACCGGCGCGCCCGCCTCGTGGAAGCTCTGCACCACCTGCCCCGTAATGCGGGCGTAGCGGCGGAACGTGAAGGCGATCAGACGGTCGCGCGGCTCCAGGTCGATCAGCTGATCGGCGATGCCCGGCTCGCCCGCGGCGATCGGCCACGTGTTGGAGAGCAGCGGGTTCAGCAGGTAGTAGGCGTACTCGGCCAGGGCCGCCGACTTGCGGTGCCCGAAGATGCCGATCTTGCCGGTGCCCTTTCCCAGCAGGGCCACAGCAGCGTGGAACTGGGCGCGGTCGACCCCGCTGCGCATCGCCGTCAGATCCGAGCCGGCGCGGGCCGCCACCGCGTCCACCACATCGCCCGAACCGTCCTGCTGGGGCGGCAGCGACAGCCTCGCCACCGCCTCAGCCCGCAGCGCATCGTGCAGCTCCGCGAATCCGCCGAACCCGACCCGGACGGAGAACCGCACCACGGCGGCCTTGCTGACGCCGCTCGCGGCGGCCAGCGACTCGGCCGTCTCGAACGGCGCCTCCGCCGGGTGGTCGAGCAGGCGGTGCGCGATCCGCAGGTCGTTCGGCGAGAGCTGATCGAGCTGTCTCCGGATGCGTCCGGCGACGTCGGTCACGGAGCGACTCGGTCGTTCATCGCGGCCATCCTAAACGACGAGGGGGGCGCCACCCTCGGCGCCCCCCTCATCATGCTTCGATCTGCGTTTCGGCTACTCGTCAGCCGGAGCCTCGTCGTGCGGCTCACCGCCCTCGCCCTCATCCGAGGACGGCACCTCGGCCGCCACCAGGTCCTCCGGCGGAGCGTCCGGCACGTCGACCGGGTCGATCAGCTGCAGCGAGATCTCCTCGTCGCCCTCGATGTGATCGACCAGCACCGTCGAGCCCGGCTTCAGGTTTCGGGCCAGGACGAAGTCGGCCAGCGGATCCTCGATGAAGCGCTGGATCGCACGCCGCAGCGGGCGGGCGCCCATGGTCGGGTCGTAGCCCTTCTCGACCATCAGCTCCTTGGCCGCGTCGGTCAGCTCGATCGAGACCTCGTGCACCTTCATCTGCTCGCGCAGCCGCTTCATCAGCTGGTCGACGATGCTCTTGATCTCGTCCTTGGACAGCTTGTGGAAGACGATCACCTCGTCGATGCGGTTCAGCAGCTCGGGGCGGAACACCTTCTTCAGCTCGCCCATGATCCGGTTCTTCATGTCGTCGTGGGACACGCCCATCTCGTCCTCGCCGACGCTGAAGCCGAGCGTGGTGTTCTTCGCGATCGATGCCGCCCCGATGTTCGAGGTCATGATCACGATCGTGTTCTTGAAGTCCACGTGCCGGCCCTGGGCGTCGGTCAGGCGTCCCTCCTCCAGCATCTGCAGGAGGATGTTGAACACGTCCGGATGCGCCTTCTCGATCTCGTCCAGCAGCACCACCGAGTACGGCTTGCGGCGGACGGCCTCGGTCAGCTGGCCGCCCTCGTCGTAGCCGACGTAGCCGGGAGGCGAGCCGACCAGACGGGACACGGCGTGCTTCTCCATGTACTCCGACATGTCGACCTGGATCATCGCGTCCTCGTCCCCGAACAGGAACTCGGCCAGCGTGCGCGCCAGCTCGGTCTTGCCCACGCCCGAGGGGCCCAGGAAGATGAACGAGCCGGTCGGCCGCTTGGGATCCTTGATGCCCGCGCGGGCACGCCGGATCGCCTTGGACACGGCCTCGATCGCCACGTCCTGGCCGATCACGCGCTTGTGCAGCTCCTCCTCCATCCGGATCAGGCGCTGCGACTCGGCCTCGGTCAGCTTGAACACCGGGATGCCCGTCCACATCGAGACGATGTCGGCGATCTCCTCCTCGGCGATCTGAGCCTGGTCGGCCTCGCCGGAGGACTTCCAGTTGTCCTCCATCTCGCGCTTCTTGAGCGTCAGCTTGCGCTCGGAGTCGCGCAGGTTCGCGGCCTTCTCGAACTCCTGCGACTCGATCGCGGCCTCCTTCTCCTTGCGCACGGTCTCGATCTCCTCGTCGAGCTCCTTGTGCACGGGAGGGGCGGTCATCAGCTTGATGCGCATCCGCGACGCGGCCTCGTCGATCAGGTCGATGGCCTTGTCGGGCAGCTGCCGCTCCTGGATGTAGCGGTCGGACAGCTCCGCCGCAGCCTGCAGCGCCTCGTCCGTGATGCGGACGCGGTGATGGGCCTCGTAGCGGTCGCGCAGCCCGCGCAGGATCTGCACGGTGTCGTCGATGGTCGGCTCTTCGACCTTGATCTGCTGGAAGCGGCGCTCCAGGGCGGAGTCGCGCTCCAGGTACTTGCGGTACTCGTCGAGGGTCGTGGCGCCGATCGTCTGCAGCTCGCCACGGGCCAGCGCCGGCTTCAGGATCGAGGCCGCGTCGATCGCGCCCTCGGCCGCACCCGCGCCCACCAGGTTATGCAGCTCGTCGATGAACAGGATGATGTCGCCGCGCTGGGCGATCTCCTTCATCACCTTCTTGAGCCGCTCCTCGAACTCGCCGCGGTACTTGGAGCCGGCCACCAGCGCGGCCAGGTCGAGCGTGTAGATCTGCTTGCCCTTCAGCAGCTCGGGTACCTGGTTTCCGGAGATGCGCTGGGCCAGGCCCTCGACGACGGCGGTCTTGCCGACGCCGGGCTCGCCGATCAGCACCGGGTTGTTCTTGGTGCGGCGCGACAGGATCTGCATGACCCGCTCGATCTCGTTCTGGCGACCGACCACCGGGTCGAGCTTGCCCTCGGTGGCCAGCTTGGTCAGGTTACGGCCGAACTGGTCGAGCAGCTTCGAGCTCTTCTGGCCCTTCTCGCCCGCGGCGCCACCGGCCTGCGTGCGCCGGCCGGGGCCGGACAGCATGCGGATGATCTCGTTGCGGATCTTCTCGGCGTCAGCGTCGAAGTCGAGCAGGATGCGGGCGGCAACGCCCTCGTTCTCGCGCACCAGTCCCAGCAGGATGTGCTCGGTGCCGATGTAGTTGTGGCCCAGCGACAGCGCCTCGCGCAACGCCAGCTCCAGCACCTTCTTGGCACGCGGCGTGAACGGGATCTGGCCCGGTCGTGACCTCGTCACCCTGGCCGACGATGCGGGCGACCTGCGCGCGCACCTCTTCCACCGTGATGTCGAGCGAGTCGAGCACGCGCGCGGCGAGCCCCTCCTCTTCGCGCAGCAATCCCAGCAGGATGTGCTCGGTGCCGATGTAGTTGTGCTTGAGCGTGCGCGCCTCGTCCTGCGCCAGGACGACGACCTGTCGGGCACGCTCGGTAAATCGTTCAAACATCCTCGTGCCCCCTTCTTCTCGCTCGTTGGTGGTGAAGAACTATGACCTTACAGAATGCGGAAATGCGGCCCGTCAAATCGTCTGCGCTGGGCGCGTTCGAATGACGGTCCGGTCGGAGAGTGAGACCAGCTGAGTATATCACCGGCCCCTCCGGGCTCCCTCGCGCGAGCCGGAGTTCGTGGCCGTGTCTTCGGCGTTTCGGCGCGAGCGCTTGAGGGGGAGTTTGGATGCCCTGGAAATCACCCGTCCCAGGGTTCGAGATCACCCCTGCAGATCCCTTTCAGCCGCCTCCGCAGGCACCGGCCGGATCCGCACCCGCCGCAGCGGCGATGCCGGCAACCACCAGGGCCGCGACCGAGACGCCGGCCAGAGCAGCCCGAACAGCGCCGCCCGCCGGCCCGGCCCGTCCGTCGAACGCAGGCGATGCCAAGGGCGGCCGGCAGGCGGTGCCGCGCGGTGACCGGCTCGTCGTTGTAGATCATGGCGCGATCGTAGGCCCGCGCGGCGGCCCGGGCCCGATCCATTCCTGACCGTCACCTGCCGCTCAGCGGCTCAGGTGCCGCCATCGCCCGGCTCCAGCACGCGCAGCGCCGGGAACAGGATCACCTCGCGGATGTTGCGCTTGTCCAGCAGCACCATCATCAGGCGGTCGATGCCGATGCCGACCCCGCACGTGGGCGGCATCCCGTACTCCAGCGCCAGCAGGAAGTCCTCGTCCATCGGGGTCGTCTCCTCGTCGCCGGCCGCGGCCGCGCGGCGCTGCTGCTCGAAGCGCTCGCGCTGCTCCAGCGGATCGTTCAGCTCGCTGTAGGCGTTGGCGATCTCCATCCCGCTGCAGAAGGCCTCGAACCGCTCCACGATCCCATCGTCATCCGGCGAGCGCTTCGAGAACGGCGACAGCTCCACCGGGTAGTCGGTGATGAACAGCGGCGTCGTCACGCGCGACTCGACGAAGTGCGACAGCAGGTGGTCGACGGCCTGGGCCCAGGTGTGGTCGCCGGACGTGTCCATGCCCTGCTCCTGCATGAACGAGACCAGCCGGTCGCGGTCGCGGTCGGCCAGCGGGTCGATGCCGGCCGCCTCGGTGATCGCCTCGCGCAGCGATCGCCGCGGCCACGGCGGCGTCAGGTCGAGCGTGCTGCCGGCGGCCGCACCGGCCCGCGACACCACCTTCTCGACCAGCGACATGCCGTCTCGGTAGTCGGCATAGGCCTGGTACCACTCGAGCATCGTGAACTCGGGGCTGTGCTTGAAGCTGATGCTCTCGTTGCGGAAGTCCTTGCTGAGCTCGTAGACACGGTCGAGACCGCCCACGATCAGCCGCTTCAGGTACAGCTCGTCGGCGATCCGCAGGTACAGGTCGCGCTCGAGCTCGTTGCTGTGGGTGGTGAACGGCTTGGCCGCGCCGCCGCCGTACAGCGGCTGCAGCACCGGCGTCTCGACCTCGACGAAGCCCTCCTCGTCCAGCGCCGCCCGCATCGCGGTGACGGCGCGCGACCGCGCGATCGCGTCGGCCCGCGACTGCTCGTTGGTGATCAGGTCGACGTAGCGGTGGCGGTAGCGCTGCTCGACGTCGGTCAGGCCGTGCCACTTCTCGGGCAGCGGCCGCAGGCACTTGGCCAGCAGCTGCCACGACTCAACCCGCACCGACAGCTCGCCGCGGCGGCTCTGGAACACCTCGCCCTCGACGCCGATCAGGTCGCCCAGGTCGAGGTCGCCGAACTCCTCGTAGGCGGGCGTGACGTCGGCCGTCGCGTGCAGCTGGATGCGCCCGCTGGCGTCGACCAGGTCGAGGAACTGGGCCTTGCCGTGCCCGCGCCGGGCCATCACACGTCCGGCCACGCGCAGCCGCTGCCCGCTGTCGGCGCCCGGCTCGAGCTCGCCGAACCGCTCCCGCAGCACCGCGACCGTAACCCGGTGCGGGAAGCCCGTCGGGTACGGGTCGACCCCGCGCGAGCGCGCCGCGGCCAGCTTGGCCAGTCGGTCCTGGCGGATCTGCTGCTCGGTGTCGCCCGGCTCGCTCATCGCGACGCGCAGTCTACGTCGGGCGGATCAGGGAGAGCGCGTCGAGTAGCTACGCCGCCTTGATGCTCACGATCTGCAGCTTGATCGATCCGCTGGGGGCTGCCACCTCGACGACCTCGCCCTTCTTGTGGCCGAGCACGGCCTGGCCGACCGGCGACTCGTTCGACAGCCGGTTGTTGGCGGGGTCAGCCTCGGCCGAGCCGACGATCTCGTACTCGTCGGTCTCGCCGTCGTCGACGTACTTGACCTTGACCTTCGAGCCGATCGAGACGACGTCCTTGGGGATGTCGCTGGTGTCGATCACACGGGCGCCGCGCAGCTGCTCCTTGAGGCGCAGGATGCGGGTTTCCAGGAGCGCCTGTTCGTTCTTGGCGTCGTCGTACTCCGAGTTCTCCGAGATGTCGCCGAACTCGCGGGCGGCCTTGATCCGCTCGGCCACCTCGCGACGCTTGACGGTCTCGAGCTCGGTGATGGTGGCCTTCAGCTTCTCGTAGCCGGTCTGGGTGAGGATGACGTCCTTCTCCACGGAATATCCCTTGCTGTCTTGGGTGTGCGGCCCGTGCCAGGAGCCATGGTACGAAACGAGCGGCGCCCACCGAAACCGGCTGAACTGCAGCAGCTTTTGGTTCCGGCCGACACCGCGGAACGACGGATTCTACCCGCGCCATCACAAACCCGTCAAACCGGTCGCTACATCAGCCACAAGCTGGCGTCCAGTACCCTTCGCGCCATGGCCGAGCTCTCCTCCCCGTGGTACATCGGCGACGTCGAGATCCCGTCGCGAATCGTGCTGGCGCCGATGGCCGGGGTGTCGGTGCAGGCCTTCCGCCGCCAGGGGCGGCGCTTCGGCGCGGGGCTTGTGTGCAGCGAGATGGTGTCGTCGTGCGGGCTCTCGTACGGGAACGAGCGCACGCTCGGCTACCTGCGCATTGCCCGCGACGAGCACCCGCTGGCCGTGCAGATCTTCGGCTCCGAGCCGGAGCGGATGGCGGAGGCGGCGCAGATGGTTGTTGCCGCCGGCGCCGACATCGTCGACATCAACTTCGGCTGCCCGGTGCGGAAGGTGACCAAGACCGGCGCGGGGGCAAGCGCGCTCGAGGATCACGACCTGGCCTGCGCGCTGGCCGGCGCCGTGGTGGACGCGGTGGATGTGCCGGTATCGGTGAAGATGCGGCGCGGGGTGCGCAACGGCTCGCTGGCCGCGCTCGAGCTGGGGCCGAAGCTGGAGGCGATGGGCGTGGCCACATTGACGCTGCACCCGCGCAGCGCGCAGCAGATGTACACGGGAACGGCAGACCACACGTTGACGGCGGAGCTGGTGCGGCGGGTGTCCGTGCCTGTGATCGCCTCCGGCGACATCGGCGACCACGCCGGCGCCGAGCGGGTGCTGGACGAGACCGGCGCTGCGGCGGTGATGGTCGGTCGCGGCGCGCAGGGGCGGCCGTGGACGCTGCGCGAGCTGTCGCAGGGATCCGCGCAGGAGCCGGATCGGGCCGAGGTGGTGGCCGAGCTGGTGCGGTTCATGCGCGAGGTGGTGCGCGAGATGGGCGAGGAGCGGTCGGTCGGGTTCCTGCGCAAGTTCTACGGCTGGTACCTGCGCGGACTGGGGGGCGCCAAGGAGCTGCGCGTGCAGATGACGCAAGCGCCGTCGGTGGAGCTGGCCGAGGCGATGCTGCTGGACGCCTGCCCGGAGGCGCTGCCGTTGGTGGCGGAGGCGGAGCGGGAGACGGCGCTGCTGCCCGACTCGGATAGCGACCGCCTGCTGGATCTGCCGATCTCGATCTACGGCGGCGGCTGAGTACGACGGGGCCGGGGCGGCCCTTCGCAGCCGCACCGGCCCCGCAAACCTCGCCCCGCGCTGGGACTAGGCCATCTCCTCGGACGCTGCCAGGCCGATGGCGACCAGGTCGGTCGGATGGATCCAGGCATCGGAGACGAGAAAGCCCCCCGCGTCCTGGATCGCGGTTCGCAGCGGGATCGCCCAGCGGTGCTCGATCAGCGCGACCGCGGCGGCCGTGCCCTCCGGGATCTCGTCGGCGATGTACCACACCTGATCCTCGATCATGCCGCCGTCGAGGGCGGCCTCGGCGCCGGCGATCGCACCGGCCTCGGCTCCCTCCTCGCCCGCAACGCCGAGCCCGATCAACGCACCCACGGTGGCGCCGAACTCGATCGTCTCGTCCTGGTTGAGGTCGCTGTGCTCGATCATGGTGATCACGCCGTCTTCGTCCTTGCGGACGACGCCCATGTCGATCAGACGGATCACGTCGCGCTCGCGCAGGTCGGCGAGCACCTTGGCGATCTCGCCCTTGAACTCACCGCCGACGAACCCGACGATCAGCAGTTGCACCGGTCCGATGGTCATCCTTGTCTCCTGAGTTGGTCGTGGCCCGGCACTACGAGCCGAGCAGCTTCGCTTTTGCCTGCTGGAACTCCTCCGGGCTGAGCACTCCCTGATCCATCAGGTTCTTGAGGTCCACCAGCTGCGACGTGAGGTCTTCGCCCGCGGGAGCCGCCGCCGGAGGCGGCGGGGGCGCGGCCACGGGAGCGGCCGCCGGGGGAGGTGCCGCGGCCTGCTGCGCCTCGAGGTCGGCGATGCGCTGCTCCTGGCTGGCCGACTCGGCCTGATTGTTGGCGACGTGCTTACCCGCCACATACGCCCCCCCACCAACCATCGCTGCGCGCATCAACGGTCGTCTTCTACGCATGTTCAGCCTCCTCAAAGATCGTCGTGGACTCCGCGTCAGACAATAGACCATCCCGGTATGCCCGCATGTGGCCGCCGTCCGGGTGCTTCCGCAGGTGCGCGGGCGCCGGCAGCGCGCTCCTAGGCCGGTTCCGGCGGCGCGGGCGGTGCTGCTGGCGCCGGCTGCGTGTCGCCACCCAGGCTGGTGCCTTCGATGTCGATGGAGGGCACGATCTTGCCCAGCCAGGCGGGCATCCACCACGCCCAGCGGCCGAGCAGCGTCAGCACAGCCGGCGCCAGCATCAGCACCATCGTCGCCGCCAGCAGCACCGCCGTCGAAAGGCCGACGCCGAACTGTTTGACCACCGGGTCGCCGTTCAGGATGAAGCTCGAGAACACCGAGATCATGATCAGGGCCGCCGCTGAGATAACCCGCGCGCTGGTCTTCAATCCAAGCCGCACGGAGGTGCGGTCGTCCTCGCCGTGCAGGCGGTGGTGGTCGACCGAGGACAGCAGGAACACCTGGTAGTCCATGCTCAGCCCGAACAGGATCGCGAACATCATCAGCGGCACGTAGCTCGCGATCGGGACGCTCGAGGCATCGGTGCTGACCCCCACGATGTTGATGCCCCAGCCCCACTGAAAGCAGGCGGTGAGTATGCCGAACGCCGCCATCGCCGTCACGAAGTTGGTGACCGCCGCCTGCAGCGGGATCAGCACCGACCGGAACGCCACCAGCAGCACAAGCATGCTCAAGATCAGGATGGTGATGATCACCAGCGGAAGCCGGCTTGTGATCTCGGCGGCAAGGTCGACGTTACCGGCGGTGGAGCCGCCCACGAACGCCTTCACGCCCTTCTCCGTGTTTTTCGGTATCACGGTCGAGCGTAGATACTGGACCAGGTCAACGGTCGCCTGCGATGAGGGCGCCGTGGTCGCGATCACGCTGTAGACGACGTCGTCGCCCTTCTTGGAAATGGACGGTGGAGACACCAGCTTGTCGCCCTTGGTCGCGATCAGCGCGTTCTGCAGCTTGACCAGCCGCGGGTCGGTGCCACGGATGTCGCCACCGGCCTTGGTCAGCGTGGTCTCCAGCTGGCTGTGCAGCTTGTCGGCCTGCTTCTGCTGCTTCTTGGCCTTCTTCTGCAGCGCCTGCAGCTGATCGCCCTGCTGCTGGAGATCGTTCGCCTGTGCCTGGAGCTCGTCTCCCTGCTGCTGCAGCGCGGCACCCTGTTGCTCGAGCGAAGCGGCCTGCGCCTGCAGCGAGGCGGCCTGCGACTGAAGCTGGGCGGATTGCGCATCGAGCGCCTTCTTCTGCTGCTTGAGCGCCTCCTTCTTGACCAACAACGCCTCCGCCTGGTGCAGCAGCTTCTTCGCTTCGGCCTTGTCGTGCCTGAGCTGGGCGATGAACTCGCGCTCGCGCTGCTTGAGCCGCTTCAGCCGCGCCTGCAACTCGGCGATCCGCGTGGGATTGGTGGCGTTCTGCAGCTTCCGCTCGACCTTGGCCTGCGCAGCTCGGTTGACGACCAGGCGGCCCGCCAGCGCCTTTGCGTCCTGCTTCAACGCGGCTGCCTGCGCCTCCAGCTGATTTTGCTCGGCGTTCAGCTTGTCGTTCTCGGCTTTCAGCTGCGCGCCCTGCGCTTCGAGCGCCGCCTGCTGCTGCTCCAGCTGCGCCTGCTGCGCCTGTAGCGATGCCGACTGCTGATTGAGCAGCGCCTGCTTGTGCTCGAGCTGCGCCTGCTGCTGCTCCAGCTGCGCCTGCTCGGCGGTGATCTCCGCCTGCTGTTGGTTGCCCTCTTTCTGCTCCTGCTTGAGGGTCTTCTGCAGGCTCTTCAGCTGGTTCTCCTGATCGACCACTTTGGGGTCGCCCTTGGCCTTGGGGGTCACCGCCACCGCGATGATCAGCGGCCCGTTGAAGCCCGGCCCGTAGCCCTGGGACATCAGGTCGTAGGCGCGCCGCTGCATGGTTGCCGGATTCGTCTGGCCGATGTCCTCCTGGCCGAGCTGGAGCGATAGCACCGGGATGATCAGCGGCACCATCAGCGCGGCCGCAAGCAGCACCGGGATCAGCGGGTGGCGGGTGACGAAGCCGGCCCAGCGCCCCCAGATGCCCTCCTTCTCGGGGTCCTCCTTGGGGTGCAGCCACAACGGCAGGGCGAGCGAGTCGATGTGGCGCCCGGCCAGCGCCATCAGCGCCGGCAGCAGCGTGACGGCTGCCAGCACGGCCGTGCCCACCGCCACCGCCGCCGTGTAGCCGAGTGCGGACACCAGCGGGATGCCGGCCACGAACAGTGACAGCAGCGCCACCACCACGGTACAGCCGGCGAACACGACGGCGGTGCCGGCGGTGCCGACAGCGCGCGCGATCGACTCGTGGAATTCCATTCCTTCGCGCATCTGGCTGCGGTGGCGCGTGACCAGGAACAGTGCGTAGTCGATGCCGACCGCCAGCCCGATCATGGTGGCGATTGTGGTGGAGATATCCGGCACCGACACCACGTGGCCCATCAGCCCGATCACGCCCAGGGCCGTCGTCAGGCCGAGGATGGCGGTTCCGATCGGCATCCCCATCGCCACCAGGGTGCCGAAGGTGAAGGTGAGGATGATCATCGCCGCCAGGATGCCGATCACATCGCTGGTGGACGTGTCGTTTGGCGACAGCGTGCTGCCGATCGAGCCGCCGCCGACCACCTCCATGCCGGCCTGCGTACCGGGCTTAGCCGCGTCCAGCACCCGCTGCGCCTGATGCTCGGTGAGGTCGTTGGAGCTGACGTTCAGCAGCGCCGAGATGAACGCGGTCTTCTTGTCCTTCGAGATCTGGGCCCCGGCACCCTGCGCGAACGGGCTGGTGGCGCTGTGCACGTACTTGATCTTCTTGATCGCCTTGTAGGAGTCGGTGATCGCCTGCTTGTTGTCCTTGTCGGTGACCTTTCCGGCACCGCTGATGTGGAAGATGATCGGGTTGGAGCCGTTCTGCTGGGGCGGGAACCCGGCCTGCAGCAGGTCGGTGGCCGCCTGGCTACCGGTGCCGGGCAGGCTGACGTTGTTGTCGGTGTTGGCACCGACCTGCTTCACGGTCAGCGTGACGCCGGCGGCCAAGGCGATCCAGAGCACGAGCACGATCACCGGATGTGCCGCCACCAGGTGGCCTAGCCTGTAGAGCATCCGAGCCAATGTCGTGCGAGTCTACGGGACATGAATAGCCGATGTCAGCCCCGACTCGGCCGGAGCGGCCCGGCGCTCATCCTCGACCGGGCCCGCCGACGGGCGCTACCGGGTCGAACCAGCCACCGCCGGAGTCAGCCGGCGGGGCGGTTCCGCAGCCAGATCAGGCGTAGCCCCTCGAGCGTCAGCCACGGCTCAACCCGGCCGATCGTGAGGCAGTGCGGGGCGACGACGCCGGCAAGGCCGCCGGTTGCGATCACGCCCGCGTCCGCGCCCAGCTCGGCGCGGAACCGCCCCACCAGGCCGTCGACCAGGCCGGCGTAGCCGAAGATCGCACCCGACTGCATGTTCTCGGCCGTGGTGCGGCCGATCGCCCGCTCCGGTGCCCGCAGCTCGATCCCGAACAGCGCGGCCGCCCGCTCGCCCAGCGCGCTGGTCGCGATCTCCAGCCCGGGCGCGATCGCCCCGCCCAGGAAGGCGCCGTCGGCGGAGACGGCATCGAAGTTGATGGCGGTGCCAAAGTCGACAACGACCAGCGGGCCAGGCTGCATGGCAAGGGCGGCCACGGAGTTGGCGACGCGGTCGGCGCCCACCTCGTGCGGGTTCGGCACCCGCAGCTCGAGGCCGGTCTCGACGCCCGGCTGCCCCACGACGAGGGCCTCGTGACCGAAGTGGGTGCGGGCGGTCTGGCGCAGCGCCTCGGCCAGCTGCGGCACGCCGGAGGAGGCCACGGTCGCGGTCACATCGCCGAACCCGCGGCCGCGCACCGACAGCAGCCCGTGCAGCTCGACCGCCAGCTCGTCGGCGGTCTGGGTGCGGACGCTGGCGACGCGCCAGTGGTCGGCCAGCAGCTCGCCGTCGTAGAGACCGACGACGGTCTGCGTGTTGCCGACGTCGATGGCCAGTAGCAAGCGAGCGCTACTCGTCGGTGAGTTCGAACCCGCGCGGCAGCGTGGTCTCGATGTCGTCGTCGGGCTTGAGCTCCTCGATGGTGACGTCCTGCGTGGTGTGCACCTCGGTGCGCGGGATGATGCGGGTCGGGCGGCTCTTGTCCCAGACCCAGACGTCGGTCATCGTCAGCCGGGCGAACGGATAGGCGGCCTGGTCGTTCCGCTGGATGTCGAGCTCGTTGCAGAGGTAGGTGGCTTCCGCGGTCAGCACGCAGTAGCGAAACAGGCCGAATACGGTCGCGTACTCACGCTTGAGCCGCAGCTCCAGCTCGGCGTCGTATTCCTCGAGATCGTCGATGTAGGTCATGGCGGAAGTCTAATTCGCGCCAGCCCGCGGGGTGGGCTCGGCGGCCGCAAACGCCGGCCGCGCGATGACCGTGTCGCGCATCAGAGTCAGGTTCGGGTAGGGCGACATGTCCATGCCGGTGACCAGCGTGCGGTACAGGAACGGCGCGGCGGCGACGTCGGCCAGCGAGAACTCGCCCAGCCAGTACCCGGACGGGCCGACCACGCTCTCGAACTGGGTGAGGACGGGCGCGACCTCCCCCGCCTTGGCGACGGCGGCCTCGGGGTCGGACGGGCCGGTGCCGAAGCCGCCGGTCGGGGCTGAAGCCCATCGCCTGCGCCTCGACCTGGAAGAAGGCGGGGCGGAAGGTGAACGCAAAGCGGTCGAGCATCATGTCCACGCGGGCGCGTGCGGCCGCGTCGGCCGGATACAGGTCGTCGCGGCGCTCGCGGTTGGCCAGGTAGCGCAGGATCGCCTGCGACTCCGACAGCACCAGGTCGCCGTCCTGCAGCGTGGGGATACCCATCAACGGGTTGATGTCGGCATACCATTGCGGCCGCGGGCGCTCGATCGGCACGGTCCGCCGCTCGTACTCGAGGCCCAGCTCGGCCAGCAGGAACCGCACCTTCTGCGCGTTGCCGGAGATCGGATGGTCGTAGAGCGCCAGCACCGCCGCGGACACTACACCAGGCCTGGAATCAGGCGCTTGGTACGGTCCGCGTAGGGCGCGTACTCCGGGAACTCGGCGCGCAGCGATCGCTCCTCGTACGTGGTGCGCATCAGCTGCAGGCTGAGGCAGACCAGCCACGCACCCAGCGCGGGTGCCCAGTGCTGGGCGCCAAGGACGATGCCCAGCGCGGCGGTCAGCTCACCCAGGTACAGCGGGTGCCGGACGAGCCGGTAGGGGCCGCGCGTGACCAGGCCGCGCACGTCGGGCAGCACGCCGAAGCAGCGGCCGAGGAAGGCCACGGAGGCGATCGCGAACAGGAGCCCGGCGCCGAGCATGAGGTCACCGACAACCAACACGGCGCCGGAGCCGCTGCTGCCGGCGGCCAGGCCGATCAGGATGAAGGCCAGCTGTGCGGTCAGCGCGGCGGCGACGCCGACCACGCTGCGGCCGCGGCGGAGCGGTGCCGGGCGGATGTTGACGAGCACGGCGAACATCACCCAGAGGGCGGCTCCCAGCAGGTGGAAGATGAAATCGGCCGGGCCGGTGGAGCGGACGGCGGCGGTGACCCCGAGCAGCGCCATCACCCCGAACAGGAACGTGGGGAGGCCACGGGAGCCGAGCAGGTGCAGTATCACGGAGAGGCGCTCCACCCTCCTGCTATCGGCGGGCGCCGGGGCCTACATGAGCGGGTTGCCGGTGGCGCGGACGCCCTGCGGCTCCAGGCGCTCCAGACGCGCGGCGACGGTCTCGCCGCCCAGGTCGAGCCCGGGCGCGATGTCGGCCAGCGGGCGCAGCACGAACTCGCGCTCGTGGGCGCGTGGGTGCGGCAGCGTCAGGCGATCGCTCTCGAGCCGCCGGCCGTCGTACCAGATCAGGTCGAGATCGAGCGTGCGCGGGCCGAACCGGATGCCCCGCTCGCGGCCGCTGTCCGCCTCGATCGCCTGCAGCGCATCCAGCAGGGGCATCGGCTCGAGCGTCGTATCCAGTTCCACCACGGCGTTCAGGAACGCCGGCTGTTCCGTCAATCCGACCGGGTCGGTCTCGTAGACCGGGGATGCCGCCACGACAGCGCCCAGCCCGCCCAGCGCGACCGCCGCCTGACGCAGCGTCTGCAGCGAGTCGCCCAGGTTACTCCCCAAAGAGACGTACGCCCGGTTCCCTCGTAAGGGTGCACTTGCTGACATTTCCATCATGTTTTCCTCACAAATGACGATGCAGGTAGTCCGGTGCCGGATACCTGCGTTGGCCGCCGCCGGGCTCCCCAACTTGTCAAGGAAGGTGCCATGTCGACCCTCATGGAACTGACCATCGTGCTGCTCGTCTGCCCGGCCGCCCTGGCCGCGTGGGTCGACGCACGGTATCCCAGCATCCGCCCCACCGAGCTGCGCCGCGTGGCGGTGCACATCGGCATCACCGGCCTGGTCGCGTTCGTGCTGCTGCGGCCCGCTCTGATCGGCGTCGGCATGCTGCTGCACGGCTACACCGGCCGCGTCGCGGTGATCACCGTGGCCTGCGTCGTCATCACCTACTGCGTGATGGTCACGATGTGGGTGATGCGCAGCGCCGCCGACATGGCGATGACCGGGCGCCGCTAGCTGGTCGATTCAGACGGCGATCTCGCGCAAGGTGGCCGCCGCCTCGGCGCGGTTCTTGGCGCGCAGCTTGCGCAGGATCGACTTGACGTGCCAGCGCACGGTCTCGGGTGACAGGCACAGCTGGTCGGCGATGACGGCCGTGCTGTGGCCGGCGGCGATCAGCTGCAGGATCTCGAGCTGTCGCGGGGTCAGGCGTTCACGGTGCGGGAAGTGCGAGGCCAGCGCGACGCGGCGGTCGCCGTCTCGCAGGTCGCGGACGAGGTACCCGGTCATCTGGCGCGAGATCGCCGCCTCCCCCACGAACACACCCTCGAGCGCACGGACCAGGCGCTCGGGCGCCTGCTCCTTGGTCAGGAAGCCGTCGGCGCCGGCCCTGATCGCGGCCAGCATCTCGTTGGAGTCATGCGACACCGTCAGCACCACGGTGCGGATGCGCGGGTCATGGGCGACGACGCGCTTGACCAGCTCGATGCCGCTGCCGTCTCTGAGGTAGAGGTCGGTGAGCACAGCGTCGGGCCGGGTCGCGCGGACGACGGCCATGGCCTCCTCCACCCCGTCGGCGACCCCGGCCACGGCCACGCCGCCGGCCTCGAGCAGGCCGACCAGGCCGCAGCGGTAGATCGGGTGGTCATCGACGACGACGACGTGCAGTTGCTCCATACCACCGTTATACGGGGGGTTTGTGGGTGGTGTAAGACCACCCCACCAACCTGCCGCCCCACCCCGCCGCCTCCCCACCTACGAATTTCGAGGCGAAATCCGGCCAGATCTACGAAATTCGTAGCCCGGGAGGGGTCTGGCTACGAATTTCGTGCAACACCGGTGCCAGGCGCACGTGTTGCGCCGGCGAATCGTGACGGCGCCGATGCGGGTGTTACGGACGGGTCACGGTGACCCGCACATCGCCGAAGGGATGGCCGATCGGGGCCTGCGGCTTGTGCACCGTCACCTGCACCCGCTCCGCCGGGAACCGCTCGATCAGGTCGTCGGCGACAACGGCAGCCAGACGCTCGAGCAGGTTGTACGGCCCGCCGCCGGCCAGCTCCACCACCCGGTCGCAGACCGCGCCGTAGTCGATCGCGTCCTCGAGCCGGTCGCTCTGCTCGGAGGCGCCGGAGCCCGTCAGCCGCACGTCGAACAGGAACGGCTGGCCGTCGCGGCGCTCGTGCTCGTAGACCCCATGGTGGGCGAATACCTCCAGCCCCACGACCTCGATCACAGGCCCTGTCACGGCCGCCCTCGTCCCACCGCCGCGGCCACGTCGAGCGCCTCGCGGTTGGGCGCCACGTCGTGCACCCGGAACATCCAGCCTCCGCGCCGGTAGGCCTCCAGGTTCGCGGCCACTGTCCCGGCCACGCGCTCCTTCTCGGCCCGACCCGTGATCTGCCCCAGGAACCGCTTCCGCGACAGCGCCACCAGCACCGGGTAGCCCAGCGCCGCGATCCGGTCGAGGTCCCGCAGCAGCGTCAGGTTGTGTTCGATCGTCTTTCCGAACCCGATGCCGGGATCGATGCAGATCAGCTCGCGAGCGATCCCCTGCGACTCCGCGAACCTGGCCCGCTCCGCCAGGAACTCGCCGACCTCCGCCACCACGTCCAGGTACCGGGGGTCGTCCTGCATCGTCCCGGGCGTGCCCTGCATGTGCATCAGGCAGACCGGCACCCCGGCCGCCCGCACCACCTCCGCCATGGCCGGATCGTGCCGCAGCGCGGACACGTCGTTCACGAACACCGCGCCCGCCGCGAGCGCCCGCCGCGCGACCTCCGCCTTCATGGTGTCGATCGAGATCGGCACCGCCGTGCGCGCCGCCAGCCCCTCGATCACCGGGATCACCCGCGCCAGCTCCCGCTCCTCCGACACCGGCTCCGCGCCCGGCCGCGTCGACTCGCCGCCGATGTCGATCAGGTCGGCGCCCGCCTCGGCCAGCGACAGCCCGTGCGCGATCGCCGCATCTGGATCCAGGAAGTCGCCGCCGTCGGAGAACGAGTCCGGCGTCACGTTGATCACGCCCATCAGCGCCGGCGCCGGGTAGCGCCGCGTCAGCACCGTGTCCGGCACCAGCGGCGCCGGGCCGGGCGACCGCGTGGCCGCCGGTCGCGGCACGAACACGGGCGTGTCCGGCATCCAGCGCACCGCCGAGTAGATGGTCGCGAGCAGCAGCCCCAGGAACGGCACCGGCACCCAGCCGCCGCCCGTCGTACCCATCACCAGCGTGTTCCAGCTGCCGTGGAGACCGATCCCCGGCAGCAGCGAGCCCGTCCGCCGCCGTAGCCATGCCAGCAGCATCCCCTCCGCCGAGAACAGGATCAGCACCCCCGGCTCGACGTGCAGCCCGGCCCAGACCACACCCGACACCAGCGCACCCGGCCAGAACCCGAACCGGCGCGCCAGCGCCGAGAACAGGAACCCCCGCATGGCCACCTCCTCCGTCCACGGCGCCACCATCACGGCCAGGGCGCTGAGCGCGATCTTGTAGCCGAGGCCGGAGTGGTCCGCGCCGAGGTCATTGGTGCCGGTCAGGTGCAGTGCGTTCGTGATCGCGATCGCCACGGCCCCGATCACGATCGCGGCCGGGATGAAGATGGCGATGCCCGAGATCCAGCGCCGGGCCCGGGCCGCGCCGAACGCTGCCCACTCGCGCCGGCGGTTGGCGAAGGCCAGCTCGAAGCAGACCGGCAGGATCATGGCCACGCCGAACATCAGCGCGAACGCCGCCAGCAGGCCGGCCGCCAGCGTCTCCTGCTGGTCGGTCAGCTGCCCGGCCACCAATCCTTCGAGCACGAACAACAGCACGAACAGGGTCATGCTCAGGAACACCGCACGCCCCCAGCCAACGGGTTGACGGTCGGTGATCACCCCGGGATCGTAGCGACTTGGCCTGGACCGGATCACTAGACTGGCCATCCGTGGAAACGTCGCACACAGAGGTCGAGGCGCGGATGCTTCTGCAGGCGATCCCGGCCGGTGCCACGGTGCTCGAGGCGGGCTGTGGACGCACGACACGGCTGGCGGATCACCGCGACCGGATCGGCCGGCTGGTCGGAATCGACCTCGACGGCGCGGCCGGCCGCGAGAACGCGTCGCTGGACGAGTTCATCGAGACCGATCTGTCGGGGCCGCTGCCGTTCGAAGACGCCACCTTCGATCTCGTCTACTCCAACTTCGTCGTCGAGCACCTGGACGATCCCGCCAGAACCTTCCGCGAGTTCCACCGGGTCCTGCGTCCGGACGGCTGGCTGGTGCTGCTGACCAGCAACCGGTCGAACCCGTTCATGGCAGCCGCCCGGGCCATGCCGCAGCGGCTCCGCGTGCTGGTCAAACGCAGCGGCGCCGGCGCGGTCGAACGCGACGTGTTCCCGGCTCGCTACCGTGCGAACACGCCCGCAGCGCTCGAGGCGGCAACCCGCGCGGCGGGCTTCACCGCGAGTTCGGTCGCGTATGTTGCAACGCTCCATCGCTACGGCGCCCGGGTTCCCGGCGCTGCGTACGTGCTGCGCTGGGCCGAGCGCGCGCTCCCCGAGCAGCGCAGGTCCACGATCGTCGCCGCCTATCGCGCGACCTAGATGATTGATCGATATCTCCGTGAGTCCAGGCGCAAGGCATAGCTTGCGCCGGTCGGAGACGCGATTCGCAGCCGTAGCCACCCCAGCGCTCGCGGAAATCAAACCGAACGCAGCGGCCAGGCTCGCGAGAGATATCGATCAATCATCTAGCTACCGGTACCGGAGGGTGGTCGCGGTCGGGAGCCAGCGCTCGTAACCGTAGGCCGTGTACGGCCTGAGCCCGGGGCGGTACATCTCGGCCGAACCGTTGCTGTCGAAACCGATCGCCTGCTGTGCTCCCATCTGCCGCAGCACGCGCGCGAAGCTCAGCATCGTGAGCCCGGATCCGCCGCGGGCGCCGATCAGGATCAGCGATCCCCTTCCGGAGTTGGTGCGCATCAGCGCCGGCCGCCAGCAACCGCCGCCGCACGTCCACTGCCATGAGTTGATGCTCGTCGGCCGCGCCGAGATCGCAACCCCGCTGGACACCAGTTCCGGTTTCCCTCCCATCACGTCCGATACCGAACTCCAGCCGTTGGCGTCGCCGTTCACGTCGACCACCGGAGTCGCCGACGCGGCCAGCGCCGATAGTCCCACCTCCGCGATGCCGCCGACCTTCGCAACAAGGACGGTCCCGGTCGTGGGCACGGTCACCTGCGCCCCCGCCTGCTGGCTACCGACGATCGGAAGCGACGTCGTGGTGGCTGCGGCGCTGGGCTCGGCAAAGGCAAACGCGGCCACCGGCTCGGGCCTGTCGCGCCCGCTGCGATTGGACAAGGTGCGGTTGCCGCGAAGCATCGTGCGAAACGCCGTCGAGTCGACCGTGAACGCCACATATCCCTGGGGCACGGTCACCACGGTGCCGGCGGTGTCGTAGGCGCCGACCTGGTCGCTGGCTGCCGGCAGGGCGCCGAACGCGCCGATCGTCGCGGTCAGCCGGTTGGGGAGCTTCAGCTTGACCGGCTGCGCGCGCGGCCGGCCGATCTCGAAGTCGCCGGCCGGCAGATACCCCACCCCCGGGCCGCCCCAGCCGAAGTTGTAGATCGTCCTGTGCTTCACCAGCATCCCGCTGTTGCGGTAGGCGGTACGGGTGGTGTACGCGGAGTAGTCGCCGTTGACGGCGGCAAGCAGGCGCGCCGGTGCGCCGAGTGAGGAGACCGGGTGCACATCGACCGTCTCCTGAGCCGGGTGATAGGTACCGAGCAGTGCCGAGCCGAGCGTCACATGCGTGTCGCCGATCGCCCACGAGATCCTGTAGATCTCCTGGGCCCGGCTGTATCCGCGCACGGTCGCCCGATAATGGGTGAAGATGACCCCCGGGCGGAGGGTCGATCGCGAGACCACCCGCAGGCGCGTGATCGGCCCGCCCAGAGGCGTTGCCGGGGCCGCCGAGGTCGAGACTGCGAAGACCGCCACAGCACTCGCGAGCAGCAGGATAATCCGGCGAGACCCCATCTCGGTTGTGTCGTCATGGCATGACCACAACACCACCCCGCGAACGGGTGATAGCGCCGAGCTCTGGTGCTTACGCGCCCTGGGGAGCGTCCGGCGGCTTGCTCTGGTGCAGAGCGCCGGGCAGCGGCAGGCCGATCGTGCGCGGCTTGGACGGCTGCTTCGCCGGCTGCTCGTCGGCGACCGGCTGGGCGTGCTTCTCGTGGTCCTTGAAGACCTCTTCCGGCGCCGTGCCGGCCAGCAGCCCCTGGAACTGCTCGCGGTCGATCGTCTCGTACTCGATCAGCACCTTCGACAGGCGCTGCATCTCGTCCATGTGGTCGGACAGCACCTTGCGGGCGCGCTCGTGCGCGTCCTCGACGATGCGGCGGATCTCGTCGTCGATCTCGCGCGCGATCTCCTCGGAGTAATCGGCCTCGTGACCGAAGTCGCGGCCCAGGAAGGGCTGGCCGGAATCGCGTCCGAACGTCCGCGGCCCCAGCTTCTCCGACATGCCCCAGCGCATGACCATGCGCTTGGCGGTGTCGGTGGTCTTGTTGAGGTCGTCCTCGGCGCCGGTGGTGATCTCGCCGAACACCAGCTCCTCGGCGGTGCGGCCGCCCAGGCTCTTGGCCAGCGTATCCATCAGCTCAGGCCGCGAGCGCATGAACTTGTCCTCGGTGGGAAGCGTGATCACGTAGCCGAGCGCCATGCCACGGCCCACGATCGAGATCTTGTGCACGGGATCGTTGTGCTCGAGGTAGTGGCCGACCAACGCGTGGCCCATCTCGTGGACGGCCGTGATCTCGCGCTCCTTCGGCGACAGCAGCCGCGTCTTCTTCTCGGGGCCGGCGATGACGCGCATGATGCCCTCTTCCAGCTCCAGCGTCTCGATCTGCCGCTTGCCCTTGCGGGCCGCCAGCAGCGCGGCCTCGTTCACCAGGTTCGACAGGTCGGCGCCGGTGAAGCCCGGCGTCTGGCCGGCCAGCGCCTCCAGGTCGACCGACTGCGCGATCGGCTTGCCGCGCGAGTGCACCTCGAGGATGCGCTTGCGGCCGACCCGGTCGGGCCTGTCCACGACCACCTGGCGGTCGAACCGCCCCGGGCGCAGCAGCGCCGGGTCGAGGATGTCCGGGCGGTTGGTGGCGGCGATCAGGATGATGTTGTCCTTCATCTCGAAGCCGTCCATCTCGACCAGCAGCTGGTTCAGCGTCTGCTCGCGCTCGTCGTGACCGCCGCCCATGCCGGCGCCGCGATGGCGGCCGACGGCGTCGATCTCGTCCATGAAGATGATGCACGGGCAGTTCTGCTTGGCCTGCTCGAACAGATCGCGCACGCGGCTGGCGCCGACGCCGACGAACATCTCAACGAAGTCCGAGCCCGAGATCGAGAAGAACGGCACGCCGGCCTCGCCCGCCACGGCCCGCGCCAGCAGCGTCTTGCCGGTGCCGGGAGGACCGAACAGCAGCACGCCCTTGGGGATGCGCGCGCCCAGCGCCTGGAACTTCTTCGGGTTCTCGAGGAACTCCTTGATCTCGTGCAGCTCCTCGACCGCCTCGTCCACGCCGGCCACGTCCTTGAACGTGATCTTGGGCGAGTCGACCGACATCCGCTTGGCGCGGCTCTTGCCGAAGCTCATGACCTTGCTGCCGCCGCCCTGCATCTGGTTCATCAGGAAGATCCAGAAGGCGAAGAACAGCACGAAGGGCAGGATCGTGACCAGGATGCTCCACCACGGCGAGCCGGAGGTGGGCGTGCCGTCGACCACCAGGCTGGCGTTGTTGGCCTCGGCCGCCGAGATCGCCTGGTCCATCAGCGAGGTGCTGGGGATGCCGATCGTGATCGTCTGGCTGCCGTCAGCCTTGGTGGTGCTGTACTTGAGGCTGTTGTCCCCGAGGTTGGTCTTGACGTACTTGACGCCGTTGTGGCTGTTGGCGGCCTGGGTGAACTCGTTCCAGGTGTTCGCCTGCTTGCTGCTGGAGTTGTCGATGATCATCTTCTGGGCGAAAAACGCCAACACGACGACCACGACGATCGGGAAAGCTGCGCTCTTGAAAAACCTGCTCACGGGTTGCTTCGCCTACCTGCCTGGGGAACTGACCTGAACGATATCACGGAGGTTTTCCGGCTCATTGACGTCTGACGTGTGGACCACCACCCCTGATACGCCGCTCGGCGCGACGGCGGATGTCCTCACGAATTGGTCTATCGGCAGCGGCCGGTGGCGACTTGAAACGGGCGGTCAGATCAGATCCTCGGGCAGGCGCGACTCGTCCAGAGCGGCCACGTAGGGCAGGCTGCGGTAGCGCTCGCCGTAGTCGAGGCCATAGCCGATCGCGAACCGGTTGGGAATCTCGAATCCGACGTAGCGGCAGGTGATGTCGGTCTGCCGGCGCTCGGGCTTGGTCAAGAGCGCGCACACCTCGAGCGTGGCCGGTGAGCGCGCCTGCAGATTCCGCACCAGATAGGACAGCGTCAGACCGGAGTCGACGATGTCCTCGATGATCACCACGTGGCGGCCCTCGATGTTGGCGTCGAGGTCCTTCAGGATCCGCACCACCCCCGACGAGTCCGTGCCGCTGCCGTAGCTGGAGACGGCCATGAAGTCCATCTCGCACGGCACCGTCACCCGCCGCACCAGGTCGGCCATGAAGAACACGGCGCCCTTCAGCACGCCCACCAGCAACGGCTCGAGCCCCTCATAGTCGCGCGAGAGCTGCTCGCCGAGCTCGGAGACGCGCGCCTGCAACGCGTCCTCCTCGACCAGCGTCTCCCCGATCAGGTGCTCCGGATCGAGAGCGTTGAGGTACGAGCTCATCTAGATGAGAGATCGATATCTCTCGCGAGCCTGGGCGCTGCGAGATGTCGGTAGTGGGACAGGGCATGACTGGCTACGGCTGCGAACCGTCGCCTCGCGGCGTCCTCGGTCGCGCCAATATTCCCGATATTGACGCTCCCTGCCACTCGCGATCTGCGTGATCGCAGATCACTCATGATCGGCGCAAGTCTTCGACTTGCACCTGCGCGAGACTCGGTTCTCGCCTTCCAGGACACCACGGAGATATCGATCGCTCATCTCGCCCAGCTTACAACGAAGGCGCGGTAAAGCTGAGGTGGGTGCGGTCGCGCACGGCCTCGAGGTCGGCCGCCAGCGACAGCCGCTCCACCCCGCCGCGCCGCTCCGCCAGCTGCTCGAGCCGCCCGGTCAGCTGCCTGGGCAGACGCAGCGGCCGCCCGGCGGCGCGCTCCGCGGCCTCGCGCAGCACCAGCACGCGCAGCGCGCGCGGCAGCCCCGCCACCTGCTCGAGGTCGATCACCTCGCTGACATGGTCGCCCGCCAGCTCCGACACCAGATCGTCGAGCTCGGCCAGCAGCTCTGCGCTTCGCGCCAGGTTCAGCTCGGCCCCGGGATGCACCCGCATCAGCGCCGGCATCACCTCGTGCCGGATCAGGTTGCGGCGGATCGCGGGGTCGGCGTTGGTCTCGTCGTCGCGCGGCTCGAGCCCCTGCCCGGCGCACCAGGCCCGCGTCTCGGCCGCCGTCACGCACAGCAGTGGCCGCACCACCCCGTCCGCCGCCGGCCGCATCGCGCTGATCGCGCGCGGGCCGGACGACGACGCCAGCCGGTAGACCACCGTCTCGGCCTGGTCGCTGAGCGTGTGGCCGGTGGCGATCGGCCGGCCGTCGGCCTGCTCGCGGGCGGCCCCGTAGCGGGCCTCACGGGCGCGCGCCTCGAGGTTCCCGCCCGGCTCCAGGTCGACCGGCACGACGCTCGCGCCCAGCGCGGCGCAGTAGGCGGCGTCGTCGAGCCCGCGGCTGCCGCGCAGGCCATGCTCCACGTGCAGCGCCTCCACCGGATGGCCCAGCTCGCGCATCACGCCCCACAGGCAGAGCGAGTCGGCGCCCCCGGAGACGAGCGTCAGCAGCGGCTGCCCGGGCTCGAGCAGCTCGTGCTCCGCGATGAACCCGGCGACCCGGTCTGCGAGATCAGGCGGCCGGCTCATGGGAGCGCACGAAGCGACGCACGTAGGTGGTGCCGAGCTCGATGTAGCGGGCGTGGGCGGCCTCGGCGGCGTCGCTGTCGCCGGCGGCGGTGGCCCGCTCCACCTCGGCCTGCAGAGCGGCCAGCTTGTCCTCGAGCCGCAGCCGCAGCACGTCCTCCTTGGCCAGCTCCTGCTCGCGCCCCATCAGCACCAGCGCCCGCGGCCGCCACACCTCGCGCAGCTCGGTCAGCGCCGGAGTCGCCTCGAGCGCGGCCCACCCGCGCACGGCGGGGTCGCGCATGGCATCCGGGTCGAAGCGCGCCGGCGCCGCAGGGCCGGTACCCGCACCGGGCGCGAATCGCCCGCCGCACTCGCAGGACGCCAGCACGGCAGCGAGCTCGCGCTCGATGCCGGCGCCGCCGAGCTGGAATCCGTCGCCGCCACGTGCGGCAAGGCGCACCAGGCCGACCTCGATCGAGCAGCCGGCCAGGTCGATCTGCGAGCCGCAGGCCCGGCAGCTCCAGGGATCAGGTGAGGCCATCCACGCAGCCTACAGCCAACCGTCCAGCGCCCGGCGGAAGCTGAACGGCACCTCCAGCATCGGCATGTGACCCACCCCTGCCAGCGCCAGCCGCTCGCCTCCGAGCGCGCCGGCCAGCGCGTCGCCGTTGCCCGCATGGGCATCGAGCTCGCCCCAGACCACCAGCGACGGGCAGTCCACCCGGCCTGCCACGTCGGCCAGATCGGTGCGGCCCAGCTCCGGCATCACGCCCTCCAGCGCGGGCCACGCGGCGGCGGCATCGCGGATCATGCGCTGCCCCAGCGCCGGCGTCACCAGCTGCGGTCCCGGCCATGCCAACGAACCACCCGAACACCAGCCGCCGTCCGGTCGCGCTGCCCGCGAGCAGAGGAGCCGCCAGGCGGGCGGCGGCCGCGGCGAGGGGAGCGGCGGGCAGCAGTGTCTTGACCACCGCCACGTCCAGCTCGAGCATCCCCACGGGCGAGGCCGCCACCAGCCCGCGCAGCGGGTGCCTGGCGGCCCAGTGCACGGCCAGCGGCGCGCCCAGCGAGTGACCCATCAGCGCCGGGCGTTCTGCGCCGGCCGCCGACATCGCCGCGGCCAGGTGGTCGGCGGCCCGCTCGAAGGTGAACGGCTCGAGCGGCGGGGTGCCGGCGTGGCCGGGCAGTGCCGGGATCAGCACGCGCCGCCCTGACGCCGCCAGCGAGCGAGCCAGGCCGGCCAGGTAGGCGGGGGACCCGAGCAGCCCGTGCAGCAGCACCACCGGAGGGCCTGCGCCGACCTCGTAGAAGTTGACGCGGCCGCCGGAAACAGCGACGCTCTGGCAATGCACGATCCGGAAGCTACCAGCGAACCGCCGAGCCCGGAGGCCATGTGGGACGCGGCCGCCCGCGGCTGGGAGCGGCGCCGCGACCGCATGTGGGAGTCCTCTCATGCCGTCGGCGAGGGTCTGGTCGAGATGGCCGCCCCCGCGCCCGGCGAGTCGGTGCTGGAGATCGCCGCCGGCCCCGGCGACACCGGCTTCCTGGCGGCCGAGCTGATCGGGGAGCACGGGCGGCTGGTGGCGACCGATCTCTCCACCCAGATGCTGGCCGCCGCCGAGCGCCGGGCGGCCGAGCTGGGGCTGCGGAACGTGGAGTTCAGGCAGGTCGATGCGCAGGCGATGGATCTCGAGACCGCCAGCTTCGACGTGGCGCTGTGCCGCTGGGGGCTCATGCTGATGCCGGACCCCTCCGCGGCGCTGGCCGAGACACGACGCGTGCTGCGCCCCGGCGGCCGCCTGGCGCTGGCGGTATGGGGACCGCGCGAGGCGAATCCGTGGAACACGACCATCCAGGGCGCGTTCGGAAACCGCGGCCTGCTGCCGCCGCCGCCCGACCCGAAGGAGCCGGGCATCTTCCGGCTGGCCGACAGCGGCGAGCTGACCGCTCTCGCAACTGCGGCCGGGTTCGCCGACGTGCAGCTGCGCGACCTTCCGGTGCACTGGCGCTTCCGCGAGATCGATGACTACTGGGGTGTGATCACGGAGATCTCGCCCTCGCTGGGCGGCGTCATCGCGACGCTGGACGACGTCCAGATCAGTGACATCAAGCGCGACTTCGCCGAGCGGTGCGAGCCCTACCGCGACGGCGACGGCTACGACCTTCCGGGCCTTTCGATCGGCCTGCTGGCGCGCTGACGGTAAGCTGCGCGCCCATGCCGATCCACCTGCGAGCCGAGATGGGCGACTACGCGCCCGCCGTGCTGCTCCCCGGAGACCCGCTGCGGGCCCGCCGCGTGGCCGAGGAGTTCCTCGAGGATGCCCGGCAGGTGAACGGCGAGCGCGGCATGCTCGGCTACACCGGCACCTACGAAGGCCAGCCGGTGTCGGTGCAGTCCACGGGCATGGGCTGTCCCAGCGCGGCGATCGTGATCGAGGAGCTCGTGCAGCTGGGGGCGGAGCGCCTGATCCGGATCGGCACCTGCGGCGGACTGCAGCCCGATCTGGCGCTGGGCGACACCGTGATCGCCCTCTCGGCGGTGCCCGCCGATGCAACCTCGCGCCACTACACCGGCGGCGAGCCGCATGCCCCCACAGCGCACTTCGGCCTCACGCACGGCGCAATCCACGCCGCCAAGGGGCTCGGCATCCAGCCGCGCGTGGGCGCGATCGCCTCGTCCGACACGTTCTACGACCCGGATCCGGAGCGCCACCTGCGATGGGCTGACCGGGGCGTGCTGGCGGTCGAGATGGAGGCCGCCGTCCTGTTCACGATCGGTGCGCTGCGGTCGGTCAAGACCGCCTGCATCCTGACCGTCTCCGATCTGGTCGGGAGCACCCAGATGGTGCGCATCGCCGACGATCGAGCTGGCGCTGGGCGTCGAGCGGATGACGCGTCTGGCGCTGGCCGCCGCGGTGGACGCCAAGGCGTGACCGCGACGGTGATGATCGTCAACCCGGCGGCGGCCAGCGGCCGCACCGCCCGGCAGTGGCCCGATATCGCGCGGCGGGCAGAGGCGCACGGCCTCGACGTCGACGTGCGCCTGACCGAGCGGCGCGGACACGCCACCGAGCTGGCGGCGATGGCCGTCGCCGAGGGGGCGGAGCTGGTGGTGGCGGTGGGCGGCGACGGCACCGTCTCGGAGGTCGCAAACGGTATGGCCGGAGCGGCCGCGACCGACCTCGCGGTGGTGCAGCGGGGCTCGGGATGCGACTTCAGCCGCACGTTCGGCATCTCCAAGGATGCCGACCGCGCGCTGGAGGTGGCGGCGCACGCGCCCGCCCGCATCATCGATATGGGGCGCGTCAGCTACGCGGGGCGGGACGGGACGCCCCAGAGCCGTCACTTCGTGAACGTGGCCAGCGCCGGCCTGACCGGGGTCGTGGCCGACCGGGTCAACCGCAGCGGCAAGCCGCTGGGCGCGACCGCTGCGTTCGCCTGGGCGGCCGTCGCGACCTTCGCCGGCTACCGCAACTCACCGTTCACGGTCGAGATCGACGACGAGCGCCTCGACCAGGTCTGCAACAACGCGATCGTCGCCAACTGCCGCTACTTCGCCGGGGGAATGAAGATCGCGCCGGACGCCGATCCCTCCGACGGGCTGCTGGACGTGCTGGTGTGGGGCGACGTGTCCAGGCTCGACCTGGCCCGCAACCTGCACAAGCTCTACCGCGGCACGCACACAAACCACCCCAAGGCCACGATCCGTCGCGCCCGCCGGGTGGTGGTGACGCCGCGCTCGCCGCTGCCGATCGAGGCCGACGGCGAGCAGCCGGGGCTCACCCCGGCCACGTTCGAGGTGGTGCCGTCAGCTCTCCGGCTTCGCGCTCCCGGTTGAGGCGGCGCGGCGCTTGGGCTTGGCGGCCTCGACGCGGTCGGCAAGCTCGGCGAGAGCCGCCTCGACGCGGTCGAGCTGTTCGGTCAGCCGGGCGATGTCCTCGCGGGTTGCGGGCAGCTGCAGACGAGCTGCGCGCGAGGCCTTCTTCGCGTGATCGCGCGTCGCCGACACGACCGGCTTGCCGACATCGCCGGTGGCGCGGGTGACGCGGTCGATCAGATTCTTCTGGTCATTCATGTGAACCCCTTTCACAGGCGGCGCTAAAGCGGTTTCACCGTATCATGCGCGCTCATGACGGAGCCCCGCCGCACCTTCACGGCACACCTGCGCGTGCGCTTCGGCGAGACCGACGCGATGGGCGTCGCCAACAACGCGGCCTACCTGCAGTACTTCGAGATCGGCCGCATCGAGTTCCTGCGAGCCGCCGGCCACAGCTACGCCGAGGTGCATAACGGCGGCATCGACATGGTCGTGGCCGAAGCCGGCATCCGCTACCTGCGGCCGCTCTGGTTCGACGACGAGTTCGCGGTCGCCTGCAGCCTCGCCGACCTGGCGCGGGCGTCCTTCACCTTCACGTACGAGCTGACGCGCGGCGGCGAGGTGGTCGCCACGGGGTTCACGCGCCACGCCTGTGTCGACCGCGCCAGCATGCGCCCCGTGCGCGTGCCGGAGTGGCTCCAGCAGATCTAGATGGTTGATTCCACGGGATCGTGGCTACGGGCGCATGTCTAGCCGGTGACGGCGGGCCAGCTCTCGCCGCCGTCGACGGAGCGCAGCAGCTCGCGCCCAAGCGCGGCGTAGGCCAGCCGGTCGTTGCGAGGGTCGTAGGCCACGGCGTCCACCCGCCGGTCGAGCACCGGCAGGAAGGTGCGGCCGTAGTCCTTGCTGAGGTAGACCTTGTCGCCCGCCACCAGCACCTGGCTCTGCTTGTCGGTCGTCATCGCGACCCCGTAGGCCACCGCCGGCTCTGGCAGGTGCGTGAAGGTGGCGCCGTCATCGACCGAGCGCCACAGGCCGCCGGTGCCGCAGGCCACATAGATCACGTCCGGCTTGGTGACGTCGCCGCGGACCGCCGAGATCGAGACGGCCGAGTTCGGCAGCCTGGCCGCCCGCAGCTGCAGCCAGTGCCGGCCCGAGTCGACCGACACCCAGGGGTGGCCGAAGATGTCCAGCGCATACAGGCGGTCGGTGCGATGGTAGGGCGTGGTCAGCGATACGAACGGCTGCGGCGTCCTGCGCGCGGGCGTCAGTCCGATGCCGCCGTAGTCGGCGCGCTGCTCGCCGTGGGGTCCCACCACCTCCCCGCCCTGCTCCGAGAAGGCCACCGCGAGGCCGCCGCCCGGGCCGCGAACGCGCTTCCAGCTGAGGCCGCCGTCGTGCGAACGCCACGCGCCTGCGCCGGTGGTCTCCCACAGCGTTCCGGCGAAGTCCGGCGCGACCGCCAGCGCCCGCGCCGCCGCCGGGAGCGCCACCGCGGTCGGCTGTGCACCGTCGCTGCAGCCGGCGAGCGAGAGCAACAGCACCGCCGCCGGCAGAGCTGTCCATTCAAGACGGAGCTGCATCGACCCGACAAACGGTAGAAGATCCACCACGTAATCTTGCGCAATGGCCTCCGACGACCTCGACACTCTGGCACGGCTGCGCGGCCTCCTGGACGTGTCCCGCGTGGTGCGCGATGAGGAATCGCTGCCCGAGGTGCTGAACGCGATCGCCGGCACCATCGCCGACTCGCTCGGCTACAAGGTGGTCGTGGTCAACCTCTACCGCCCGGCCTGGGACGACTTCGAGGTGACCACGGTGCGGGACTACAACCAGGAGGCGGTCGAACAGCTGCTCGGCTCCCGCGGCGGCTGGAACGAGTGGGCACCGCTGCTGGACGACCGGTTCAAGCGCGGCGGCGTCTACTTCGTGCCGGCAGGGGAGTACGACTGGCAGAACGACATGCTGTCGATCACACCGGATATCCCGGTCAGCGACGACCCCAACGACTGGCACCCCGAGGATGCGCTGTTCGTGCCGCTGACGCGAAACGACGGGCACCTGCTGGGGATCCTCTCCGTGGACGAGCCCGTGTCGGGGCTGCGTCCCGGCGACGAGGAGCTGGAGGTGCTGGTGGCGCTGGCCGAGCACGTGGCCCTGGCGCTCGAGAGCGCGCAGGAGGGCGCCCGTGCGAACCGCTACCGCAGCGCCCTCGAGCGGCTGCTGCTGGTGTCGTCGCGTCTCACCGAGACGCTGTCGATCGACGCCGTGCTGCATTCGGTGGCCGAGGGCATCTCGGACGCGCTCGGCTTCGCGAAGGTCAGCATCGAGCTGCCCAACCCGGACACGGGCGTGTTGACGCCGCGGTCAGCCGTGGGCTGGAGCCTCGGCGACCTCGCCGAGAACGCGCCGCTCACGCTCGACCTGGTCGAGCCGCTGCTGGTGTCCGAGTACGAGATCGAGGGCTGCTACCTGCTGACCCGGCAACAGGCCCGCGAACGCCTGCCGGAGCGCCATCACACCTACGCGTCGGTGTTCAACGGCGAGGGCCCGCATGCCTGGTCGCACCACTGGCTGCTGGTGCCCCTGTACGACCGCGACGGCGGCCTGATGGGCGTGATCTGGGTGGACGACCCGATCGACCGGCTGCTGCCGTCGCGGGAGCTGCTGCAGGCCCTGCGCGTGTTCGCGAACCAGGCCACGGCGGCGCTGGACTCGGCCACGCACTTCGAGGAGATGCGGTTCCTGGCCGAGCACGACCCGCTGACGCGGCTCTTCAACCGGCGAGCCTTCACGCGCCGGCTGGCGATCGAGACCGCCCGGTCGGGCCGGTACCACCGACCGTTCGCACTGGTCACGTGTGACCTGGACGCGTTCAAGGCTCTGAACGACCGCCACGGCCACCTGGCCGGCGACCTTGCGCTCGAGCGCTTGGGCAAGCTGCTGATGGAGGCCTTGCGCCAGACCGATGCCGCGTTCCGGATCGGCGGGGACGAGTTCGCCATGCTGCTGCCCGAGACCGAGGAGCGGGAGGTGCGGGCGGTGATCGACCGGATCAGCACCGGCCTGGTGGGAGACGACGACTCCCGCTTCGAGGACCTGCGGGCCAGCTTCGGCGTGGCGGTGTACCCGCGCGACGGCGACGATCCCGAGACGCTGTTTCGCGCGGCAGACGAGGCCATGTACGCGGCCAAGCGGTCGGGCGAGCGCACGCACTTCGCGGCCTGACCGGCGCCGCGGCGGCAACTCCCCCGGTTGGGAGTGGATTCGCGGCGCCATACCTGCCAAAGTGAGAGGTGCGCGCCCCCGACCCCCGGAGCCTGCGTGGACCCCCGGCACCTGTCAGCCTTTACGCGACTGCGTGGCCTGCTGGAGGTGACCCGGCTCGTCCGAAGCGACGACGACCTCGATCACCTGCTGGCTGCGATCGCCCGTACCACCGCCGAGTCGCTCGGATTCGGAACCGTGGTCCTGAATCTGTACCGGCGCGCCTGGGACGACTTCTGCACGACCACCGTGCACGGCTCAGAGCACGCCCGCGAGCTGCTGCTGGGCGACGCTCGCGGCTGGGACGTGTGGGGCGAGGTGCTCGACGACCGCTTCCTGCGCAGGGGCGCGTATCTGGTCCCGCACGGCACCTTCGACTGGGACGAGCTCGCGCCCCGGTCATACGTCCCCGACCTGCCGCGCAACGCCGCGCAGGACGCCTGGCACCCGGAGGACTCGCTGATGGTGCCGCTGCACCACTCGGACGGGCCGCTGCTGGGGATCATGGCGGTGGACGAGCCCGTGTCCGGCCACCACCCCACCGACGAGGAGCTGGACGTGCTGGTGGCGTTGGCGTCGCACGCCGCGCTGGCGATTCAGAGCGCCCAGGAGTCGGCCGAGTCGTCACGGCACCGAAACGCGCTCGAGCAGCTGCTGCGGGTGTCCTCGCGGCTGACCGAGACGTTCGCGATCGACGCGATCCTGCAGGCGGTCTGCGACGGCATCCACCACGCGCTCGGGTTCGAGACGGTCTCAGTCGACCTGCCGAACCCCGACACCGGCGCCCTCGAGCCGCGCGCCGCCTACGGCTGGGAGCTCGATGACCCGGCCGTCAACAGCAGCTTCTCGCTGGAGGAGATCGCGGTGCTGCTGGTTCCGGAGTTCGAGACGCAGGGCTGCTATCTGCTGACCAGCGAACAGGCCCGCGCCCGCGTGCGGGCCGAGGCCGACACGTATAGCTCGCAGCGCTGCGGCAAGGGCCCGCACGCCTGGGACGACCACTGGTTGATCGTGCCGCTGTACGGGCGCGGCGGCGAGCTGATCGGCCTGATCTGGGCGGATGACCCGGTCGACCTGCTGGTGCCGTCGCCGGCGCGCCTGCAGGCGCTGCGCGTGTTCGCCAACCAGGCGACCACCGCGCTGGACACCGCCGCACAGTTCGAGGAGATGCAGTTCCTGGCCGACCATGACCCGCTCACGCGGCTCCGCAACCGGCGCAGCTTCGTACGCCAGCTCGAGCTCGAGACCTCCCGCTCCGATCGCTACGGACGGCGGTTCGCGCTGCTCGTGGGCGACGTCAACGGGTTCAAGCAGGTCAACGACCAGCGCGGACATCCAGCGGGCGACCGCGCGCTGGAGTCGCTGGGCCTGGTGCTGATGGACGGCCGCCGCGAGGTGGACGGGGTCTACCGGATCGGCGGGGACGAGTTCGCGCTGATCCTGCCCGAGCTCGGCAGGAACGAGGCGCGCGCCGTCGCCGAGCGGATCCACGACGCCATGCTGGGCAGCGGCGACGAGCTCCTGATCCAGCTCACGATCAGCTTTGGCGTCGCCGTCTGCCCCGAGCAGGGCACCGACCCGGAGTCGCTGTTCCGGGCTGCAGACGAGTCGATGTACAGCGCCAAGCGCGAGCCGGGCGGCCTGCCCTCGGCCAGCTGACGCGTGGACGCACCGCAACGCCCCGGATGATTGATTCCACGAGCTGCGCGGCGCCGGATCTTGTCTGGGACACGCTGGACGCCACGATCGTCCTTGGCCAGGACATGCCCAGCCTGCCCTGCGGACGCTCCCGTCGCCCAGCGCGCCCCATCCTGCGCCCGGCACCCACGCATCCCGTGGAATCAACCATCTAGGATCCAACGGATTTGCCGAAAGCTTCCAAGGAGTGGTCTTGAACCTCGATCTGACCGACGAGCAGCTCGCGATCCAGGAGACGGTGCGCGAGTTCGTTGATCGTCGCATCATGCCGGTCGCGCAGGAGAACGACATCAACCACCACCTCGACATGGGCATCATCGAGGGCATGGCCGAGCTGGGCCTGCTGGGCCCGGTGATCCCGGTCGAGTACGGCGGCTCCGGGCTCGACTACGTCTCCGAGGCGCTCATCTGCGAGGAGATCGAGCGGGGCGAGTCCGCCTTCCGCACGCTGATCTCGGTGCACGTCGGGCTGAACTCGCTGTCGCTGTACAGGTTCGGGACGGAGGAGCAGAAGCAGCGCTACCTGGTGCCGATGGCCAAGGGCGAGAAGCTGGGCTGCTTCGGCCTGACCGAGCCGGCCGCCGGATCGGACGTGGCGGCGATGCTGACCACCGCGATCAAGCAGGACGACGGCACCTACCTGCTGAACGGCCAGAAGAGCTGGATCAGCTACGCGACCGAGGCTGCCTACTGCCTGGTGTTCGCGAAGACCGACCCGGCCGCGGCCCACAGGGGCATCTCGGCGTTCATCATCGAGCTGGACTGGGACGGCATCGAGGCCCGGCAGATCCCGAACAAGCTGGGAATCTGGGCCGGATCCACCGGCGAGTTGTTCTTTGACAACGTGCAGGTGCCGGCCGAGAGCCTGGTCGGCGCCGAGGGCGAGGGCTTCAAGATCGCCATGCACTCGCTCGACCAGGGGCGGTTCACCGTGGCGGCCGGCGCCGTCGGAGTCATCCGCGCATGCCTCGAGGCGTCGGTCAAGTACGCGAACGAGCGCAAGACGTTCGGCCAGGAGATCGGCAAGTACCAGTTCGTGCAGGACATGATCGCCGACATGGTGATGGGCTACGAGACCAGCCGGCTGCTGGTGATGCAGGCAGCGCACCTCAAGAACAAGGGCGTCCGCAACACCCGCGAGACCTCGCTGGCCAAGTGGCAGGCCACCGAGAGCGCGTTCAAGGCCGCCCACCTGGCGATCCAGGTGCACGGCGCCTACGGCTACTCCGCGGAGTACCCGGTGGAGCGGTACTTCCGCAACTCGCGCGCGCCGATCATCTATGAGGGCACGACGCAGATCCACAAGATGATGCAGGCGGAGCACGCACTCGGGTACCGGAAACTGAATGGCTGAGGCCACGCAGCGGCTGGTCGAGCTGGACGACGGCGTCTCACTGAACATCGCCGAGGTCGGCAGCGGTCATCCGCTGATCCTGCTGCACGGCGGGCCGGGACTCGATCACCACGAGCTGCATCCGTGGTTGGATCCGCTGGCGGGAGCCGGGTTCCGGATGATCTACGTGGACATGCGCGGCCAGGGCCGATCCGAGCGGGTTGACCCGCAATCGCTCACGATCCAGGTGTTCGCTCAGGACGTCGACCGCCTGGCGCGGGCGCTGGAGCTCGAGCAGTTCTCCCTGTACGGGCACTCGTTCGGCGCGATCGTCTCGCTGGCGCACGCGCTCGAGCGCGGCACCGCCGGCCAGTACGTGATCTCAAGCGGCGCGGCCTCGAGCGAGGCGCTGGCGGCCGACGTCGAGCGCGAGATCGACAGGTTCGAGCCGGCCGCGATGCGCGAGCAGATCAAGCGCTCGTGGGACGCCGAGCCGAGCGTGTCGACGGTGGCCGAGTTCCGCGACATCATGACATCGCAGATGCCGTTCCACTTCTGGGAGATGAGCGACGCCTACCGCACGTTCACCGAGAAGGACGAGACGGTCTACTCCCCGGAGGTGCTGGCGCACTTCGCGAAGAACGGCTACGGCGGCTTCGAGTGGGTCGACCACCTGCGCTGGATCTCCAAGCCGATGCTGGTCGTGACCGGCCGCTACGACCGCACCTGCACGGTGGCGCGCTCACAGGAGATCCACGACGAGGTGGCCGGATCGCGGCTGGTGGTGATCGAGAAGGCGGCGCACATGACGCACATCGAGCAGCCCAAGGCGCTGATGGACGCGGTGCGGCAGTGGTTCACCGACCAGGGCGTGATCGGCCAGGAAGAGCCGGAGGCAACCGCCTAGCGAGGGTGGCTGAGGCTGCCTGACGCGGTGTCGGCGACGGTGTAGGCGTCGGGCCGGCGGTGGTCGAGCGCCGGCAGCGTGCTTCGCGTGGCGCGCTGGGCGGCCAGGTCGAGCTCGGCCACGATCACGCCGTCACCGGTGGGTCCCGCCTGAGCTATGACGGTGCCCCAGGGGTCGATGATCATGCTGTGGCCAAAGCGCGGCATGCCGTAGCCGCCGGGATCGCTGTGCTGGTTGGCGGCCATCACGAACGCCTGGTTCTCGATCGCGCGGGCGCGCAGCAGCGGCTCCCAGTGGGCCATGCCGGTGACCAGGGTGAAGGCGGCCGGGACGGTCAGCACCAGCGCGCCGGCCTGCTCCAAAGCGCGGTACATCTCGGGGAAGCGCAGGTCGTAGCAGACCGAGAGGCCGACCGGAAGCCCGGACATGCTCGCCATCACCAGCTCGCCGCCGGGGGCGGTGCCGTCGGACTCGCGGTAGCTGATGCCGCCCACGTCGACGTCGAACAGGTGGATCTTGGTGTAGGCGGCGACGCGGTCTCCGTCGGGAGAGAAGGCGATCGAGACGTTGCCGACGCGGTCGCCGTCGGCGATCGCGATCGAGCCGCAGATCAGGTCTAGCTGCAGGCGGCGCGCCCATTCTGACAACGCATCGAGGGTGTCGCCGCCGTCCTCGAGCGACTCCGCGTAGGCGAGCAGCTCGCGGCCGTCGGCGATGGCGTTCCACTTCTCGGGCAGCAGCACCAGGCGCGCACCGCGGGCGGCGGCCTCCTCGACCAGCGTGGCCATGCGGGCGATGTTCTCGGCCTTGTCGCGCGAGGCCGAGAACTGGACGCAGGCTGCGGTGATGCGATCCATCAGGCGGAATCTAGATGATCCAGCGGGTCGGGCCGGCGCTCGTCGGCGACAAGCAGCTCGCGGAAGGCGAGGCTGAAGACCAGGAACAGGATCAAGCTCTGCTCGACCGCCATCAGGATGCCGCCCAGCTGCTGGTCGCCGCGGGGAGACAGGCCGAACAGGTGGGGCGTGGTGTCGTAGTAGGGGTAGATGGTGCTGGAGGCAAGGGCGATCAGGAGCGCGACGGGCGCGGCCAGGAAGAAGGCGGCGGCCAGGTAGACGAGCTTGGCCATCGGCTGCATGCGGCCCGGGACGAGCACCGGCCACCAGAAGGCGAGGCCGGCGGTGACGAATAGCAGGTGCTCGAAGCCGAGCGACCAGCGGTGGTCGAGGCCGTAGCCGTAGACGGCCGGGATGTGGACGGTGTACCAGACGGCCAGCCAGTAGGGCAGCGCAAACGCGGGGTGCGTGACCGCGCGCAGCCAGGCGCGGCGCTCGGCTGCGGCGGCCATGGCGGGGGTGAGCCCGAGCACCAGCAGCGGCGGCGCCCAGTCGGCGAGCATCACGTTCTGGAGCAGGTGGAACGAGAGCATCGCGTCGAGCGCGACGTGCTCGATCGGCGAGAGCAGCGCCAGGGCGATCAGCAGCAGGCCCGACAGGAAGCAGAGCCCGGCGCCAGAGCGGCGCGGACATGACGTGTGCGGCCCACAGGTACCAGGCGCCGAACAGCAGCACGGCCAGCGCCCACTCGGGGTCGAACACGAACCGCCACGCGTCGAACTGCCCGGCGAGCAGGGTCACCCGGACTGCGTCAGCGGCGCCATCGTCAGCCCGAAGCCCACCAGCTGCTCCCAGTAGTGCTCGGCCTGTTCCAGCTGGCCCTGCCAGACGATCGCCTGGCCGGCGTTGTGGATGCGGTCGGCGAGGCGCATGCCGCCCTCGAAGGTGAGGCCGGGGATGGTGCGGGCAAGGGCGAAGGCGACACCGTCGAACGTATTGTGATTGTCGTTCTTGACAACGACCAGCCACGGGCGGTCGCTGCCGGAGCCGGGGCCGGTCGTGCGCGGCTTCTGCTTCCGCACGGGCGGGGCGACCGTGGACATGGTTGCGAGTGTACCGGCGGGTGCTGGTACGCTTGTGACATGACGCAGCGACGCGACATCACCCACATCCGTGGCCCGGTCGTCGTCGCGCTGCCGCGCATCCCGGCCTAGGCGTTCCCGGCCCACCGCCCCGGAACGCCGTGACGAACGCTCGCCTCGTCAACGCCGACAGATGGATGCGCACATGAACACGCTCGCCTCAATCGAGAACGACTTTCCCGCCTGGTATGCCGACGTCGTGCGCCGGGCCGGCCTGGCCGAGAGCGCGGCCGTGCGCGGGATGATGGTGATCAAGCCGTACGGGTACGCGATCTGGGAGCTGCTGCAGCGCCAGATGGATGATCGCATCAAGGCCACCGGCCACGAGAACTTCTACTTCCCGATGCTTATCCCGGCGTCGGTGCTGGCGAAGGAGGCCGACCTGGTCGAGGGCTTCGCGCCCGAGGTGGCGGTGGTGACCGAGGCCGGCGGATCGAAGCTGGAGGAGCCGCTGGTGCTACGGCCGACGTCGGAAGCGGTGATCTGGAGCACGTATGGCCGCTGGCTGCAGTCCTACCGGGATCTGCCCATGCTCTACAACCAGTGGGCGAACGTGGTGCGGTGGGAGCTGCGGCCTCGACTGTTCCTTCGCACCAGCGAGTTCCTGTGGCAGGAAGGGCACACCGCTCACGAGACGGAGCAGGAGGCGGTGGCGGAGTGCCTGCGGATCCTGCACGAGGTCTACGCCGATACGCAGCGGTCGGTGCTGGCGATGCCCGCGCTGCTGGGGCGAAAGAGCGCGGCCGAGCGGTTCCCGGGCGCGCGGGAGACGTTCACGGCCGAGGCCATGATGGGCGATCGCAAGGCGCTGCAGGCGGCGACGTCCCACTATCTGGGGGACGAGTTTGCGCGCGCGTACGAGGTCACCTACACCGGACGGGACGGCTCCGAGCACCATCCCTACGCGACGTCGTGGGGCTCCACCACCCGTCTTGTGGGAGCCGTGATCATGATGCACGGCGACGAGCGCGGCCTGCGACTGCCACCGGCGGTCGCGCCGCACCAGGTGGTGGTGATCCCGATCCAGCCGGGGGAGGGAACGGTGCTCGAGCGGGCGCACGCGCTGGCGGCCGAGCTGCGGGAGGCGGGCATCCGGGTGAAGCTGGACGACCGCGACCACGTCCGTCCCGGCGCGAAGTTCTTCGAGTGGGAGCTGAAGGGCGCGCCGATCCGCGTCGAGCTGGGCGAGCGCGAGCTGGCCGGCGGCCAGGTGTCGGTGGCCCGCCGCGATCGCGAGCGGCGCGAGCTGCTGCCGCTCGACCGGCTGGGGGAACGGCTGCAAACGATGCTGGGCGAGATCCATCAGGAGCTGTTCGACCGCGCCGCTGCGCACCTGGCCGACAACACCCGGAGCCTTGACGATCGCGCCGAGCTGATCGAGTACCTGAAGGCCGGCAGCGGCTTTGCGGTCACCGCCTGGTGCGGCTCGCCGGAGTGCGAGGCCGCGGTCAAGGCGGAGACATCGGCGACCCTCCGCTGCCTCGCCCTCGAGCCCGAGGATCCCGGCGCGCCGTGCGCCGTCTGCGGGCGGCGGGGCGTCGAGACCGCCACCTGGGGCCAGGCCTACTGAGGGATCCGCGTGCCGGCCGCGGACACCGTTCCGTGGCCGGCGAGGCGCGATCCGTGACCCTCCCGCGGGCAACACCGGTGCCAGGCGCCGCTGTTGCGCCGACGGCGGCGTTGCAGCCGCGTGACGGCGGGGGGTCGTCGAACGCAGCGCCGGCGGCCGGGCGGCGTGATCGCCGGCCGCTCCGTCACGTCAGTGCGTCCGCTTGCGGCGCTTCGTGCGCTCACGGCACGGCCGTTCGTGACCGCGACGTGAGCGGACGTGACAGCTCCCCTCGGCGGCATAAGTCACGGTAGTCGTTCCGCCGGCGTTGCGCGGCCGTTACGGAAGCGTCAGGCCCGTGGCCGGCCGTACCCGCCGCCGCCCGGCGTGCGAATCTCCAGCAGGTCGCCCGCGCGCAGCTCGCGGCTGAGCTTGCCCGCGATCGGGCGGCCGTTCAGCCGGTTCTCACCCAGCGCGCCGTCGCCACCGCCGGCCGCTCCCTTGGGCGCGTGCCTGCGGCGCTCGGTCAGCAGCGACAGCCGGCAATCCTCCAGCACCCGCATCGCCCTGATCACTCCGTCGCCGCCACGATGGCGGCCGGCGCCGCCGCTTCCGGGTCGCAGCGCGTAGCGCTCGACCCGCAGCGGGTACTCGCGCTCGAGCGCCTCGATCGGCGTGTTCAGCGTGTTCGACATCGCCACATGCACCGCGCTCGGTCCGTCCCCGTCCGGACACGCCCCCTGGCCGCCGCCGATCGTCTCGTAGTACGTGAACCGCTCGTTCCCGATCACCGTGTTGTTCATCGTTCCCTGGCCCATTGCCGGAACCGGCAACGCCTGGCCGAACGCCGCCATCACCACGTCCACGATCCTGCTCGACGTCTCCGTGTTCCCCGCCACCACCGCCGCCGGGAACCGCGCGTTCAGCAGACACCCTTCCGGCGCCCGCACCTCGACCGGCACGAACGCGCCGCCCGATGCCTCCAGATCCGGCGCGCACACGACCCGCACGACGTAGTACACCGCCGACCGCGTCACCGACAGCGGGCAGTTCAGGTTCCCAGCCCGCTGCTCGGCCGTGCCCTCGAAGTCGACCCGCACCCCGTCGCCCCGCACCGTCACCGTCGCCCGGATCTCGGCCTCGCCCTCCAGCTCCTCCACCACGTCGCTCGCCTGGTAGCGCCCGTCCGGCACACGCCTGATCGCCGCCCGCATCCGCCGCTCGGCGTAGCCGTGCAGCTCGTCCATGCCCCGCAAGAGACCCGTTCGCCCGAACCGCTCCGCCAGCTCACCCAGCCGCCGCTCCCCGATGGCGTGGCTCGACAGCTGCGCCCGCAGGTCGGCCGCGCGCTGCTCGGGGTTCCGCATGTTCGCCAGCATCAGCCGCAACACCTCGTCGGTCATGCGGCACCGGCGGGATCACCAGCCCCTCCTGGAAGATCTCCCGTGAGTGAGCCGGCAGGCTGCCCGGCCACATGCCGCCCACGTCCGCATGGTGCGCCCGCGACACCAGCAGCCCCAGGTCCCCGGCCCGCGAGACCAGCGTGATGTCCGGCAAGTGGGTGCCGCCCGTGAACGGGTCGTTCAGCACGAACACCTCGCCCGGCTCGGGATCCAGCTCCAGCACCGCCGCGACCGCGTCGGGCATCGCCCCCAGGTGCACGGGTATGTGCTCCGCCTGCGCGATCATCCGCCCGTCCAGATCGAACAGCGCAGTCGAGCAATCTCGCCGCTCCTTGATGTTCGCCGAGTGCGCCGCCCGGATCAGCGCCGCCCCCATCTCCTCCGCCACACCGCGCAGCGCAGAGGCCAGCACCTGCAGCGTGGCCGGATCGCTCATCGCGTCACCCGCCAGCCGCCGTCGCCGGCTCCACGCGCCGTCCAGCCCGGCGCCACCCACAGCGTCGCGCCGTCCAGATGCAGCGTTGCCGGCCCTGGCACCGGCCGCTTCCGCGGCGCCCGTGCCAGCTCCAGCTCCGGCCCTGGCGCGGTGCTGGCGGCCCGCAGGTTGACCAGCTCGATCGGCGTCCCGCGCTGCTCGTGCCCGTACCGCTCGGCGTGTCGCTCGTGGAACCGCTCGGCCAGCGTCGCCAGCGGCTCGAGGTCGACCTCCAGCTCGAACCCCTGCCCCGCGTAGCGCAGGTCGGCCGCCGCCCACCGCGCCGAGCCGCGCTCCGCCTGCGGCCACGGCACCTGCGACCGGATCTGCGACCGGGTCAGCCCCTCCAGACGCCGGATCACGCTGCGCACGGCGTCCCGCCGCCGCTCGCCGGCCGCGATGCCGAGCGCCGAGAGGACACCGCTGGCGGCGGGCACGAGCACCGACCGCATCCCCAGCTCCTCGGCCACCTCGCAGGCGTGCAGCGGCCCGGCTCCACCGAAGGCGATCAGCTCGAACCCGCGCGGGTCGTGCCCGCGCTCCACCGACACCACCCTGATCGCCCGCACCATCTCCTGGTTCGCCACCGCCACGATCCCGGCCGCCGCGGCGCGCACGCTCGCAAATCCGTCCGCCACCGTCGCGACCGCGCGCCGCGCCGCCTTCGCGTCCAGCCCCACGCTGCCCGCGAGCGGAACGGCCGCGTCCAGCCTGCCCAGCACCAGGTTCGCGTCCGTCACCGTCGGCAGGTCGCCGCCGTGGCCATAGCAGGCGGGCCCGGGATCGGCCCCGGCGCTCTGCGGACCGACCCGCAGCGCTCCGCCGTCGTCGACCCACGCGATGCTGCCGCCGCCGGCGCCGACCGTGTGGATGTCCAGCATCGGCAGCCGCACCGGCAGGCCCGCCACCTCGCGCTCGGTCGACCGGCCCGGCCGGCCCTCGCGGATCAGCGAGACGTCGCAGCTGGTGCCTCCCATGTCGAAGGCAACGGCATCACCGGCGCTCATCCCAACCGCCGCCGCAACGCCTCCGGCCGGCCCCGACAGCAGCAGCCGCGCAGGGTGTCCGGCCGCCTCCGCCAGCGACGCCAGCCCGCCGCTCGATTGCATCACCAACGGCAGCGGCAACCCATGGTCCGCCGACTGCTCGCCAAGCGATCGCAGATAGCGGCCGGCCGACGGCCCCAGGTAGGCGTCGATCGACGTGGTCGATGCCCGCTCGTACTCGCGGTACTCGGCCGCCAGCTCGTGCGACGCGACAACGAACACGCCGTCCAGCCGCTCGCGCAGGAGCTCCGCCACCCGCCGCTCGTGCTGCGGGTGCGCGTAGGCGTGCAGCAGGCAGATCGCGACCGCCTCCACCCCGGCCCGCCGCAACGCGCGTGCCGCCACCTCCACCGACCGCTCGTCCAGCGCCCGCAGCACCCCGTCCGGCCCCATCCGCTCGTCCACCTCGACCGTCAGCTCCGGCAGCGGCGCGCGGCCGCGAAACGCAGGGCCGGTACAGCAGCGGCCGCGTCTGCCGTGCCAGCGCCAGCAGATCCCCGAACCCGCGGGTGGCCACGAACCCGGTCACCGCTCCGCGGCGCTCCAGCAGTGCGTTGGTGGCCACGGTGGTGCCGTGCCCGAGGTGGCCCAGTGCCCTCGTCCCCAGCCCGGCCTGCTCCAGCGCCCGCTCCACGCCCTCGATCACCGCCCGGGACTGGTCGTCGACGGTGGTCGGCAGCTTCACCGCGGTCAGCCGGCCCTCGTGCACAAGCGCCACGTCGGTGAACGTGCCGCCCACATCGACCCCGGCCAGCGTTCGCATCGCGCAAGGATAGTGAGTGAGCCGGTGTCAAACACCGCCTCCGTGGCCGTGGCATTCCGCCACATGGTTCTGACACCCGTCACCGGCGCCGTGACGGGCAAATCGCATGGCTGAGCCAAACAGCCAATTATTGGAGTCAAACACCGCACCCGCCCGCGTGACAGGTTCGAGCGGCGACCGTGATCGATCGTCGCGGAATCGGCAATCGCTATTCTGGGCTCGTGAGCATCCCCGCCCACCACTCGACCGAAGCGACGCCGGGCGACCGCGGGCGCGGCTTCGGCGCCGCCCAGGCCGACCGCATCGCCGCGACCGCCGACATCTATCTGCGCCTGTTTCGGCTGAAGGGCCTGGAGGAGGCTGCGGTGCTCGAGTTCGGCGCCGAGGCGCTCGACCGCATCGGCGTCTTCTCGCCCGAGCTGTATGACGAGATCGCCGGCATCGCAGCAGGGAGCGGGCTCGCGCCCGAGCTGATCGGCGCGCTCAACGCCCGCACCGAGCTGCTGGCCGCGGGCCGCGGGGAGTGCTCGGTTATCGCCTCCCTTGGCACCGCCACCACGTCGGGCACACCGATCGGCGTCCAGACCTGGGACTGGCACGACGAGCTCTCGGACAGCTGGATGCGCTGGACGATCGACCATCCCGGCGGCCATCGCGTCGAGACCATGACCGAGGCCGGCATCGTCGGCAAGGTGGGCGTCTCCAGCGAGGGCGTCGCGATCCTGATGAACATCCTCGGCCACCGCGACGACGGCCCGCCGATCGGCGTTCCCGTGCACGTGCTGAACCGGCACGTGCTCGATCACGCAGGCGACGGTGTCGAGGCGCTGGCGATGCTCTCCAACGCCACCATGTCGGCCTCGAGCGCCGTCACCGTGATCGCCGACGACGAGGACGGCGGCGCCGTCTGCACCGTCGAGCTGTCTCCCGCGGGACCCGGCTTCGTGACGCCAGACGACCGCGGCGTGCTCGTCCACACCAACCACTTCGTGGCCGAGCCCGGCCGCCTGGCCGACACGATGGTGCGCGAGGCGCCCGACTCGGTGCTGCGGCTCGACCACGCCCGCCGGGCGATGTCACGCGTGGCCGAGGGTGCGATCGACGAGGACGCTATCCTGGGCGCGCTTCGCAGCCACCGCGGCGGCTGGGGCGCGATCTGCGTGCACCCCGACCCCGCAGCCGAGTTCGGTGATCGCTGGCGCACGCTGGCCACGGTGATCGTGGACCCGGCCGCGCGGCGCATGACGCTGCACAGCAACGGGCCCTGCGGCGGCGCCTTGCACGCCGTGCCGCTGCATACCGCCGTCTCGGCCTAGGTCTCGGCCAGCTCGCGCTCGACCACGGCCGCCGCGGCCAGGCAGTCGACCTCACGCCAGGGCCGGGCGGCGATCTGCAGCCCCACCGGCATCCCCAGCGAGTCCATCCCGCAGGGCACGGAGATGGCCGGCCAGCCGAGCGTGTTGAACACGCCCGTCAGCCCGCACATGACGCTGGTCACGTCCACGTCCTGCTCGCCGGCGAAGGGCACCCGCACCGTGCCGATCGTGGGCGCGGTGATCGGCTCGGTCGGCGAGACGATCATGTCGATGCCCTGCCCGTGCATCTTCGCCAGCATCCGCTCCTGGTAGGCGAGCCGCAGGAACATGATGTGGCCCGCCTCTCGCCCGCTGAGCCGGTCAGCCGCCTCCATCTCGGCGACCACGTCCGGCCCCAGATCGGCGCGCCGCTGCGGCCAGTGCTCGTAGAGCGCCCCGGCCTCCTCGGTCAGGTAGAAGCTGTTCTCGTCCAGCCCCGCGACCGGCCACTCCATGTCGACCTCGACCAGCCGCGCTCCCGCCCGCTCCAGCAGCGCCACCGCCTCCCGCACGATCGCGGCCAGGCCCGGGTCGGTGTGCTCGAAGAAGAAGCGCTCGGCCACGCCGATCGTGCGCCCCTCGACCCCATCGTCCAGCGCGTCGCGGTAGCGCGGAACCGGCAGCGGCTGCGTGCGCGGATCGTTCGGCGACGGCCCGGCCAGCACCTCCAGCGCCAGCGCCGCATCGCGTACCGACCGGGCCATCGGGCCGCAGTGGTCGAGCGACGGGCAGAGCGGCTTGATCCCAGCCAGGCTGACCCGCCCGAAGGTCGGCTTCAGCCCAACGATCCCGCACACCGACGCGGGGCAGCGGATGGAGCCGCCGGTGTCGGTTCCCGGCGCCAGCGCCACGATGCCGGCCGCCACGGCCGCTCCCGATCCGCCGCTCGACCCGCCCGGGATGCGCGTCGGGTCGTGCGGGTTGCGGCACGAGCCGAACCAGGGGTTGTCACATGTCACGCCCCACGCCAGCTCGTGCGTGTTCAGCTTGGCGATGCAGACGGCGCCGGCGGCGGCCGACCGGGCGACCACGTCGGCATCGCGCTCGGGCACGTGATCGCGGTAGATGGCGCTGCCGTAGGTGGTGCGGGTGCCGCCGGTGTCGATCAGGTCCTTCCAGCCGACCGGCACGCCCGCGAGCGGACCCGGGTCGCGCCCCGCGGCCACGGCCGCGTCCACCGCTGCGGCCTCCCGCAGCGCCCGCTCCTCGGTCACCAGCCAGACTGCGCCCAGCTCGTCGGCGCCGGCCCGGTCGAGCGCGTAGCGGGCGACCTCCGTGGCCGACACGTTGCCCGCGCGAACCGCCGTTGCCAGGTCGGTCGCATCCTGCACGCTCACGTCACCGCCTTCGCGAAGCGGTCGGCCCGGAAGCGGTCGCACTCGGGCGGCAGCGGCCGCCCCTGCGCGAGGTCGGCGCACAGCCGCCCCAGCAGCGGACCGAACTTGAACGCGTGGCCGCTGTCGCCGCCGCAGACAACCACACCGTCGAACTGGTCGAGGATGAAGTCGCCGTCCGGCGTGACCGTGTAAAGGCAGGCCTCCTGGTGCACGGGCTCGGGGACGAGGCCGGGCAGCGCCTCGGCAAGGTGGGCGCGCAGGTCGTCGACCACCCTCTGCGACACCGGGCGCTCACGCTGGTCGGGGTCGAACGGGCCCTTGCGGGCGCCATCCTGCGCGGCCTTGTAGCCAACGCCCGGCGACACCACCCCGTACCAGAAGCGGTCGTCCAGCTCACCGCCGTGATCGACCAGCGACGGCCGCGAGTCGGGCGCGCCGCGAAAGAAACAGACCTGCTCGATCTGGCCGTACACGGGCAGATCGTACAGGCGCGACAGCCACGCGCCGGGGCAGACCACCACCGCATCGGCCTCGAGCTGCGAGGGGTCGACGATGCGCGCACCCTCCACCACCTCCAGCGCCCTGCCGCAGCCGCGCCAGCGCGTCGTCGGCCAGCACCGCGCCGGCGTCGGGCGTCCACAGCACCGGGCCGGAGAACCGCGCCTCCGGGAACAGCCGCTCGGCCTCGGCCGGCTCCAGCCAGCTGTACTGCTCGCCGCAGCGCTCCAGCACCGCCGCGTGCTGATCGACCCCGCGCCCGTGCTCGAGCAGGCCGTTTCGCAGCAGCAGCGCCGGATCCAGCCGCATCCACTCGTCGATCGCGCGCCGCGCCAGCCGGCAGTAGTCGTCGTGCCGGTAGCTGGTGCGGTAGATGCGCGAGCGCCCGGGCGAGCTGCCCAGCCGGGTGCCCACCGAGTGCTGCTCGTAGACCGTGACCGCGAACCCGTCGTCGCGCAGGGCGCGCGCGGCCGAGAGGCCGATCACGCCCGCGCCGACGACGGCAGCGGTGCTATGCGGCGGCGTTGACCAGCTCCTTCAGCTGACCGCTCTCGTGCAGCTCCGTGACGATGTCGCATCCGCCCACCAGCTCGCCGTCTACGAACAGCTGCGGGATGGTCGGCCAGCCCGAGTGCTCGGACAGCAGCTGCCGGATGCGGGGATCGGGCAGGATGTCCATGGCCGCGAATTCGGCGCCGGTGTCCTTCAGGCAGGCCACCGTCTGCATCGAGAAGCCGCAGCGCGGCATCTCCGGGGTGCCCTTCATGAACAGCATCACGCGGTTCTGCGCGATCGAGTTCAGCACCTCCTGGCGGATCTCGTCCTCGGTGATGATCATTGCGTTGCCTCCGTTTTGATCTTGAGTGCGTGGATGGGCCGGCCGGGGCCGAGCAGGTGGTCGACTGCGCCGTTCACCAGCCGGTGCTGCTCTATCAGCGGCATCCCGGTGAACTGCGGCGCGCGCACATGGGCGTACAGGTGATCGCCGCCGGCCATGTCCTCGACGCTCACCTCAGAGCCGGGCAGCGCAGTGCGGATCAACCCCTCGATTTCGGCGATGTCAGCCACGCCACGAACATTAGCGAGTGATGTGACGCGGCCGATTCGGCAATGCAGGAACGGCTACCCTTCAAGGCAAATACTCGTCGAAACGCCCGGAGGAGGGGCGCCGACACATGTTGTATCTGCTGCTGTTCATTCCACCCCTGATCGCCGGTGCCCTCGGGCAGATGTGGGTCAAGCGCGCCTTCGCGGATGGCTCCAAGGTGCACGCCGCCTCCGGGATGACCGGGGCCCAGGTGGCCCGCCGCATGCTGGAGTCGGGCGGCCTGGACGTTGGCATCGAATCGATCGGCGGCTCGCTCAGCGACCACTACGACCCGCGCGCGAAGGTGATGCGGCTGAGCCAGCCCGTGGGCAGCTCGGACACGATCGCCGCCGTCGCCGTCGCCGCCCACGAGACCGGGCACGCGTTCCAGGATGCCCGCCGCGAGTCCCTGTTCCGCATGCGCGGATCGCTCGCGCCCGCCGTCGGCTTTGCCTCGCAGGCCTGGTTTCCGCTGGTCATGATCGGCGCGTTCACCTCCGCCGGCGGGAGCGCGGCCAGCCCGCTGATCCTGATCGGCGCCGCGATCTTCGCGGTCACGGTGGTGTTCCAGCTGGTGACGCTGCCGGTCGAGTTCGGCGCCAGCCGCCGCGCCATGCAGATGCTGAGCGCGCAGGGGATCCTGATGCCAGATGAGCTGCCGGTCGCCCGCAAGGTGCTGACCGCCGCGGCCCTCACCTACGTGATCGGCACCCTGATCGCGGTCTACCAGCTGGCCATCCTGCTGCTGCAGTCGCGCAACTAGCACCGCACGCTCTATCGTGCGGGCCGTGCGCCTGCTCAGCTTCCGCATCGACGAGGGACCGCCCCGGGCCGGCATCTGCGACGGCGAGATCGTCCACGACACCGGCCTTGGCATGCGCGACCTGCTGGCGCGCGGAATCGACCGGGCGCGGCCGATCTCCCAGCATCCGCGGGCTGCCGTGCAGCCGCTGCCGGCCGTGCCCGACCCCGGCAAGATCATGTGCATCGGGCGCAACTACCGTGAGCACGCGGCCGAGCAGGGCGCCGAGGCGCCGGCCCAGCCGCTGGTGTTCGCCAAGTACCCGTCCGCGCTGATCACCGACGGCGAGCCGATCCGCCTGTCGCCGCTGACCATCGCAGGTGGACTGGGAGGCCGAGCTGGTGGTCGTGATCGGCCGCCCCGGCAAGCACATCGACGAGAGCAGCGCCTGGCAGCACGTGGCCGGCTACACGGTCATGAACGACGTGTCCGCGCGCGACCTGCAGCGCGGCGACGGCCAGTGGACACGGGCCAAGAGCCTGGACACGTTCGCGCCGCTGTCGGCGGAGATGGTCAGCGCCGACGAGATCCGCGATCCGCACGACCTGGCGATCCGCTGCTGGGTGAACGACGCGCTGATGCAGGACTCCTCGACCGGCAGCATGATCCACACCATCCCGCGGCTGATAGCGCACCTGTCGCAGGCCTTCACGCTCGAGCCGGGCGACCTGATCGCCACCGGCACGCCCGCCGGCGTGGGCGCGTTCCGCGACCCGCCCGTGTTCCTGCGGGCCGGGGACGTCGTGCGCTGCCAGGTCGACGGCGTGGCGACGCTGGAGAACCCGGTGGCCTGATGACGCGGAGGCGGCCGTGATTGCGACGATGGCCGGCGCCCCGATCTCGATCGAGCACGTCGGCCACGGCTACGGGCCGCTGTCGGTGCTGCACGACATCAGCCTCGAGATCGCGGCCGGCAGCCGCCTGGCGGTGGTCGGCCCCAGCGGCTGCGGCAAGTCCACGCTGCTGCACCTGATCGCGGGCCTCGAGCAGCCGCGCGCCGGCGCCATCTCGGTGGCCGGCGGCGACCTGCCCGAGCGGCGTCTGGCCGGCTGTGCGCTGATGCCGCAGGACGACCTGCTGCTGCCCTGGCGAAGCGCGCTCGACAACGCGGCGCTGCCGCTGATGAACGCCGGCGTCAGCCGCGGCCAGGCGCGGGAGGCGGCGCTGCCGCTGTTCCGCCGCTTCGGCCTGGAGGGCTTCGAGCGGGAGCAGCCGCGGCGGCTTTCTGGAGGCATGCGCCAGCGGGTGGCCTTCCTGCGCACGCTGCTGGCGGGGAAGGGCGTGCTGCTGCTGGACGAGCCGTTCGCGTCGCTGGACGCGCTCACGCGGGAGGAGCTGGGCGGGTGGCTGGCGGAGACGCTCGACCAGGAGCCGCGCACCGTCGTGCTCGTCACCCACGACGTTGATGAGGCGCTTCGCACCTGCGAGCGGGTGGCGGTGCTGTCGCCGCGTCCGGGCCGGCTGCTGCTGGACGCGGCCAGCTCGCAGCTGGGCCGCGACGACGTGATGGAGGCGCTGCGGTCATGAAACGGTTCGCCTGGGTGGGGGTGCTGGCGGGGCTGCTGCTCGCATGGGAGGCCTGGGTCGACCTGCGGTCGGTGCCCGACTACCTGCTGCCGTCGCCCAGCGGGATCGCCTCGGCGCTGTGGGACGAGCGCTCCACGCTGCTGTCGCAGGCTGCCGTGACCGCCCGCGAGATGCTGCTCGGCTTCGCGCTGGCGGTGATCCTCGGTCTGGGCGCGGCGATCCTGCTGCAGCGCCTGCCCTGGCTGCGCTCGGCCGTCTACCCGCTGCTGGTGGCGTCGCAGAGCATTCCGGTCGTCGCGATCGCGCCGCTGCTCGTGATCTACCTCGGTTTCGGCCTGTCGCCGAAGGCGCTGATCGTGGCGCTGGTCTGCTTCTTCCCGATCACCGCGAACGCGCTCGACGGGTTCGCGTCTGCGCCGGCCGAGCTGCGGCGCACGATGCGCACGCTGAACGCCACGCCGCGGGCGATCTTCTGGCGGGTGGAGCTGCCGTGGGCGTCGCCGCGCGTGTTCACGGGCGCGCGCATCGCCGCCTCCTACGCCGCCGTGGCCGCGCTGTTCGCTGAGTACGCGGGCGGCTCGGGCGGGCTGGCCGACTCGATGCACGACCAGCTCGACACCCAGCTGGTGGGCGCCGCCATCGTGCTGCTGGCGCTGCTGGCGCTGGGCCTGTTCGGGCTGGTGACGCTGCTCGAGCGGGTGATGATCCCGTGGGCGCGCGAGGGCTGACGATCTAGACTTCCTCCCGAACACGTTTGCCGGGGAGTCCCGAACGGGGCTGAGAGGACGCGACCGCGTCGACCCGTCGAACCTGATCCGGATCATGCCGGCGAAGGGACGCAAGCAATGCCACGACGACTCCTCCCACTCCTCGCGGTGCTGGCGCTGGCCGCGGGCTGCGGCAGCAGCAGCGGCGCCGCCACGACGAACGGCGCCGACCCGACGCAGGACGTATCCCTGCAGCTGGACTGGTACCCGAACCCCGACCACGTCGGCCTCTACACCGCCATCGACCGCGGCTTCTTCCGCCGCGCCGGCCTGGACGTGACCCCGCGCCAGCCGACCGACGTGTCCGACCCGATCAAGCTGGTCGCCGCCGGGCGCACCGACCTGGGCATCTCCTACGAGCCGGAGCTGTTCTTCGCACAGCAGCAGCACGCGCCCGTGGTGGCCGTGGCGGCGATCGTCCCCACCGCCCTCAACTCGATCATCACAACGGAGCAGGGCATCACGACGCCCGCCGGACTGCGCGGCAAGACCATCGGCGTCGACGGCAGCGCCTCGACCAACGCCTACGTCGACACGGTGCTCCGCACCGCCGGCCTCGCCCCCGGGGACGTGCACCGCGTCACCGTCGGCTTCAACCTGCTGCCGGCGCTGCTGGCCGGCCGCGTCGACGCGATCGCCGGCGGCTTCCAGAACATCGAGGGCGCGGAGCTGGCCGCGCGCGGCCTGCATCCGGTGGTGTTCCCGGTCGACCGCTACGGGGTGCCCCGCTACGACGAGCTGGTGGTGGTGGCGAACGGCGAGCGGCTGCAGAGCGACGACGGCTATCGCCACGAAGTGCGCGCCTTCGTCTCGGCGCTGGCCGCCGGCACCGCCTACGCCAAGGCTCATCCCGCCACGGCGCTGGCCGTGATGCGGGCCAACTCGTCCCGCGACTACATGAATGCGCTGGCGACGTCGGTGCCGGAGACGCTGCGGCTGCTGGATACGACATCGCTTGATCCCGCTGCCTGGAACCGGTTCGGCCGCTGGATGCAGGGGCAGGGCCTGCTCAAGAGCCCACCCGACGGCGCCGCGCTGGTGGCCAGGCCGTAGGCCGGGTCGTGCCTAGAATCCCGGTGTGGAGCACGATTCTCTCAAAGGCCAGCTGCTGATCGCGGCACCGATGCTGCTCGATCCCAACTTCCGGCGCACCGTCGTGCTGCTGCTCGAGCACACGCCTGAGGGCGCGATCGGCGTCGTCCTCAACCGCCCCTCAGACACCGAGGCGCGGGAGGCTGTCCCGGACCTGCGGGCGGTGCTGCTCGACGACGAGCCGATCTTCCTGGGCGGGCCGGTGCAGCCGGAGACGGTGATCGCGCTCGCCGACCACAACGATCCGCTCGAGGACGAGGCCATCTGCGGGTCGATCGCGTCGCTCGAGTTCGACGAGGATCCCGACAACCTGCACAGCTCGGTCAGCCGGGCGCGGGTGTTCGCCGGATACGCCGGCTGGAGCACCGGACAGCTGGAAGACGAGATCGACGAGGAGGCCTGGTTCATCGAGCAGGCCCTGCCCGGCGACGTGTTCAGCACCGACCCGGAGCGGCTGTGGTCATCGGTGCTCGAGCGCATGGGCGACCAGTACCGGCTGCTGGCGCGGATGCCCGAAGACCCGCGCATGAACTAGATGATCTAGCCTCAACGTTCTGTCAGACTGGCCCGGACACCGTGCGAAGGGAGCGAGATGAGCACCATGCAGAGCGGTACCGGCTGGGGCGTCGCCCACGTCGATGAGGTGCCGCCGGTCAAGCCCGACTGGCCGGACACCTGGAAGTCGATCCGCCACCATTTCGGCGTCGCCGCGTTCGGCATCAACGCCGTCACCAAGGACGAGGGCAAGGTGCTGATCCCCGAGCACCACGAGCAGGAGTCGGGGCAGCAGGAGGTGTACTTCGTGCACCGCGGCAGCGCCCTCGTCACCCTGAACGGTGAGACGGTGACGGCCGCCGCCGGCGCGGTGGTCGCGGTCGAGCCCGGCACCACGCGCAAGTTCGAGGCGGCGTCCTCGCCGACCACGCTGCTCGTGATCGGCGCCACGCCCGGCAAGGCGTACGAGATCGGCGACTGGGAGAAGTAGCGCCCGCTAAGGAGCGGTCATCGACTTCCGGAAGCAGACGCTCTTGGGATCGGTCAGATACGGCCCCCAGCAGGGGCCGCGCCGGTAACCCGCCCGCTCGTAGAGGCGGATCGCGTCGAGCAGACGGTCGCCGGTTTCGAGCCGCAGCGTGTCGAAGCCGAGCTCGACGGCCCACTGCTCCAGTGCCTCGAGCACCGTCCGGCCGACGCCGGCGCCGCGTGCCTCGGGTGCCACGTACATGCGCCGGATCTCGCCGCCGCCCTCAGGATGGCGGCAGATGCCGCCGCAGCCGATCACCACGCCCTCGCGCAGCGCCACCAGGAACACGCCGTCGGGCGGCTCGAACTCCTCGTCGCGCGGTGGCGCGCCCGACCCGCCCTCGCCGCCGTAGCGGGCGGCCATCTCGGCCTGCTGGCGGGCGGTCATCTCGGTCAGCTCGCTGAGCCTGCGCGGTTCGATCGTGATCGACATCCGGGCAACGATAACCCGCACCCTAGGTCGCCGGCCTGGCCTACGAGTCGCCCACGCGGTCGAGATCGTCTCCGAGGTCGCCCAGATGCTCGTACACCGCCTCGGCACCTGCGACTCCTCGAGCTCGCTGCGGGCGAAGCCGCCGGTCAATACCGTTGCCGCCGGCAGGCCCGCGGCCGATGCGGCCAGGCAGTCCCACGGCGAGTCGCCGATCACGATCGCCGCGTCACATCCCGACCGCCGCAAGCGCGATCCGGATCGGCTCCGGATCGGGCTTCGATCGCGAGCCGTCGCCCGCCGAGGTTGATGCCCAGACGAGATCCTGCGCATCGAGCAGACCGACGTAGTACTCCACCTCATGCCGCTCGGCCGAGCTGACCAGCACCACCACGACGTCACGAGAAACCAGACGTTCCAGCAGATCGCGGGCATGCGGCAGCGGCGCCACCCGATCGCGGACCGCGGCGAAGCGGCGAGCGTGCTCATCGATCGCCTTCTCCGCCACACGTTCGCAGCATCGCGCTGCGCCGAGCAGCTCCTCGAGCAACCGCTCACCACGCATGCCGATCAACCTGTGTGCACGGGACGTGGGGATATCGAATCCACACGCACGAATCGCAGACGACCACGCGCTGGCATGCAGGTAGGTCGAGTCGACCAGCGTGCCATCGATATCGATCAGCGCCGCCGTGCGGTCGCCGGGATTGATGCTCTGGGTCACGTCACCGCCCCGTCAACATCGCCGGCGCCGGATCGGGCTCCGGCTGCGGGATGTCCGGCACAGGTGGCGCAGGATCCGGCTCACTGGGCGGCGTGGGCGGCGCGGGGATCGGCAGCGACGGATCCGGCGGCACCGGCGTCGGCGGCGCTCCCGGTGGCTGCGGCATGGACGACTCTGCCGGCATGGCGGCTGAGTACCCGCGCCGGTGGGCCGCGAAACCGCAGCCCGCGGAAGCGAGTTGGGGCCGGCCGATCGGCCGGCCCCAAGCTGCCCGCTACGGAGCGACCTTGTCGACTCCGCGCTTGACCTTCTCGGCGGCGTTGTCCACGCCCTCCTTGAGATCGCCCTTGGCCTGGTCGCGCTTGCCCTCGGCTTCGAGATCGGGATCGTCCTTGAGCTGACCCGTCTTCTCCTTGGCGGTGCCCTTCATGTGATCGATCTTCTCGCCCATGTCCTGGTACCTCCTCCCGGCATGCATCATTCGGTCATGGGGTCCATGCCCGTCGACGGGGCCGGCGAAACAGCCGCTGACCTCCCGGGCCATCTGGCGCGCCGGCCCAGCAGCGCCAGGAGGGCCGGCGCCAGCAGCGAACGGACGAGGAAGGTCTCGACCAGGATGCCCACGGACATCACCGCCGCCAGCTCGCGGAACGACCGGATCGGGATCAGCGCCACCAGGGCGAAGCTGGCGGCCAGCGATAGCCCGGCCGCACGGATCGCCCGCGAGGCCCGCGGCGCAGCGCTCGCGATCGCCTCGCGCATCGGGCGGTTCTCCCCCGCCGCCCAGATCTTGCCGACGATCAGGACGTTGTAGTCCGAGCTCAGCGAGACCAGCAGCACCGCTCCCGCGAAGGGCACGTAGTAGGTGATGTCGGGGTATCCCAGGACGTCCTGGAAGAACCAGACGGTCAGGCCCAGCGTGGCGGCCACGCTCAACACGTTCACCGCCAGCAGCACCAGCGGCGCCAGGAGCGCCCGCATGAACAGCGCCATCAGCACCAGGTTCACGAGCAGCACCGCCAGCGCGATCTTGAGCGCATCGCCGGAGACGGCATCGACCGCCGACTGGGCGAGCGCGGTCTGGCCGGCGTACTCCACGGATGCGCCGCCGATCCCGGCCGAGCCGGTAAGCCCGGGCATCCGCGCCTGCAGATGGGCGAGATCGCTGACCGCGGCGGGAGACAACGGATCCGTGTCCGACACCAGCACGTACCTGGCCGCCCGGCCGTCAGGCGTCAGGAACGGCTGCACCGATGTGCCGCTGGGCTGCTCCGACGGCCCCACCGCGCCCGCGTAGCCCGGCTGACCGCGGAGCTCGTGCTCCAGCGCCGCGAGCGCCGCCGGCGGAAGCGCCGGTCCCCGGCTCTGGACGATCACCTCGAGCGGTGCCAGGGCGCCGGGCGCGAAGCCGGCATCGGCGGCGCGAGCCGCGACCCGTGGCCCGCTGTCGGCGGGAAGCCCCGAGATCACGTCCACGCCCAGCTTCAGCGAGCGGGCCTGCAGGCCGGCGAAGACCAGCACCGCCACGCAGGCGAGACCGATCAGGGCAGCCAGCGGGCGCCCCGCCGCGAGGTGTGCGATCCGCGGGCCGATGGGCCGGCCCGGAGCGACTTCGTCAACACCCTGCTCCGGTCGCGTTGGCCACACGGCGAACCGGCCCAGCAGGGCGATCAGCGCGGGCACGAACACCAGCGAGACCAGCATCGCGATGGCGACCGTGACGGCCAGCGCCGGCGCCAGCTGGCGGAAGAAGCCGAGCGACGAGGCGCGCAGCGCCAGCAGGCTCAGCGACAGGATCACGCCGCCGGTGAAGACGATCGGGATCACCGCCTGCGCGGCCGCCGTTGCCGCGTCACGGGACTCCGCCCCTGACCGCAGCTGGTCCCGGAACTCCGAGAGGAAGAACACGGCGTAGTCGGTCACCACCCCCAGCAGCAGGGCCACGACCAGCGGCTCCACCTCCTGCGGCAGCGGGCTGCCGCTGATGCGCGCGATCTCGGTCAGCGCCCAGAGCGTGATCGGGAAGGCGACGCCGATCGTCGCCATCGTGACCACGGCCGCACCCGGTGCCCGGAACACAACGAGCACGATCACGGCGATCACGAAAACGGTCAGCAGCTCGACCAGGCCGATCCGATTCAGGATCAGGGTGCCCTGCTCGATCCGGGCCGGGGTCACGCCGGTGACTCCGACCGGCGCCCCGTCCGGCCTGGCCACTTGCGCCAGATATCTCTGCGCCGCACGAATACGCTCGGTGGGCGAGTACGACCCACCGAACACCAGGTGCGTGATCGCGGTGGTCGAGTCGCCGGTCGAGGCCGGTGCGCCGGGCACGTTGATGAACGGGATGGCCAGCTGCGCTCCGGATCGGTCCTGCCCACGGCCGACCGCGACAGCACGTGCGATCACTCGGGACTGCGCATCGCGGCTGAGACCGGCCGGATCGTGCTGCACGACGATCACGTCGCTGCCGGCCGGGGCGCGGAACAGCCTCAGCGAGTCGGACTGAGCCTTCAGCGCCGGCGAGTCCTTCGGGATCAGGTCCAGCACCGGGCCGCCGGTCTGGAACGGATTCGCATGTAGACCCGCCAGAACGGCGGCGGCGGCGAACGCCGGTACCACCAGGAACCGCAGCCGCACCGCGAACCACGCGAGCACGCGGGTCGCGAACCCCGACGGGTGCGGCCGCCGCCTCACGTTGAGGGCTCAGCTCCCGCCGCCCCGCGGACGCGCTGCAGCTCGGCGTCCAGCTCGGCTCCTACGAGCAGCGCCAGGCTCGACAGCCACAGCCAGGTCATGGTCACGATCACGGCCGCGAGCGACCCCCAGACCTTGTTGTAGCCACCGAAGCGGTCGGCGTAGATCGCGAGTCCGGCCGACGCGATCACCCACACGGTAACGGCCAGCACCGCGCCCGGCGTGATCAGGCGGAACTCGCGGTGATCGACGTCGGGCCCCAAGAACAGCACGCCCCCGAACACGAACAAGAGACCCAGCACCAGCAGCGGCCAGCGGCCGTAGTCCCATAGCCAGGAGACGGCGGTGACGCCCGTCTGGTCCTGCAACCAGCTGCTGATCGTAGGCCCCAGCACCAGCATGAACACCACCAGCCCCACCGCCAGCAGCGCCACCAGGATCATCAGCAGCGCCACGATCCGCTTGCGCACGAAGCCGCGCGTCTCGGTTAGCTCGTGGGCGGCGTTCAGCGACCACATCACGGTCTGCATGGCTCCGCTCAGCGACCACAGCGCGAACACGGCGCCCACCGCGATCATGACGTCGCTCCTGTCGGACGCGAGCAGCTGCGTCATGCTCGCCCGCACCAGCTCGAGCACGCTGTTGGGCACCACGCCGGCGAGATGGTCGAGCAGCGTCTGCATCGAGCCGGTCCCGACCGTGGCGCTGAACACGCCCACCGCCAGCAGCAGCGCCGAGGGGATGGCCAGGAAGCCGTTGAAGGCGATCGCCTGGGCCAGGTGCGGAATCTGGTCGGCCTGGGCGTGAAACACCGCGCTGACGACCACGCGCCGAAAGCCGGGCGTCGGGGAAGGGCTATCGGGGGTATCTGCATGCATGCGGCCTCTGGGTTTTGGGGAGCTGCGGGCCGGGAACGTTCCTCCCGGTTGGCTATACCTGATCGGAGGAACAATCATGCCTATCCGTACCGAGGGAGTACCGGGGACGATCCGGCGGTCGCCCGAGAAGGTGCGCCGGACGTACCGCGAGACGCTGGACAGCGCCCACGAGCAGTACCGCTCCGAGGAGCGTGCGCACCGAGCGGCTTGGGCGTCGGTCAAGCACGTCGCCGAGAAGGTCGGGGACCACTGGGAGCTGAAGGACGAGCAAGGGCCCGTCGGACGACCAGGACGCCCAGCGCGGCGCGGCCGCGCGGAACCATCCGAAGCCCACCGCCGGCGGCGTGGACGTGCGTGGCCATACCCGGGCCGAGCTCTACGAGCGCGCGCGGCGGGCCGGCGTCAAGGGCCGTTCCAGGATGAACAAGCTGGAGCTGGCGCAGGCCATCGCCCGGCGCAACGGCTAGCAACTGGTCGGCGGGCGCCGGCCGCCCGATCGTGGCGGGCCGGCGTCACCTTCGCGTAGCAGGCATCGCAACTACGCTCCCGGGATGGAGCGAGCCGCGTGATCAGGTGAGTGCTCCGGCTCCGGCGAGCTTCACGTTCGAACCGCTCTTCGCGATCGCCGTCGTGGCGGCGGCGGTCGCGTACGCGCGCGCGGCACGCGGCAACGACGTGCCGCCGTGGCGGGTGCTGGTCTTCGGCCTCGGCCTGCTGCTGGTGGTGGTGCCGCTCAACTCGCCGCTCGAGACGCTGGCCGAGCACTACCTGCTGCTGGCGCACCTGCTGCAGAACGCGATCATCGCCGACTGGGCGCCGCCGCTCCTGATCCTCGGCCTCACGCCTGCCATGCGGGCCGGGATCGAGCGCCTCGGCGGCCGCCCCATGGCGACGCTGACGACGCTGCCGATCGCCCTCGCGATCTGGCTGACCGGCTGGTACGGCGTGCACCTGGCGCCCACCTACCAGGCGCTGCTGCGCCATCCACAGCTCCTGAACGTCGAGCACGCCGTCCTGATCTGCATCGGGCTGATCTTCTGGTGGCCGGTGTTTGGGGCGACCAGGCGGATCGGCGGCGACATCGTGCTCTACCTGCTGGCGGCGTTCGTCGCGGTGTCGTTCCTGGGGCTCGCGTTCACGTTCATCACCCGGCCGTTCTACCCGTACTACGTCCACACGCCGAGGCTGTGGGGCCTGTCCCCGAGCGAGGACCAGAACCTCGGCGGCGTGATCATGAACGCCGAGCAGGCGATCGTGTTCCTGTCGGCGCTCGTCTTCGCGATCGCCGCGCTGCTGGACCGCCAGGACCGGGAGGCGACCGGCTACCGCGACTGATCGCGGCGCAGCGCGACCGCGGCGGCAAACAGCGCGACCGCGAATACCGCGGTCTCCGCGAGCACCGCGACCGCGCCGGCGATGCGCTGGTCGGTGAGCGCCGACGCACCGCCCAGCTTGGCCGTGTGCTCGTAGAAGCTGTAGAGCGGGCGTGGGTAGAGGGCGATGAAGAAGTCGAGCGGCATCATCAACACGAGCGCGATGAACAGATAGACCACGCGCCGGGACGGGCTCAGATACCCGGGCACGATCTCTGCCCACCAGAACAGGAGGCCGGTGACGATGAAGACGAGGTGTTCCACGCCCAGCGCCCAGCGGTGCTCGAGCGCGTAGTCGTAGACCACGGGCACGTGGATCGCGTACCAGGCCACCAGCCACAGCAGCATCGCGACGGCCGGTTGTGCGAGGCGGCGGACGATGCGCAGCCGGTCAACGGCCAGCACCATCGGCGTCAGCAGGCCGAGGATCAGGAGCGGCGGCGCCCAGTCGGCGATCATCACGTTCTGGAGCAGATGGAAGCTCAGCATCGAGGTCAGCGCCAGGTGCTCGATCGGGGAGAGCAGTGCAACCGCGATCAACGCCAGGCCGACGGCAAACAGCGCGCAGCGCGCCGGCTGCACGGGGACCCCGCGGCGACGGTAGGACCGGGCGACGACCGCGTAGTCGACCGCGAACACGACGACGGCGATCGCCCATTCCGGGTCGAGGGAGGGTTGCCAGGGATCAAGCATCGGGGCGGCGCCGAGCCTATCCCGGCGGGCGGTCAGTGGTGTGTTCTCGGGCGGCTCAATATGGCCCGCTGCAGGAGCAGCGTCCCGACCGCCCCGACCACCATCATCAGGACGTTCACGCCCAGCACGCCCAGCGCGCCGAGGGCCTTGTCGAGCTCGCGCAGGCCGACCGCGACGCCGAAGTACCCGATCGCGGGGATGGTGGTGACCGAGATGGCCACGCCGACTCCCGAGCTCGCGCGGGTCTCAAGCGCCAGCATCCCGGCGACACCGGCGACGAGGGCCACCACCACCGTCTCGTTGCTGACGGTCGTGAGCCCCGTCAGCACCCCGGTTGCCCGGATGTCGTAGCCGGACGGTATGAAGCCGAGGTGATCCTGGATGAACGTCGAGGCCGCTGCCGCCAGACCCGCCGCCGCCAACCCCAGCGCAAGCGTCAGCAGGGCGCGGCTGGCGAGCTCCGCCTGGCGACCGACGATGCCCACGGCGATCGCCGTGATCGGCAACAGGTCGGGGCTGACCGCCATCGCTCCCACAATCAGGATCCCGTTGTTGTCGACCACGCCGTAGCTGGCGATCACGCCGGCGACGACCATGAACGCCAGGTAGCGGGCCAGCGGCCGCGCGTTCAGCCAGGCCGTCCCCAGCACGTCGGCCCACACCATCGTCCGCTCTGCGCGGCCCTGCGAGAGGGCGCCGACGACCTCGATCCGATCCAGGGTGACGTCGCTGTCGGCAACGCCGAGACCGTGCAGCGTGTCCAGCAGCGCGTCGACCGACCGCGGCCGCACCCTGGCCGACACAAGGGAGCATCCGGGCCTGATCGCGTCGGCGCACGCCACGTGGCTGACGCCATCGGTCTGATCGAGCGTGCTCGCGACGCGCTCGAGCAACGCCGACTCCCCGAACACCTCGAGCGCGATCATCTAGTGCGTCGGCTCGTCTCGCGGGCCGCCGACCCGGGCCCGGAACACGTGGTACGTCCAGCCCTGGTAGAGCAGGACGAGCGGGACGAAGATCAGCGCGACCACCGACATCACCGCCAGCGTGTAGTGCGCCGAGGCGGAGTTGCTGACCGTGAGGCTGTTGGAGAAGTCGGTGCTCGAGACCATCACCCGCGGGAAGAGGCTGACAAACAGCGTGGCCACGATCGCGATCGTGCCCAGGCCGGTCATCGCGAATGCCCAGATCTGGCTGCGCCTGCGGACGAGGACGACCGCGAGCACGAGCGCGGCGATCCCGATCGCCGCGGGCAGCACGGGCGGAAAGACGCTCTTGTCGTTTCGGTCGACGGCGACCTTCACCGTCCAGATCAGGAACACTGCCCCGAGCGCCGCCGCGACCATCGACAACCGTCGCGAGGCGCGGCCGGCTCGTTCCAGCAGATCTCCCTGGGTGCGGAGCGTGAGGTAGGTGGCGCCGTGGAACGCGAAGATGCCAACGACCGCGAGCCCCGCAAGCAGCGTGTAGGCGTTGAACAGGTCCCAGAACGATCCGTCGAAATCGCCATGTGAGTTGATCGGGGTGCCGTACAACAGGTTCGCGAACCCGACGCCCCAGATCAGCGAGGCGCCGAAGCTCCCGACCGCGTTCGCCCACAGCCACGCCCTCCGCCAGCGCGGGCTCTCGCTCTTCGTCCTCCACTCGAACGAGATCACGCGGATGATCAGGAAGAAGAGCACGGCCAGAAGCGCGATGTAGAGGCCCGAGAACATCGTCGCGTACCAGGCCGGGAACGCCGCGAACGTGGCTCCGCCCGCCGTCACCAGCCACACCTCGTTGCCGTCCCAGACCGGCCCGATCGACGCGAACATCGCGCCCCGCTCATCGTCGTCGCGCGGCAGGAACGGCAGCAGCATGCCGACGCCGAAGTCGAACCCCTCCAGCAGGAAGTAGCCCGACCAGAGCACGACGATCAGCACGAACCAGAGGTTCTGGAGATCCATCAGTAGCCCACCGCCTCGGCCGGCGAGGTCTCGCCCGGGCCACCGGTGAGAGCGGATGGATCGCGGCCCGCGTAGCGCCGCATCAGCCAGACGTCGAGCACGCCGAGGATGATGTAGAGGCTGACGAACACCGTGAGGCTGATCACGAGCCACGTCGTCCCAACCGCCGGCGAGTTCGCATTGGAGGTCTTGAGCAGTCCCTGCACGATCCAGGGCTGGCGCCCGAGCTCGGTCAGCAACCAGCCGAACGTCGTGGCGACGAACGGCACGAAGCTCGTCACCACCCCGATCCAGAGGAACCATTTCAGCCGCTCCAGCCGCCGCTTCCAGAACAGGAACGCGCCGACCAGCGAGACGAGGGCCACGATCGAGCCCGCGTAGGCCATGCCGCGCATGCTCCAGTAGATCGCCTCGACCGGCGGCAGGTAGTTGCCCCTCCCGTACTGCCGTTCGTACTGGTTGTTCAGCTCGGTCAGCCCGGTCACCTTGCCGTTGAACGAGCCCGTCGAGAGGTAGGAGAGCAGCCCCGGAACCTCGATCGAGAAGCTGGGTGTCTGGTCGCTCTCGCTGAAGCCGCCCACCTGGAACAGCGAGAACGCGCACTTCTGCGCAGTCCTTCCACTGGGCCTCTGCCGCCGAGATCTTCATCGGCTGAAGCTCGGTGACGAGGATCCCGAAGTGGCTGCCGAACCACATGTTGAAGCTCGCCACCGGCACCAGCACGATCAGCGCCACCTTCGCCGCCGGCCGGAACAGCTCCACGTTTCGGCCGCGGACGAAGTGCCAGCAGCAGACCCCGAACACGACTGCCGCGCCACAGGTGAGGCCGGCCAGGATGGTATGGACGAACGCCTACATCGCCCAGCGGCTCGTGAGCAGCGCCGACACGCTGGTCAGCACCGCCTGGCCGTTCTCGATCTTGTAGCCGACCGGATCCTGCATGAACGAGTTCGCGACCAGGATGAAGTAAGCCGAGAGCCAGGTGCCGGCCACCGCGATCCAGAGCGTGGCGAGATGCAGGCGCGGCGAGAGCTTGTCCCATCCGAAGATCCAGAGCCCCAGGAACGTCGACTCCAGGAAGAAGGCCGCCAGGCCCTCGATCGCGAGCGGCGCGCCGAACACGTTGCCGACGAACTTCGAGTAGACCGACCAGTTCATGCCGAACTGGAACTCCTGGACGAGACCGGTCGCGACACCGATCGCGAAGTTGATCAGAAACAGCGTGCCGAAGAAGTGCGTCAGCCGAAGCCACGACTCGTCGCCCGTCCGCCGCCACAGCGTCTGGAAGACCGCGACGATCGGGCCCAATCCCAGCGTCAGCGGTACGAACAGGAAGTGATAGAGGGTGGTCGTCGCAAACTGGGCCCGCGCCAGATCGACCGTCGTGGCAGAGACGAGAATCACGAGCGGAGGGTCGAACACGGGCCCCCGCGGCCGCATCATCCAGACCGCACGAAACCCTCGACTCGGGATGAACGGAAATCGAAGCCCTCCGATGAACGCGCGTTCGCGTCGAGTATCGCGCGCCGACCAGACCGCGAAGCGACAGTCAACGCGAGGATCCCAACGCTCACGCCGCGCTCCCCGACCTCGAGCCGGGGCCCGCGCTCCAAGCCGGATGCCGGCGGTGCGACGAAACCTCAGAACGCCTGAGTTGTGTCTTGCGCGAGCCGGGCCAGGTAGGGCGTCAGATAGTGCGCCGCCAGCTTCCCGGGTGGCCACCACAGAGCCTGCTCGGCGACCGACGATGTCTGTCCCGCGCCGCCCCCCAACTCGCTACGCATGTAGCGCTCGTCGGCGCCGGTCACGAGCAGCCCGCGCAGCACGGGTTCGAATGGCTCGGGCGTGACATCGGCACCGGCGTCCGCCGCAATGGCCTGTGCGGCGGCGACCGCCTGCTGTGCGGCGATGCCTCCCTGCTTGATGGGAAACGCAGTCGCATCGCCAGCCGCATAGACGTCGATCAGGTTGTCCACCCGGCCGCTTCGATCGGTGCGGATGAAGCCGTCGGAGTCGACCGTGATGCCCGTGATCGGCGTGCCTTCCAGTCTTGGCATGGCAACCACCCGATCGGCCATCAGGCCGCCGCCGGGCAGCGTCACGAGTCGGCCATCATGGAAGCGCACAGGCGTCTGGCCCGGATGGAACATGACTCCCAGTTCGTCGAGCAGCGCCACCACGGCGGCGCTGGCCTCGCCTCCAAACGCTTCGAGCGGGGCCGCTTCCGGCGTGACCAGGCCGATCTGGGGCGGAGTACGTCGCCGGTTGCCGTTGGCGTAGTAGTGGACGTAGTCGTGCTCGACCAGATAGCGGCCCGTGAGCAGGCAGAGTTCGTATAGCGGCAGTGTCCAGCCCAGGCTGGCCGGCATCGCGAACAGCAGCCGGTCGACGCTCCCGTCCGCAACCTCGCCCAGCAGTGTCCGCACGGAATCGACATCCGCCGGCCCGCGAAACGTAACGGCGCCTGGTATCGCCTCACGCGCAGCTCCGCCGCTGGCGATCAAGAGCGCGCTGTAGGCAAGCGGCCTGCCGTCCGCAAGGATCACGCGCTTGCGATCCGGCTCCACAGCCGCCACCGCGCCGACCACCAACCGCACAGCCAGATCGTTAGCGATGTGAAACAGGTCGAACTGCCTGACCACCGACTTCCCAAACGGGACACCGACCGACGCCGGAGCGAAGGTGAACCGATCGGTGGGGGAAACCAGCGTTACCTCAACCAGGTCGCCCGCAAGATCGCGCAGTGCGAGCGTCGCCTCCAGCGCCGCGACACCGCCGCCGGCGATCACCACATCGAAGGAGTGGCGTGGCTGATCGGCGCTCATCGGTATCGCCGCCTCCCCACGGCTCCATGGCCGCCCAGGCATGCGTCCGGCACATCCAGCACGGCCGCAGTGAGCATCCCACCACCCCTGCCTCGCCAACTCGCCACTTAATGGACCTCCGGTCGCTCCTCAGCTCCACGAATCTACCACCCGGCTGCCGCTCCCCGATTCGTAGTTCTCCGCAGACCACGCGGGTGTTACCACGGACTTTCACAACCGGTTCCGACACCGATCGAGCCCACTGGTACTCCTGACACCTGAGCAAGAGGCGCGGCGACGTGCTCGCCGGTGAGCCTGATGCTGCGGTGCCTGGCTCGAGCTCGTCACGCACATACTTCGTGTTCACAACGTCGCACCACACCATCGACGGGCGCGCGGCGTCGCCGCCGCTGGACAGGGTGTCAGCTCTAGGGCTGGAACGCCGAGACTGGCCTGCGGAGGCAGATGACCACGTTCGAATCGCGAGTGATGGAGCGGCCGCTCCATCACACTCGTCGTCCGCTCAGGTGACGCTCGGACCGAACTCAACCGTCGAGACCGCGCCGCCGCCGGGTGCGTTCGCGAGGCGAAGCACCGCCCCGTGCCGCACGGCGATGCTGCGAGCGATCGAAAGGCCGATACCGCTACCCGGGACGTCCTGCGACGCACCGCCGCGGTAGAAGCGGTCGAAAGCGTGCTCGCTGTCCGTATCCGACAGGCCGGTACCGTGATCGCGGACGCTCAACACGGGCAGGTTTGACGCGTTGGTGACCGTCACCAATACCGGCTGCTCGGCCGGGCTGTACTTGATCGCGTTGTCGATCAGTATCCTCACCAGCTCGCCGAGGCGGCCGGCGTCTCCCAACACCGACGCCGCTGCAAGGTCGGCCTCGATCACCCGGCCCCCGTGCACGAAGCGCAGCTCATCGCAGGCCTCACGAACGACCTCGTCCAGCCGGACACGCTCCGTCACGCGCTCCGAACGTTCCGCCTCGGCCAGCGAGAGCAGCTCCGTCAGCGTCCGGGCCAGGCGCTCGCTTTCCGTCGAGACGATGCCCGCAGACTCGCGCACCTGCTCGAGATCGCCGCGCTCAGCGGCCCGCGCAACGATGCGGGCGTGTCCTTGCAGAGCGGTGACCGGGGTTCGCAGCTCGTGCGATGCGTCCGCCACGAACCTTTGTTGCTCCTCGGTCGCCCGCTCGGCGCGGGCGAGCAGGCGGTTGAACGCAGCGGCCAGCCTGCCCAGCTCATCGGGTGAGCCCTCGCTCAGCCGGCGATCCAGCGCATCACCGGGAATGGCGTCCGCCTGCCGGCGCATCCGCTCGATCGGCCGCAGCGCACCGCCCGCCAGCAACGCTCCCACCACCGCGGACGCGGCGATCATGGCCGCTCCGACCGCGAGCAGCGTCGATAACAGCGTCGAGAGGCTGGAGTCGATCGCATCGTTGGCGAGCAGCACGTACGCATTGCCGCCGTCCGGTCGCGGCCATCGCGCCGACGTGGATCCGCCCGGCGCACGGGCGATCGAGTCGCCGATCTCGACGGCCGAGCTATCGCTCCCGCCGGTCGAGAAGCTCTGGGCGACCACCCGCCCGGAGGCGTCGGTCAGCCATATCCGTGCACCCGGCCCGGCGAGGCGGTCGAGCGAGGCTTCCTGCGGGTCCTCGATCGAAGCGACGCTCTTGGCCAGCGATAGGGCGCTCTTGCGAGCGCTCGACTCCAGGCTCGATCGCACGACCAGATAGGTGGCAACGGAGGTGGCGGCCACAAGCGCAGTCATCGCGACCACGAACAGCAGCGTCAGCCGGGTTTTGAAACTCATGGCTTGATGGTGTACCCGACGCCCCTGACCGTGCGAATCAGCGAGCCGTTGGCGCCGCCGCCCAGCTTCTTGCGAAGCGACGAGACGAAGAAGTCGATCACCTTCGAGTCACCCAGGTAGGAGTAGCCCCAAACCCCCTCGTAGATCTGCTCGCGGGTGAAAACGCGCCCAGGGGCATGCATGAGGAACGCGAGCAGCTCGAACTCGCGCGCCGTCAGCTCGACCGGCCGGCCGTCCAGGTCCACCTCGCGCCGCTCGGTGTCAAGGCGGACGGGCCCGACCTCGAGCGCCGGTCCCGGCTCCGTGACGCGGCGGGTGAGCGCACGCAACCGGGCCAACAACTCCTCGACGGCGAACGGCTTCGCCAGGTAGTCGTCAGCACCGGCGTCCAACCCGATCACGCGATCGCCGACGCGGTCGAGCGCGGTCAGCATCAGGATCGGCGTGCGGAAGCCGGAGCGCCTGGCCGACCGGCACACGGCCAGTCCGTCGATGTCGGGCAGGCGCACGTCGAGGATCACCAGGTCGGGGTGCTCGCGCTCCAGTGCCGCGAGACCGTCCGAACCGGTGCCGGCGAGCGTCACCCGGTAGCCGGCCTCGATCAGCTCGACCTCGATCAGGCGGGCGATCGCAGCGTCGTCCTCGACCACCAATACCTGCTGGGGATGCGCGTTCACGGGCCAACCATAGTCCTCGCCCGGCGTCCTTCCCGAACCCTTACCAAACCTGAGACAAGCGCTTGATCGCCCCTGGCCGCAGCCTTGAAGGCGTGTCCTACGGTGGGTCTCGAAGTTTCGATTCCAAGGAGAACCCACGATGGTCAGCAAGAAGTCCCACATCCTCATCCTGTCAGCGGCGCTCAGCGCCGTGACGATGGCCGGCGGCGTGGCCGCCGTGGAGCTCGCCGCACGCCCGCCAAGCGTGCACTCGACGCCGGTGCCCGCCTACGTGGTCGCAGCGACGCACGCCGCTGCTCCGGTCGCGTACGAGCAGGAAGCAGGTGACGGGTCATGATCCGCCGCCTCTATGCCGCCCTCTGCGCGGCCGTGGCCGTCGTCGCGGTGTTCGGCGTGCTCGCGTTCCAACAGCGCACGGTCGCCCCCACCGCCACAGGCACCCCGGTCGTGATGGCGCGAACCGCCAGCGGCGCGCTGGTGCCCGTCACAACAGCCCCCTCCACGGTGCACGCCACGACGTCCAGTTCCGGCGTTGCGACCCAGTCAGCTGCCACCACCACTGGTGGCACGGGCTCCGCCGTCGTGTACGTCAAGAACGCCAAGGGCAACTTCGTGCCGGTCGGCAGACTCTCCCGCCGCCCCGGCCCCGGTCGCAGCCGTGACGAGGAGCTCGTGATGTCGCTGCTTCGACACTCATTCACCGCGATGGGGACGGACTGCGGACTGGTGGTGAGCGCCGCGCCGTCTGACACGGCCATGGCGCGCCGCGCGATCGGCGCAGCGCTGACAGAGCTGACCACACTCGAACGGGCGCTATCACGATTCGATGCGAGCAGCGGCCTGTCCCACCTGAACGCGGCGAGCGGATCGTGGGTCGAGGTCGACGAGCGCCTGTTCCGGGCCGTGAAGGCCGCGGTCGAGGCTCGCGAGACCACGGGTGGCCGGTTCGATCCAACAGTATTGCCGGCGCTGATCGCCGCCGGCTACGACCGCACGTTTGCGGAACTGCAACCGCGCGATGCCGGCAGCCTTGCCGGCTGGAGCGCGGGCGCGGCGATCGATCTTGATCCGGTCGGGCGCAGGATTCGCCTCGCCCCCGGCACCAAGATCGATCTCGGGGGGATCGGCAAGGGGCTGTCTGCGACGGCGGCCCTGGACGCGATGCGCACGACCTGGCCCCGGATGCCGGGTGCCCTCGTCGACCTCGGCGGAGACATCGCCGTCGACGGTCTGGCACCTGATGGAGCCTGGCGGATCGCGATCGCCGATCCCCGCACGCCGGGTGGCCGGCTGGGCGTGCTGGCGCTGACCGGCGGCGGGGTGGCCACATCAGGCCGCGACCGCCGCCGGTTCGGCCCCGACCGTTCCCGGCACCACCTGATCGACCCTGCCACGGGTCGGCCGGCGGCGCCAGGTCCGCTCGGTGTGACGGTGGTGGCTGCCACCACGGCAGAGGCCGAGGTGCACGCAACCACGCTCGCGATCACGCCGGTGGAGCAATCGCAGGCGTATGTCCACCAGCATTCCGGCCTGTCGGCACTGGTGGTGCCTGCCACCGATCACCCGTTCACGTGCGGCCGGATTCCGCTGGTCGAGCGGAACGCTGAGGTGGTCGAGGCAGCATGATCGTCGCCACCGGACTACCAACAGCGTGGCTGGTCGCACGAGCCGCCGGCCTGGTCGCCTTCGGAGTGCTGACGCTCTCGACCTGGCTCGGGCTGGGCATGAGCACACGGCTCCTGGGGCCGAAGTTCCAGGGCCGGCTGCTCGGCTGGCACCGCACGCTTGCGTGGACGGGCCTGAGCCTGATCGGCCTCCACGTCGGCGCGCTGCTGCTCGATCCGCTGATGCACTTCGGCCCGGCCGCGGTACTGGTGCCGTTCGCGGCGCCCTGGCGCCCGGCGGCAGTGGCCGCCGGTGTCGTGGCCGGCTGGCTGACCCTGATGCTGGCCCTGTCCTTCCCGATGCGCCGGCGGATCGGCCAGCGTGGATGGCGGCGCCTGCACTACGCGAGCTTCGCCGCCTTCCTGCTGTCGCTCGGCCACGCACTGGCTGCAGGCACCGATCTGGCCGGAATCGGCGGGCCGATCCTGGCGGTCGTCGCCGGGGGGCCGGTGCTCTGGCTCACGCTCGTTCGCATCCTGACCCCGCGCACACGAGTCCGCACCAAGCCTGCGCCCACGTAACCAACCGACCACCCCAAACGTGAATCAACGGAGGAACAATGACCTACAAGATCATCATCGACCGAAGCGCCTGCTCGGGCTTCGGCACCTGCATAGAGAGCGCGCCCCAGCTGTTTGCGATGGGCGACGACGGCGTTGCCACGGCGGTCGCGGAGACCGACGACCGCGGTGCGGCGCTCGAGGCCGCCCAGGGCTGCCCGATGGGAGCGATCACGGTGCTCGACGACGACGGGAACGCGCTGCGATGAGCATCGAACACACCGACGTGCTGATTGCAGGCGCCGGGCTGGGCGGCGCCAGAGTGGCCGAGGGCCTGCGGGCGGCCGGTTTCGACGGCCGCATCGTGGTCGCCGGCGCCGAGCAGCATGGGCCGTACGAACGTCCCGCCCTGTCGAAGCGGGTGCTGCTCGGCGAGTGCCCGGTCTCTGCCATCGGGCTGCGGCCGGACTCGTACTGGCGCGAGCACGCCATCGAGCTGCGCACCGGCGAGACCGTCGATTCGATCGACGTCGGCGCCCGCCGGGCTACCGCCGGCGGCCATCAGCTGCGATGGGGGCGTCTCGTGCTGGCGACTGGCGTCCGCGCCCGCCGCATCCCCGACCTCGAGGGACTCACGAACGTCCACTACCTGCGTACCGCCGACGATGCCGCGAACCTGCGTGACTCGCTGCTCGGCGCCGGACGGCTGGCGGTGATAGGTGCCGGCTTCGTCGGCCTCGAAGCGGCATCGGCCGCGCTCAAGCTGGGAGTCGACGTGTGCGTGGTCGACCCGGCGCCGGTGCCCTTCCTGTCGACGCTCGGCCGCGCGGTCGGACAGCTGATGGGACAGAATGCAAGAGACGCAGGTGTCGACCTTCGGCTCGCCACATCGATTGCGCGCGTGCTGAGTGAAAGCGGCCGCGTGGTTGCGCTGGAGCTGCAGGACGGCTCGCGTATCGACTGCGACGCCGTGCTGGTTGGCATCGGATCCCTGCCCAACAGCGAGATCGCCGAAGGCTCGCTGGCGCTCGCGGCCGACCGCGGGATCATCACCGATGTGAGCGGGCACACGTCCGCGGACGGGGTATTCGCCTGCGGTGACGTGGCAGCGGCCCAGCGCGCGAACGGCTCGGTGAGTCGCATCGAGCACTGGAGCGCGGCTGCCTGGAGCGCGCGTGCGGTGGCGTGCGCGATCGTGGGTACGACCCCGCCGGCACCCGTCCCCGCCTACTTCTGGACAGATCAGTTCGGACGCAGGCTTCAAGTCGCCGGCCATATAGACGCGCGGCTCGAGCCGACCATGGACGGAGCCGTGGAGGGATTCGTCGCTCACTACCGGGACGCGGCCGGGCGCCTCCTGGCCGTGGCCCTGCTCGACCGGCCCGAGCAACTCTCAGCTGTCCGTGCCGAGCTGATCACCGCCAACGACGCACCACCCCTTTCCAGTGCTGTTCTGTAACTCCTGGCAGCCTGGCGCGTGGTGGACATTGAACGGATGGCGTGAACGCCGTCCGGCGTCTACGCAGCAAGGAGGCATCCTGTGGATACCAGCGTGATCGCACGCGGTCTCACCATCGCCGGAGTCGCAATCGGCTCCGCGCTTCTGATCGGTGCCCTGGCATTGGCCATGCGCGGTCTCGCACCGGTGGCGTCGAACGCCGCGACCAAGCCCGCGACCTTACACACCCTGCGGGTGCTCAATCGCCCGGCGCACAACCTGGTCAATCGCCTGGCCGCGTGGCACGCGCCGCGCGTTCCCAAGGTGCACCGACACCCGGTCAAGCCGGTCGTGGTGACCGTGACCGCCCCGCCCACCGTGATACCCGCGCCGCAGCCAGCGGCAGCCGCCACGGCGGCCGCGCCCGCGAGCACCGGAAGCTCCGGCGGTTACGGGCAGGACGACGGATCGGGGTCCGGCGATGACTAGCGTCGCCATCAAGACCTACACGGTGGTGATCGCCCTCATCTGCGGCGCCACGCTGGCCTGGAGCATCAATCAGCAGCACCTCGCGGCGGCAAGCGCCACCGATGCCCGCAACTGGCAGCAGCTTGCGCGGGCAACCGTTGCGCACGACCGGGCGACCGCCCATGCCAACCACCTGCTCGTCACGCGCTACAACCGCCTGGTGCATCGCACCGCGGCCGCGCAGAAGAAGCTGGTGCGCGCCGTCAAGGCCGCACAGTCGAACGCTGCCACGGCGGGCTCGCAGTCGACCGTCTACCGCACCGTCTCCGGCGGCACCGTGTACGCGCCTGCCTCGAGCAGCGTGCCGGCGCCGGCACCGGCACCGGTAAGCGCGGCTCCGACCACGAGGACCAGCTGATGAGCACCATGACCGGCGCGACCACCCACCCTGCCTGGCGGTGGCCCGCCACCGGCAGCACGTGGCACGTGCACCACTCGGGCGGCATCGACGCCGCAGACGCGCAGGCCGCTGCCGAGCTGGTTGAGCGGGACGAGGCCCGATGGTCGCGATTCCGGCCGTCCAGCGAGGTCTCCCGGATCAACAGCGGCGCCGGACGGGCCGTGCCGGTGAGTCGTGAGACGCTCGAACTGCTGGCCGCCTGTCAGTACTGGATGCAACGCACCGGCGGCGTGTTCCAGCCGCTGGTGGGAGCGGCGCTGGTGTCCTGGGGATACCGGAAGAGCCTGCTGGAGCGGCCGGCCGGCACCGAATCGAGCCCCGGTGACCAACCGGTCACCGGGGAGATCGAGCTCGACATGATCGCCGGCACCGTCCGCATACCGCCGCAGGCGCATCTCGACCTGGGTGGCATAGCCAAGGGCTGGATGGCGCAGCGGCTGGCGGACATGCTCGCCGACCGCTGCGACGATGAGGCCATCCTGGTCGACGGCGGCGGCGATCTCGCCTCGGCCCGCGGCGACCACATCGTCGCCGTCGAACGCCCCGGCGTGTCGCTGCCCAACCGTCCGTGCCTGCCGGCCGGCGAGCCCGTCGTACGCGTCACGATCAGCGAGGGCGAGGGTGTCGCCACCTCGGGTTGCGGGCGCCGGCGATGGGTGAACGGCGACGGCCAGATCGCGCACCACCTGATCGACCCCGTCGCCGGTCGCCCAGGACCTCGCACCCAGTCCACCGTGATCGCCGACGACGTCGTCACGGCAGACGTGCTGGCCAAGACCCTGGCGCTGCGGCCGCGGCTGATCGGCCTTGCCGCCGAGACGGCGATGATCACAGCAGGCGCACTCACCCACACCACGCGGGCGTGGGATCAGCGGGTGCTGCCGTGATCGCATGGGAGACCGCCCGTGCCAGTGCTTTCGTCGCGTTCGGCTGCTACACGCTGGTGGTTGCGTGGGGCGTGCTGCTGGCCGGCCGTGCCTGGCGCCCGGCGGCGCCACAGCTGGCGTTCCACCGGTTCCTGTCGTCGCTGGGGCTGATCGCGGTGGTGCTGCACGTTTCGGCGGTACTGCTCGACCACTACGCACGGGTGCCGCTGACCGGCCTGGTGGGAGTGGGCGTTCGCCCAGCCGTGATGCTGGGCGCGGCCGCGCTGTGGCTGACGGTGGCGCTGCCGCTCTCGTTCCGGCTGAAGCGCGCCGGGTTCATGAGCAATCGCTCCTGGAGGCTGCTGCACTACTTCGGATACGCGCTGTGGATGCTGGCGCTCCTGCACGGGATCGCCTCCGGCACCGACGCTCGCTCCTATCCGGCGATAGCCGCCTACGCCGCGTCCGGATCGATCGTCGTCGCCGCCGCATGGTGGCGCTGGCTCGAGCGACCCGAGCGGTCGCAACCGGCGAGGTCAGCCACGTGAGGCACCCGGAGTCCGATTCGTTCCCCGCCCGACGACCCGATAGGTCCTTGACGTGAGACGCCAGAACGCCCAGCGGCGCACCGACGACCTTGACGGCCTGTACCGCGAGCTTTACCCGTCGCTGGTGCGGTTCTCGCAGGGAATCGTCGGCAGCCGGTCAGACGCCGAGGACGCGGTGCACGACGCTTTTGTTGCCGCCGTCCGCACCGCGCCGGCCGAGGATCCGCGGCCATGGCTGTTCCGTGTCACCCGCAACGCCTCCATCGATCTGCTCCGGCGCCGCAAGCCGACGGTGCCCATCGAGGCCGTCGAGGCCGTCCTGCCGGCGACCGGCTCGGTCGGCCCCCATGCATCCGCCGTGCTGTCCGAGCAGCTGGCGCTGATGCGTGCGGGGCTGGATGCGCTCCCGGAGCGCGGACGCACCGCCATCCTGTTGCGGGAGCTGGGCGGGCTGCCCTATTCCGAGATCGGCCAGGTGCTCGACACAACCGAAGGCAACGTCAAGGTTCTGATCTTCCGGGCGCGGGCGTCGCTCCATGCGTTGACCGAGGCGACTGAACTGGACTGCGAGTCGGTGCGTACGACTCTCTCCGCAGCCGCAGACGGCGAGGCGGGTCTCGCCGAACGCGCCCGTGCCCAGCTGCATTCCGCGCACTGTCACTCCTGCCGCACCTTCACGGACTCGATCGGCAGCCAGCGGGTCGCGATCGTCGCGCTGGTGCCGTTGTTCGCCGCACCTCACGCACTCGGCATGACGGGTGGCGGCAGCGTCTTGGGCGGCGGCATTACCGGCATGAAGGCCGTACTCGCCGGGATGCTGGCGGCGGCCACCGTCGGCGTCAGCGCCGGCGGCGTGGCGGTCTGGATCCGTCGCACGCCCACCCCGTCCCGTCCCACATCGCGGCGGCGGCCGGGCCGAGCTCGAAGACTGCCGGCGATACCCGCGAGCACGAGCAGTCCGCGGACGCGGCTGAGCCGGCCGAAGCACCTGAGACGCCCGTGAGCGCTGGAAGCGGGGCGGAGACCGGCGACAAGACGGTCGTCGACACGCAGTCCGCGACCGCGTCCGGACAGAGCGGCCAGTTCGCATCCATGATCGAGCCTGACGATGGCACCAGCTCCGCCTCGCTGGCCACAACCACAACGCACTGGACGGCGACACACCACGAGTCCGAGTCCGGCGACAACGCGCCTCAGCCCGGATCCGGAGCGCCTAGCGACACTTGAGCAGCGGTTGCTGAACATGCGACCAGCCCAGTATTCGACTCAAGATTCTCGCGGCAGCCGCGCGCGGTTACGGGCGGGTCGACGATCGCAGCGGCGGTGAGTAGTTCCCCCGCAGGGCGGTCCGTGAATCCGCGGTTCCACGATGGCGGGCCGAAGGCGTATTGTCAGCGCATGCAGCAGCCTGAGCGGCCACCGCGCAGCGACGCCACCGTCGTGGCAATAGCCGTCGCTGCGATCGTGCTGGTAATGATCGGGGTCGGCGTCGCCTCGTACTACGCGGGGCGCGGCCACGGATCCACCGCGACCGCCGCGGTCAGCTCCGCCTCCGCCCCGGCTCCTGCGGCCGTGTCATCCCAGGTCGCGGTCGGCGCGCACGCCTTCGTCCAGTTCGCCTGTGCGCAGTGCCACGGCGATCGTGGCGTCGGCGGGGTCTCGCCCTACGTGCCCGCACTGCAGAGCCTTGCGCCGGGGCTGACCGTCGCCCAGCTGACGTCCATAATCGAGCACGGTGCGGGCGTCTCCAGCAACCCGACACGGCCGTTCATGCCGATCTGGCACGGCGTCATCGCCAAGAGGCAGATTGCCGCCCTGGTGGCATACATGAAGGCCGGCTTCCCGGCGGTGCAGTACGCGGATCCGGTGCCGGTGCCCGGCAACCAGGGCGATATCGCCGCGGGGCAGGCGCTCTATCAGCGCTACAGCTGTATCAACTGCCACGGCCCCAACGGCCTGGGTGGGGTGCCCAATCCACAGTCACCGGACACGGTGATCCCGCCGCTGGTGGGCAAGGACTTCCACGGCCAGTTCAATGACAAGCAGATCGCCCAGCTCATCCGCAGCGGCAGCGTGATCGGCAAGGCGCCGATCGTGAGCATGCCGCACTGGGGCACGATCCTCAGCGACAAGCAGATCGCCCAGCTGGTCGCCTACATCGACTCACTGACCTGACGTCGAGATGAAACGGAGGTGGGGGCAACATCATCACCCGTGTTGCGCCGGCGTGACACCCCTCAACGTCAGACCACTACGACTTGTCGTGCCTTGAGTTCCCTCATGATCCTCGGCATCCGCCGACTAAATCCGAACACCCGCACCTCTTAGCGCGACGGGTAAGGCACACGCCTCGCCCACGGTCGGCCGAGGCGGACGTGCCGCTACCCCCGTCCTTACAGCTCATCACAGACCCCCTCGCGAAGCCGAACATGTACGGGCGATCTCCGACCTCCAGCCACCGAGGATGCCAGCCTCCCCGATTGCTCCGTCGCCTCGCATCAGGGTTCGTACTGATCCATGAATCGGCGCGCTCGCTGATGGCTCCGCCCGTTAGGTGGTGGATCATGTCGCCATGGAGGTGAAGCCGACATGAACGGAATGATCATCTTCGTGACTGCGACAATCATCGCGGTTGTCGCAATCGTCGTTCGCCGTCGCCGGACCGGTCCCTAGCAGTCTTAGCTCCGTGGATGCGCAGAAGACAATCGTGGTGGGAGTCGACGGATCAGCCTGCGCACGTGACGCACTGCGATTCGCGGTGCAAGAGGCTCGGCTACGCGGCGACCAGCTTCGCGTCGTCTGGACGTGGCAGATGCCGATTAACATCTACGCGGCGGGCGGCCTGATGCCGGTGTTGGACGAGGGTACGGCCGAAAGACTTGCGCACAGCGAGCTCGACGAGACGCTCGGAGATGATCCCGGCGTTGTTCTAGAGCTGCTCGTCGAAGAGGGAAGCGCGGCGAGGGTGCTCATTCGGGAGTCGGAGAACGCCGAGCTGCTCGTCGTCGGATCACGCGGGCACGGGGGCTTCGTCGGCCTGCTGCTTGGCTCCGTTGGACAACAGTGTGCGGCTCACGCCCGCTGCCCGGTCCTGATCGTCCATCCGGCCGCCGCGCCGCCGTCGGAAGCCTGATCCGTGTACTACGGCGATCACATGAACGGCTCGGATTGGGCGGCGATGATCGCGTGGATGGTGTTCCTCCTGATCGTCCTAGCGATTGTGATCTGGGCGATCGGATACTGGTTGGGGGCGTGGGGTCACAACCAGCGGTCGCCGTCCGGCAAGTCCTCGGCGCGGGAACTCTTGGACGACCGGCTCGCTCGCGGAGAGATCGACGTCGAGGAGTACCAGCGGCGGCGCGGGGCACTCGAATAGGTCTGGCCCCTCTACCGCAGCACCCAGAAGGATCATCCGAGCGCCGTCACCACCGCATTTGGCGAACGCGGACCAGTGAGCCACCGCCAGCGGCTAGCCGCTATCCCCGTGGGCGCGGAGGTGAAGTTCACCCGGCTCCGGCTCAAGATCCGCGTCGATCGGCTCCCGGCGGTACTCGACCGCGTTACCCACGCTCATCAGACGCAGGGCTGTAACCACTCGTCGAGTCAGCCTGTGCAGCTCACCAAAGATCGATATACCAGTTGCAGTCCAGCCGCAGCGTCGCGGGAGCCAGTGGCGAGCGTGGGTGTCGCTCAGCCGCGCAGTGCTCGTAGTGCGTTGAGGATGACGGCGAGGTCGATCGCTTCTTGGAAGAGGGCGCCTGCGACTGGTGTGAGGTATCCGGCGGCGGCGACCGCCATGGCGGCAAGGCTGAGTCCCATGCCGGCGAGCACGCTTTGTCGCGCGATGTGGAGTGACCGTCGGCCGGTATGCACTGCATCCGCCACTCGATCGATCCGATCGACGGTAATGACAGCATCTGCCGTCTCCGAGGTCACGGTCGCGCCGGCCACGCCCATCGCGATGCCGAGGTCGGCGAGTGCCAGCGCGGGTGCGTCGTTGACCCCATCACCGACCATGATCACCGGGCCTAGTTCAGGGTCGTCGCGCAGCCGTCGGACGACCTCGAGTTTCTGCTCGGGGGTCTGCTCGGCGTAGACGCGGTCGACTCCGAGCGCGCGACCGACCCGTTCGGCCACCGACCGGCGGTCGCCCGAGACCATCGCGACGTGGAGGATCCCCTCGGCGCGCAGTCGCTCCACGATCCGGTCGGCGTCTGGGCGCGGCTCGTCGGCCATCACGATCACCCCACCAACATGGCCGTCGACGCAGACGAGCACGTGCGCCTCGCCCGAGCCGTGGCCGGGGAGCACCGCGGCGGACGCGAGCTCGTCGTCTTGGATTCCCACCGCACGCATGAACGCTCGACTTCCGACCGCCACCACGTGGCCGTGGACCACCCCGCTAATGCCCTGACCGGGTACCTCATGGACATTGATCGGGGTGAAGAGCGCGAGGCCGGCCTCGACCGCGGCGCGTACGAGCGCGTCACCGAGCACATGAGCGGACATCTGATCGACCGAGGCGGCCAGCGCGAGCAACTCCCCGGGTTGGCGATCGTGGTACGTGACAATGTCGCGAACATCGGGCGTTCCGACGGTGAGCGTGCCCGTCTTGTCGAACAGCACGGTCCGCGCTTCGCCGAGCGTCTCGATCGCGCCCGCGCCCTTGACGATCACGCCGCAGCGGGCCGCACGCGACAGGCCGGAAACCAGCGCGATCGGCGCGGCCAGGATCAACGGACAGGGCGTGGCGACCACCACCACCGCCAGTGCGCGGACAGGGTCGCCGCTGATCGCCCACGCGAGCGCAGCGACAATCAGCGTCGCCGGAAGGAAGAAGCCGGCGTAACGATCTGCCATGCGGACGAACGGGGCTCGGTGCGCCTGTGCCTGCTCGACCAGGCGAACAAGCGCCGAATAGGCGCTCTCTGCCGCCGGCCGATCGGCGCGCACATCGAACGGGGAACCGGCGTTCGCCGACCCGCTCAGCACAGCCATTCCCGAACCGACGGTGACCGGTAACGGCTCGCCGCTCAGCGTGCTCGTGTCCACGACGGCCTCCCCGCCCACCACGACCCCATCAACGGGCACCACCTCGCCAGTGCGAACAACCACGACATCCCCCGCCCTCACCTGAGCCACCGGCACCTGCTCGAGCCGGTCCCCGACCCGCAGCTGCGCCACCTTCGGAGCCCGCTGGACCAGCGCAGTAAGCTCACGCCGAGCGCGCGTCGACGCGACGTCCTCCAGCGTCTGGCCACCCGAGAACATGAGTCCGATGATCACGCCCGCAAACTCCTCACCCAGCGCGAGCGCCCCCACCATCGCCACCAACGCGATCGTGTCGACCCCCATGTGATGATCGACGATCACCGTTCGGACCACCTCGAAAGCGAGCTCGGTGGCCAGCAACGCAACCGCCGCGAACCACACATCACTCGCCGCCGCGTGCTCACCCGAGACATACAAGGCGCCGCCAACCAGTATCGACAGTAAGGCCACCGACGCCAGGATCCGCGCACGATGAACAACCAACCAGACAGCAGCACGGCGACCCCAACCCGGACACCCGCGCCCGCGGGCCACGCCTACTCCAACCGACCGTGCCGGCTCAGAAGCCATGCCTTGACTATCGGCCTCCACGCCCTCGAGCGCATCCGTGCCCCCGCCGAACCCTAGTCGTAGAACCCCGCAGCGAGAGTCGAGAGGGAACCCCGCATCCACCGCTCCTCCGACACTCGCTACCCTAGGACATCGCTGGCGCGTGGTAATCCGCACGACGCTGCTCGGTAGCTCCTACGCACGCTGATATGGCACAGCTGTCCGTCGCAGTCAGGCGTCTCCGGTGCCGTCGGTGGACACGCGCGATCCGTCGAGCTCCGCGGCCTGGTCGGCGAAGCTCT
>CAWCPM010000016.1:0-62317 GCA_963797565.1 uncultured Actinomycetes bacterium | reverse complement strand
ACCGCTCGCGTGACGCGGGTACGCTCCAAAACCGATGACCGGCGATCACCCATCCGTCCGGATCGAGCCGTGGGGCGACGGCGATCTGCCGTTGCTCGAGCGGCTGGTGGGCGATCCCGCGATGATGGCCCATCTGGGCGGCCCAGAGAGCCGGGAGCGGATCGCCGAGCGGCAGGCCAGGTACCGGCAGCCCGGCTCCCGGCAGTACCGGATCGTCGAACCCGAGACCGGCGAGGGCGTCGGCTGGGTCGGCTACTGGCATCGCGAGTGGCGGGAAAGCGAGGTGTTCGAGATCGGCTGGGCGGTGGCGCCGGAGCATCAGGGGCGGGGGCTGGCCGGGGCTGCAACCGCGCTGGTGATCGCGATCGCCCGCGCCGAGCGCGAGCCGCGGTTCATGCACGCCTATCCGTCGGTCGACAATGCGCCCTCGAACGCGATCTGCCGGCGGCTTGGCTTCCAGTTGGCCGGGGCCGTCGACTTCGAGTACCCGCCCGGTACCACCATGCGCTGCAACGACCGGCGGCTCGACCTGGCCGCCGATTGAGCCGCGAATATTCGTACCGGGCACAAAACTGGACTCAGTTCATAAATCCTGCTAGGCTGCTCCGCATGGGTGAGCTGGGGCTACGGGAGCGGAAGAAGCTGCGCACGCGCGAGGCGATCGCGACGGTGGCCCTCGACCTGTTCGCAGAGCACGGCTACCAGCAGACGACGGTGGCCGAGATCGCCGAGGCGGCGGAGGTCTCCAAGGGCACGCTGTTCGCGTACTTCCCGTCCAAGGAGGAGATCGTGTTCGCGGACACCTCGCCGCTGCGCGACCAGCTCTGCCATGAGCTCCGCCACCGCAGCAACGGCCTGTCGGCGGTCGACACGCTGCGAGTCTTCGTGGCCGACCACATGATCACGCCCGGCCCGCGCGAGCAGCTGCGGGAGCGGCTGATCGCGGAGAATGAGCAGCTGCGCGTACACCAACGCGCCCGCCTTTCCGAGGTCGAGGACGCGCTGGCCGAGGCGATCGCCGCCGATCTTGGCGAGCCGGCCGACGGGCCGCGGCCGCGGTTCGCCGCCGCCGCAGCCCTGTCGGCGATCGCGATCGCGAAGGCTCAGGCCCGCAGCGTGCATGGGGCCACGGCCTCGCGTACGCAGGCGATCGCGGTGCTCGACCAGGCAGCGGCATTCCTCGAGGGCGGCCTGGCCGCGATCGCCGCCACCCCGGCCCGGCGGCGGACGGCCTGATGGAGGCCGCGCACGAGCATCGCCAGCACTACGGGATCACGTTCGCGACCCTGGCCATGGCCGCCATCGTGTACGCGCTGCTGCAGTCGCTGGTGGCGCCGGCGCTGCCGGCCATCCAGGCCGACCTGAACGCGTCCGCAACGGGCGCCACCTGGATCCTGACGGCCTACCTGCTGAGCGCCTGCGTGGCCACGCCGATCGTGGGCCGGCTGGGTGACATGTTCGGCAAGAAGAAGATGCTGGTGATCACGCTCTGGATCCTGGCGCTGGGCACGCTGCTCGCCGCGCTGTCGTCGACCATCGAGCTGATGACCGCGTCCCGCGTGATCCAGGGCATCGGCGGCGCCGTGTTCCCGCTCGCCTTCTCGATCATCCGCGACGAGTTCCCGAAGCAGCGGATCGCGCACGGCATCGCCATGATCTCGGCCCTGGTCGGCATCGGCGGCGGCCTCGGCATCGTGCTGTCTGGTCCCGATCGTGGAGCGCCTCGACTACCACTGGCTGTTCTGGCTGCCGCTGGCGGTGCTGATCCCGACCGCGATCATCACGATGGTGATGATCCCCGAGTCGCCGATCCGCACTCCGGGCAAGGTGGACTGGGCCGGCGGTCTGCTGCTCGCCACCTGGCTGGTGGCGCTGCTGGTCGCGGTCAGCGAAGGCCCCAGCTGGGGCTGGACGTCGGCTCTCACGATCGGGCTGTTCGTGCTGGCCGTGGTGGCGGTGCTGGTGTGGGTGGTCGTCGAGTCGCGGATGGCCGAGCCGCTGGTCGACATGACGATGCTGCGCGACCGTCCGGTCTGGGCCACCAACCTCTCGGCCACACTGATCGGCTTTGGCATGTTCGCGTCGTTCGTTCTGATCCCGCAGTTCGTGGAGATGCCCAAGTCCACCGGCTACGGGTTCGGCGCCTCGGTCACCGAGGCCGGGCTGTTCCTGCTACCCGCCACGATCGGCATGCTGGTGGTGGGGCCGCTGGCGGGCCGCATGTCGGTGACCGTCGGCTCCCGTGTGCCGCTGGCGCTGGGCGGGCTGCTGAGCGCGATCGCCTGGGTGATGCTGGCGCTGATGCACAGCCAGGATTGGCAGATCTACACGGCCACGTTCGTGATGGGACTCGGCATCGGCCTGGCGTTCGCCTCGATGGTGAACGTGATCGTGGAGTCGGTGCGGCCCGATCAGACCGGCGTCGCCACCGGCATGAACGTGATCTTCCGAAACGTCGGCGGCTCGCTGGGCGGACAGATCTCGGCGAGCATCCTGACCGCCAGCGTGGTTGCCGCCGGGCTGCCGACCGAGGGCGCGTTCGTGGATGCGTTCTGGCTGTCGGCCGCGATGTTGCTGCTCGGCTTTGGAGCGGCGCTGCTGGTTCCGAAGCGGGCCGCCGCGCCCAGCGCTGTCCCCGCCGAGCAGGGACAGGTGCTGGACGCGGTCTGATTCAGGCGCCGGCCGGACGACGCGCGTCCAGACGCAGCGTCCAGGCATCGACGCTGTCGACGACCAGGTGCGTGCCGCTCCATGGATCGCGTGCCAGCGTCGCGCGCACCTCGTCGGCCGATGCCGCCTCCACGACGTGCACGACGCGGTACCCGTCCTCGAGCGGTCCACCCAGTACCAGGAAGCCCGCGTCCACGAGTCCGTCCATGAACGCGGCGTGGTCGTCCCAACCGGACTGCTGCTCGAGCGGCAGCGACAGGTCGTAGTCGGGCCCCGAGCGGTGGATCACCACGTGGAACGTGGCCACGGCTACATCTCGGGGGTGGGAGCCGCTTCGTCGTTCTGCCAGAGGCCGAACTCGTTGCCCTGCGGATCGGTGCAGGTCGAGAACCAGCCCATCGCCGGCACCGGCATCGGATCGGCAGCCTGGCCGCCCAGCTCGCGCACGCGCGCCGCTCCGGCGTTGATCTCATCCACGCTGAAGTAGGCGCGGGTTCCGCGCTTGCCCGGCTCCATGTTGGTGATGGCGGCGCCGGTCTGCTCGCCGATGCGGGTCATGTGGTACTCGAACGGGCCGGGAAAGGCCTGGAACTGCCAGCCGAACAGCGATCCCCAGAACGCCTGGCTCGCGCCGGTGTCGTCGGCCGGGATCTCGAAGTGCACGATCTGTCCTGCCATCGGATGCTCCTTCTAAAAGGGGGTTCGTGTGGCCCGGATGCTACCCGCGTTTCTGCGGTTAGCCTGGACCTGGATCGGGGGTAAGGTGCGCGCATGTCGAAGCTGCGCATGACCATCTCGATGTCGCTCGACGGCTACGCGGCCGGCCCCGACCAGAGCGTCGAGAACCCGCTCGGCGTGGGCGGCATGCGGCTGCACGAGTGGGTCTTCGAGCTGGCCGCCTGGCGGGCGCCGCAAGGCCTCGAAGGCGGCGAGGTGAACGAGAGCTCCGCGGTGATCGAGGAGGGGCTGGCCAACGTGGGCGCGACCATCATGGGCCGCAACATGTTCGGCGGACACCCGGGTGGATGGGACGCGGACGCGCCGTGGAACGGCTGGTGGGGCGACAACCCGCCGTTTCACCACCCGGTGTTCGTGCTCACCCACCATGCCCGCGAGCCGCTGGTCTGCGAGGGCGGCACCACCTTCACGTTCGTCACCGACGGGATCGCCTCGGCACTCGAGCAGGCGCGGCAAGCGGCCGGCGGCGAGGACGTGTCGCTGGCGGGCGGGGCGCAGGCCTGCCGGGAGTACCTGGCCGCCGGCCTGGTCGACGAGATGGTGATCAACCTGGCGCCGACGCTGCTGGGCGCGGGCGAGCGGCTGTTCGAAGGACTGGGTGACGACCTGCACGGCCTCGAGCCGCGGAGGAGCGTTGCCGCGCCGGTCGCCACCCATCTGTTCTTCGCGCGTTCCTAACCGTTTACGCCGGGGTCTTCACCGACGCGATGTAGCCGCGCACGTCGGCAGCCGGCTCGGCATAGGCGTCGCCCAGGTCCGACTCCATCGCCGCCATGTACTGGCGCGCCCAGTCCGGCAGCGCGTAGTCGATTGCGTCCAGGAACTCGAGCGTGGCCGCCAGCCGGATGTCGGCGATCACCGGATGCTCACCGCCGATGAACCGCTTGCCGTCCATGAAGAAGTCGCGGTAGACCTCCAGCGGGTGTCCGAGCGCCGCCTCGGCCGCCGCCTGGGCCTCCGCCTTGCTGCCCTCGTCCGCCTCCGACCAGCCCACTTCGCCGGGGTACTGCGGGAAGTGCAGCACCGGATACGTGGCGCGCGCGACCAGGGGATAGAGCGTCCCGATCTGGTAGAACATGGCGCTGTCCACCATCGCCCGCTGCGCGGGGTCGCTGGGGTAGAGCTGCTCCAGCCCGTGCTTGTTGCAGAGGTACTGCATGATCGCGCAGCTCTCCCACAGCGTCGCCCGCGGCAGCCCCTCCTCCTCGAGCATCGGCGTCAGCCGGGCCGGGTTTGCTTTGAGAAACTCCGGCGACTGGGTCTGCCCCCACACATCGACCTCTTCGAAGTCGAGCCCGGCCGCGCGCACGAAGATGCGGGCCGTGAGGTTGTTCACGCTGGGCTTGAGGATGTGAAGCTTGATCTCGGCCATTGCGTCCTCCAGGTCTTAGTACGGGTTCTTGGCTGACCGGTCGTCCGACAGCGACTCGCGCGACCGGGTGACGAGGATCTCGATGGCATCCGCCAGGTGTACCTCGCCGATGTTCCGGTCGCCGCGTTCGACGCGGATCTTGTGTGCTTCGAGCAGCACGTCGGCGTGAGCGTAACCGAACGGTGGCTCGAACCGATAGGACGCCAGCTCGATCAGCAGTCCCAGCGGATCGGTGAAGTAGATGGAGTCCATGAACCCGCGGTCCTTGACGCCGCTGTGGCTGATGCCGCGCTCGTCCAGTCGCTCCACCGCCTGGCTGAAGGTCGCGTGCGAGAGCGAGAACGCCACGTGGTGCACGCAGCCGGGATCCATCGGGGTGCGGGCCGGGTCGGCCGTGCGCTCCTCGTTGGTGAAGATGGTGATGAGACGGCCGTCGCCCGGGTCGAAGTAGAGGTGGCTCTCCGACGCGTTGTCGAGGTTCGGCTGCTCGAAGACGAACGGCATGCCCAGCACGCCCTCCCAGAAGTCGATCGACGTCTGGCGGTCTGCGCCGGTGATGGTGATGTGGTGCACGCCCTGGCTCTGAATCTTCCGCATTGCCACTCCTAGTGTTTGACCAGCTTGGCCTTGTACTCGCTGCGCTGCAGCGTCCCCCACGGCACCAGCTCGACCCGGGTCTGCACGACCAGCACGCTGCGCAGCCGGTCCCGGATCGCCTCCGCCAGCGACGCGTCGGCGGCCACATCGCGGGCCACCTCTACCGTCACCGGCAGCGGCGGCTCCTGCTTCACCCCGCGTGTCGCCGGCACGACCAGGATGTGGCCGCTGACCTGCGGCACGAACTGGTTCACCACCTCCCGCACCGCCGACGGGAACACGTTCACGCCGCGCACGATCAGCATGTCGTCGGTGCGGCCGATGCAGCGCACCCTCGGCCCGGTGCGACCGCACGGGCAGGTGCCGGTGCGGACCGAGACGTGGTCGCGCGTGCGGAACCGCAGCAGCGGGGCCGCCTGGTGGACGAGGTGTGTCAGCACCAGCTCGCCGCTTGCGCCGTCGTTCATCGCAATGGTCGTCCCCGTCTCCGCGTCGATCAGCTCCGCATGGATGAAACCGCGTGCGCCCAGGTGCATGCCGTCCTGGTGCTCGCACTCGCCCCACAGCGAGACGCCCAGGTCGCCGATGCCCATCGCCTCGGTCACCCGCGCTCCCCAGCCCCGCTCCAGCAGCTCGCGGAAGGCCGGCTCGCCGCCGCCGGGCTCACCCGCGACCAGCACCCGCCGCACGCTCTGGGCGGCCAGGTCGATGTCGCGATCGGCTGCCCACTCGATCAGGTAGGCGGCGTAGGACGGCGTCAGCACCGCCGCCTCCGGCTGCAGCAGCTGGATCGCCAGCATCAGGCGCTCGCTGTTGCCGGTGCCGACCGGGATGTGGGAGAGGCCGATGCGGTCGAACGAAGCCAGCGCCGCACCGGCCACGAACGGCCCGGCGTTGTAGGTGGACACGATCCGCTGGCCGGCGGCTACGCCGGAGGCGGCGTAGCTCCGGGCCGACCCGGTCACCCAGTTGTCAAGATCGGAAACGGTCAGCGGGATGTAGCTGGGAGTGCCGGTGGTTCCGCTGGTGGAGTAGATGCGCACGATCTGCTCACGGTCGACGCAGAGGTGCGCGCCGATCGGGTTGGCCGCGGTCACGCTCGCCCGGAGCTCCTGCTTCTCGGTCAGCGGCAGCCGCGAGATGTCGGCCAGGCCGCCCGCCTGCCCGGCGTCGGTGATGCCGGCCGCCGCCAGCTTCTCGCGGTAGAAGGCCGAATGCCGGAGCAGGTAGGACAGCTGCGCTCGGTAGGCGACGTCGTCCAGCGCCAGCTGCCGGTGCCACGGGCGCGCCTCGACCTCGGGATCGAGCAGCGTCACGGCGCCTCCGGCGGCCGGTAGGCGATCGCCTCTTCGGCCTTCCCGGCCATCAGGAAGCCGATCGGCCGCTCGCGCTCCTCGGCCAGGTGCGCCAGCAGACCCGCGGTGCGCGCCAGCAGCGGCACCGCCTTCACGCTCGAGGCCGGGAATCCAAGGTCGAGCATGACGGCTGCGATCGGCATCGATACGTTCATGGTCAGCGGGCGCCCCCAGGCGTCCGGCACGGCCTTGCCGAAGTGCCGGGCCATGGCCACGTGCGGCCCGGCCGCGCCACGCTGGTCGGCAAGCTCCAGGATCCGCTCGGCGCGGGGGTCGACCGGGCGGTGCAGCGGGTGCCCGAATCCGGGCGCCCTGTCGCCGGCCGCGTGGATGGCCGCCGCCATGGCAGCGGCCACGCCGGCCGCATCCTCACCCGCGCTCACGCGCGCCTGCGCGTCCTCCAGCAGCTGAGCGCAGGGCTCGGCGGTGCCCAGCACCACCGGCCCGCAGCCGAGGATGCCGGCCGCGACGGCGCCCTGCAGCGAGCCGGGATCCGCGTCCAGCGTCATCCGCGCCGCCACGCTGGTCGGCATCATGCCGTGCTCGGCGATCGCGATCAGCAACAGGTCGAGGAAGTAGCGCTGCTGCTCGGTCGGCTCGTCGCCGGTCAGCAGCAGGTGGAAGTACTCGGTGAAGCTGAGCCGCCCCATCAGGTCACCGCAGAGGTCGCGCCCCCGCACCTCGACGCGGTCGGGGTAGGCCTGGCAGATGTGGCTGACGGGGTCCCCGGGCTTGCCGATCTGCATGCGGTGTCCCTTCCTGGCGGGTGGCGGCCGGATTCGCCCGCGAACGATATCCGCCAGGGCCGATCGCCCGTCGGCCGACATGAATATCATCCTTGACAAACTTTATTGTCGGTGACATGATGTCGCCATGACCACGAGGCAGGGGGAGCCGGATGCGTAAGCTGATCGTTTCGGAGTTCGTGACGCTGGACGGCGTGATGGAGGATCCCGGGGGCGCCGAGGGCTTCGACCGCGGCGGCTGGGCCTTCAAGTTCGAGCGCGGTCCCGACGGCGACGCGTTCAAGGTGGACGAGGTCTTCGGCAGCGACGCGCTGCTGCTGGGGCGGCGCACCTACGAGGGATTTGCGGCCGCCTGGCCGGAGCGCACCGACGAGGCCGGGTTTGCCGACAGGATGAACTCGATGGCGAAGTACGTGGTGTCGGGCACGCTCGAGCAGGCCGACTGGAACAACACGACGGTGATCGGCGGCGACCTCGCCGACGGCGTCCGCGCCCTCAAGGCCCAGCAGGGTGGCGACATCCTGGTGGCGGGCAGCGGCCGGCTGGTGGCCGGACTTGTGGAGCACGACCTGGTCGACGAGTACCGGCTGATGGTGTTCCCGACCATCCTGGGGCGTGGCCAGCGGCTGTTCCCCGAGTCCGATGCGAGCGCCGATCTGGAGCTGGTCGAGGCCAGGCCGTCGGCCGACGTGACGCTGATGATCCTGCGGCCGAAGCGGAGCTGACGGATGCTCGACGTTGCCGTGATCGACGACCCCACCGCCGCCGAGGTCACGCTCGACCCGGTGCGGGCGCGGCTGCTGGCGGCCCTGGCCGAGCCGGCGTCCGCCAGCACGCTGGCGGCCCGCGAGGGCCTGTCCCGCCAGCGCGTCAACTACCACCTGCGGGCGCTCGAGCGCCATGGCCTGCTGGAGCTGGTGGAGGAGCGCCGCAGGGGCAACTGCACGGAGCGGGTGATGCAGGCAACGGCCGCGTCCTACGTGATCTCTCCGGCGGCGCTGTCGCCGCTTCAGCCCGACCCCGCACGCGCGCCCGACCAGCTGTCGGCAGCGTGGATGCTGGCGGTGGGCGCGCGGCTGGTGCGCGAGCTGGGCGAGCTGATGGCAGGAGCGCTGCGGGCCGGCAAGCCGCTCGCCACGTTCACGATCGACAGTGAGATCACGTTCGCGTCGGCGGCCGACAGGGCGGCCTTTGCCGACGATCTGGCCGGTGCCGTCTCGTCGCTGGCCGCCCGGTACCACACGGAGGGCGCCCGCGGTGGGCGCCGCCATCGGCTGGTGGTGGCCCTGCACCCCAGCCTCACTCACACGACTGGAAAGGATGCACCATGAGCCGCGAGTTCGAGATCAGGCGTGAGGTCGAGCTGCCCGGAACCCCCGAGCAGGTGTGGGATGCCGTCGCCACCGGCAACGGCGCTGCGGGGTGGATGTTCCCGACCGGCGAGGGCGCGCCCAGTGCCGTCGGCGAGGAGTGGGCCGGCCACACCGTGACCGTGTTCGACCCGCCGCGCCACATCGCCGTGCGCGCCGAGAGCGATGAGTTCACCAACGCGCTCGAGTACCGGATCGAGGCGGCGCCGGGCGGTGCGGTGCTTCGCTACGTGCACAGCGGCATCCTCACCGGGGACTGGGACGCCCAGTACGACGGCGCCAGCCGCCACACCGACTTCTACCTGCACTCGCTGGGCGAGTACCTCGGCCACTTCGCCGGTCGGAAGGTCACCTACGTCGGCGCCAGCGGCCCCGACGACGCGCTCGAGCCGAGCGCCTTCGAGGCCGTACGGGCGGCGCTCGGGCTGGGGGCGGATGCCGCCGTCGGCGACCGCGTCGCCATCGACGTGGCGGGCGCCGGGCGGATCGACGCCGAGGTCGACTACCTGGAGGACATCTTCATCGGCCTCCGCAGCGACGATGCGCTGTACCGCTTCTATGGCCGCGGCGGCATGGGCATGCCGGTCTTCGCCGGACATCACCTGTTCGCCGAGGGGGCCGACCACGAGGCGGCCGAGGCGGCGTGGACGGCCTGGCTGGAGCAGGCGATCGTGGGCGTTCGGCATTAATCTGAGCCATGCCTCTCCAGAACCGGGTGACACCGCTCGGGCAGCTGATCGCAGACCCCGCCCGCGGGCTCGTGTATGGCAATCGGGGTTGCCTGCACGACGCCGGCGGGCGGATCTGCCGTGACTTCGCCGTGCGCCGCTGGATCGCCTGCCGGCTCGAGTTCCGGGGCTGGCAGCGCGGGCCCAAGATGCAGCCCGGCCGGTTCACCGAGCTGTTCTTCCTGGATGACGCGACGGCGCTTGCGGCCGGCCACCGGCCCTGCGCCCTGTGCCGCCGGGAGGATTACAACCGGCTGCTCGAGGTGTGGGCGCGCCTGCATCCGGGCGACCGCGGCGCGGATGCGATCGACCTGCGGCTGCACGACCAGCGCCTCGACGGACGCCGGCGCCGTCTGCACGTGGCCGCCTACGACGAGCTCCCCGACGGCGCCTACGTGATGGCCGAGGGCGCGCCCTGGCTGGTCTGGGGCGACGGCCTGCTCTGCTGGTCGGCCTCCGGCTACAGCCGTCGGGCGCCGCGGCCGCCGCGGGGACGGGCGCAGCTGCTGACGCCGCCCTCGCTGGTCGAGCTGTTGCGCGACGGGTGGCAGGGGCTGGTGCCGCTCGCTCACCCCAGCTACCGGTCGGCCGTCTGTGGCACGCTGTCGGAGTGACGCGCCAGATCGGACTGCTGCGGGGCATCAACGTGGGCGGGAGGAACCGCGTCCCGATGGCGCAGCTCCGCGAACTGATGGAGGCGCTCGGCTACACCGGCGTGGAGACGCTGCTTCAGAGCGGCAACGTCGCCTTCGGCAGCAAGGAGCCGGCGGCGAAGTCGGAGCTCCGCATCGCCGAGCGGCTGCACGATGAGACGGGGCTCGACATCCCGGTGCTGGTGCGCACGCGCGCGGAGCTGGCCGCGGTCGTCAAGCGCAACCCGCTGCGCGAGCACGCCGACAATCCCAAACACCACCACGTGGTGTTCCTGTCGGCCCGACCCGACCCGAAGCTGGTGGCGGCCGTGGACCCGGCCGACTACGAGCCGGAGATGTTCCGTCTGCACGGGCGCGAGCTGTTCATGTGGTGGCCGGCCGGCGTCCACAAGGCCCGTCTCACGCACTCCTTCTGGGAGCGGAAGCTGAAGGTGACGGCCACCGCACGCAACTGGAATACGGTGGAGCGGCTGCTCGAGCTGTCGGGCAGCGACGGCCCCGTCTGAGGCCGTTTCGGCGGCACGATCGGCGCGGGGCCTGTGATACCGTCCAAGCGCTCAACCGACGAGAGGTTTTCGCGTGGCCACAGGTGTCCGAGTGCTCGTTACGCTGGCGTGTCAAGACTGCAAGCGGCGTAACTATCAGACCAACAAATCGAAGCGCAACTCGCCTGACCGGATCGAGTTCTCCAAGTACTGCCGTTGGTGCGGGAAGCATACGCCGCACAAGGAGACTCGCTAGCCCGATGGCACGTCGCAGCCGTCAGCCGGCGCAGACAGGTCGGCGGAGCGTGACCGCGCCGCTGGCGGGCAAGCCCAAGAGCCAGTCGGGCGGCGATCCCGTCCAGCGCAAGAAGAGCACGTTCGCCCGGGCGCGCGGGTTCGTCGGCGAGGTCCGCGGCGAGCTGGCCAAGGTCGACTTCCCCAACCGGCAGCAGACCTGGCAGTCCACCTCGGTCGTGATCAGCGCGTGCGTGCTGGTCGGCCTGTACCTGTACGGCCTCGACCAGGTCTTCGCACGTCTTGTCTCCCACCTCCTCGACCTCCAGAAATGACGGAACCCACATGTTTCGCTGGTATGTGATCAACACCTATTCCGGGCACGAGAACAAGGTCAAGGCCAACCTCGAGCACCGCGTCAAGTCGATGAACCAGGAGATGACGGTGCGCCGCGTGGTTGTGCCGACCGAGTCCGTCGTCGAGACCAAGGACGGCCAGAAGGTGCAGACCGAGCGGAGGCTGTGGCCCGGCTACGTGCTGGTCAACATGGACCTGACCGACGAGGCCTGGACGCTGGTCAAGAACACCCCCGGCGTGACCGGGTTCGTCGGCGCGCAGAACAAGCCGGTGCCGCTCTCGCAGCCCGAGGTCGACCGCATGCTGCACACCGCGTCGGCCGCCCCGGCGCCGAAGCAGAAGGCCGAGTTCTCCCTGGGCGAGAGCGTCAAGGTGATCTCCGGCCCGTTGTCCGACTTCGACGGCGAGATCGCCGAGATCAACGAGGACCAGGGCAAGCTGAAGGTGCTGGTCTCGATCTTCGAGCGCCAGGTGCCGGTCGAGCTGGAGTTCGACAAGGTGAAGAAGATCTAGCCACTCGCGAGCGTGGGAGCCGGGCGCAGGTCCGGCGCATGAACCACTAAGGAGGAAGTACATGGCCAAGAAGGTCATCAAGGTCATCAAGCTGCAGATCCCGGCCGGGCAGGCAAACCCGGCGCCGCCGGTGGGCCCCGCCCTCGGCCAGCACGGGGTCAACATCATGGACTTCTGCAAGGCGTTCAACGCCGAGACGCAGGGGCCGAACAACGGCCAGATCACGCCGGTCGAGATCAGCGTCTACGAGGACCGCTCGTTCACGTTCATCACCAAGACGCCGCCCGCGGCCGTGCTGATCAAGGAGGCGCTGAACCTGGAGTCCGGTTCGGGCGAGCCCAACCGCACGAAGGTCGGAACCATCAGCCGTGACCAGCTGCGCGCAATCGCGGAGCGCAAGATGCCCGACCTGAACGCCAACGACGTCGAGGCTGCCATGAACATCGTGGCCGGAACCGCCCGCTCGATGGGCGTGGAGGTGGGGCGCTGATGGCCGGCAAGAAGTACACCGGAGCGCGCGCCCAGGTCGACCGCGAGCGGCTGTACGCGCCGCTCGACGCCGTGCGCACGCTGAAGTCGCTGGACACCGCCAAGTTCGACGAGACCGTCGAGGTGCACTTCCGGCTGGGCGTGAACGTCCGCCACGCCGACCAGCAGCTGCGCGGGACGCTGTTCCTGCCGCACGGTCTCGGCAAGTCGGTGACCGTGGCCGTGTTCGCGCAGGGCGAGAAGGCCAAGGAGGCCGAGGAGGCAGGCGCCGACGTGGTCGGCGGCGATGACCTGGCCGCCCGCATCACCGAGGGGTGGAGCGACTTCGACGTGGCCATCGCAACGCCCGACATGATGGGCACCGTGGGCCGGCTGGGCCGTATCCTCGGCCCGCAGGGCAAGATGCCCAGCCCCAAGGCCGGCACCATCACGTTCGACATCGGCAAGGCGGTGAGCGACGTCAAGTCGGGCAAGATCGAGTACCGCACCGACCGCACCGGGATCGTGCATGCCGCGCTCGGCAAGAAGTCGTTCGAGGAGCAGGCGCTGGTCGAGAACTACCAGGCCGTGCTGGAGGAGATCCTGCGCGTCAAGCCGTCATCGGCGAAGGGCCGCTACCTGCGCTCGATCACGATCGCCTCGACGATGAGCCCCGGCATCAAGCTGGACACGACCCGTGTCCGCGACCTGATGGAGGACGCCGCCGCACCCGCGGCTGCGGCCGTCTAGAGTTTCAGCGGCAAACCGCGCGTACCGCGCCAGAGACCGTCGGGGCCGAAAGGCTCAAACCACCCACCCGACCGAGGCCGGCCAGTCTTGGAGCTCTCGCTCCGCCTGCGCCCGCCACTCATGTGGACGCGAGCAGAGCGAGAGGAGGTGAGGAGATGAACCAAGACGAGAAGCGTGAGGTGGTCGAGCGCCTGGTGGCCCAGATCAAGGAGGCCAAGGCGATGATCGTGACCGACTACCGTGGCCTCACGGTCACCCAGACCGCCGAGGTACGCAGAGCATTGCGCGAGGCCGGGGCATCGTTCCACGTGGCCAAGAACACGCTTGCCCGGATCGCTGCGGAGCAGGCCGAGCGGCCGACGCTGATCGAGTTCCTGCAGGGGCCGACGGCGATCGCCTTCATCGAGGACGACCCGGCCCCCGCCGCCAAGAAGCTGTCCGAGGTGGCCCGCTCGACCCGCATCCTTGCGGTCAAGGGCGGCGTCATGAACGGTCACACCCTGACCGCGGAGCAGATCCGCGAGCTGGGCGAGCTGCCGCCGCGCACCACGCTGCTGTCGCAGGTGGTGGGTGCCGTGGCCGGCCCCACACAGGGCACCGTCAACGTGCTGAACGCACCGCTGCGAGACATCGTTGCCGTGCTCGATTCCTATATCGCAAAACGCCAAGAGGCAGAAGCTGCCTAGAACGAAGGGACGCGACAGATGCCTGTCGAGAAAATCGTTGAGGAACTGAACAAGCTGTCCGTGCTGGAGCTGGTCGAGCTCAAGAAGTCGCTCGAGGAGGCCTGGGACGTGTCGGCCGCCGCGGCGGCGCCGGTGATGGTTGCCGCGCCGGCCGGCGGTGCCGGCGGTGGCGGTGGCGGCGAGCAGGAGGAGCAGAGCTCCTTCGACGTCGTGCTGACCGGTACCGGTGACAAGAAGATCCAGGTGATCAAGGTCATCCGTGAGCTGACCGGCCTGGGCCTGAAGGAGGCCAAGGCTGTTGCCGACGAGGCTCCCGCCCCCGTCAAGGAGGGCGCGGCCAAGGACGAGGCCGAGCAGATGAAGGCGAAGCTCGAGGAGGCTGGAGCAACTGTCGAGCTCAAGTAGCACTCTGCGAACGGCTGCTGATGCGGCTCCGGCGCCTTCCCCCGACGGGGAGGGTGCCGGGGCCGGTAAAATCCCTGCTGTGGAAAAGGCATCCTGCATTCGCCCCTACGCCGCGCTGCGCGACAAGCCCAAGCAGTCGGCCGAGCAGCACACCCAGGCGCTGTTCGCTGACCCCATCGATGTTGTCGAGCAGAGCAACGGCTGGGCGCGCGTCGTGCTGGCCGACGGCTACGAGGGCTACCTCGAATCCGAGGCGCTGGGCGAGCCGCTGCCCAAGGAGCGCGCGCACGTGGTGGTGGTGCCGCAGGCGGCCGACCGCTACATGGGCACCTGGCTGCCGGCGCCGGGCCTCCGCACCGAACCGCTGGCCGCCGCGCGGCGCAAGGCAAGCGGCGAAGCAATCGCCGAGGCCGCGCTGATGTTCCTGGGCGCTCCCTACGAGTGGGGCGGCCTCACGGTCGAGGGCATCGACTGCTCCGGCCTGGTGCAGGCCGTGCATCGCCGCTTCGGGATGCTGCTGCCGCGCAACGCCGACCAGCAGGAGACCGCCGGACACGAGGTGTCGCTGCGGTCGGCTCAGCCCGGCGATCTGCTCTGCTACGGCGACCACATCGCCATCGCTCTCGAGTCGGGCGAGATCGTGCACGCGTCGAAGGAGCAGGGCAAGGTCGTGCAGGAGCCGCATCCGGCAGACCTGAAGAAGCGCCTGCGCACCGTCCGCCGCGTGTTCGACGGCGACGACTGATCCGGCTCGCGGACTTGACCGGCAGGGGGCTTTCGGTATAGTGACTGGAGGTACCCCGTCGCGGAAGCCCATCCCGCGGCAGGGCTAGCCGACCGTGTTTGCGTGAGCAACAGACCCCTGATAGGGTTCTCGGTTGCGCCCTTGGTCCGGATCCGTACCGCCTGAATTCCCCTTCGAGCCCTGCCGGGAGGCTTTGCTTTGCCTGAAACCACCTCGCCCCGCGTCCGTAAGACCTTCTCCAAGCTCGAGAAGGTACTCGACGTCCCCAACCTGATCGACATCCAGAAGGCGTCGTTCCGATGGTTCATGGGTGACCCCAGCGATCCCAACTCGCTGAAGACGTCGGGCCTGCGCGAGACAATCGACGATATCTCCCCGATCCGCGACTACTCGGAGCGGCTCGAGGTTGCCCTGGGTGAATACACGATCGGCGACCCGGTCGTGCCCGAGCGCGAGTGCCGCGAGAAGGACCTCTCCTACGAGGTGCCCGTGAACGTGAAGGTCGCGTTCACGAACCTGGACACCGGCGAGATCCGCGAGCAGACCGTGTTCCTCGGCAACTTCCCCTGGATGACCGACCAGGGCACGTTCATCATCAACGGCACCGAGCGCGTCGTCGTGACGCAGCTGGTGCGCTCCCCCGGCGCCTACATCATGGAGCCGAAGGACCGCGACAAGCAGGTCTTCACCGCCAACCTGATGCCGTCGCGCGGGTCCTGGCTGGAGCTCGAGATCGACAAGAAGGGCCTGGTCAACGTCCGCATCGACCGCAAGCGCAAGCTGCCGATCACCACGCTTTTGCGCGCGCTGCCGGCCGTCGACGAGAACACCGGCTTCACCATCGACAAGACCGACGAGGGCCTGCTCGCACTGTTCGGGGACAACCCGTTCATCCGGATGACGCTCGAGAAGGACCCGTCGCAGTCGGAGGAGGCGGCGCTGATCGAGGTGTTCAAGAAGCAGCGCCCGGGCGAGCCGCCCACGGTCGACAACTCGCGCAACCTCGTGCGCGCGCTGTTCTTCGACCCCAAGCGCTACGACCTCACGCGCGTCGGCCGCTACAAGCTGAACATGCGACTCGGCTCCGAGGTCTCGCCCGAGTGCCGCGTGCTCACCACCGGCGACATCGTCGAGCTGGTGAAGCGGCTGGTCGACCTACCGGTCAAGCTGGGCGTGCCCGAGGAGAGCAAGGACTACGCCGCCGACGCGTCGCCGATCCCGCGCGACGCGATCGAGCACGACCTGGACGAGTACGAGCACTTCGGCAACCGCCGGCTGCGCACCGTCGGCGAGCTGATCCAGGAGGCCTTCCGGATCGGGCTGTACCGCATGGAGCGGGTCGTCCGCGAGCGCCTTACCACCGAGGACGAGGACGCGATCACGCCTCAGACGATCGTCAACATCCGCCCGGTGGCCGCCGCCCTGAAGGAGTTCTTCGGGTCGTCGCAGCTGTCCCAGTTCATGGATCAGACCAACTGCCTGGCCGGCCTCACGCACCGCCGCCGACTGTCGGCGCTGGGCGCGGGCGGACTCACCCGCGAGCGCGCGCCGATCGAGGTGCGCGACGTGCACCCGACCCACTACGGGCGCATGTGCCCGATCGAGACGCCCGAGGGCCCCAACATCGGACTGATCGGGTCGCTCGGCAGCTACGCGAAGGTGTCGGAGCACGGCTTCGTGCAGACGCCCTACCGCAAGATCGAGAAGGGCAAGGTCTCGACCGACATCGAGTACCTCGATGCCCTGCAGGAGGAGAAGTACACGATCGCCCAGGCCAACGCCGAGATCGACAAGAACGGCAAGCTGGTCTCGCCGGTGCTGTGCCGCACCCGTGACGGCGTCCCCGTCCAGGTTGACAACACCAAGGTCGACTACATGGACGTCGACCCGGCTCAGATCGTGTCCGTGGCGACGGCGCTGATCCCGTTCCTCGAGCACAACGACGCCAACCGTGCCCTGATGGGCTCGAACATGCAGCGCCAGGCGGTGCCGCTGATGGTGACCGAGGCGCCGCTGGTCGGCACCGGGCTGGAGTACCGGGCGGCTGTGGACACCGGCGACGTGGTGCTGACGCGCCGCGCCGGCAAGGTCGAGTACGTGGACGCGGAGAAGATCATCGTGGCCACCCGCGACGGCCACGACCAGTACGACCTGGTCAAGTACCGCCGCTCCAACCAGGGCACGCTGATTCACCAGAAGCCGATCGTGCGCGCCGGCGACCGGGTCTCGAAGGACCAGGTGCTGGCCGACGGCTCCTCCACCGACACCGGCGAGCTGGCGCTCGGCAAGAACCTGCTGGTCGCCTTCATGTCCTGGGAGGGCTACAACTTCGAGGACGCGATCATCCTGTCCGAGCGGCTGGTCAAGGACGACGTGCTGTCGTCCATCCACATCCACGAGTACGAGGTGGATGCGCGGTCGACCAAGCTGGGCGACGAGGAGATCACGCGGGACATCCCGAACCGCTCCGAGGAGTCGCTCCGCAACCTCGACGAGAACGGCATCGTCCGGATCGGCGCCGAGGTCGGGTCGGGCGACCTGCTGGTCGGCAAGGTCACCCCGAAGGGCGAGACCGAGCTGACGGCCGAGGAGAAGCTGATCCGCGCCATCTTCAAGGAGAAGGCGCGCGAGGTGCGCGACACCTCGCTGAAGGTGCCCCACGGCGAGGGCGGCAAGGTGATCGACGTGAAGACCTTCTCGCGCGCGGCCGGTGACGACCTGTCGCCGGGCGTGAACGAGCTGGTGCGCGTGTACGTCGCCACCAAGCGCAAGATCGCCGAGGGCGACAAGCTGGCCGGCCGCCACGGGAACAAGGGCGTGATCTCGAAGATCGTGCCCGAGGAGGACATGCCGTTCCTCGAGGACGGCCGTCCCGTCGACATCATCCTGAACCCGCTGGGCGTTCCGTCGCGCATGAACATCGGCCAGATCCTGGAGACGCACCTGGGCTGGGCGGCCGCGCACGGCGGCGAGAACGGCGAGCGCCAGTTCGTCGCCACGCCGGTGTTCGACGGCGCCACGCCGCAGGACGTCGACCAGGCGCTGATCGACTGGGCGGACGACAACAAGCAGCAGGCCGTGAAGTTCACGATCGACAAGAAGGCACCGCTGGGCTCGCGCTGCTCCGGCAAGGTGCGGCTGTTCAACGGCCGCAACGGGGCTCCGTACGACCAGGAGGTCACGGTCGGCTACATGTACATCCTGAAGCTGCTGCACCTGGTGGACGACAAGATCCACGCCCGCTCGACCGGCCCCTACTCGCTGGTCACGCAGCAGCCCCTGGGCGGCAAGGCCCAGTTCGGCGGACAGCGCTTCGGCGAGATGGAGGTGTGGGCGCTCGAGGCATACGGCGCCGCGTACACGCTGCAGGAGATGCTGACCATCAAGTCCGACGACACCGTGGGCCGGGTCAAGGCCTACGAGGCGATCGTCAAGGGCGAGAACATCCCCGAGCCCTCGATCCCGGAGAGCTTCAAGGTGCTGCTGAAGGAGATGCAGTCCCTGGCGCTGGACGTGAAGGTGGTGGCCGAGGACGGCGCCGATGTGGCGGTTCGCGAGGAGGACGACGAGCTGCTGCGAGCCGCCGAGGAGCTCGGCATCGACCTGCGGCCCGTGGCCGGCAGGGCAGCCGCCCGCGACCCCGAGGCCCAGGAGCTGGAGGAGGGGGTCGACCGCATCGACGAGGACGGCGAGCTGACCGTCCCCAACGACGAGGTGCTCGGCAAGGAGCTGGACGAGGGCGAGCTCGAGGCCGAGCCCGAGGAGCTGGCGCTGGACGAGGTCGAGGAATGACCGACTCCCGCCGCCGCCCCGTCATTTCGCTGTACCCACGCTCGAAGAGTGAGGAGAACACCCGTTGATCGACATCAACGATTTCGACGCAATTCGCATCGGCCTGGCCTCTCCCAAGCAGATCCGGGAGTGGTCGTCCGGTGAGGTGACAAAGCCGGAGACCATCAACTACCGCACGCTCAAGCCCGAGAAGGACGGCCTCTTCTGCGAGCGCATCTTCGGTCCCACGAAGGACTGGGAGTGCTACTGCGGCAAGTACAAGCGCGTCCGCTACAAGGGCATCATCTGCGAGCGCTGCGGCGTCGAGGTGACGCGCCAGAAGGTGCGCCGCGAGCGCATGGGTCACATCGACCTGGCCGCTCCGGTCAGCCACATCTGGTTCTTCAAGGGCGTGCCCTCGCGCATCGGCTACCTGCTCGACATCGCTCCCAAGGAGCTCGAGAAGGTGCTGTACTTCGCCGCGTCGATCGTGACGTCGGTCGACAAGGAGGCGCGCGACAAGGCCGTGCCCGAGCTCGAGGGCAAGGTCGAGCAGGAGAAGCAGCGCCTGGCGCTCGACAAGGAGGAGCTGCTGGCCGCGCTCGAGACGCGCATGCAGCGGCGCCGCCAGCACTTCATCGACGGGTCGACCAAGGACTTCGACGAGGACGACGAGTACTGGGCGCGCACGCTCAACAACTGGGCCGAGGAGGCCGGGTTGCCGCTGCTCGAGGACGCCCGCGGGCTGGCCAACGGCCTGCTCAAGGAGGCCTCCAAGCGGATCGCCGGCGAGGATCCCAAGAAGGTGCGCGAGCTGGTGCGCGACTCGGCCGTGCGCGACGACAGGCGGCTGGGCCCCAAGGAGCTCGACAACGTGGCCGGCTGGGCCGCCACCGCGCGCGAGCTGCTGGCGTCCGAGCTGCAGCTGATCCTGGACTCGAAGGGTCCCGAGAAGACCAAGGCCAAGAACGCGGTCAAGGCCCGGCTGTCCTACCTGGCGGGCGACGACGTGACGCTCAAGGAGCCCGATCAGCAGTGGCTCGCCAAGCTGGTCGAGGCCGGCCCCGGCGCCGCCCCGGCGCTGGAGAAGACCCGGCAGCTGGGCGTGGGCCTGCTGCGCGAGGTGATCGAGCAGGGTGAGTCGACCGATCCCAAGGAGCTGCGCGAGACCGCCAACGACCTGTGCCTGCGCACGGACGGCCGCATGTCCAAGGAGGACGTGAAGGCGATCGAGCAGTGGGCGCTGAAGGTGCGCGACACCTACCAGGACATCCAGGCTCGCAAGAAGGACGTCGAGGATCACTCCCGTGACTCGATCGACCGGCTTGACCGGACGTGGGTCAAGTTCAAGGAGCTCGAGGTGCAGGAGATCGTCAGCGACGAGGCCCTGTTCCGCGAGCTGAAGGACCGGTTCGGCAGCTCGTACGGGTTCGGTGAGTTCTTCACCGGCGGAATGGGCGCCGAGGCGATCCGCGAGCTGCTGCGGTCGCGTGACCTCGACGCCGAGGCGGCGTCGCTGCGCGAGACGATCAAGACCTCGAAGGGCCAGAAGCAGGCGCGCGCGATCAAGCGCCTGAAGGTGGTGTCGGCCTTCACGAAGTCCGAGAACCGCCCCGAGTGGATGGTGCTGGAGACGGTGCCGGTGATCCCGCCGGAGCTGCGCCCGATGGTGCAGCTGGACGGCGGCCGGTTCGCCACGTCCGACCTGAACGACCTCTACCGGCGCGTGATCAACCGCAACAACCGGCTGAAGCGCCTGCTCGACCTGGGTGCGCCGGAGATCATCGTCAACAACGAGAAGCGGATGCTGCAGGAGGCCGTCGACGCACTGTTCGACAACGGCCGCCGCGGACGCGCCGTCACCGGTCCTGGCAACAGGCCGCTGAAGTCGCTGTCCGACATGCTGAAGGGCAAGCAGGGACGCTTCCGTCAGAACCTGCTGGGAAAGCGCGTCGACTACTCCGGCCGGTCCGTGATCGTGGCCGGGCCGTCGCTGAAGCTGCACCAGTGCGGTCTGCCCAAGCTGATGGCGCTGGAGCTGTTCAAGCCGTTCATCATGAGCCGGCTGGTCGAGCGCAAGCTGGTGCAGAACATCAAGGCCGCCAAGAAGATGGTGGACACGATGGTGCCCGAGGTCTGGGACGTGCTGGAAGAGGTGATCGCGGAGCACCCGGTGCTGTTGAACCGGGCGCCCACGCTGCACCGTCTCGGCATCCAGGCGTTCGAGCCGGTGCTGGTCGAGGGCAAGGCGATCCAGGTGCATCCACTGGTCTGCCATGCCTTCAACGCCGACTTCGACGGCGACCAGATGGCGGTGCACCTGCCGCTGTCGGCAGAGGCGCAGGCCGAGGCCCGCATCCTGATGCTGTCGTCGAACAACATCCTGTCGCCGGCGCACGGCAAGCCGCTGGCGACGCCGACGCAGGACATGGTGCTGGGCACCTACTACCTGACGTACTCGACCGAGGACCTGAGCAAGGTCACGTGGGACGACCTGAAGAAGCGCAAGGCTCCGTACTTCGGTTCGATGGACGAGGTCGAGATCGCGTACGACCAGCATCAGCTGGGGCTGCAGAACGTGATCGGGCTGCGCGAGCGGGGCGACTGGATCGTGACCACGGTCGGCCGCGCCATCTTCAACGACGAGGTGTCGCGGGCGCTGGCGCACGCGGTCGGCAAGACGTTCGATGTGACCGCGTACTCGTACCAGAACGTGACCTTCACCAAGCGCGAGATGACGGACTTCATCTCGGATCTGGTCGACCGCTACGGGGCGACCGCGATCAGCGAGGTGCTGGACACGATCAAGGAGCTGGGCTTCACCTACGCCACGCGCGCGGGTGTCACGGTCTCCAAGAACGACATCATCACGCCGCCCGACAAGGAAGAGATCCTGTCCGGCGTCGAGGACGAGGTGGCGAAGGCGCAGAAGAACTACGACCGCGGCCTGATCACCGAGGACGAGCGCCACGAGCAGGTGGTGTCGCTGTGGAACAAGGCCACCGATGAGGTGGGCGAGGCGATGCTGCGCAACCTGCTCGAGCTGAACCCGGTGTTCATGATGGCGAACTCGGGTGCTCGCGGATCGTTCAAGCAGATCCGCCAGCTGGCCGGCATGCGCGGGCTGATGGCAAATCCGAAGGGCGAGATCATCGAGCGCCCGATCAAGTCCAACTTCATGGAAGGCCTGTCGGTGCTCGAGTACTTCATCTCGACGCACGGTGCCCGCAAGGGCCTGGCCGACACGGCGCTGCGCACGGCCGACTCGGGGTACCTGACCCGGCGTCTGGTGGACGTGTCGCAGGACGTGATCATCCGTGAGGAGGACTGCGGCACGGAGGGCTACCTGGACGTTCCGGTGAAGCTGGACGACCTGCAGCCCAACCGGTCGAGCGTGATCGGGCGAGTGCTGGCCGGGGACGTCAAGTTCGGCAAGTACAAGCTGGCGAAGGGGACGGAGATCAACGGAGCGCGGCTGCGGGAGCTGGCCGACGCTGTCGGGGACGACCTGACGGCGACGGTTCCTCTGCGGACGACGCTGCACTGCAGGGCCCGGATCGGGGTCTGCAGGCAGTGCTACGGATGGTCGATGGCCACCGGCGAGATGTCGGAGATCGGTGATGCGGTCGGTACCGTGGCCGCGCAGTCGATCGGCGAGCCGGGCACGCAGCTGACGATGCGCACGTTCCACACGGGCGGCGTTGCCGGAGCAGACATCACGCACGGCCTGCCGCGAGTGGTGGAGCTGTTCGAGGCGCGGAAGCCGAAGGCGGCGGCGACGCTGTCGGAGATCGGTGGACGGGCCGATGTGGAAGAGGCGGATCGCGGGTACGTCGTCACGGTCACCGAGAAGGTGGCGAAGGGCGAGGACCGCGAGCCCACGGTCAAGGAGTACTCGTTCCCGCGGCGCACGCGTCTGCGTGTGACAAAGGGCGAGGTGATCGAGCAGGGCACGCCGCTGAACGAGGGGCCGATGGCTCCGTCGGAGCTGCTCGACCTGCGCGGCGAGACCGAGACCGCCCGGTACCTGGTGGATGAGGTGCAGGAGGTCTACAAGAGCCAGGGCGTGGAGATCCACGACAAGCACATCGAGCTGATCGTGCGCCAGATGCTGAAGAAGGTGCGGCTCGATTCGGCCGGCGACAGCGATTCGATGCTGCCGGGCGAGCTGGTCGACAAGCCGAAGCTCGAGACCGAGGTCGCGAAGCTGAAGAAGGCGAAGAAGGAGGGGCTGGAGTGGACGCCGATCATCCTCGGCATCACGAAGGCCTCGCTGGCGACGGAGAGCTTCCTGTCGGCGGCCTCGTTCCAGGAGACCACGAAGGTGCTGACCGACGCCGCCCTCGAGGGCAAGTCGGACTCGCTGCTGGGCCTCAAGGAGAACGTGATCATCGGCAAGCTGATCCCGGCGTCGACCGGTCTCAAGCGGTATCGCAACGTGTCCATCACGGCCACGGATGATCCGCTGCTGCTGGAGCCGGCCGGCGTTGCCGCTTCGGTATACGGCGATGCGGTTGCCGTCGGTGACGGCGATGAGATCGACCTCACTCCCAAGCCGGGCGCGGAGGAGCCGTTCATTCCTCCGGTCGAGGAGGAGTAAGCGTGGGATCGGAGCCGGGCGTCCAATGGGCGCCCGGCTCCGCCATGCCTGCGGCGACGAACCGGCGCAGGTGCCCGGACGAGCCGTGCAGCTCGACCGACCAGCGGGCGTGCAGCCAGGTCGGTGCCGGGACGACGCCGAGCTCCGAGCGGTAGCTCGACCAGATCCAGGCCTCAGGGTGGCGGATCAGACCCCCGCGCACAGGGTTGAGCGGCAGGTAGCGGGTCAGCTCGAACAGGTGCGCCTCGTCCTCGACCGCGACCGACATGAACCGATGGCGGATCGAGTGGCCGCTGCGGCCGTGCCGGCGGTTGAACCCCTGGGAGTAACAGGTGTTCATGCGCTGCATCCCGGCGGACAGGTTCCGTTCTGGCGTTCGCACGAGTACGTGCCAGTGTGTGTCCATCAGGCAGTACGACAAGACATCCCAGCCATAGCGCTCGGTGGTCTCCCCAAGCAGCGTGAGGCAGAGATACCTGTCGGCTGCGTCGATGAACATCGGCTGCCGATTGTTTCCGTTCACGGCGACGTGCTGGATGGCGCCGGCATAGTCGACTCGAGGGGTGCGAGGCATGGTCAGAGCCTACGGTTCCGCCTGTAACCAGTCAGTCACGGTCGGTGTCGATCGCGTCGCGAACCTTCGTCGCGGGCCGGGTCGTAGTCAAACCCCTCCTGTGAGCGATTTCGCCTGGTTGAGCGCATTGGTCGTCACGGCGGCTGTTGCAAGTGTGACGGTGGTGTCGTGAGATGTCGTCGGGGGCCGATGCGGTGTTTGACACCTCTTCGGCGACCGAAGCGGGCTCTGAGCCCTGTTCGACTGACCAGGACGGTCTTCGTCTGAGCCGGTCGGCTCTGGTCGGCGCCGTCACCGCCCGCTGTCGTTGCCGACCCCGGCTACGCGCCTGCGGCGGCGGACGGCACGTCGGTCGACTCCAGCCGCTCGATAATCGAGGCCGCTCCCAGCTCGCGGGCGATCTCGACCGCCTCCGCCCGCGCCTCGGCCGCCCATCCCGCATCCGTGGACGAGACCTCTGTCGCATCCGCCAGTGCCAGCATCAGATCGAACCGGTACCCGATCCGCCGCAGCGTCGCCACCGCCATGGCCAGCTCCGCTGCCGGGTCTTCGCCTTCCCCCAGCAGCGCCGCAATCCTGTGACCGTGCGCCTCGATGTACGGCGTCAGCTGCCCCGCCGGCAACTCCCGCACGCGCGCCACGAACGCCCGCGCCGAGGCCGCGTCGCCCATGCGCAGCGAGGCCTCCCCCCAGACCACGAACGAGCCCTTGACCGCGGGATGCTGCATACCCACAGCCTCGCCGGTCTCTTGCCAGCTGGCCGTTGCCTCGGCAGCCTCGGCCCAACGGCCCGCCGCCATCCGCTGGATGCCCACTGACCACGCCCAGAACGCTCGCGCCTGGCGATCCGGGGACCCCTGCTGGAATCCGGACCGCTCCGTCGCCAGACGGGCCGCCTCCGCGTCCCCGCGCCAGGCCAGGATCGTTGCCATCGGGTGCAACAGCGCGCTCAGGGAGAACTGATCGACCGCCTCCTGGGCCGACTCCTCCGACACCTTCAGCGCCTCGTCCCAGTCACCGCTCCGGAACAGGTCGGCCGCCTGGTGCATCAGGAACGCCCGCTCCCAGTTGCGGTCGCCGATCCTCCGGGACAGCTCCAGGCCACGTTGATCGTCGCCGCTCTGCAGGCGATCCGACCACTGTGCCACGTAGGACAGGTTGAAGTGCGCGCGCAGCGCCGTCTGATGGTCGTCCGCCTCCTCGGCGACTCGCAGGGCGCCCAGCAGCAGGGAACGTCCCTCCTGCGGACGGCCGTTGTACAGCGATACCAGCCCCTTCGTGTTCAGCGCATGCGACAGGGTCGCCCACTCGCGCAGCTGCTCGGCGATGTCGATGGCCCGCTCCAGCGGCTCGATCGACTCGTCAAGGCGGTCGACGAACCCGAGCATGCGCGCGTACTGGGACGCCAACGCCGCCAGATCCGCATCCTGCTCCTGATCGCGCAGAACCGAGTACGCCGGCTCCATAAGGGCCACCGACTCGTCGGTGCGCCCCTCCAGGAACAGCGCCTCCGCCTTGGCGAGCCCGCAGCCGGGCGGCGCCGTGCAGGTCGCTCAGCTCCCGCAGCAGCTCGTCGGCCTCCTCGAACTGCGCGATCGCGTCGCCGGGCCGTCCGTCGGCGAGCGACAGCTGGCCGGCCTCCTCCAGCAGCTGCGCCCGCTCGGCCGGGTCCTCGGTCAGCTCGATTGCCGCCCGCATCAGACGCTCGGCCTCACCCGTCGCGGCAAGCGACCGCGCGCGCTCTACGGCCCGCAGCAGGCCGCGCTTCGCGTGGTCCCGCAGCTGCTCGGCGTCGGCGTCGTCGGGAGCCAGCCGGTAGGCGTCGACGTAATGCGCCGCGATCACCTCGGACAGCTCCTCGCCGCCGAGCGCCTCCAGGTAGCCGGCCGCAGCCTGGTGCCGGCGCTTGCGTTCGCGCCGCCCGATCGTCTCGTAGGCGATCGTCCGCACCAGTGCCTGCACGAACTCGTACTGCCCTCGCTCGGGCGACCGCGGATCGGTCTGCATCACCAGCACCTCGCGCCGCACCAGGGACGCCACCAGCGGCTCCAGCTCGGTCTCGGGGAGTCCGGCGACCGCCGTCAGTCCCGACAACGTGAACGTCTTGCCCAGCACCGCGGCGTCCTCGATCAGGCGTCGCTCCGCCTCGGGCAGCGCATCCAGCCTCGCAGCCACCAGCGCATGCAGCGTCTCCGGGATCTCGAGCGTGGTCAGATCCGCCGTCGCCACCAGGCGCTCACCCTCCCGTGCCAGCAGCCCGCGGTCGAGCAGCATCCGCACCGTCTCGACGGCGTACAGCGGCACGCCCTCCGCGCCGTCCGCGATCCGCTCGACCAGCTCGCCGGGCGCACCAGGCGCCAGCCCGCTGACGAGCTCGAGCATCTCCGGGTCGGTCAGCCGCTCGAGCGTCAGCGAGGTCAGCGCGCGGGCGGCCGACCCCCAGCTCGGCCGCCGCTCGGCCAGCTCCGGCCGCGAGAGCGCAAGCACGAACAGCGGCAGGTGCCGCGACCACTCGATCAGGTACTCGACGAAGTCGAGCAGGGCGTTGTCCGCCCAGTGGATGTCCTCGATCACCAGCACCACCGGCGCCGTCTCCGCCATCCGCTCGATGAACAGCCGCCAGGCCGGGAACAGCCGGTTGCGGTCGCCGTCCGGCTCGCCGGACATCCCCAGCAGCTGGCGCAGCGGCTCGCGCACCGTCGCCGCCTCATCAGCGGTGAGGTACTGGGCCAGCGTCCCCTCCAGCTTCGCGGCCGCGGACTCGGCGCCCTCGTCCTCGACGATCCGGCAGCGCATGCGCACGATCTCGGACAGCGCCCAGAACGCGACGCCGTCCCCGTAGGAGAGGCAACGGCCACGGTGCCAGAGGAAGCTGTCGGCCAGCCCGTCCAGGTACTTCTCGAACTCCCAGGTCAGCCGCGACTTGCCGATGCCGCCGATGCCCGAGACCGACACCATGTGGGCGCGGCCGTCCTCGGCGGTGGAATGCAGCAGCTGCTTGAGCATCGACAGCTCGCGCACCCGGCCCACGAACGGCGGTTCCAGGCCGAGCGTGCGGCCCTCGCCGCGCAGCGCCCCGACCACGCGCAGCGCCCGCCACAGCTCCACCGGCTGCGACTTGCCCTTGAGCTCGAAGCTGCCGGCCGCCTCGTGGGCGATCGCCGCCTCGGTGGTACGGCGCGTCGCCTCGTCGACCAGCACCGTGCCGGGCTCCGCCGCGGCCTGGATCCGGGCCGTGGTGTTGACCACGTCGCCCGCCACCATGCCCTGGCCCTCCGCGCCCAGCGTCACCGCCACGTTGCCGGTGGAGACGCCGGCCCGCAGCGCCAGATCGACGCCGGCCTCGGCGCCGAGCGCCTGCACCGCCGAGACCAGGTCAAGCGCCGTGCGGACGGCACGCTCCGCGTCGTCCTCCTGTGCCACCGGGGCGCCCCAGACCGCCACCACCGCGTCGCCGATGAACTTCTCGAGCGACCCTCCGTAGCGCTGCACGATCTCGCGCGCCGTCTCGAAGTAGCGCCCCAGCAGCTCGCGCACCTCCTCCGGGTCGCGCGACTCCGCCAGCGGCGTGAAGCCGACGATGTCGGCGAACAGGATCGACGCCATCCGCCGCTCGGATCCGCTGCGCGGGACGCCCGGCGCGGCCACTGTCGCGACCTCCTCCAGCGCCCCTCCGCAGGAGCCGCAGAACCGGTCACCGGGGTCGTTCGCTGCACCGCAGGTCGGGCACGCCGCGACCAGCGGAGCACCGCACTCACGGCAGAACCGCCGGTCGTCTCGGTTGTCTGCCGAACACGTCCCGCACCGCATGGCTGATACCCTACAGCGGGGTCCTCGCAGCAGCTCGTTCGCGTTTCTGGTTCTGCTAGAGTCCCCGGTCGCGGCCCGTTTCGGGCTGCCTTCTTTTTGCCTCCTAAACGGAAGAGCCTGTCCCCCGTATGCCCACGATCAACCAGCTTGTCCGCAAGCCGCGCGTCAAGGCGGTAGCGAAGACCAAGACGCCCGCGCTGCGCGGCGCCCCGCAGAAGCGTGGCGTCTGCACGCGCGTGTACACGGTCACCCCCAAGAAGCCGAACTCGGCGCTGCGCAAGGTCGCGCGCGTGCGGCTGACCAACGGCATGGAGGTGACCGCCTACATCCCGGGCGTCGGCCACAACCTGCAGGAGCACTCGGTCGTGCTGATCCGCGGCGGCCGCGTCAAGGACCTGCCGGGCGTGCGCTACAAGATCATCCGGGCGGCGCTGGACACCTCCGGCGTCAACGACCGCAAGCAGGGTCGTTCCAAGTACGGCGCAAAGAGGGGTGGCTGATGCCTCGCCGCGCAGAGATCGCGCCCCGCACGCTGCTGCGTGACCCCGTCTACGACTCCACGCTGGTCACCCAGATGGTCAACCGCGTGATGCTGGACGGCAAGAAGTCCAGTGCCGAGCAGATCGTCTACGCCGCGCTCGAGTCCGTCGGCCAGAAGACCGGCCAGAGCCCCGTCGAGGTGCTGGAGCGGGCCGTCAAGTCGGTCACGCCGGTGCTCGAGGTGAAGTCCCGCCGTGTCGGCGGCGCCAACTACCAGGTGCCCATGGAGGTGCCGCAGCGGCGCGCCCGCACGCTGGCCGTGCGCTGGCTCGTGACGTTCTCGCGGCAGCGCCGCGAGAAGGAGATGCACGAGAAGCTCGCCTCCGAGATCCTGGACGCCTCCAACCAGCAGGGCGGCGCCTACAAGAAGAAGGACGACATCTACCGAATGGCGCAGGCCAACAAGGCCTTCGCCCACTACCGGTGGTAACGCAGACATGGCAGTGACACAGACACAGACCGGCAGCGGCGTGCCGAAGATGGACGAGCTCGACCGCGTCCGCAACATCGGCATCATGGCCCACATCGACGCCGGCAAGACCACCACCACCGAGCGGATCCTCTACTACACCGGCCGCAACCACAAGCTGGGCGAGGTGCACGAGGGTGCCGCGACGATGGACTGGATGGTGCAGGAGCAGGAGCGCGGCATCACGATCACGTCGGCCGCGACCACCTGTTTCTGGGGTGATCACCGCATCAACATCATCGACACGCCAGGGCACGTGGACTTTACCGTCGAGGTCGAGCGCTCCCTGCGCGTGCTGGACGGCGCGGTCGCGCTGTTCGACTCGGTCGCAGGCGTGCAGCCGCAGTCCGAGACGGTCTGGCGCCAGGCCGACAAGTACGCCGTGCCGCGCATCGCCTTCATCAACAAGATGGACCGCACCGGCGCCGACTTCTTCAACGCCGTCGAGACGATGATCGACCGCCTCGGCGCCAAGCCGGTGGCGGTGCAGATCCCGATCGGCGCCGAGGACCAGTTCATCGGCCACGTCGACCTGGTCACCATGAAGGCCATCACCTACGTCGACCCGCTCGGCCAGAGCTGGGAAGAGGGCGAGATCCCGGCCGAGCTGAAGGAGCAGGCCGAGCAGTACCGCCACGACATGATCGAGACGCTGGCCGACCACGATGACGAGATCACCGCGGCCTTCCTGGCCGACGAGGAGATCGAGCAGGACAAGCTGAAGGCCGCGATCCGCGCCGCCACGCTCGATATCTCGATCACCCCGGTGCTGCTGGGCTCCGCCTTCAAGAACAAGGGCGTGCAGCCGCTGCTGGACGCCGTCATCGACTACCTGCCCTCGCCCGTGGACGTCCCGGCCGTGACCGGCACCGATCCCAAGACCGGCGAGCCGACCGAGCGTGAGGCGCGGCTGGACGCGCCCTTCTCGGCCCTCGCCTTCAAGGTCATGTCCGACCCGTTCGTCGGCAAGCTCACCTACTTCCGCGTCTACTCGGGCAAGCTCAACTCGGGCTCCTACGTGCTCAACCCCGGCACCGGCCGCAAGGAGCGCGTCGGCCGGCTGCTCGAGATGCACGCCAACCACCGCGAGGACGTCGAGTCGATCGGCGCCGGCTCGATCGCCGCCGCCGTCGGCCTCAAGCAGACGACGACCGGCGACACGCTGTGCGATCCCGATGCGCCGGTGCTGCTCGAGAACATCGACTTCCCGGATCCGGTGATCGACGTGGCCGTGGAGCCGAAGACCAAGGCCGACCAGGACAAGCTGACCGCCGCGCTGCAGCGCCTGGCCGAGGAGGATCCCACCTTCCGCGTGCGCACCAACGAGGAGACCGGCCAGACCATCATCGCCGGCATGGGCGAGCTGCACCTGGAGATCATCGTCGACCGGCTGCTGCGCGAGTTCAAGGTCGACGCCAACGTCGGTCGCCCGCAGGTGGCCTACCGCGAGACCGTCCGCAACGCGGTGCACGGCATCCGCGGCCGGTTCGTGCGCCAGTCCGGCGGCCGCGGCCAGTACGGCGACGCCGTCATCGACATGGAGCCGAACGATCAGGGCGCCGGCTACGAGTTCATCAACAAGATCGTGGGCGGATCGATCCCGCGTGAGTACATCCCGTCGATCGACGCCGGCATCAAGGAGGCGATGGAGGCGGGCGTGCTGGCCGGCTTCCCGGTGGTCGACATCAAGATCACCCTGGTCGACGGCAGCTACCACGACGTCGACTCGTCCGAGATGGCCTTCAAGGTGGCCGGCTCGATGGCCTTCAAGGAGGCCTCCAAGCGCGCCAAGCCGGTGCTGCTGGAGCCCGTGATGGCGGTCGAGGTGGTCACGCCCGAGGAGTACATGGGCGACGTGATCGGCAACATCAACTCGCGCCGCGGCCAGATCGAAGGCATGGAGCCGCGCGGAAACGCCCAGGTGATCCGGGCGAAGGTGCCGCTGGCCGAGATGTTCGGCTACGCCACCGACGTCCGCACCATGAGCCAGGGGCGCGCCACCTACACCATGCAGTTCCTGCACTACGCAGAAGTACCCAATTCAATCGCAGAGAAGCTCACCGAGAGCCAGGGCTAGGGCAAAGGAGACCGGAGCAAGATGGCCAAGCAGAAGTTCGAGCGGAACAAGCCGCACCTCAACATCGGCACCATCGGTCACATCGACCATGGCAAGACGACGCTGACCGCTGCCATCACCAAGGTGCTGGCCGAGTCCGGCACCGGCACGTCCGCCACCAACTTCGACGAGATCGACAAGGCGCCCGAGGAGAAGCAGCGCGGCATCACGATCAACTCGGCGCACGTCGAGTACGAGACCGAGAACCGCCACTACGCGCACGTCGATTGCCCCGGCCACGCCGACTACGTGAAGAACATGATCACGGGCGCGGCCCAGATGGACGGCGCGATCCTGGTCGTCTCGGCCACCGACGGCCCGATGCCGCAGACGCGCGAGCACATCCTGCTGGCCCGCCAGGTCGGCGTCCCCTACATCGTGGTCGCGCTCAACAAGTCCGACGCGGTCGACGACGAGGAGCTGCTCGAGCTGGTCGAGCTGGAGGTGCGCGAGCTGCTCTCCAAGTACGAGTTCCCGGGCGACGACATCCCGGTGATCCGCGTCTCCGCGCTGAAGGCGCTGGAAGGCGACGCCGAGTGGACGCCGAAGATCCTGGAGCTGATGAAGGCCGTGGACGAGTACGTCCCCGAGCCCGAGCGCGACATCGACAAGCCGTTCCTGATGCCGGTCGAGGATGTCTTCACGATCACCGGCCGCGGCACCGTCGCGACCGGCCGCGTGGAGCAGGGCATCATCCGCACCGGTGAGGAGATCGAGGTCGTCGGCATCCACCAGGCCGTCGAGAAGACGGTCGTGACCGGCGTCGAGATGTTCCGCAAGCTGCTCGACGAGGGCCGGGCCGGAGACAACGTCGGCTGCCTGCTGCGCGGCGTCAAGCGCGAGGACATCGAGCGCGGCCAGGTGCTGTCGAAGCCCGGCTCGATCACCCCGCACACCAAGTTCGAGGCACAGGTGTACGTGCTGTCCAAGGACGAGGGCGGCCGTCACACGCCGTTCTTCAAGGGCTACCGGCCGCAGTTCTACTTCCGCACCACCGACGTGACCGGTGTGGTCGAGCTGCAGGAGACCGTCGAGATGGTCATGCCCGGCGACAACGCCGAGATGACCGTTGAGCTGATCCAGCCGATCGCCATGGACGAGGGCCTGCGCTTCGCCATCCGCGAGGGTGGCCGCACCGTTGGTGCGGGTGCCGTGACCAAGATCCTGAAGTAACCGGAGAGGACGCGCACCGACTGTGGCTCAACAGAAGATCCGAATCCGTTTGAAGGGGTACGACCACACGCAGGTCGACCTCTCGGCACGCTCGATCGTCGAGACCGCGCAGCGTACCGGGGCAACCGTCTCCGGCCCCGTTCCGCTGCCGACCGAGAAGAACGTCTACTGCGTGATCCGCGGCCCCTTCAAGGACAAGGACTCACGTGAGCACTTCGAGATCCGCACGCACAAGCGGCTGATCGACATCCATCAACCCACCCCCAAGACGGTCGACTCGCTGATGCGGCTCGACCTGCCGGCCGGGGTCGACATCGAGATCAAGCTCTAGACATGGGAAAAGCCATCATCGGCAGGAAGCTGGGCATGACGCAGCTGTTCGACCAGGAGTCGGGCATCGTCACGGCTGTGACCGTGATCGAGGCCGGGCCCTGCCCGGTCGTGCAGGTGCGCACGCCCGACGTCGACGGCTACTCGGCGCTGCAGCTGGCCTTCGGCGAGATCAAGGAGCGCAAGCTCAGCAAGCCCGAGGTCGGGCACCTGAAGCACGCCGGCGTGGCACCGCACCGCCACCTGGTCGAGTTCCGCGACGCCGAGGGCTTCGCCGCCGGCGAGACGATCACGGTCGAGGCGTTCGAGCCGGGCGACGAGGTCAAGGTCAGCGGGCGCAGCAAGGGCAAGGGCTTCGCCGGCACCATCAAGCGCCACAACTTCGCCAGCGGCCCCAAGAGCCACGGCTCGCACAACGTGCGCAAGCCGGGCTCGATCGGTGCCTCGGCCACCCCTTCGCGGGTGTTCAAGGGTATGCGCATGGCCGGCCACATGGGCGATCGGCGGGTCACCCAGCGCGGCCTGAAGGTGGCCGAGGTGGACGCCGAGCGAAACCTGCTGCTGATCGCCGGACCCGTTCCCGGGTCGATCGGCGGCATCGTCGAAGTCAGGACGGACGGCTGATGGCCGCCCTCTCCGCACCCACCCTGGGCGCCACCACGAAGGCCAAGCTGTCCGGCGACGTGTTCGGCCTGGAGCGAAACGATTCGCTGCTGCACGAGGTGGTCAAGTCCGAGCTGGCCACGCGCCGGCAGGGCACGTCCGACACCAAGACCCGCGGCCGCGTTGCCGGCGGCGGCGCCAAGCCGTGGCGCCAGAAGGGCACCGGCCGCGCCCGCCAGGGCACGATCCGCGCGCCGCAGTGGACCGGCGGCGGCGTCGTGTTCGGCCCGCACCCGCGCGACTACACCGGCAAGATCAACCGCAAGGCGCACCTGAAGGCGATCCGGATCGCGCTGTCGGCGCACGCCGCCGACGGCACCCTGGCCGCCATCGACGGCTCGGCCTTGCCGGAGCCGCGCACCAAGCTGGCCGCCGACCTGGTCAGCGGCTGGCGCAGCGAGCGCCCGCTGGTGCTGGTGGTGGCTCCCGACGAGGACGACCTCGCACGCGCCTTCCGCAACCTCGAGCGCACGCACGTGGTCGAGGTCGGCCACGTGGAGGCGGCCGATCTGGTCTGGGCGCGGTCGCTGATCGTGTCCAAGTCCGCGCTTGCGATCCTCGAGGGCGGTGAGGCGTCGTGAACGGCGATCCCCGCTCGATCCTGCTGGCACCGGTCGTGTCCGAGAAGAGCTACGGCCTGATCGCCGAGCGTGGCAAGTACACGTTCAAGGTGCACCCGAAGGCACACAAGACCCAGATCCGCCAGGCGGTGGAGCAGGTGTTCGACGTGACCGTGACCGACGTCAACGTCAGCAAGGTGCCGGCCAAGCCGAAGCGCCGCGGCATGACCTCCGGCACCCGTGCCGGCTGGAAGAAGGCCGTCGTGACGGTGGCCCCGGGCCAGACCATCGAAGCATTCGGACCGGGAGTCTAAATGGCTGTCAGACGCTACAAGCCCACCTCGCCCGGCCGCCGCTTCATGTCGGTGTCCGACTTCTCCGAGATCACCAAGACCGAGCCGGAGAAGACGCTGCTGGCGCCGCTGCCCCGAAACGCCGGGCGCAACAACAACGGCCGCATCACCACCCGCCACCAGGGCGGCGGCCACAAGCGGCGCTACCGGATCATCGACTTCAAGCGCAAGAAGGACGGCGTGGCCGCCAAGGTGCACTCGATCGAGTACGACCCCAACCGCTCCAGCCGGATCGCGCTGCTGCACTATGCCGACGGCGAGAAGCGCTACATCCTGGCGCCCACCCGGCTTCAGGTCGGCCAGACCGTCGAGAGCGGCCCCGGCGTCGACATCCGGCCCGGGAACGCGCTGCCGCTGGCGGGCATCCCGACCGGCACCACGGTGCACAACATCGAGCTTCGTCCCGGACAGGGCGGCAAGATGGTGCGCTCGGCCGGCGGCTCCGCACAGCTGGTCGCCAAGGAGGGCGGGATGGCGCTGCTGCGCCTGCCGTCCGGCGAGATGCGCCGCGTGCAGGAGGCCTGCCGCGCGACCATCGGGCAGCTCGGCAACGAGACGCACCAGAACGAGTCCGGTGGCAAGGCCGGCCGCTCGCGCTGGAAGGGCAAGCGCCCGGGCGTGCGCGGCACCGTCATGAACCCGGTCGACCACCCGCACGGTGGCGGCGAGGGCAAGAACAAGGGCAGCCACCCGGTCACGCCGTGGGGCAAGCCGACGCTGGGCTATCGCACGCGCAACAAGAAGAAGGCATCGAGCAAGGACATCGTCCGCTCGCGCAAGAGAGGGAAGGGTGGCCGATGAGCCGGTCGAGCAAGAAGGGGCCTTTCGTCGACCCCAAGCTGATGAAGCGGGTCGAGGAGATGAACGACAGCAAGCAGAAGCGCATGCTGAAGACCTGGTCGCGCACCTCCACGATCTTTCCCGAGTTCGTCGGGCACACGATCGCGGTGCACGACGGTCGCAAGCACGTGCCGGTGTTCGTATCGGAGTCGATGGTCGGCCACAAGCTGGGCGAGTTCGCACCGACGCGCACCTATCGCGGCCATGGCAATGACCGGACCAGCAAGCTGAAGGGTCGCTGAGCGTGCCGCAGGTCGCCGAAAAGAAGAACGGGAGCTGATCAGGGCGCAGGCCCGCTACGTGCGCTCGTCTGCGCGCAAGGCGCGGCTGGTGCTCGAGCACATCCGCGGCAAGTCCGCGGTCGAGGCGCAGTCGATCCTGGCGTTCCAGACGCGCGCCGTCGCCCGCGATGCCGGAAAGGTGCTGAAGTCGGCGATCGCAAACGCGGAGAACAACAGCGGCCACGAGGCCGACGAGCTGGTCGTCGTCTACGCCTACGCCGACGAGGGCCCCACGCTGAAGCGCTGGCGCGCCCGCGCCCGCGGCCGTGTGAACCGCATCCGCAAGCGCACCTGCCACATCACGATCACGCTCAGCCCGGCGCTGCCCGGTGAGATCAAGCCGCGCCCGGAGCGCCGGCCGCGTCCGGCCGACGAGGTGCCCGCCGAGACGGAGAAGCCGAAGCGCAGCCGCAAGGCCGCGGCGCCCAAGGCCGAGGCTGCCACCGCCGAGACGGCAACCGAGGAGACGGCAACCGACGAGACGGCGACCGAGCCGGAGGCGGTCGAGGAGACCGACGCCGAAGAGCAGGCCGAGGCCAAGCCCAAGCGGCGGCGCAAGCCGGCCGCGAAGGCCGAGCCGGAGGCTGTCGCCGAGCCGGAGACGCCGCCGAGACCGAGCCGGAAGCCGAGGCAGAGCCTGCCGCCGAATCAGAGCCAGAAGCGGAGCCCGAGCCCGAACCGGAGCCCGAGCCCGCCACCGAGGAAACGTCCGACACCGACACCGATGACGACAGCAAGGAGGCCGATTCGTAATGGGCCACAAGGTTCATCCCGGCGGCCTGCGCGTCGGCATCATCCACACCTGGAAGTCGAACTGGTTCACGACCAGCAAGGACTTCTCGGGCTATCTGTCCGAGGACTTCAAGATCCGTGACCACATCTACGGCAAGCTCTCGCATGCCGGCCTGTCGGACATCCACATCCGCAAGGACAAGCAGAAGGTCACCGTCGACATCTACACCGCCCGGCCCGGCATCGTGATCGGCAAGTCCGGCTCCGAGGTGGACGCGCTCCGCAAAGAGCTGCACGACATGACCGGCAAGGCCGTGCAGGTCAACATCACTGAGATCAAGCGCCCCGAGCTGGACGCCAAGCTGGTCGCGCAGTCGATCGCCGAGCAGCTCCAGAACCGCGTCTCGTTCCGTCGTGCCATGAAGCGCTCGCTGAGCTCGTCGATGCGCTCGGGCGCGCAGGGCGTCAAGATCCGCTGCGGCGGCCGCCTGGGCGGTGCCGAGATGTCCCGGACCGAGAGCTACAGCGAGGGCCGCGTGCCCCTGCACACGCTCCGCGCCGACATCGACTACGGCTTCGCCGAGGCCAAGACCACCTTCGGCCGGATCGGCGTAAAGGTCTGGATCAACAAGGGCGAGATCATGCCTGAGGGGTTCGAGCGGGATGCCGCGGGCACCCGTCTGGGCGAGGTCGACACGCGCCGCCGGCGCGGCGGCCGCCCCGGCGATGCCGAGCAGCTCGGCCCCGCCCGGCCCCAGCGCCGCAGCGGCGGGAGCGGCGCCGGTGGTGGCCGCGACGGCGGCGGCCGTGGCCGGCGTCCGCGCCAGGGTCAGAACGACCCCGCCCAGAGCGGCGACCCGAACGCCGGTGCCGGTGGCCGCCGCGCGCGTCCGCGCCCGCCGGCCGCTCCCGCAGCCCCCGAGGCTGCGGCACCCGAGACGGCTGCTCCCGAGACGGCTGCTCCCGAGACGGCTGCTCCTGAGACTGCTGCTCCTGAGACGGCTGCTCCTGAGACGGCTGCCCCTGAAGCTGCTGCTCCTGAGGCTGCTGCTCCTGAGGCGGCTGCTCCTGAGACTGCTGCTCCTGAGGCTGCTGCTCCTGAGGCTGCTGCTCCTGAGGCGGCTGCTCCTGAGACGGCTGCTCCTGAGGCCGCTGCTCCTGAGGCCGCGGTGGCCGAGCCGGCAGCTCCCAAGAAGGCGCCTGCCAAGAAGCCGGCCGCAAAGAAGCCCGCCGCCAAGAAGCCGGCAGCGGAGAAGGCGGAGAAGCCGGCACCCGAGAAGCCGGCACCCGAGGAGCCGGCCGCCGAAGCCACGACCGAGGCGCCCGAGGGTGGTGACGCGTAGTGCTGCTGCCAAAGCGAACCAAGTACCGCAAGCCGCATCGCGGACGCCGCACCGGCCTGGCCAAGGGCGGCACCCGCGTGCAGTTCGGCGAGTACGGGCTGAAGGCGATGGAGCAGGGCTGGGTCACCAACCGCCAGATCGAGGCCGCCCGTATCGCAATGACCCGCAAGATCAAGCGCGGCGGCAAGGTCTGGATCAACATCTTCCCGGACAAGGCCGTGACGGCCAAGCCGGCGGAGACCCGCATGGGCTCCGGCAAGGGTTCGCCCGAGCACTGGGTGGCCGTGGTCAAGCCCGGCCGCGTCATGTTCGAGCTGGCCGGCGTGCCCGAGCCCTTGGCGCGCGAGGCGATCCGGCTGGCCGCCATGAAGCTCCCTGTCCGGGCCAAGTTCGTAACGCGGGAGGGTGATCTCTTTGAAGGCCAGTGAGATCCGCGAGCTGACCGATGACGAGCTCGAGCGCCGCCTCGGCGAGGCGCGCCAGGAGCTGTTCAACCTGCGGTTCCAGCACGCCACCGGGGCGCTCGAGAGCCCGGCCGCGCTGCACCGTGCCAAGCGAGATATTGCCCGGCTGCTGACGCTCACCCACGAACGCGCCGCGGCCCAGAAAGTGCAGGCATCATGACCGAGAACGAGACCACAACCGAAGAGCGGGGCCGGCGCAAGGAGCGCCGCGGCATCGTCGTGTCCGACAAGATGGACAAGACGGTGGTCGTGCGCGTCGACATCCTCAAGCCGCATCCCAAGTACAAGAAGATGATGCGCCGCTCGATCCGCCTGCATGCCCATGACGAGGCCGGCAGCGCCAAGTCCGGGGACATCGTGCGGCTGGTGGAGACGCGGCCGCTGTCCAAGACCAAGCGCTGGCGCGTCGCCGAGATCGTCGAGGTGGCGAAGTGATCCAGGTGGAGACCAGGCTTCGCGTGGCCGACAACACCGGCGCCCGCGAGCTGCTCTGCATCCGTATCAAGGGCGGCAGCAAGCGCCGCTATGCCGGCGTCGGCGACATCATCGTCGGCACCGTCAAGCAGGCGACCCCGAACGGCAGCGTCAAGAAGGGCGAGGTGGTGACGGCCGTGGTGGTGCGCACCAAGAAGCAGCACCATCGCGAGGACGGCACCTACATCGCCTTCGACGAGAACGCCGCAGTGATCATCGACAACCAGCGCAACCCCCGGGGGACCCGCATCTTCGGCCCGGTTGCGCGCGAGCTGCGCGAGCGCAACTTCATGAAGATCGTCTCGCTCGCGCCAGAGGTGCTCTAGGACAGTGGCAGACGCAAAGGTCAAGATCAGGAAGGGCGACTCCGTGCAGGTGATCGCCGGCAAGGATTCGGGCAAGCGCGGCACGGTCGTGCGCGTGCTGCCCGAGCGCGGCCGCGTCGTGGTCGAGAAGGTGAACATGATCAAGCGGCACACCAAGCCGCGGCCGGCGCCGCGCAACTCGACCAACCAGCAGGTGATCCCCGGCGGCGTGATCGAGAAGGAGGCGCCGCTGAACCTGTCCAACGTGCAGCTGGTCTGCCCCTCGTGCGGCAAGCCGACGCGGATCGGCTACCGGTTCACGGACGACGGCACCAAGGTGCGCGTGTGCCGCGCCTGCGACAAGGACATCGACGGATGAGCACAGTGGAAGCGCCGACTCCGCGCCTGAAGGAGCGATATTTCGACGAGATCCGGCCGGCTCTGCAGGAGTCGCTGGGCCTGTCCTCGATGATGGCCGTGCCGCGGATCACCAAGATCACCCTGAACATGGGCGTGGGTGAGGCCAAGACCAACGCCAAGGCGCTGGACGACGCCGCCGAGCAGCTGGCCATCATCGCCGGCCAGCGGCCCGTGATCACGCGCGCCAAGAACTCGATCGCCGGCTTCAAGCTGCGCGAGGGCATGCCGATCGGCTGCAAGGTGACGCTGCGCGGCGATCGCATGTACGAGTTCTACGACCGCCTGATGGCGATCGCGCTTCCGCGCATCCGCGATTTCCGCGGGATCAACCCGGGCTCGTTCGACGGCCGCGGGAACTTCTCGATGGGCGTGCGCGAGCAGATCATCTTCCCCGAGATCAACTACGACGACATCCATGAGGTGCGTGGCCTGACCATCACGATCACCACCTCAGCAGCAACGGACGACCAGGCGCGCGAACTGCTGCGCGCCATGGGCATGCCGTTCGCGACCGAAGAGGGACGTTTCTAGATGGCTAAGGAATCACTGAGGGTCAAGCAGCAGCGCCCGGCGAAGTATCCGACCCGGGCCTACAACCGCTGCGCGCGCTGCGGCCGCGCCCGCGGCTACTACCGCAAGTTCGGCGTCTGCCGGATCTGTCTCCGCGAGCTCGCGCACCAGGGCGTGGTGCCGGGCATGACCAAGAGCAGCTGGTGAGCAGATGATCACTGATCCGATCGCAGACATGCTGACGCGCCTCCGCAACGCCAACCTGGCACTCCACCAGTACGTCGAGATGCCCAGCTCCGGCATGCGCAGGGAGATCGCGCGCATCCTCGAGCAGGAGGGCTACATCGAGGCCTTCAAGGTGGACAAGGGTGAGGTGCACGACACGCTGGTGGTGACGCTCAAGTACGGCGCCAACCGCGAGCGCGTGATCTCCGGGCTGAAGCGCGTGTCCAAGCCGGGCCGGCGCATCTACGCACGCAAGGACCGCCCCCACAAGGTGCTGGGCGGGATGGGCGTCGCGATCCTGTCAACTTCGAGCGGCGTCGTCACCGGCCGCCAGGCCCAGGAGGCGGGCGTCGGCGGCGAGGTGCTCTGCTACGTGTGGTGAATCGATGAGCCGTATCGGACGAAAACCCATCACAGTGCCATCCGGTGTCGATATCGAGATCGGGCGCGGCAGCGTGACCGTGAAGGGGCCCAAGGGCACCCTGTCGGAGCGCGTCAGCCCCGACATGACGGTCACGCTCGACGACGGCACGCTGCTGGTGTCCCGGCCCAGCGACCGCGGCGACCACCGCGCCCTGCACGGGCTGACGCGCTCGCTGGTCGCAAACATGGTCACCGGCGTCACCGACGGGTTCGAGAAGCGGCTCGAGATCCAGGGCGTCGGCTATCGTGCCGCCCTGCGCGGCAGCGATCTCGAGATGCAGCTGGGATTCAGCCATGCGGTGTCGGTGAAGGCGCCCGAGGGAGTCACCTTCGAGGTGCCGCAGCCCACTCAGATCGTTGTGCGCGGCATCTCCAAGCAGGTGGTCGGCGAGGTCGCCGCCCAGATCCGTAAGTGGCGCCCGCCGGAGCCCTACAAGGGCAAGGGCATCAGGTATGCGGACGAGCACGTTGTCAGGAAGGTCGGTAAGCGCGCATGAGCGTTCAGACGAAGGAACAGGCACGGCAGCGGCGGCATCGCCGGGTGCGTGCAAAGCTGTCGGGAACGGCCGCGCGGCCGCGCCTGGCGGTGTACCGCTCGAACGCGCGCATCTACGCACAGCTGATCGATGACGAAGCCGGCCACACGCTGGCGGCGGCGTCCAGCGGCGAGAAGCAGCTGGCCAAGACGTCGCGCGCCGACGCGCCGGCCGCTGTCGGCAAGCTGATCGCCGAGCGCGCCAAGGCGGCCGGCGTCGAAACTGTCGTGTTCGATCGCGGCGGCTATCTCTACCACGGCAGGGTGAAGGCGCTCGCAGACGCCGCCCGCGAAGGGGGACTCGACTTCTGATGGCTCGAAACGAACGTGATACCCGCGAGCTGCAGGAGCGCGTGGTCAAGATCAACCGCGTGGCCAAGGTGGTGAAGGGCGGCCGGCGCTTCTCGTTCACCGCGCTGGTGGTGGTGGGCGACGAGGTCGACCGTGTCGGCGTCGGCTACGGCAAGGCCAACGAGGTGCCCTCGGCGATCGCCAAGGCGGTCGAGGACGCCAAGAAGAACATGTTCCAGGTGCCCAAGTACAAGACCACGATCACGCATCAGACGATCGGGCGCTACGGCGCCGGCCGCGTGATGCTGAAGCCGGCCAGCGAGGGCACCGGCGTGATCGCCGGCGCCGGCGTGCGCGCCGTGCTGGAGCTGGGCGGGGTGCGCGACATCCTGGCCAAGTCGCTGGGCACGGCCAACCCGATCAACCTGCTGATGGCGACGGTGGACGGGCTCAAGAACCTGAAGCGGCCGGAGGAGGTGGCGAAGCTTCGGGGCAAGACGGTGGCCGAGGTGATCAAGCCGCACTCCGAGGTGGTCGCCGAGAAGGCCGCCGCCGTCGAGGCTGCCGCCGTCGCCGCCGTTGCCGCGGCAGAGGGCGCGTGATGGCCAAGCTTCGCATCACCCAGGTGCGCAGCACCATCCGCACCCGGCCCGAGCACCGTGGCACGATGCGGGCGCTGGGGCTGCGCAAGATCAACCAGTCGTCGGTCCACGAGGACTCGCCGGTGCTGCAGGGAATGCTGCGCAAGGTGGCCTCGCTCGTGAAGGTCGAGAACGATGAGTGAACTGAACCTGCACACACTGAAGCCGGCCGAGGGCAGCCACCGCGATCGCAAGCGGGTCGGCCGCGGCCACGGCTCGGGCAGCGGCAAGACCGCCGGGCGCGGCCAGAAGGGCCAGAAGTCGCGGTCGGGCAGCCACAGCATGCGCCCGGGCTTCGAGGGCGGGCAGATGCCGCTGTACATGCGGCTGGGCAAGCTGCGCGGCCCCAACCACCGCAAGTCGATGCCGATGGGCCCGTTCCGCACCCACACCACGCCGGTGAACGTGCGCGAGCTGGCGCGGTTCGACGCCGGCACCGAGGTCACCCCGGAGCTGCTCAAGCAGGCCGGCGTCGTGCGCTCCCTGAAGCACCCGATCAAGGTGCTCGGAAGCGGCGAGCTGACGGTCAAGCTGACCGTCCACGCCCATCGCTTCTCGGCGAAGGCGGTTGAGCTGATCGAGGCTGCCGGTGGCAGCGTCGTGCTCGTCGGCCCCCAGCCCGATCCCGACGCCAAGCCCAAGAAGCGGCGGGCGAAGGCGCCCAGCGCCGAGGCGCAGGAGCAGGATCAGCCCGAGGCCAAGGCCGCCCCCAAGCCGAAGCAGAAGAAGGCGCCCAAGGCCGAGCAGGCCGAGCCCGAGGCTGCGGCGGAGGCCGAGGAGGCGCCCGCCGAGGACGAGCCCGAGGCTGCGGCAGAGGCCGAGGAGGCTCCCGCTGAGGACGAGCCCGTGGCCGAGGCCACGGACACCTCCGACGACAACGGTGAGACTACGAACTAGTGCTCGAGAACTTCCTCAACGCCTGGCGCGTCCCCGACCTGCGCACGAAGCTGCTGTTCACGGCGGCGATGCTGGCCGTCTACCGGCTGGGCTCGCACCTGCCGGCACCGGCCGTCAACCCCGACGCCATCAACGTCGGCGGCTCCAGCTTCCTGAACCTGCTGAACACCTTCTCCGGCGGCGGCCTCAGCCGGCTCTCGATCTTCGCGCTGGGCATCATGCCCTACATCACCGCGTCGATCATCCTGCAGGTCATGACGCCGGTGTTCCCCTCGCTGCAGGCGCTGCAGAAGGAGGGCGAGCTGGGCCAGCGGCGCATCACGCAGTACACCCGCTACCTGACCGTCGCCCTGGCCGCCGCCCAGTCCCTCGGGTACGCCTACGCGTTCGCGAACAACTCCAGCCTGCTGGGCGCAACCAGCCTCGGCAACGTGCTGGTCGACCACTCGATACGCAGCTACGCGCTGGTGGTCATGACGCTCACCGCCGGCGCCACGCTGCTGATGTGGATCGGCGAGCTGATCACCCAGAAGGGCATCGGCAACGGCATGAGCCTGCTGATCTTCGCGTCCATCCTGACCAGCGCCCCGGCCGGCATCAACGCCTGGTGGAACGGCTCCGGATTCGAGAAGCTGTCGCTGCCGATCGTGATCCTGGCGGTCATAACCGGCGTCGTCTACGTGCAGGAGGGGATCCGCAAGATCCCGATCCAGTACGCCAAGCGCATGGTCGGGAGGCGGATGACCTCGGGCGGCAGCACCTACCTGCCGCTGCGCGTGAACATGGCCGGCGTTATCCCCGTGATCTTCGCCTCGGCCATCATGATCCTGCCGGCGACCGTGGCCAGCCTGCTGCCGGGCACGCTCGGCCCGCAGGTGGCGCAGTGGTTCCAGTTCACGTCGTGGCCCTACATCATCGGCGAGTCGCTGCTGATCTTCGCGTTCACGTTCTTCTACGTGGCCGTGGTGTTCAACTCGCTCGAGCAGGCCGACAACCTCAAGAAGTACGGCGGCTTCATCCCCGGCATCCGCCCCGGCCGCCCCACCGCGCAGTACCTCGAGTCGGTGCTGGTTCGCCTGACCGTGGCCGGGTCGCTGTTCCTGGCCACCGTCGCCGCCGCGCCGACGCTGTTCATCAAGTTCGGCGGGTTCAGCACGGCCACAGCGCGCGCCCTGGGCGGAACCTCCGTGCTGATCGTGGTCGGCGTTGCCATCGATACCATGCGTCAGATCGAGTCGCAGCTTTCGATGCGCAGCTACAAGGGCTTCCTGAAGTAGGCCGCAGGTGCCTCTCGACCTGATCTTCATGGGCCCTCCCGGGGCCGGCAAGGGCACCCAGGCTGCGCGCGTTGCGCCGCTGCACGGGCTCGTTCACATCGCCACCGGCGACATGCTGCGCGAGGCCGTTCGGGACGGCACCGATCTGGGGCTGGTGGCCAAGGAGATCATGGCCCGCGGAGACCTCGTGCCCGACGACGTGATCATCGGCATGATCCGCGAGCGTCTGTCGGCGCCCGACACCGAGGGCGGGTTCATCCTGGACGGTTTTCCGCGCACGCTCGCCCAGGCCCAGGCGCTGGACGCCACGCTGGCCGAGCTGGGCCGCGGCATCTCATCGGTGCCGGTGTTCGACCTGGGCCTCGAGCAGCTGCTGGAGCGGGTGGGAGGGCGTCGCGTCTGCCGCGAGGCCGAGCACGTCTACCACCTGGTCAGCGCGCCGCCGAAGACGCCCGGCATCTGCGACATCGACGGCTCCGAGCTCTACCAGCGCGAAGACGACACCGAGCCGGTGATCCGCGCCCGCTACCAGGGTCAGTGGGTGGAGGCGGCCAAGCCGGTGCTCGACCACTACGAAGCGGCCGGCCTGGTCGTGTTCATCGACGCCGGAGGCACGCGCGAGCAGGTGTCCGCCGACGTCGACGCGCTGCTGGCCCGACTGGGGGATGGCGCATGATCGTTCGCAAGACAGCAGCCGAGATCGAGATCATGGCGCGGGCCGGCCGGGTGGTCGCCTCCACGCTGGAGCTGATGGAGAGCAGCGCCCGCGAGGGCGTCACCACCGGCGAGCTGGACGCCATGGCCGAGGAGTACATCCGCTCCTGCGGCGGCGTGCCCACGTTCAAGGGCTACCGCGGCTTCCCGGGATCGATCTGCGCGTCGCCCAACGAGATGATCGTGCACGGGATCCCGGGCCCCTACCGGCTGAAGCAGGGCGATCTGCTGTCGGTGGACGTCGGCGTGACGCTTGACGGCTTCGTGGCCGACTCGGCCATCACCATCCCGATCGGGACGGTCTCCGAGCAGGCCTACGCGCTGATCGATGTCTGCCAGAAGGGCCTGGACGCCGCGATCGCGCAGTGCCGGCCCGGCAACCGGCTGGGCGACATCTCGCATGCGGTGCAGGAGGTGGTCGAGGCGAACGGCTTCGGCGTCGTCCGCGCGCTGGTCGGCCACGGCGTCGGCCGCAGCATGCACGAGGACCCGCAGATCCCCAACTACGGGCCCGCCGGCCGCGGGCCGAAGCTGGCCTCCGGCATGGTGTTCGCGATCGAGCCGATGATCACCGCCGGCAGCTGGGGCGTGGTCAGCGGCGACGACGGCTGGGCCGTCTACACCGACGACGACAGCCTGGCCGCGCACATCGAGCACACCGTGGCCGTGACCGAGGCCGGCCCGAGGGTGCTGACACAGCGGTCAACCGCGCGGCAAGTTGCGACGGGATGATAGGATTCTCGTTTGCCCGGCGGGGTGAATGCGTATGCCCGCGGCCGTTTTTTGCCCCGTGGCGGGGCGCGTCCCCAAGGAGTCCTCAGTTGAAGGTTCGACCCAGCGTGAGAACGATGTGCGAGAAGTGCCGGATCATCCGCCGGCACGGCAACGTGCTCGTGATCTGCACCAACCCGCGGCACAAGCAGCGGCAGGGATAAGGGAGGCTCGATATGGCACGCATTGCAGGCGTCAACATCCCGCGTGAGAAGCGCGTCGAGATCGGCCTCACCTACATCTTCGGGATCGGCCGTTCGACCTCGAACAAGGTGCTGAAGGAGCTCGGCCTCAACCCCGACACCAAGGTGCGCGACCTCACCGAGGAAGAGGTCGCCCGGCTCCGCAACCATATTGATGCGTCGCTGACGGTCGAGGGTGACCTGCGACGCGAGCGCTCGCAGAACATCAAGCGCCTGATGGAGATCGGCTGCTATCGCGGCGTCCGTCACCGTCGCGGCCTGCCGGTGCGCGGCCAGCGCACCCGCACCAACGCGCGCACCCGCAAGGGTCCGAAGAAAACCGTCGGCAAGTCGCGCAAGAAGTAGTCAGGAAAGGACTGAATGCCCCCAGCACCACGTAGAGGCGGCACCCGTGGCCGCGTCCGTCGCAAGGCCCGCAAGAACGTTGCGATCGGCCAGGCGCACATCAAGACCTCATTCAACAACACGCTCGTCGCCCTCACCGACAAGGAGGGCAACGTGATCGTGTGGAAGAGCGCCGGCGCCGTCGGTTTCAAGGGGTCGCGCAAGTCGACGCCCTTTGCGGCGCAGGTAACGGCCGACGCCGCCGCCCGCGAGGGCATGGAGCACGGCCTCCAGAAGGTCGAGGTGTTCGTCAAGGGCCCCGGCTCGGGGCGCGAGACCGCGATCCGGTCGCTGCAGGCCGCCGGCCTCGAGGTGATGGGCGTCAAGGACGTGACGCCGCAGGCTCACAACGGCGTGCGCCAGCGGAAGCGAAGGCGCGTCTAATGGCCCGCATGATCGGACCCAAGTGCAAGCAGTGCCGCCGCGAGAACATGAAGCTGTTTCTCAAGGGCGAGCGCTGCCTGACGGAGAAGTGCGCCATCGAGCGCCGGGCCTACCCGCCGGGCGAGCACGGCCGCGGCCGCACCAAGCAGTCCGAGTACCTGCTGCAGCTGCGCGAGAAGCAGAAGGCGCGCCGCTACTACGGCATCCTCGAGAGGCAGTTCCGCTCGTACTACGAGAAGGCCAGCCAGCGCAGCGGCATTACGGGCGAGAACCTGCTGCGGATGCTGGAGCTGCGGCTGGACAACGTCGTCTACCGGCTCGGGTTCGCGGCGTCGCGCTCGCAGGCCCGCCAGCTGGTGCGCCACGGGCACTTCGAGGTGAACGGCAAGCGCGTCAACATCCCGTCCTTCCAGGTCGGGGAGGACGACGTGATCGCGCTGCGCGAGGCCGCCGCCGCCAAGGCGACGGTCACCGACGCGACAGACCTGACCGCGTCGGTATCGCCGTGGCTGCAGGCCGACCATGACAATCTCACGGGCAAGGTGCTTCGGCTCCCCGACCGCGTGGACATCGACACGCCGGTGCAGGAACAGCTGATCGTCGAGCTCTATTCCAAGTAAGAACCAAGGGGCGATTGCACAAACATGCTTGATTTCATTCCCAAGATCACATCCGAAGACGTCGGCGACCAGTCCGGCACGTTCGTCGTCGAGCCGCTCGATCGCGGCTTCGGATACACCTTCGGCAACAGCCTGCGGCGCGTGCTTCTGTCCGCGCTGGAGGGTGCCGCCGTCACCTCGGTCAAGATCGAGGGCGTCGCCCACGAGTTCACCTCGGTGCCGGGCGTCCGCGAGGACGTCACCGACATCATCCTCAACCTCAAGAACCTGATCTGCAAGCTGCACGGCGAGTCGGGCGAGGTCGAGGTGCAGGTGCAGAAGGACGGCCCCGGGGTGGTGCGCGCATCCGACATCGAGGCGCCCGCCGACCTCGAGATCCTGAACCCGAACCTCGAGATCTGCAACCTCGGCGCGGGTGCCCGCTTCGAGATGACGCTGACCATCGCACGCGGACGCGGGTACGTCCCCGCCGACGGCAACAAGGGTCCCGAGACCACGATCGGGGTGATCCCGGTGGACTCGATCTTCTCGCCGGTGCGGCGCGTCTCCTACGACGTCGACGCCGCCCGCGTCGGGCAGCGCACCGACTTCGACAAGCTCAAGCTCGAGGTCACCACCGACGGCTCGATGACGCCCAAGGACGCCGTCAAGGACGCCGCCGAGCTGCTGATCCGCTACCTGTCGATCTTCACCGACATCGATGCCGCCGAGCTGGCGATCCGCCCCGAGGGCGGTGGCGCCGAGGTGGCCGCCCCCAGCGCCCACGGCATGGAGAACATCCTGATCGAGGAGCTGGAGCTGGGCGTGCGCAGCTACAACTGCCTGAAGCGGGTCGGCATCGAGACGATCGGCGACCTGGTCGCCAAGACCGAGGCCGAGCTGGCTGCGATTCCGAACTTCGGCAAGAAGTCGATCGAAGAGGTCAAGGAGACCCTGGCCGCTCACGGTCTCACGCTGCGGGGAGCCGAGTAGGCAATGAGGCACCGCCGCAAAGGCCGCAAGCTGGGGCGCGACGCGTCTCACCGCAAGGCCCTGTTCTCGAACATGGCGGGCTCGCTGTTCGAGCACGGCCGCATCAGGACCACCGAGGCCAAGGCCAAGGAGCTGCGGCCGATCGCGGAGAAGCTGATCACGCTCGCCCGCAAGGACCCGGGCGACGTGGCCGCACAGCGGCAGGCGGTCGCCTACCTGCGCAGCAAGGACAGCGTGCACAGGCTGTTTCACGAGGTCGCCCCCCGCTTCACCGAGCGGCCGGGCGGGTACACGCGCATCGTCAAGCTGGGCCCGCGGCTGGGCGACGCCGCGCCGATGGCCTACATCGAGCTCGTTGACCACGAGCCGGTCGCGCGCGCGTAGCGTCACCCTCGGCCTGCCGCCGGGCTGGGTCGATCGCTCGGTGCTGACCTACGTCGGCCCCGACGACGGCGAGGGCTCGCCCTCGCTGGTCGTGACCATGGACGACGTCGACGGCGGCACCACGCTGGCCCGGTATGCGTCCCTGCAGGATGCCGCCGTGCGCGCGGGGTTCGAGGGCATCGACCTGCTGGACGACCGCGAGACGACCGTCTCCGGTCACCCTGCGGTGCGGCGCACGTACCGGTGGCGCTACGACGACCGCGTCATGCGTCAGCGCATGTGGTGCTTGCTGGTCGACGGGGTCGGCTACGCGATCATCGCCTCGGCGCCGGACGCGGACTTCGACGGGCTGCGCGGCACGTTCGCCGCCGCCCTGCGTGAGTTCCGCGTAGGCCCGCCGGACTGATGCGCCTGCGCGCGACGGTGGCCTACGACGGCACCGCGTACCGCGGCTGGGCGCCGCAGCCGGATGTCCCGACCGTGTCGGCGGCGCTGTCGGCAGCCGTGGGCGGCGCGGATCTGCGGGTGGCGGGCCGCACCGACGCCGGCGTGCACGCCGCGGCGAACGTGGTCTCGTTCGACGCGGCGCGGATGCTGCACGAGCGCGCCGTCAACAGCAAGCTTCCGTCCGATATCGCCGTGCGCGACCTGGTGCAGGCGTCGGACGGCTTCGACGCCCGCGCAGACGCGGTCTCGCGCAGCTACGTCTACCGGATCGAGACCGCCCCGGCCGCCGACCCGTTCCTTGCCCGCTTCCAGCTGCACCGGGTGCGGAGGATGGACGACGCTGCGCTGGCGGCCTGCGCCGAGGTGATTGTGGGCCGCCACGACTTCCGGTCATTCACGCCCACCGAGACGAAGCACGTGTTCTTCGAGCGAACGGTGCTGGCCGCCGCCTGGTCAATCGAGGACGGGCGGTACGAGTTCCGGATCACCGCCAACGCGTTCCTCCGCCACATGGTGCGGGTGCTGGTGGGGACGATGCTGGAGGACCCAGACCCGGAGCGGTTCCGGCGGCTGCTGCGAGGGCCGGCCGCGTGGCGATGCCGGGCGCACCGCGCCGCCGCAGGGGCTGACCCTGGTCGCGGTCGACTACGGCCCGATCCGGTAACGACCCGTCACGGAGGCGTCACCGCCGGCTCCGACCCGAGGGTGCGGTGTTTGACTCCAATAAATTCACGACCTGTCACGGAAGTGCCACGGCGGTTCGCGGTCGCGCGGAACGGCTGTCTCGGTGCACGAGGCAGGCCGTAGACTGAGGCCCGTGCACATCCTGCTCACCAACGACGACGGCATCACCTCGCGCGGCCTGTTCGAGGCCAAGCAGGCGCTGGAGCGGCACGGCAGCGTCTCCGTGATCGCTCCCGACTCCAACCGCAGCGGCTCCGCGCGCAGCATCACCATCGACCGTCCGTTGACCGTGGCCGAGGTGGAGTTGCGCGACGGCAGCACCGGATTCGCCACCGACGGCACGCCGGTCGACTGCGTCCGCTTCGGCGAGCTGGGGCTGGTCGGCGAGCGGCCCGACCTGATCGTGTCCGGCATCAACTACGGCTACAACCTGGGCGACGACGTCACCTACTCGGGCACGGTGGCGGCCGCCTTCGAGGGCATCCTGCTGGGCATCCAGGGCATCGCGATCTCCCAGGGCGCGCCCACCGCATCGGGCTCCGACTTCCGGCGGCACGAGGACTACGACTTCGGGCCGGCGGCTGACTTCCTGGGCGAGCTGGTGGGGCGCGTGATCGAGCACGGGCTGCCGGCCGGCACGGTGCTGAACGTGAACGTGCCGTCGCAGCCCGACGGGGTGGCGGTGGGCAGGCTGGGCAAGCGCATCTACGCGGACACGCTGGAGCAGGAGGCCGACGCGGCCGGGCACCGCCGCTACCGCATCTACGGCGACGAGCCGTCCTACCACGACGAGCCCGGCACCGACTTCCGGGCGATCGCCGAGGGCAAGATCGCGATCACGCCGATCCACCTCGACCTGACCAGCACGTCGGGCATCGAGGCGCTGGGTCACTGGAGCCTCTAGACCTACGGAGCCGCCACGTTGAAGCCGGTGATCTTGGGCAGGCCGTCGCGCCACTCGACCACCGCCATCCGGCAGTTGTCCAGCCACAGTCGCCGGTGCAGCGGAGGCGGTCCGCCCAGGAAGTAGCTGGACACGATCAGCCGTGTCAGCGAGCCGTGGCTGACCACCAGCGTGGTGCCGGTCTCGCCGGCGTGCTCGTCCAGGAACGCCGTCGCCCGCGCCAGCGCAGCGTCGAAGGTCTCCGCGCCCTCGCAGAACTCGGGATCGTCGTCGGTGTGCCAGCGGGCATAGTCGTCCGCCATCGACCCCGACCGCAGCTCGTCCTCGGTCATGCCGTCGAACGGCCCGGCGTCGATCTCGGTCAGCCGGTCGTCGGCGACCACCGCCGGCCGGCTCGGCTGGCGCGCGGCGATCATCTCGGCCGTCACGCGGGCCCGCTGCAGCGGCGAGCTGTAGATGCGGTCGATCGCGGTGGCTGCGAGCGCCGACGCCGCGGCGGCGGCCTGCGCCAGCCCGACCTCGCTGAGCGGTACGTCGCTGTGTGTCGTGAACCGCCGCTCGGCGTTCCAGACCGTCTCGCCGTGTCGGATCAGGAGCAGCGTGCGGGGCGCGGTCACGCGCGCACCGTACCAGTCAGATTTATGGGGCGTGACGCCGACATCAGACCATCGATTTACGATGCCGTCACCCATGTCCGAGCATTCTGTATGGCTTTTCGACTTCGACGGGACGCTGGCCGACTCGGAGGCGCTGATCCTGGCCTCCTTCCGGTACGCCGCGCAGCGCGTGCTGGGCGCGGTGCCCGACGACGACGTGCTGCGGGCCGGGATCGGCCTGACGCTCGAGCAGCAGGCGCGGAACCTGGCCGGCGAGCGCGCGGACGAGCTGTTCGAGGTGTACGTGGCGCACAACCAGACCGCCCACGCCGAGCTGCTGACCGGGTTCGACGGCGTCCCCGAGATGCTGCGGCGCCTGAGCGCGGGCGGGGCGCGCCTGGGCATCGTCACGGCCAAGATCCGCTCGACGCTCGAGCTGGGGATCGATTGCCTGGGGCTGGAGCGGTCGCTGTTCGAGGTGATCGTTGCCAAGGAGGACACCGAGGCCCACAAGCCCGACCCGGCTCCGCTGCTGTTCGCGCTGCGCGAGCTCAGCGCCGAGCCGGGCGCGGCGGTGTATGTGGGTGACTCGCCGTTCGACCTCCGCGCCGCGCACGGCGCCGGCGTCACGGCCGCCGCGGCCATGTGGGGCGACATCTTCCCGCGCGAGCAGCTGCTGGCCGAGCGTCCCGACCTGGTGTTCGAGTCGCCGGGCGAGGTGGCGGCATGAGCGGCGAGCAGCGGGCGGCCGAGCTGCGCGACCGCATCAACGAGGCCAACCACCGCTACCACGTGCTCGATCAGCCGTCGATCGACGACGCCGAGTACGACGCCCTGCTGCGCGAGCTGCTGCAGCTGGAGGCCGAGCACCCGGAGCTGGTCACGCCGGACTCGCCCACCCAGCGGGTGGGGGCGCCGCCGTCCACGCAGTTCGCGACCGTCGCCCACCCGCAGCCGATGCTGTCGCTGGCGAACGCCAAGAACGAGCAGGAGTTCCTGGCCTGGGGCGAGCGGCTGGTGCGCCGGCTGGGGGAGGGCGAGCCGTTCCAGCTCGTGACCGAGCCGAAGATCGACGGCCTCGCCGTGTCGCTGGTCTACGAGGGCGGCGTGCTGGTGCGCGGCGCGACGCGCGGCGACGGCGTGCATGGCGAGGACGTGACCGCCAACCTGCGGACGATCCGCTCGATCCCGCTGCGCATCCCGGAGCAGCGGATGGTGGAGGTGCGGGGCGAGGTGTACCTGCCGCTGGCCGGATTCGAGCGAGTCAATGCGGAGCGGGCCGAGGCCGGTCTGCCCACGTTCATGAACCCACGCAACTCCGCGGCGGGCTCGCTGCGCCAGCAGGATCCGGCGGTCACCGCCTCGCGGCCGCTGTCGGTCTTCACCTACCAGATCGGCGCGCACGACGGCCTGCCGCTGGAGTCGCACTGGCAGGCGCTGGCCTGGCTGCGGGAGCAGGGCTTCCGCACCAGCGAGCGGGTCGAGCTGCACGACTCGGTGGAGTCGGCGCTGGAGGCCTGCCGGGCGTGGGAGGGGCGGCGCAAGGACATCGACTACGACATCGACGGCTGCGTGGTCAAGGTCTCGAGCTACGCCCAGCAGCGGGCGCTGGGGTCGGTCAACCGCGACCCGCGCTGGGCGATCGCCTTCAAGTTCGCTCCCACCACGGTGCTGACCGAGCTGCTGCGGATCGGCGTGAACGTGGGCCGCACCGGCGCGCTCAACCCCTACGCCGTGATGGAGCCGGTGGTGGTGGGCGGCGTCACCGTCTCGATGGCCACGCTCCACAACGAGGAGGACATCAACCGCAAGGACATCCGCGAGGGTGACACCGTGATCGTGCAGCGGGCCGGCGACGTGATCCCGCAGGTGGTCGGGCCGCACCTGGCCGAGGGCGACAAGCGAAAGCGGCACCGGCCCTGGAAGATGCCGGAGAAGTGCCCGGCCTGCGGCACGCCGGTGGTGAAGGTGCCGGGCGAGGTCATGCACCGCTGCCCCAACCGGGCCTGTCCCGCCAAGGGGCTGCAGTGGCTGAAGCACTTCGTCAGCCGCGGCGCGATGGACATCGACGGCGTCGGCGAGAAGCTGGTCGCGCGGCTGCTGGAGCTGGGGCTGATCACGCGGCCGCACGACCTGTACGGGCTGACGGTCGACGACCTGCTACCGCTCGAGGGGTTCCAGGAGCGGTCGGCCGAGAACGTGATCGCGTCGATCGAGCGCTCGAAGAGCAGGCCCTTCGGGAACGTGCTGTTCGCGCTCGGCATCCCGCACGTCGGGTTCGTGAACGCCCAGCTGCTGGCCGACGAGTTCGGCTCGGTCGAGGAGCTCGCCCATGCAGCGCCGGAGCAGATCGCCGCCACCGAGGGAGTGGGCCCGGTGATCGCCGAGGCCGTGTCGAGCTGGTTCCTGGACGAGGAGCACGCGGAGGTGGTGGAGGGGCTGCGCAGGGCCGGCGTGCAGCTGAGCGGACCGCGCCGCGAGCGCGCGCCCGAGGGCCCGCTGACCGGCAGGGTGGTGGTGGTGACCGGCTCGATCGAGGGGTATTCGCGCGACTCGATCCGCGAGCACCTGGAGGGGCTGGGCGCAAAGGTGACCGACTCGGTCTCGAAGAAGACCGACTACCTGGTGGCCGGTGAGGGCGGCGGCTCGAAGCTGGCAAAGGCCGAGCAGCTGGGAGTGACGGTCGTCTCGCTGGAGCAGCTGGAGGCGGAGCTGGCCGGCTGAGCCTGCTCAGCCCCGCGGCCGGCTGCCGGCCAGCGCCTGCACGATCCGGTCCTGCAGCTTGTGCGCGGCCAGGATGTTCAGCCGCCGGTGGTTGACCAGGATCGAGAACACGATCTGGTGGCCGTTGCGGCTGTGCACGTAGCCGGAGAGGGCGGACGCGTCGTCCAGCGTGCCGGTCTTGGCCTGCGCGTTGCGGTAGGCGGGGCCGGACCGCATGCGGTTGATGAGGGTGCCGTTGACGCCGGCCAGCGGCAGCGATGCTCGCAGCGTGTTGCCGTAGCTCTGGGTGCTGACGCGGTTCAGGAGCGCCAGGATCTGGTGCGCCGATAGGCGGTCGCGTGGCGACAGGCCGGAACCGTCGTAGAGCTTTGCTCCCCGCAGGTTGACGCCGATCGAGTTCAGGTAGCGCCGCGTCTCGTGGCGGCCGTTGGCCATCGTGCCGGCCATCCCGACCGCCACCGCCACGCGCTTGTTCAGCACCTCGGCGAAGTAGTTGTCCGAGGCGCGGTTCATCAGCAGCACCAGCCGTGAGATCCGGGGCGACGGCTCGGTAGCCACCAGCGTGGCACCGGCCGGCAGCGGACCCGTGCGCGGGTCGTGTCCCACCTTCACGCCGCGCACGTTCAGCGCCCCCCGGAAGGCCGTTGCCGCGTGCAGTACCGGGCGCGGGTAGCTCTCGGGCCCGAAGTACGAGATCAGGCTCTTGTTCACCGACAGCGCCGAGATGGGCGGGCAGTCCTGCCAGTAGGAGGGCTTCCAGTACGGCCCGGTTCGCTTGCTGTCGAACATCGTTGCATCCCCGTTGACGCGGCCGGTGACCTGCCGGATGCCGGCCGCGCGCACGGCCGCCGCCAGGTCGGAGAGGTGGCCGGCGGCGCCGCCGAATGCGCGCTTGGCGAAGAGGTCGGTGGAGAGCGATGGGTCGCCGCCCCCGACCAGCCACAGGCTGCCGGTCAGCTTGTCGCCCGACAGCACGCCGGTGCGATAGACCCGTGTTGAGAGACGTCTGCTGATGCCCAGATCGGCCAGGGCGGCGGCGGAGGTGGTCAGCTTCATGTTGGACGCCGGCTTCAGTTCCGTGCGCTCGTGCAGCCGGAACAGGATGCGGTGCGCGGTGCGGTCGTAGATGGCGATGCCCGTGGTGGGGCCGCCGAATGCGGAGGAGGCCACGATCGCTGATACGTCGCTCTTGACCGACGCGGACGCAGCCGCCGGCCAGGCGAGCAGGAGCAGCAGAACGGCGGCAATCAGGCGGCGGGTCAAGGCTACGAGCATACGCGGGGCCCCGGCGGGCGGCAGCGCCCGCCGGGGCCCCAGTGGGGTCACCTACTGAGCCTGGAGGGCGCTGGTCTCCTTCACAGCTGCGAAGAGGCTCTTGTCAATCTTGCCGTGGTAGATCGGGACTGACTGCTCGTGGCAGAGCCGGATCACCTCTTCGCGCTTCAGGTCAAACTCTTTCGAGAGCTCCTCCGGCGTCAGATGATTCGCCATATGTCCTACTCCCTGTCGTAGGTGATCAGGGCAACAAAAAACCCACCAAGCGCGGCTCGCTCGGTGGGTGTCAGGTCACCCCTCGGTTCTCGCTGATCGCCGGCAACTCAGGCCTGCTCCGATCGCGTATCCATGTGCGGATCGTAGCCTGGAGCCTGGACGACGTCAATCGCTCAGACGGGGTTGGGGATGTCGATGAAGGCGTGCTCGACGGAGAATCGCTCAACCAGAAGGGCTCCCAGCGCCTGCACGCCGAACACCTCCGTCGCGTAGTGGCCGGCGGCGATGCAGTGGATGCCGGCCTCGTCCGCGGCCCACTTCGCCTGCTCGTTGGGCTCGCCCGTGATGAAGCATTCCGCGCCGGCCGCGGCCGCCGCCGCGACGTACTGCGACGCGCCGCCGCTGATCACCGCGACCCGCTCGATGCTGTCCGGGCCGCGCCCCAGCACCAGCGGCCCGGGCCCGATCTGCTGCTCCACGCGCTCGACCAGCTGGGCGATCGAGAGCGGCCGGTCGAGAGCGCCGACGAAGCCGAGCGTGTGTGTGCCGTGCACGCCGAAGGGCTCCCGGTCGGGCACGCCCAGGCGGTCGCAGATGACCGCGTTGTTCCCGACCTGCGGGTGCGCGTCCAGCGCCAGGTGGTACCCGGCCAGCGTGATGTCGTGGTCGAACAGCGTCTTCAGCCGGTCGCGGTCCTGCTCGCTCAGCGGCGGTCGCGGCCCGGAGCCGAAGAACAGGCCGTGGTGGACGATCAGCATGTCGGCCCCGTCCTGCGCGGCGCGCTGGAACAGCTCCAGCGATGCGCTGACGCCGGTGGCGACGCGGCGCACCTGGGCGGCGCCCGGCACCTGCATCCCGACCGGCATCCCATCGGGGTAGGCGCCGATGTCGAGCAGCTCGTTCAGGAAGCTCACGATCTGGTCGCGTTCGGCCATCGGCCGACGAGCATACCCGCCGCGGGCGCAGGGCCGCTCAGCCGCGGGCCGGGTCGATCAGCGGAGCAGCGACTCGGCCTCCGCCACTCCCGCCGCGTAGCCCTTGGCCGCGTACAGGTCGGCCGCGGAGCGAGCCTGCTCGGCCTGCCGCCGGATCGCCGGCAGCGGTGAGCACCCGGCCAAGCGTGAGCCGGGCGTCGGCGTTCAGCAGCAGCCAGTCACCGCCGGCGGCGACGCTCGCCGCGTCCCGCGCGCAGGCGAGGGCCCGCTCGGGCTCGCCTTCGAACAGGTGCAGCTCGGCCAGCGCCATCCGGGACCGGGTCAACGGCTCATACCCATCCGCGCCCTCGAGGCCGGCCGCCGCCGCGCGGGCGGCATTCAGGTTCCCCAGCCGCACCTCCAGCACCACCAGCGCGCTGCGTGCCACGGGCGCCTCGGGACGATCCGAACCGTTCCAGCTCTGCGATGTACGGCAGGAGTGTGCCGCGGAGCTCCTCGTACCGTCCCGCGCGCCGCAGCATCGCGGTCTCGGTGCCGCTCAGATACAGCCCGGTGCGGCGCCCCAGGTCTCGGTCGAGGCCGCGGGCGGTGTCGAGCAGACGCCACGCCCGGTCGTCGTCGCCGCCCAGCTGGGCGAGCGCAGCCTGCCCTCGTAACAGCTCGAACCGGAAGGTCGGTCGCAGCCCGAACTCGTCCATCAGCTCGCTCAGGACGCCCTCGGCCTCCGGCACCGGCACCGGTGAGGCGATCAGCATGTCGCCCAGGATCGCGAGCGCCCAGACGGCATCGTCGCCCGAGCTGCGAAGCGCGTCCAGCGCGCGGCGCGTCGACGCCAGCCCGTCGGCGGCGTGGCCCAGGTTGCGCTCGCTCTCCGCTCGGGTGCAGAGGGCTGCGGCCAGGGCGCGCTGATCGCCGAGCGTCTCCAGTTCGCGGAGCGCGGCGTTGGTCTCGTCGAGCGCCTGGCGGTGGTCGTAGGGTCCCGTCTGAGGCGCCCAGCCGCAGCACGCGCGCGCGCAGCTCGAGGGCGCGCAGGCCGAGCTGGGCTGCCCGGTCGGCTCCGTCGTCCAGCAGGCGCCTGCGCTCGGAACGGGGCAGAAGGTTCCAGCCGGCCGCCGCCAGCTCGACCATGGCCGCGGCCTGCACCGGGCTGCGGTCGGGGAGCAGTTCCAGCGCTCGCTCCAGCAAGAGGCTGGCGCGCACGGGCTCCCCCATCGCATCCGCCCGCCGGCCCGCCGTCGCGAGCCGCGTGCCGGCCTGCTCCCGGATCGCCGCGGTCGCCTCGTCGGCCAGTCCCAGCTCAGCTCGCAGGCGGTAGGCACGTTCCAGGTGATCGCCGACCGCGGCGTCGGACGCGTGCTGCTCGTCAAGCCAGCCCGCCATCTGCGTGTGCAGCTCCGCCCGGCGCTGCTTCGGGATCAGGCCGTATGCGGCCTCCTGCAGCAGGGTATGGGAGAACTGCCGGCGACCGTGCCGCCCGGTTCGCACGACCAGCTCGTGCTGAGCCAGGCGGCCGAGCTCCGCCTGGACAGCCCTGCCGGTCAGCGCCTCGACGGCCGCCACCGGGAACTCGCGCCCGGCCACGGCGGCAACGCTGACCACCTCGCGCTCGGGCTCGGGCAGCGCCTCCAGTCGCGCGCTCAGGAGCACCTGGATCGATCGAGGCAGTCCGACGGAGGGGTCGTGGTCGGCGATCAGCGCGGCCAGGTGCTCGGCAAACAGCGGATTGCCCTCCGCGGCGGCGACCACGCGATCCGCCTGGTCGGCCGGCAGACCCGGGCTGGCGCCGACGAGCAGGTGGCGCGTTTCCGCGTCGTCCAGGCGTTCCAGCGCGAACGACAGCGTGTTGGCGCCGGCGCCCCACCCGGGGCGGCGGTCGACGAACTCGGGCCGGGCCGTGCAGACCACGAGCAGCGACCGCCGCCTGCGACGGTCTGCAAGCTGCTCGATCGCGTCGAGCAGGGCATCCTCGGCCCAGTGCACGTCCTCGAACAGGATCACGACCAGGCCTGCGTCTGCAATCGCACCCACCAGCCGCGACGCCGCCCACGACAGGTCGACGGTTCCGGCATTGTCGGCGTCGGCCAGGCAGGCGGTGACCGAGGTGGCTTCGGAATCGCCCGGCATGAGTGCGGCCACAGCCTGCTCGGTGAAGCGCCCGTCCGGGATGGCCGCGCGGGCGGCTTCTACCAGCGGCTCCAGGGGCGAGGCTGACGCGGTCGCCCGGCAATGCCCTGCCAGCGTGGTTGCCTCCTCGGCGTGCTGCAGCTCCGAGGCCAGGCGCGACTTGCCGATGCCGGGCTGCCCGAGCATCGTCACGAGATGCGGGCGTCGCAGCTGCGCCGTGCGGTCCGCCGTCAGACGCACGAGCCCCAGCTCGGTCGCGCGCCCGACCATGGGCAGGTCGAGGCGGCGGCGGTGGCCCGGCGCCAGCAGGTCGACGCTCTCGAGCAGCCAGGCGGCCAGCGGCTCGCTCTTTCCCTTCGCGGTCAACGGCTCCACCTGGTGACCGTGGGCGGCATGCGCCACCAGTGCCCAGGTGGCCTCTCCCACCAGCACCGTGCCGGGCGCGGCGGCCTGCTCCAGCCGCGCGGCGATGTTGACGGCGTCACCCACCACCAGCGATTCGCCCTGGGTGGCGCCCGTGGCCAGCACGTCACCGGTGTTGACGCCGATCCGGGCCTCGATCTCGCCCATGGCGGCAACGGCGTCCCGCATCTCGAGGGCGGCCCGCACGGCCCGCAGAGCGTCGTCTTCGTGCACGGCCGGGATGCCGAACACTGCGACCAGGGCGTCGCCGATCACCTTCTCGACGGTGCCGCCATGGCGCTCCACCGGCTCGCGGATGGCGGCGTAGAAGCGCGCCATCACATCGCGCAGGATCTCGGGGTCGAACCGCTCGCCCAGCTGGGTCGATCCGACCACGTCGCAGAACAGCACGGTGACGGTCTTTCGCACCTCGCGGGCGGGCTCGCGCTCGCCGGCCAGGGGCGCACCGCAGGCGTTGCAGAAGCGCGCCTGCTCCGGGTTTTCAACGCTCGCATCGAGGGCACGTGATCACGCGCGTGAGTCTACGCTGTGGCGGCCGCGGGAAGCCTTCGAGTAGGGTGGGGTGGTGGGTGGTTTTCTCCCCACCCCCTTGCCAAGACGGGTAGTGTGGTGCAGTGTGTCGCGCATGAGGGGGATCGTGTCACTGGAGCAGCGCCTGGACGGGCACGTACCCTCGCCTGCCACGCGCCGCGTTACTCGCGGCTCCTTCAACAGCGCGGCGCGTGGCGGCCTCCGCGCTCGCATCCAGGCCAGCATCGACCGGGCGATCAGGATCTTCGAGCTCGACCGGCTGTTGTACGACATCGAGGTCGAGGCTCAGGGCCGCTGGCTGCGCACGTTGATGGCGTTTGACGCCTACTGCGCCAGGCGTGATGCCGGCGGGTCGCCGGACGCACCTGTGCGATAATCCGGCGCTGTCGCGGGGCGTGGCGCAGCCTGGTAGCGCGCACCGTTCGGGTCGGTGAGGTCCCGAGTTCGAATCTCGGCGCCCCGATACGAGGGATCGGCCCAACCAGGCCGATCCCTCGAAGTATCCGCCACCGAGGGTCTGTATAGGGTCCATTTCCACAGGTCAGGGTCTGCATAGGGTCTGGAATCGAACCCTAGTTGCACGACGGTCTCCGAAACCGTGGGTCGCGGGTTCAAAGTCCTGCCACCCCTGTACCACCGAGACGCCTCGGTAGCTGCGTAGCCAGGCGGTTCCGGGGCGTCTCTGCTTGGCGGAGGCAGTCGGACGCTCGACCCAGGTTCCGACCGGGGAGGCCCATCGAGACCCGCCGGGAGCAGGTCGTTGGTGCCACGCTTGGTTCCACCCGCAGACCCGAAGCCACCGAGGCCGCCTACGCGGCGCTCGAGCTGCTTCCAGCCAAGACGAACGGCCGGAGGCCGGGAGCCTCCAAGAGCGCCCGGCCCATCCGTTGATCGAGGCGGGCTGCCGTGCAGCCTGCTCGGCAGCCCGCACCCACCTAGGTCTTCCTCTTGAAGGCCTGCACGAAGCCCTCGGCTGGGACCGGCAATCCGACGCGCATGAAGTAGCGCGCGAACTCTTGCCCCACATGCTCTCGGTACGGCGACTGCAAACGGAGACGCGGCCCGTTCTCCTTGGCGACCGCTTTCAGCATCGTCCTATCCACCACAGCGAGCTGATGAAAGTCGATGACTGACCACGGCAATGATGGGCGCTCCAGGTGCTCCTTCAACAGACAGAGGCCAGGAATGTTGCCCCGGCGAAGCGCCTCCCGGTGCCCGGTGCCTTCGACGGTCTTGTTGCCACGCTTCTTCTCGTGCTCCACAACCACCGTCCAGGGCAACACGGCCGCGACAAGGACTTCAGAGACCTTCTCATTTTCCAGGTCGCACGATTGCGTCAGAACACAGGCTGTGATCGTATCGACCCGTGCATCTAGATCCAGCGAATCTCCCCGCACAACGCTCATCATCGACCCCGGATCGATTTGGGCGACCGGGCATCGTTCGATTACATCGGCCTGGAGAAGCTCGTCGGTCTCTACGACCTTGTACCAGTCACCCTCGGTCGAGGTCATCACCGGCGCTGTCATGGATCCCTACGTCCGCCCAATCCTCCGCGGAGAGAAGGGCACCGCGATTTCGCGGGGCCACCTGTGTCACGCGGATTCGAACGCGTATCGAGCTTGCCGCCGGGCGCCGCGGGGTCTGAAGATCGTGCTCGTATTCAGGGTTGATCGTCGGCGACAGAACACGCGCGGGCCAAAGCTCACCTAGCAGTCTGTCGAGGAAGTCGGACACGCTGGGAGCGATATCGACATGGCCTGGAGCCAACTTGATCGGCCTGTAACCCTCGCCGTAGTACACCACCGACTGGTCTGCCGTCGGTGTGGTAAATCCAAACTGCTCGAGCACTTCAGGTCGATAGTAGAAGCTTGGAGCCGCAGTGGCCGTGAAACCTGTGTCCTGCGCCTGTACCACGAAGACCGCGCCTGTCTCGGAGTCGCGCACGATCAGGTCTGGGGACGCGGCGCCAGGCGAGACGAAACCGAACCTATCGGGATAGAGTGATCCGGCTTCGTCGGCCAACCGAGCTGCGATTCCGCCCTGACGGTGGATCTTCTCAAGCAGATGGTCGTACCACTCCAAACGGCCCGGAGCCCCTGACCCGCTAGCACGACGCGGTGCGTTCATGAGCTCAGCCAAAGAGGTTCCGTGTCTCGTCGGTGATGGAGTTCTCGAACGCCTCAGTCTCTCGGCGCTTCAGGTCTCTTACGATCTGAACCACATCTGCAACGGCTCCCGGAGCATTCTCATCCGCCTGCCAGACCACATCCAGATCGAGAATGTGAGACGGACGATCCTGGTGCGCTCCCATGGCGAAGGTTCGGATGAGGACGATTCGGTGATCGTCGTCGTAGACCCCTTCGAGGCGGGTGAGCACCGATCGGAGCAGCCGCGGGTGATCGCGAGGCATCTGAGGCGGATCAACGAAGTACGTCTCGTAGTTGAACTCGTCCTCTAAGGGCAGGTCGATGCCGTTGATATAGCGCAACCCGACCCGCGTAACGCCCAACGTCGGCACCAGCTTTTGATACGCGGCCAGACCGAACTCGACGTCTTCCTGGAATACATCCCAACCTGCGTAGGGCGGAAGTAGATGCACGCTTACCGAGTTGGGTGCGAGTCCGATGAACCGATTCCCGTCGTCCGTTGGAAACTGGACCCGCATGACCTGGGCGACCTGTATCGCTGCCGACTGCGGGACGTCAGTCGGCTGGACGCCAGCCTGAAGGCTTGCATGATTCCGGGGCCGACCCGGAAAGCGTTCGCGGACAAGGTCTTGGAACCGACCTGGCGACGTTCAGGTCCCACGCGTCCTCCTCGACCTCGAACTGCACCTCGCACAGCGCTTCGAGTATCGGAGGATTCGGGTACTCCCGCCGCAACTCTCCAGCAGGATGCCCCATCGGTTGCTCACGGCCGGCCGCGCCCATTCTTGTGAGCGTACCATCGCGCGCGGCCTGCCCAAGCCACTGAGGGGTCGGGAAACCGTCGGCGCGAAGCTCGCAGACCGGCGGCGTAATCACAGATGCTCGGCGATGAGCAATATCGTGGCGAACACTGGGAGGCGGGGCTGCTTGGCGTCCTCTGCCGGTGGCGGCGTCGTCCTGCATGGCGTCGCTGTGATCGGCTCGGTGTTGTGGTTCATCGCTTGGGTGGTAGCGCCACCTCCGTGCGTGGCGAACGCCTAGCTATTGGTTCCGGCCCGCGCCCGTGTTTCGTTTTGTCCGGCGTCCGGTCCGCTTAGGGCAGTTCCGAGGGCTCGGTCGAGTCGGTCGCGGTCACGCTCGTCGTCGTGTGGGAAGAGGTGGCCGTAGACGCGGATTGTGAAGGCGGGGTCGGAGTGTCGCATCTCTGTTTGAACGCGTTTGATGTTCCAGCCGGCGGTGATCATGAGGCTGGCGGCTGCGTGGCGGAGGTCGTGGAAGCGAACGCCGCTGATTCCTGCCCGTTTGCACGCTGCGCGCCAGGCCTTGTCGATTCGGCTGGCCGTGTAGGGCTTGCCGAGCGAGTTAAAGACCCATTCGTCGGAGGGGT
>CAWCPM010000015.1:0-449185 GCA_963797565.1 uncultured Actinomycetes bacterium | reverse complement strand
CAAACGGGCGCGGTGCCTGGAGCCCGGCACCGCGCCCGTCCGCGCCGCCCGTCTTGGCTAGGAGGCGGTCGCCACCACCGGCGCCGGCGCGCTGCGGGTGCGGCGCAGGCCGAGCATCGCGCCGGTCACCAGCGTCCAGATCGGCGTGCCGAAGATCAGGGCCGCCCATCCGATCGGGCCGATCACCAGCGTCACCGCCATGATGGCCGACACGACGGCCCACCAGCGCGGCAGCACGCCGGTGCGAAACGCGATCACCGCGACCGCGGCCGTGGGCAGGATCATCATCAGCTCGGCGCCGAGGAAGAAGGCGTTGGTGCTCGCGAACAGGGCGCCCGCGGTCGAGGCGCTGATCTTGTCGGCGTCAAGCGCCAGCGAGATCTTGGGGCCGGCCAGGCCGAAGCTGGCGACGGCGACGCCGAGCGTGCCCGCGTAGCCCAGCGACGAGGCGATGCCGGTGCCACCCTCGTAGCGCTGCAGCCGGTCGCGCAGGAACGCGCCGAAGCAGACGAACGCGACGCCGCCGCACGCGAACAGCCACCAGCCGACGGCCACCTGGTTCTGGTGGTGCTGGATGTAGGCCAGGATCTGGTTGCTGGGCGCGCTGTCGTCGGGCTCGTTCGTCATGCCCACCGCGATCAGCAGGCCGACGCCCCACAACACGACGGCGGCAACCGCGCTGATCACCAGTCCGATGTCCTTCCGCGAGCTCATTTCGGTCTCCCCTCGGTTCCTTGGCCGCGCCGGTCGCGGCCTCTGCGCGGAGGATCCGGGCCACCGCTGAAGGTCCACTTAGGGCATGGTTGAGGCAGACGCGAGCGATGGCCGGGAGTACCGGATGTTGGGGCCGCTTGCGGCGCTCGACCGTGGCGTCGAGCTGGCGCTGGGCGCGCCTAAGCAGCGGGCGCTGCTGGCCGTGTTGCTGCTCCACGACGGCCGCGTGGTGCCGCGTGCACGGCTGATCGACACGCTCTGGGGCGACAACCCGCCGGTGTCGGCCGTGGGATCGCTGCAGCTCTACGTGCACGGGCTGCGGCGGGTGCTGGGCGCAGAAAGCATCGAGACGCACGGCACCAGCTACCGGGTTGCGCTGGCGGACGGGCAGCTCGACCTCGACCGTTTCCGCGCGCTGATGTCCGCAGCCCGCCATGCCCTGGGGGCCGGCGAACCCGCCGCCGCGGCACGCGACGTGACCGCGGCGCTGGCCCTGTGGCGAGGGCCGGCGCTGTCGGGCCTGGAGGGCGAGCCGGTGATGCTGGAGGCGGCTGCCCTGGACGAGCTGCGCCTCGCCGCCGTCGAGCTGCGCGGCGACGCGGAGCTGGCGATGGGCCGCCACGCCGAGCTGCTGGCCGACCTCGAACCCGCGATCGAGCAAAACCCCTACCGCGAGCGGCTGCGTGAGCAGCAGCTGCTGGCGCTCTACCGCAGCGGGCGCCAGAAGGACGCGATCGAGCGGTACCACGAGGTGCGCCGGCTGCTCCGCGACCAGCTCGGCATGGAGCCGGGCCGGCCGCTGCGCGACCTGGAGCGGGCGATGCTGCAGCAGGATCCCGCGCTGGACGCACCGGCGGTGAAGGCACCTGCGAGCACGCTGCCGGTGTCGCTGACCCCGCTGGTCGGGCGCACCGCCGAGCTGGCGGACGTGGCGCGGCTGTTCCGCGAGGATCGCGCCCGGCTGGTGACGCTGACCGGCCCCGGCGGCACCGGCAAGACTCGCCTGGCGCTGGCCGCCGCTCAGCAGCTGGAGCCCGACCTGGCCGGGGGCGCGGTCTTCGTCGACCTGTCCGGGCTGACCGATCCGCAGCTGATCGGCTCCGTGCTGGCCGACGCGATCGGCCTTGAGGGCGGCGACGCCCACGCGCAGCTGGCGGCGCTTCGCGACCGGGGCGCGACGCTGGTCGTCTTCGACAACTTCGAGCACCTGCTGGAAGGAGCGCCGGTCGTGACGCAGCTGCTGCAGGGGGTGCCCCGCCTGTCGGTGCTGGCCACCAGCCGCACGCCGCTGCGGCTGAGCGGTGAGCACGTCTACAGCGTGCCGCCGCTGGGGCTTCCGCCGGAGCGAGCCGGCGCCGATCTGGAGACGGTGATGCGGAGCGATGCCGTCCAGCTGTTCGCGCAGCGGGCGCGCGCCTCGGCGCAGATCACGATCGATGACGTCACCGCGGCGCCGGTGGCCGAGCTGTGCCGGCGGCTGGACGGCCTGCCGCTGGCGATCGAGCTGGCGGCGGCGCGCTGTCGCACGATCCCGATCGACGACATGGCCGGCCGCATCGGCCAGGCGCTCGACCTGCTGTCAGAGGGGCCGCGCGACGCTCCCGTGCGGCACCGGACGCTGCGCGCCACCATCGACTGGAGCCACCGGCTGCTGGACGGCGGCCAGCAGGCCACGTTCGCCCAGATCTCCGTGTTCGCCGGCGGCTTCGACGCGGCCGCGGCCGTCGCGGTGGTCGACCCCGTCGCCGATCCGGCCCACACGCTGCCCGCGCTGATCGAAAACGGGCTGGTGCTGGCGCCCGCGGGCCGCAACGGCATGCTGCAGACGATCCGCGAGTACGCACAGGAGCGTCTGCGGGATGCGGGCGATGAGAGCGACGCGCTGGCCCGGCACCGCGCCCACTACCTGGCGCTGGCGCAGCGCGCGGCGGACGAGATCGGAGCCGGTCACGGCGACACGGCCACCTTCGCCTGGTATGAGCTCGAGCACGACAACCTGCGTGCGGCGCTGGCCTCCGCCGCCGAGCAGAACGACGTCGCCACCCAGGTGGCGCTGGCAGCCGCGATGCGCCAGTTCTGGATCGTGCGCGGGCACCTGAGCGAAGGCCGCCGGATATTCGACCAGGCGATCGCGGCCAGCCGCACGGCGACGCCCGAGCTGCTTGCAACGGCGCTTCGGGTCGGCGGTGCGCTGTCCTGGCGACAGGGTGACGCCGCGGAGGCGCGGGAGCGCTGGACGGAGGCGATGGCGCTCTACCGGGAGCTGGGAGACGATGAGCACATCGGAGCCTGCGTCGCCGAGCTGGGAACCGTGGCCTGGGGTGAAGGCGACCTCGACCGCGCCGCCGCGCTGTACGCCGAGAGCACCGCCAGCTTCCGCCGGGCCGGCAACCTGACCCGGCTGGCGATCGCGCTCAGCAATCTCAGCGACATCGAGCGCGGACGCGGCGACCTCGCCGCCGCGGCGGCGAACGCCGAGCAGGCCGGCGTCATCCAGCGCGAGCTGGGCGACGTCGACGGCCTGTCGGTCACGCTGCACAACCACGCCCGGGTGCTGCTGGCGGCCGGCGACCTCGACGGCTGCCGCAGGCGGCTGGCCGAGAGCATCGATCAGGCGCGCTCGATCGGCTACCGCGAGGTGCTGGCCTACGACCTTGAGTGCGCGGCGGAGCTGGCCCTGGCCGACGGCGACGCGGCCAGCGGCATGCGGCTGCTGGGAGCATCCGACCACCTGTTCGAGCAGGCGGAGGTGCCCATCGCCGGGCCCGAGGCCGAGTCCCGCGTCGTTCACCGCCGCGCGGCTGCGGGTCGAGCTGGGTGATGCGGCGGCGGACAAGCTGCACCGAGCCGGCGCCGCCGCGGACCTGGACGAGTTGCTGGCTGAGATCGCGGCGGCGATATTGAAGGATCGGTCCTAGGCAGGCTCGGCGCGCGGCAACGGCAGCCGTGGCCAGCGGCGCCAGGGCGGCGCCGGTGAACAGCGGCAGCGCCCGCTCGCGGCCGACCCGGGCGACCACTGCTCCAAAAGCCTCGTCCAACCATGGCGGGCGGTTGGCGCGATGGCCGTCGGAGGCGACGATGTCAGCGCGACCGGTCTCGACCAGCGTCCAGCCGGCATCCTGCACGCAACTGCCGTGGCGGCCCAGCAGGCTGGACGCGTTCACCTGGGCCAGCCAGCCGCGCCCGCGCAGCTCGGTGACCTGGTCGAGGTCGCCGTTGACCAGGTCGCAGCGCTCGGGGTGGCCCATGATCGGCACCAGGCCGGCGGCCGCGATGTGCTCGCCGCATGCCACGAAGGTGTCCAGGTCGCGTGGGCCGGTGTGCGGCAGCGGCAGCTCCAGGAGGCAGGCGTCGAGTCCCTCCATCGACAGCATGCGCGGGTCGACCTCGAGCAGCCACGGCTCCGGGCTGATCTCCCACCCCACCCGGAAATCCACGCGACCCTCGAGCCGCGCCCGGATCTGCTCGCGGCCCGCCGTCACGCGCCGGCGCCGCTCGTCGGTGAACGGATGGCGGTCCATCGCGTGCGGCGTCGCGTACTGCACGGCGGTGCCGCGCGACCCCGCCTCGAGCACCAGCTCCACCGCCTCGTCCACCGATCGCACACCGTCATCCCCCGACGGGATCATGTGGCTGTGGATGTCGACGAAGCCACGCATCACCCTCAGGATAGGCGCGAGGCGGGCGGCGCCGTGCCGGTCGCGCACCCTGGCAGGCAGCCGGCGTTTTCCGCGACCGGATCGGCAGGTTTGTCTGGTGTAGACTGTCGACCGTCATGACCGGCTCCGACTCTACGAGCGGCCGCAGCTACGACGCGATCATCGTCGGGGCGGGCCACAACGGGCTGGCAGCGGCCTTCTATCTGGCCCGCGCAGGGCTGTCGACAGTGGCTCTGGAGCGCCGGCCTTTCGTGGGCGGCTGCTGCGTCACCGAGGAGTTCGCCCCGGGCTATCGAGCCTCCACCGGCGCCTACGTGCTGAGCATGCTGCGCGAGGTGATCTGGCAGGACATGCGGCTGGCACAGCGCGGCCTGACGGTCTCGCCGGCCGGCCCGACGCTGAACCTGTTCCCCGACGGCGGCCGGTTCCTGCTCTCGGAGGACCTCGAGGAGACCGAGCGCGAGGTGGCCCGGTTCTCGAAGAAGGATGCGCGCCGGTTCCCGGACTTCGAGCAGCACCTGGCCGACATGGCGGGCATCATCATGCCCATGTTCGACTGGACGCCGCCGACAGGCAGCGGCGGCATCGGCGAGCTGCCGACCGCGATCAAGATGGGCCGCAAGGCCGTGGGCGGGCGCCGCGACCTGCTCGACCTGATGTTCCTGTTCTCCACGTCGGCAACGCAATACCTGGACGGCTGGTTCGAATCGGACCACCTGAAGGCGACGATGGGCTGGCACGCGATCAACGACAGCGTGTCGGGCCCCTCCACCCCCGGTACCGCCTACGTGCTGCTGCACGACCACGCCGGCGAGGCGTCCGACGGCGTGCGCTCGTGGGGCTTCGTGCACGGCGGCATGGGCGAGGTCACCCGCCACATGTCCGACGCCGCCCGCGAGGCCGGCGCCGAGGTGCGCACCGACGCCGAGGTCGACCAGGTGCTGACCGCCGGCGGCCGGGTGACCGGCGTGCGGCTGGCGAACGGCGAGGAGCTGACCGCGCCCGTGGTGCTCTCGAACGCCGACCCCAAGCGCACCTTCCGCCAGCTGGTGGCCGAGGAGGACGTGCCCGAGCACTACCGGGCCGCGATCGAGGCCTACCGCTGCATCGGCACCAGCATCAAGATCAACCTGGCCGTCTCCGAGCTGCCCGAGGCCACCGGCGCCGATCCCGACACCGGCTACCAGCGCGGCATCATGGAGGTCTCCTCGACGCTGGCCGACATGGACAGGGCGCAGGCACAGGCGCTGCAGGGGATCCCCGCCGAGGGCGCCCACATCGAGATGTGCATCCCCACGCTGCACGATCCCACGCTGGCGCCAGAGGGCCGCCACATCGTCACCATCGACGTCAACTCCCAGCCCTACAACCTGGCCGAGGGCCAGGGCGACTGGGACGACATCCGCGAGGGCGTCGCCGACCGCGCCGTCGAGCACCTGGGCGGCTACTTCCCCAACCTGCCCGGCTCGATCCTGCACCGCCAGGTGCTGTCGCCGCTCGACCTCGAGCGGCTGCTGGGCATCACCGGCGGCCACGCGCTGCACGGCGACATGGGCAGCGACCAGCTGTTCTCGATGCGCCCGGTGCCCGGGCACGGCGACTACCGGACGCCGGTCGAGGGCCTGTACCTGTGCGGCGCCGGCACCCATCCCGGCGGCGGTGTCACCGGAGCCAACGGCCGCAACTGCGCCCACGAGGTGCTGCGCGACGTCAAGCGCGACCAGCGCTCGGCGGGCGTGCGCAGGCTACGCGGTCAGGTGTCCAGCCGATTGAGCCGGCTCAGGTAGTACGCGACCGCGGCCAGCACACCCGAGGCCGCCAGCAGCAGCGCGCTCAGCGCCGCCCCCTGGCCGAGGTCGCCGGTCTCGGTGATCAGCTCGGCGTTCAGCTGGCCGAGCATGTAGGAGCCGGTGCCCCCGACCAGCGTGGGCGTCGCGAACTCCGTGTAGAGCGGGATGTAGACGAGGATGATCGCGATGAAGATGCCGGGCGCCGACAGCGGCAGGATGATCTTCCAGGCCCGGCGCAGCCAGCCCGCGCCGAGGTCGGTGGCGGCCTCGATCAGCGAGTGGTCGATCGCTTTCATCGATGCGTAGATCGGGATCACGGTGTAGGTGATGTAGCTGGTGGACAGCACCACCACCACCGCGAAGTTGTCGAACAGGAGCCAGCTGATGGGATGGTTCGGGTCGACCACGCCGATCGCCTCCAGCGCCTTGTTGATGATGCCCTCCCGGCCCAGCACCACCCGGTAGGCGTAGATGCGCACGATCGGGTTGAGCTCGTCGGCCAGCACCAGCAGCAGGATCAGAGGCAGCTCCCAGCGCCCGGCCTTGAACGCCAGCACGTAGGCCAGCGGCAGCCCGACCGCGAGCTGCACCAGCATCGTCGCGGTCGCGATCTCGGCGGTGGTGACGGCGATGTGCCGGTAGCTGCCGGTCTGGAAGATGGTGCGGAAGTTGTCCAGCGTCCAGCCGCCCACCTGCAGCAGCGAGTTGTGCTGGAAGCCGATCAGAAACAGGGTCAGGAGCGGCGCCACGAACAGCACGCCCAGGATCACCAGCGGCGCCGACAGGAGCCACCAGGGCGTCATCCCGCGCTGCATCCGCTTCCATCGCTGCTTGGAGGGCTGCGCGGCGGCGGTCATGACAGCGCGTCCACCACGGCCGAGCCGTCCTCGTCATCCTGCCCCCGCAGCAGCCGCCAGGCCACGACCACCATCAGCACCTGCACGAACGAGATCAGCGTCGAGCTGGCGTTGATGATCGGCAGGTTCGGCGCCCGGCGCAGCTCCGAGTAGACCCAGACGGGGAACGTCTGGTCGTAGCCGCCCACGAAGAAGTCGATCTCGAAGTTGTTGAACGACCACGAGAAGGCGAAGATCGCGGCGGCGCCCAGCGCCGGCGTCAGCTGCGGCAGGATGATGTGGCGCAGCACCTGCAGGCGCGAGGCGCCCAGGTCGATGGCCGCCTCCTCCTGGACGCCCTCGAAGCGGACCAGCCGCGCGGCCACCACTGCGGTCACGAGCGGGAAGGTGCACGCAACCTGCACCGCGGTCACGGAGTGCAGCGACAGCGGGAACAGGCCCGGCACGTTGTAGTGGAAGAAGAAGATGGCGGCGCCGACGCCGATCATCAGCCACGGCACCACCAGCGGCGCGCCCACCAGCCCGGCCACCGCGGCGCGCCCGCGGAACCGGAACCGCGTGATCGCGAAGGCGGCCATCGTGCCGGACACCATGCTGATCACGGTCACGATGGCGGCCACCACCACCGAGTTCAGCACCGCCGCGCGCAGGTTGGTGTTGGCCCACATCTCGCGGTACCACTGCGTGGTGAACCCCTGCCAGTCGAGCGCGATGATCGTGGCCTTGTCGAACGAGAGCACCGCCAGGAGCACGATCGGGCCGAACAGCACCAGCATCACGAACGTCACCAGCGCCACGCTGCCGATGCCGGGCAGCATCCGCTGCAGCCGCACGCGCGCCGGCATCGTCGCCACCTGAGGCGTCTCGCGCGGCCGGTCGGCCAGCGTCAGCCGCTCTTGACGTCCTGCCACACCTGCACCCATTCGGCGTAGTTGCTGGGCTCGGAGGCGGGAATCGGATGCGTCAGCACCTGGTTGTTGCCCGACAGCGCCAGGATCTTGGGCGGCAGCTGGGCCTTGGCCTTGAGGTTGGCGATCCGGTAGTGCCAGGTGTTGGCCTCGTAGGTCTCGGCCGCCACGCTCGCGTACCAGTTGATCATCGCGTAGGCGGCGCTGAGGTTGTGCGCGTGAGCGCTGATGCCGTAGCCGCACGTCCACTCCAGCTGGCCCTCGCTGGGCAGCACGAAGTTGTTGGGGACGCCGTTCTTGGTGATCGTGTAGGCGTTGTCCCGGTAGCCGGAGCTGATCCAGATCTCGCCGGTCTTGTAGAGCTGCTCCTCGTCCGTGTCGCTCTCCCACCAGGTGCGGAACTGGCTCTTGTGGGCGATCAGGAAGTTCTTCACCTGATCCAGCTGGGCCGAGTCCATGTGCAGCGGATCGGTAATGCCGAGCGCGAGCGCGCCGATGTCGATGCCGGTGACCGGGTTGTCCTCGATCGAGACCTCGCCCTTGTAGCGTGGGTCGAACAGGTCCTTCCACGAGGTGGGCGCCGGGCTGACGTGGGCCGGGTCGTACTGGATGCCGCCGTCGCCCGCGTCCACCGGCACCACGTAGACCTTGCCGTTCGACTCCACGCCGGGCAGCTTCTTCAGCTCCGGGTCGATGTACTTCCAGTTCGGGATCTTGGAGATGTCCAGCGGCTGGAACACGCCCAGCCGCACCTCCTCGGCCGCGTTCTCGTCGACGCAGGTGTTGATCACGTCGGGCGACACCGAGCCGGTGCGGAGCTTGGTGAGGGCGCTGGTGCTGCTCGAGAAGGCCTGGGTCTGCAGGTCGACCTTCGGGTACTCGGCCTTGAAGCTCTTGACGTAGCCGGGGGTGAAGCCGTCCTCGTAGGCGTAGACCTTGAGCTGGCCGGAGATCTGGTCGGGAGCGGTGGCGACGCTCTGCGATGAGCTGGACGAGCCGCTGCCGCAGCCGGCGGCGGCCAGCATCAGGCAGGCGCCGGCGGCCAGCAACACTGCACGCGAGCGCGCCCTCATCCCCGCACCCGCCGCGACTCGTTCTGCCAGCGGTCGAGGATCTGCGGCTCCTTGGGGGGCCGCTTGGAGACCTCGTCGACCGCGTCGCGCACCTGGTCGCATGACCACCGGAACAGCTCCGCCGGCATGTTCAGGGCCGGCTGCATCCGGTACACCCACTTGCCCCACTGGGTGATCCCGAGCACGCCGCGGCGCATCAGCTCGTGGTGCACCTCGCGGTGGAAGGCCGGTGCCGGCGCGATCGTGTCGCGATCGGTCACGAACTCGATGCCCATGAAGGCACCCGCGATCCGCACATCTCCGACCTGCTCGTACTGGTCGACCATCGGGGTCAGCACCTCCTCGGCGATCGCCGCCAGCTGGGCGACGTTGTCAAGCGCATTCTCCTGCAGAATCGCGTCGATGCCGGCAAGCGCTCCGGCGCACGCGGGCGGCACCCAGGCGAAGGTGCCTCCGGAGTGCACGTCGGAGTCGGCCAGCGCCTGCTCGGTGCCGAGCACGCCGGCCAGCGGCTGGCCGCCGGCGGCCATGCCCTTGCCCAGCAGCAGCAGGTCGGGGCGCAGGTCCCAGCGCTCCGCTGCGAACATCGTGCCGCAGCGCCCCATGCAGGTCTGCACCTCGTCCAGGATCATCATCCAGCCGAACCGCTCGCAGAGCCCGGTCAGCCGGCGCCAGAACTCGTCGGAGGGGATCAGGATGCCGCCCTCGCCCGCGATCGGCTCGATCAGCACGCCCGCGATCTGCTCGGGCTCGACCTGGTGCACGAGCAGCCAGTCCTCGATGAAGTCGATGTACATGCCGTCGTCGTACGGCCCCGGACCCTTGTGGAAGGGCGCGCGGAAGGCGTTCGGATAGGGGGCGAACACGAACCCCGGCACGTACTGGGCGCTGCCGGTGGTGACCTCGGACAGGTCGGTGCCGAGCGCGGCCGTGAGCAGGGTGGCCTCGCCGTGGTACTGGCCCAGGAAGGACAGGATCATCGGCCGGCCGGTGGCGGCGCGTGCGAACTTGAGCCCCGACTCGACGGCCAGCGTGCCGCTGACGCTGGGCGCGACGCGGGTCAGTCCCGGCGGTGCGATCTCGACCAGCCGCTTCGCCAGCGATATCACCGGCTCCGACGTGACGTAGTCGGTGATCTCCATGCCGTAGCGGGCCTGGGCCTCGGCCACGGCCGCCTCGACGGCGGCGGGATGGGCGCCGAGCGGCGTCGAGCCCCAGCAGGACTGGTGGTCGACCCAGGTGTTCCCGTCGACGTCGGTCAGGATCCAGTCCGACTTCTCGGCAAGCACCAGCGGCATCTCGTCGTACTCGCGCATCGGCCCGTACACGACCTGTGACTGCTGCTCCAGCAGCTCCCTGCTGCGGGGGCCGGGGAGCTCTGTCTGCACGGACGGAACGACGTAGTCGACGCGGCTCGCCATGGGTGTGGGCCTTCCCTCCCGGTCGCCGGTGAGACCTCGGCCGACCAAGCGGCCTGTTGACAGTCGACAGTCTTGCACCTCGGCGACCGGGTGTCAAGGTACACTCTGGGGATGCGCCCACTGCGCGCCCGAAAGCCTCTCGCCGAGGAGGCTGCCGACCAGATTCGCGAGGAGATCCTGGCCGGCCGGCTGGGTCAGGGCGAGCGGCTGGTCGAGGTGCGCATCGCCGACGCGCTCAACATCAGCCGCGGCCCGGTGCGCGAGGCGTTCAAGCTGCTGCGCGCGGAGGGGCTGCTGAACGAGGAGCAGAACCGCGGCACCTACGTGGTGCAGCTGTCGAGCGACGACGTGCGCGAGATCTACGACCTGCGCGCGGCGATCGAGTCGCGGGCCGCCAAGCTGCTGGCGCGACGCGGCCGACCGGCCGACCTGGAGGCGATCCGCCAGGCCCTGTCAGAGCTGGAGGACGCGGCCGACAGGCGCGACATCGCGGCCGTGTCGCGCACCGACCTGGCCTTCCACGAGACCGTCTGCCGGCTGACCGGTAACCGGCGGCTGCACGAGGTGTTCATGCGGCACGTGCCGGTGGTGCGCACCATGATCAGGCTGGACGAGCACCTGTACGCCTCGCCCGAGGAGATCGCGGGCGAGCACCGGCCGATGGTGGAGGCGATCGAGGCCCGCGATCCGGAGCTGGCCGCGGCCCGCTTCGAGTCGCACGTGGAGCTGGCCTTCGGCCGCGTGTCGGAGTACATCGAGCACCTGCCCGGCGTGCGGGCGGGCGACGGCGCGGCCTGAGCGTTGTCGACGTAGACTGTTGACAGTTGCCAATCTGAGCGTCTAGCATGGCGGCGGGCTGGTCGCCCCGGTCGCGCCCGCCTGTGATCCGATTCCGCTGCCCAGGAGGCCCTATGCCGGACCTGTCGATCTCGAGCATCACGGCGCGTGAGGTACTCGACTGCCGTGGGCTGCCGACCGTACAGGTCGATGTCGTCGCCGGCGGCGTGCTGGGACGCGCCGACGTGCCGTCCGGGCGCTCCACCGGATCCCACGAGGCGCACGAGCTGCGCGACGGCGGCGCCCGCTTCGGCGGCTTCGGCGTCCGCACCGCGGTCGCCAACGTCAACGATCGCATCGCTCCCCGCCTGATCGGCACCGACGTCGCACCCCAGCGCCCGCTGGATGCCGCGCTGATCGACCTGGACGGCACCGAGGACAAGTCGGCGCTCGGCGCCAACGCCATCCTGGGCGTTTCGCTGGCGGCCGCCCGCGCCGCCGCCGCCGCGCACGAGCTGCCGCTCTACCGCTACCTGAACGCGAACGCGCACGTGCTGCCGGTGCCGCAGGTGAACCTGATCAACGGCGGGCGCCACGCCTCGAACGACCTGGACTTCCAGGAGTTCATCATGATCCCCTCCGGCGCCGAGAGCATGCTGCACGCGCTCCAGATCGCCACCGAGGTGAACCTCCAGCTGGGCGAGATCCTGCTCGACAAGTTCGGCAAGGCCGCGCTCAACACCGGCGACGAGGGCGGCTACGCGCCGCCCCTCTCCGACCCCGAAGAGGCGCTCGGCTACCTGCACGAGGCGGTCGGCCGGGCCGGCTACGACGACCTCGTCACCTACGGCCTGGACTGCGCCGCCACCCACTACTACGACGCGGCCACCGAGACCTACCTGCTGGCCGGGCAGCGCTACGACCGGGCCGGGATGATCGAGCTCTACCAGCGGCTGATCGCGCGGTTCGGGATCGTCACCATCGAGGATCCCCTCCACGAGGACGACTTCGAGGGCTTCGCCGAGCTGACCGAGGCCAGCGGCATCCAGATCGTCGGGGACGACCTGTTCGTGACCAACCCGGCGCGGCTTCAGCGCGGCATCGAGGCCGGCGCCGCCAACTCGCTGCTCTGGAAGGTGAACCAGATCGGCACGCTCAGCGAGGCGCTGGACGCGGCCGACCAGGCGTACCGCCACGGCTACACCGTCGTCGTCTCCGAGCGCTCCGGGGAGACCGAGGACCCGATCATCGCCGACCTGTCGGTGGCGCTGAACGCGGGCCAGATCAAGACCGGCGCGCCGGTGCGGGGCGAGCGCACCGCCAAGTACAACGCGCTGCTGCTGATCGCCGAGGAGCTGGGAACCGCGGGCGTGTACCCGACGCGGACCGGGTCGCCCACCGTGCCGGTGGGATGAGCGCGACCGGCTCGGGCACCCCCGCAAACCGGGAGGCGCTGGTCGCCCGCGGCCCGGCGCCGCTGCGCGAGCTGGTGCTCGGCATCGTCGAGGCCGGCGTGCTGGCGGCCGACCCGGAGGCGGCGGTACGGGCGGCGGTGTCGCTCCGCGAGGGCGGCGCCGTGATCGTGGACGGCGTGTCGCACCTGCCGGGCCCGGGCGGCAGGGTGCTGGTGCTGGGCGCGGGCAAGGCCAGCGCGCGGATCGCCACCACCCTCGAGCAGCTGCTGGGCGACGTGATCGCCGGCGGCGTGGTGGTGGCGCCCGAGGGGCACGCCGCGTCGCTCGACCGGATCGAGCTGCTGTCGGCCGGGCACCCGCTGCCGACCGAGGCCAGCTGCCATGCGGCGCAGCGGCTGATGCAGCTGGCGGAGACCGCCGGGCCCGAGGACGTGGTGCTGGCGTGCTTCACGGGCGGCAGCTCCGCATTGGCGTGCCTGCCCGCGGACGGCGTCAGCTTCGAGGAGAAGCGCGAGCTGCACCGGCTGCTGCTGGGATCGGGCGCCGCCATCCGCGAGATCAACGCGGTGCGAAAGCACGTGTCCGGGCTGAAGGGCGGCCGGCTCGCCGCGGCGATGGGCGGTGCCACCGTCATCAACCTGACCGTCTCCGACGTGGTCGGCGACCCGCTGGACGCCATCACCGACCCCACGGTCACCGACACCACCACCGGCGAGCAGGCGATCGCGGTGCTGCACGCGTACGATCTCTGGGATGCCGTTGCGCCCTCGATCCGGCGGCACCTGACCGCGACCGTGAACGACGCCGCCCCGCAGCTCGATGACCTGTCGATCCAGAGCCTGGTGCTGGTCACCGGCGCCGACGTGGCCAACGCGATGGTGCGCAGGTCGACCGAGCTGGGCGTGACCGCCCACGTCGTGTCCACGACGATGGAGGGCGAGAGCCGCGAGATCGGCACGGCGCTGGCCGCGATCGCCGTCGAGATCCACGACCACGGCCGCCCGTTCGCCCGGCCCTGCGTGCTGGTCGGCGCCGGCGGCGAGACGACGGTGACGCTGACCCAGTCCGAGGAGTTCGGCCTGGGCGGGCCGAACCAGGCGGCGGCGCTCGCGGCGGCGCTGCGGATCGGCGCCGGCCGCTCGATCACCGCCGCATTCCTGGACACCGACGGGATGGACGGCGGCACCGAGGTGGCCGGCGCGCTGGTGGACGGCTCCACGCTGGAGCGGGCCGTCGCGCTCGAGATCGACCTGCGCACGGCGCTCCTGCGGCACCGCTCGAGCGAGGTGCTGACCAAGCTCGGCGACACGATCGTGACCGGCCAGACCGGCAGCAACGTGAACGACCTGTTCGCGATCGCGGTGGGGCCGGCGTGAGCGACGGGACCCAGGGCCAGATCGTGCTGGAGCACGTCAGCAAGCGGTTCGGGTCGGTGGTCGCCGTGGACGCGGTCAACCTGACCATCCCGGGCGGCGAGTTCTTCTCGATGCTGGGGCCGAGCGGCTGCGGCAAGACCACCACGCTGCGCATGATCGGCGGCTTCGAGGAGCCCACCAGCGGCCGCATCCTGCTGCAGGGCGAGGACGTGACCTGGGTGCCGCCCGCCAAGCGGAACGTGAACATGGTGTTCCAGGCGTACGGGCTGTTCCCGCACATGACCGTCGCCCAGAACGTCGCCTTCGGGCTGCGCATCAAGCGCGTCGGGCGCGCCGAGACGACCGCCCGCGTGGCCGACGCGCTGCGCATCGTGCGGCTGGAGGGCCTCGACGAGCGCCGCCCACGCCAGCTCTCGGGCGGCCAGCAGCAGCGCGTCGCGCTGGCCCGGGCGCTGGTCAACCGCCCGGCGGCCCTGCTCCTCGACGAGCCGCTGGGCGCCCTCGACCTGAAGCTGCGCCGCCAGATGCAGCTGGAGCTGAAGTCGATCGCGGCGCAGACCGCAACCACCTTCGTCTACGTCACGCACGACCAGGAGGAGGCGCTGACGATGTCCGACCGGATCGCCGTCATGAACGAGGGCGTGGTCGAGCAGGTGGCGGAGCCGCGCGAGCTGTACGAGCATCCCAGGACGGCGTTCGTGGCCGGGTTCATCGGCATCTCGAACCTGCTGGCGCTGCGGGTGGACGAGCGCCGCTCGGGCGTGCTGGAGATGCGGCTGGGCGAGGGCCAGCGCCTGCTCGCGCCCGACCCGGGCGGCGTCGAGGATGCCTTCCAGATCACCGTCAGGCCGGAGAAGGTGAAGCTCTCGAACGGCTCTGTGCCGGACGGCTGCTCGCTGATCGCGGGCACCGTCTCCGAGGTCGTCTACCTCGGCTCGATGACGCAGCTGATCGTGCGGCTGGCAACCGGCGAGCTGCTGACGGTGCACCAGCTGAACGACGAGTCGGACCACGTCCAGGCAGGCGTCGGCGATGATGTCCGGCTGCAGTGGCGGGTCGATCACAGCTACGTGATCGGATCGGCGGCGTCCCCGGACGCGGAGCCGGAGGCATGACACCGACGGCCGCGCAGGGTGGCGAGCTCTCGCTCGACATCGACGCGGTGCCGAGCATGCGGACGCCGCCGCCCGGGCCGCGCAGCCGCGAGCTGCTGGAGCGGATGCAGGCGTCGTTCTACCCGGGTCTGACAGCGGGCCTGGCGCCGTTCGTGGTCGCCCGCAAGCGCGGCTGGGCGGTGGAGGACGTGGACGGCAACGTCTACCTCGACCTGATCTCGGCGTCCGCGTCGGTGCCACTGGGCGCGTGCCGGGAGGACCTGATCGAGCCCGCCGTCGAGATGCTTCGCCGCTACGGCAACGAGGACAGCCACGGGCTGGCCTCCGAGCTGATGGCGCCGCTGGCCGAGCGGCTGCTGGCGATCGCGCCGCGCAGCCTGACGCGAGTCGACATCGCGCTGAACGGCACGGAGGCCATCGAGATCGCGCTGAAGCTGATGCGGCGCGCCACGGGGCGCCAGCTGGTGATCGCGTTCTTCGGCTCCTACCACGGCGAGTCGACCATGACGGCCACGCTGGGCGCCGAGCGCCAGGACATCTCCAGCGGCCTGCGCCAGCTCACCCCCGGGTTCGTGCACGTCCCCTACCCCAACCCCTACCGCTCGCCGTTCGGCGATCCGCGGCCGGGAGGGAGCGGCGACGCCACCATCGATTACCTGCGCGACCACGTCCTGTTCCACGCCGTCGATCCGCGCGACGTGGCCGGCGTGGTGATCGAGCCGATCATCGGGTCGGGCGGCGTGCAGATCCCCCCGGACGGCTTCTGGCCGGCGCTGGTGGAGCTGTGCCGCGAGCACGGCTGGCTGCTCTGCGCCGACGAGGTCAAGTCCGGCATGGGTCGCACCGGCACCATGTTCGCGGTCGAGCACTGGGGCGTCGAGCCTGACCTGATGTGCCTGGGCAAGGGCATCGGCGGCGGCGTGATGCCGCTGGGCGCGGTGCTGGGATCGGAGCGGGCGATGGGCGGCTACGACGACGTGCCCACCGGCAGCACCTGGGCATGGCTGCCCGCGGCCTGCGCCGCGGCGCTGGCGACGCTCGACGTCTTCGAGCACGAGCCGGTGCTCGAGAACGTGCGTGCGCTGGACGCCCGCGCCCGCGAGACGCTGGGTCGGCTGCCCGAGCGGTACCCGGTGGTCGGCGACGTGCGCATCAGGGGCTGCTACATGGCGGTCGAGTTCGTCTCCGACCGCGAGACCAAACAGCGCGCGCCGGAGCTGCAGGAGGCCGTCGCCGAGGAGTGCCTGCGCCGCGGCCTGCTGGCCGACTCCAGCACCGCCACCTACAACCTGCAGCCGTCGCTGGTGATGCCGGTGGCGGCGCTCGACCGCGCGGTCGCGATCCTGGAGGAGGCGATCGAGGTCGTGCTGGCTCGCGAGGCGGCCCGGTAGAGTCCCGCGCATGCGGCTGTGCCTGATGATCGAGGGCCAGGAGGACGTGACCTGGTCCGACTGGGTGGCGCTTGCCGAGACCTGCGAGGCGGTCGGGATCGAGGCGCTATTCCGGTCGGATCACTACCTCTCAGGCGACGGCCAGATCGGGCGCGGCTCGCACGACGCCTGGACGACCCTGGCCGCGATCGCGGCGCGCACCAGCCGGCTGCGGCTGGGCACCATGGTCTCGCCGGTGACGTTCCGCCACCCCTCGCTGGTGGCAAACGCGGTCACCACCGTCGACCACATCTCCGGCGGTCGCGTGGAGCTGGGGCTGGGCGCGGGCTGGTACCGGCTCGAGCATCGCAGCTTCGGCTTCCCGTTCCCGCCCATGCGCGAGCGCATGGACATGCTCGAGGAGCAGCTTGAGATCGTGATCCGCGAGTGGACCGAGCAGGAGTTCTCGTTCGACGGCACGCACTACCAGCTGGAGGCCTGCCAGGCACTGCCCAAGCCGCTGCAGCAGCCGCATCCACCCGTGATCGTGGGCGGCGCCGGCAAGCCCCGCACGGTCGACCTGGCCGCGCGCTTCGCACAGGAGTACAACATCGTCTCGGCCGACCCGGAGGAGTGCCGGGCGGTGCGGCGCCGCCTGGACGAGGCCGCGGCGCGGCACGGTCGTCCCCCGCTTCGCTTCTCGTTCATGGAGACCACCCTGATCGGCCGCACCCGCGACGAGCTGCTGGAGCGGGCGGGGCGGCTGGGCGCGCTGCACTTCGACGGGATCAGCGGCGAGCAGCTGCTGGCCGAGCGGGTCGACGGCTGGGTGTGCGGCACGCTGGATGAGGTGGCCGGGCAGCTCGAGGGGCTGGCCGCCGCCGGACTGGAGCGGGCGATGCTGCAGCACCTCGACCACCGCGACCTGGATGCGGTGCGGATGATCGGCGAGCAGCTGGCGCCGCGCGTCGCGGCGCTCTGACGCCGGGCGCCGTGGGCGAGCCGATCGTGATCAGCGAGTACGACCCGCGCTGGCCCGAGCTGTTCTGCGAGCTGCGGGACGGGCTGCCGGCCGGCCTGCGGATGCGCGCGCGGTCGATCGAGCACATCGGCAGCACGGCGGTGCCGGGACTGGCGGCCAAGCCGATCATCGACATCGACGTGGTGGTGGCCGACCAGGGCGACGTGGCCGAGGCGATCGCGTTGCTGGCGGACTGCGGGGTACCCGCACAAGGGCGATGCCGGCGTGCCCGGGCGTGCGGCATTCGACCAGCCGCCGCACCTGCCCGAGCACCACCTGTACGTGTGCGTGGAGGGCGCGGCGCCGCTGGTGGCGCACCTGCGGCTGCGCGACCACCTGCGGGCGAACCCGGGCACCGCCCGCGAGTACGCGGCGCTCAAGCGTGAGCTGGCCGCCGCCTACGGGGACGATCGGGCGGGCTACACCGAGGCCAAGACGGCGTTCATCGAGGCCGTGCTGGCAGGCGGGTAGAGTGCGCGCGTGAGCGTCGATCCCAAGGCACTTGCGGCCGAGCTGCTGGCCGGCCCCAACTTCGGCCACCTCGGCACCGTCAACGGCGACGGCAGCGTGCAGGTGTCACCGGTGTGGGTGCACATCGAGGACGGCCGTCCTGTGTTCAACACGGCCGAGGGGCGGGTCAAGTGGCGCAACATCGAGCGCGATCCCCGCGTCACGCTCGAGGTGATCGACTCCAGCGGTTACCGGTCGGTCGAGATCCGCGGCCGCGCCGTGATGACGCGCGAGGGCGCCCACGAGCACGCCGACGAGCTGGCGCTGAAGTACACGGGCGAGCCGTTCGACAACTTCGAGGACGGCGTCGAGCGGGTCAAGGTCACGATCGAGCCCGAGCGCTACCTGTTCCACCACTAGGGCGGGTCAGTCGCCGAAGCGCTCGCGCAGGCGCGGCAGCGCGTCGGCCGCAAACAGCTCCAGGAACCTCGACTGGTCGGGCGCGGGGCTGTGGAACACGAGGTGGCGGAAGCCCAGGTCGACGTACGGCGCGACCCGGTCGCAGAGCTCGTCGGGGTCGCCGGTGAGGATGAAGCGCGACTCGGCGTGGACGTGCTCCTGCTCGGCCAGGCGCTCCAGCTCGAGCGGGTCGTCGATGCCCTGCTTGCTCTCGGCCGACAGCGCCAGGGCGCCCCAGAAGCGGCACTCGTCGGCGGCGCGGACGGGGTCGCGCTCGTAGGACACCTTCACCTCGAGCAGGCGCTCGGCGGCCGGGTCGCGGCCGGCGTCGCGGGCGCCCTGCTCAAGCGCGGGCAGCAGCGTCTCTGTGTAGAGCTCGAGCGGCTTGCCGCTGGTGGTGATGTAGCCGTCGCCCTCCGCTCCGGCGAAGCGGGCCGCCTTGGCGCCGGCGGCCGCGATCAGGATCGGCAGGGGCCGGTCGGGCTTGTCGTAGACCGTGGCGTTGGCGGTGCGGTAGTGGGTGCCGTGGAAGGTGACCCGGTCCTCGGTCCAGAGCAGGCGCATCAGCTCGACCGCCTCGGCCAGCCGCTCCAGACGCTCGGCAAAGCGCGGCCAGGCGATGCCCAGCGCAGGCACCTCGTTCATCGACTCGCCGGTGCCGACGCCCAGCCAGACGCGGCCGGGCGCGAGGCAGGCGATGGTCGCAAACGACTGGGCCATGATCGACGGATGGACGCGCAGGGTGGGCGTGGAGACGCTGGTGCCGAAGCGGATGCGGTCGCTCTGCACCGCCAGCGCGCCCAGCCACGGCAGCGCGGCAGGGGAATGCCCGCCGGTGTGGCGGAAGGGCTGGAAGTGGTCTGAGACGGCGACGCTGTCAAAGCCGTGCGCCTCCGCCTCGAGCGCATAGGAGAGCAGCCGCCGGGGGCCGAACTGCTCCGCCGAGGCCTTGTAGCCGAGGGCGAGCATCGGGGCAGTCTAGTCTGCCGTTCGTGGACCTCCAGATCCTGATTCCGCTGAAGCGGCTGGCCGGTGCGAAGCAGCGGCTGCACCCGGCGCTGGGCGGCGACGAGCGGCGGCGGCTGATGCTGGCGATGGTCGAGCACGTGGCGCGCGAGGCGGTGGCGGCGGACGTGGGGCCGGTGGCGCTTTGCAGCTGCGAGCCGCTGGCGCCGGCGCTGGCGCGGACCTACCGGGTGGGGCTGGTGTCGGACGGGGAGCTGCCCTGGAACGAGGGGCTGGATCACGCACGTGGGCTGCTGTCGCCCGCGCCGGAGGCGGTGCTGTACCTGGCCGGCGACCTGCCGCTGGTGAGCGCGAGCGACGTGCGTGCGCTGGTGACGGCGATGCCGGAGCGCGGGATCGCGATCGGCCGCGCCCACGACGGCGGCACGAACGCGCTCGCGGTACGGCCGGCGGACGTGATCACGCCCGCGTTCGGCTCGGCCGGAAGCGCGCTCGTGCATGCCCAGCTGGCGGCGACGGCCGGGATCGAGTCGGTCACGCTCGACCGTCCCGGGCTGGCGCTCGACGTCGACACGCCCGACGACGTGATCCGCGCAAAGCTGTCACTGACAGCGTGACAACGACCCGCAACGGGACGGTCACGTCGGCGTCACGCGTGTGACGACGGTGCCCGGCACCCCCGTTCCACCCTGCGACGCAGTCTCGGCCGCGACGCGGCCTGCGTCCGCGAACGCGCCGTCCGCGGGTGATACGGAGGTGCCGGGCACCGTCGTATCAGCCGTGACCGGGCCGTGACGCTCCCGTGACGGCGTGAAACGTCACAGGAACGCCACGGCGAGGTCACGGGCGTTCAGACGGAGATCGGCACCGATTGAACGGGCCTACGTGGCGAAGTCCGGCATCGCCGCCCGCGCCGAGTCGGCCTCCTCGGCGTCCGAGGGCGCGGCGAAGATGGCGGCATGGAGGACGTCGGCACCGCACGCATGGAGGCGTTCTCGGACGGCGTGTTCGCGATCGCCGCGACGCTGCTGGTGCTCGAGATCGGCGTCGGCACCGGCACCGACCAGCACCTCGGCCGGGCCCTCGTCGACCTCTGGCCCTCGTACCTGGCCTACGCCACCAGCTTCCTGATCATCGGCATCATCTGGGTCAACCACCACGAATGCGTCGGCTGCATGGCCCGCGTCGATCGCACCATGCTGTTCATCAACATCGTGCTCCTGATGGTGGTCGCCTTCATCCCCTTCCCCACCAAACTCGTGGCCGACCACCTCCAGAACCAGGGTGAGCACGCCGCCGTCTACGCGTACGATCTGACCCTGCTGGCGATGTCCGTGCTCTACAACATCTGGTGGCGCTACGCCCGCCACGGCCGCCGGCTGATCGCCGAGGCCGTGCCGCAGTCGAAGCTGGACGCGATCTCGCGCGCCTTCGACCCCGGCATCGTGCTCTACCTCGTGGTGCTGGCGGTGGCCTTCGTGAATCCGCTGGCAAGCGTCATCCTGACCCTGATCCTGGCCGCGTTCTACGTGCCCGCCGGCGCGCTCTTCTACCGCACGACCCGCTAGATGAAGAGGTCGCGCTCCGACTCGCGGATCAGCTCGCGGGCGGTGCCCTCGCCGCCGGCCGCGAAGCCCCGCACCAGTGCCGCCGGCACCCGCTCCAGCTTGCCCAGCACCAGGTCGGCGGCCGCCGCCAGCTCGTCGGCCACCGCCACCTGCGTGGTTCGCAGCGTGTAGCCGGCCGCGTCCGCCTGGCCGTGGTACCCGCGCAGCGGCTCCAGGCCGCTGACCCCGATGGCCGTGCCCACGATCCCGTTTCGCAGCGGCCGGCCCATCGTGTCGGCCACCACCACCGCCAGCGACACCCCGCCCCGCCGCTCCAGCTCCGCCCGCAGCGCCGCTGCCGACGCGTCCGGATCGACCGGCAGCAGCACGACCTTGTCCGCGCCCGGCGCGTTCGAACGGTCGATCCCGGCGCTGGCGCAGATGAACCCGTGGTGCGTCTCGGCGATCAGCAGCGACCCGCGCCGCCGCACGATCCGCCGGCTCTCGCGAAGCACCATCTCGGCCATGCGCGGGTCGCCGTCCGGCCCGGCCAGCTCGATCGCCCGCGCCGACGGCGTCACCTCCCGCAGGTCGGCCACCCGACCCTCCGACTTGCTGACCGCCTTGTGCGACACCACCACCACATCGCCCGTCTCCAGCGACGGCGCGGCGCCCAGCAGCAGCCCTGCCAGATCCGCGCCCGCCTCGATCTCGCCCGGCACGGCCAGCGGCAGGATCTCGAGCCTCACGCGGCGATCCCGGCCGCGTCAAGCGCCGCGCGCGCCAGCCGCTCCCGCGCCGCGGCGTCGCGCATGATGGTGTCCACCACCACCGCCCGCATGCCCAGCTGCTCGACTCTCGCGGCCAGCTCCGCGTCCTGCTCGTCCAGCACCAGCACGTCGGCCAGCCCCTGGTAGATGGCCGCGACCCCGGCCGGGGAGGCCTCGTGCCCGAGCGACGCCAGCATCGTCGCCGCCGGGCCGCGCAGCGCCCTGCCGGCCACGATCGGGCTGACCGCAACGCAGGTCGCGGTGCGGGCCGCCAGCAGCTCGCGGACGCCCGGCACCGCCAGGATCGGCGCGATCGAGATCAGGGGGTTCGACGGCGCGATCACGATCGCGCGCGCGTCGCGCAGCGCCTCGGTCACCCCGGGCGCCGGCCGCGCCGTCTCGGCACCCTCGAAGCGGATCGAGGTGACCACGTCGGCATGCCGGCGGCGCACGTAGTAGGTCTGGAAATCGATCTCGCCTTCAGCCGTGCCGATGATCGTGCGCAGCCGGTCGTCAGTGGCCGGCAGCAGCGTCAGCCCCAGGCCGAGCCGCTGCGCCAGCCGGGCGGTCACCGCGCTCAGCGGCTCGCCCTGCCGCAGCGCCTCGGTGCGGGCCAGATGCAGGCCGATGTCGAGGTCGCCCAGCCAGAACCACGCGTCCGCGCCCAGCAACCGCGCCCGCTCCAGCGCCCGGTCGCTGTCGCCGCGAACACCCCAGCCCTTGTCCTCGTCGATCCAGCCGGTCAGGGTGTACAGCACGGTGTCCAGGTCGGGCGACACGTGCAGCCCATGCGCCTCCACGTCGTCGCCCACGTTGCCCACCACGACGACATCGGTCGGAGGCACCACCTCGACCACGCCCTGCAGGAAACGGGCCCCGCCGACGCCGCCGGCCAGCACGGTGATGGGAGAGTCGTGCATCGCCGCGTATCATGACCGCCGTGGAGGCGATCGGCAGCAGGAGAGATACGGTCGTATTGCGCGCGCCGCTCGCCGGCGTGATGCTGATCGCCGCCGGCGCCTCCCTGTGGGGCATCGACGGCGTCCTGCGGAAGCCGCTCACGACCGAGTGGTCGGCCTGGACGATCGTGCTCTACGAGCACGTGATCCTGACGTGCGTGGTGGCGCCGATCCTGTGGCGGCATCGCGACCAGATCCGGCGCATGTCGCGCATGGGCTGGCTGTCGGCGATCGCGATCGGCTGGGGCGGGTCGGCCCTGGCCACGCTGCTCTTCACCGAGGCCTTCGCCGCCGCCTACTCGAACCCGGACGTCGTGATCCTGCTGCAGAAGACGCAGCCGCTGTGGGCGATCGGCGCCGCCGCGGTGATCCTGGGCGAGCGCCCCAAGGCCGAGTTCGGCGTGCTCGTGATCCCCGCCATCATCGGCACCTACCTGCTCTCGTTCGGCTGGCTGTCGCCGGGTGAGGCGCTGACCGGCAGCCAGGCCAAGCCGGCGCTGTACGCGCTGGGAGCGGCCGCGCTGTGGGGAGCGGCCACCGCCTTCGGCCGGCGCGGCCTGCGCGAGGTCGAGCCGAACACGCTGATGGCGCTGCGCTTCTCGCTGGCGCTGCCGTTCCTGGCCGTGATCGCGATCCCGGAGCACGCGCTGCTGCCGGCGCACAGCGCCGGAGCGAGCGACTGGATGCGGCTGGTGGTGCTGGCGCTCGGCTCCGGCCTGCTGGCGATGATGCTCTACTACCGCGGCCTGCGCACCACGCCGGCGCCGATCGCAACCATCGCCGAGCTGGCCTTCCCGGCGACGGCGCTGGTCGTGAACTACATCTGGCTGGACGCGACCATCAACGGCTGGCAGATGGCCGGGTTCGTGCTGCTGTGGGCGACGATCGCGTTCATCTACCGCGCACCCGTGTCGGTGCCGCGCGGTCGCGAGGTGGCGGCGCCGCCGCCGCTGCCCAGCCGCGCGTAGCCGTCAGCCGCCGTTGTGCTGGTCGCGGTAGGCGATCAGCTTGGAGAGCCGGCCGATGTCCCAGTCCGGCCCGCCGACGCCCATGATGAAGTGGGTGACGCCGGCCGCCAGGTAGTCGTCGAGCAGCTTGATCCGCTCGTCGTTGAACCCGCCGATGGAGCGCTCGATCTCGCTCGGGTCGCGGCCCAGGCGGCGGCAGTGCTCGTCCAGCACCTGGCACTTGTGGCGGGCCACGTCGGGCAGGCCGAACCCGTTCCAGATGTCGGCGTACTGGGCTGTGATGCGCAGCGTCACCTTCTCGCCACCGCCGCCGATCAGGATCGGGGGCCGGCCGTGCACGGGCGGCGGGTTGAGCCTGCCCCAGCGCTTCACGATCGTGGCCAGCGAGCGGTCGAGGTGGCGCAGCCGGTCGGGCGCCGTGCCGAACTCGTAGCCGTACTCGTCGTAGTCGCGCCGGAACCAGCCGGCGCCGATGCCGAAGATGAAGCGGCCGCCGGAGATGTGGTCGACGGTGCGCGCCATGTCGGCCTGCAGGTTCGCGTTGCGGTAGGAGTTGCAGGTGACCAGGCAGCCGATCTGGATGCGGCTGGTCGACTCCGCCATCGCCGCCTGCACGGTCCAGGACTCGAAGTGCGGGCCGTCCGGATCGCCGTACAGCGGGTGGAAGTGATCCCAGTTGAACACGGTGTCCGCGCCCATCTCCTCGACCCGCAGCCAGGTCTCGCGCATCTTGGAGAGCGTGCCCTGCTGAGGCTGCAGCTGGACGCCGACGCGGATCGGTCGATCGGTCATGCGGGTCACTGTATCCCCGCTCGCTAGGCTCCTCCGCCATGCCCTTCCGCGCGCTGATCTTCGACTTCAACGGCACCCTCTCGGACGACGAGCACCTGATGGAGGCGGTCACCGCGGAGGTGCTGGCCCGCCACGCCACGCCGCCCACACACCGGGAGTACATCGACCGCCTCGCGGGTCTCTCCGACGAGACGGTGGTGCGCACCTGGCTGGGCGACCGCGCGGACGTCGACGCGATCGTGGCCGAGCGCGTCGACGCCTACCGCCGGGTGGTGCAGGACGGCAGCACCGTCGACGAGCGGATGCGGGAGGTGGTGCGTGCCGCCGCGGAGCGCGCGCCGATCGGGATCGTCTCCGGCGCATCGCTGGCGGAGATCCAGCCGGTGATCGACGCAGCCGGCATCGGCGGCCTGTTCAGCTGCATTGTCACATCTGATGACGTGCTGGAGGGAAAGCCCCACCCCGAGGGCTACCTGGTGGCGCTTGGCCTGCTGCGCGGATCGGTGGCAGACCTGCAGCCCGGTCAGATGGCGGTGATCGAGGACACCGAGGCGGGTGTGCTGGCCGCCAAGGCCGCCGGCATGTACTGCCTGGGCCTGCTCGGCACGATGACTGCCGACCGGCTGTCGGCCGCCGACGAGCTGGTCGAGACGATCGACCTGGCCCTGATCGAACGACTTCTGGACTAGCCCGCGCTGCCGCAGCGCCAGCCGCTCCCGCACCTCGCCCGGGCCCAGCACCCGCACGTTCATCGCCTCCAGGATCCGCACCGCCCGCTCCACCAGCTGGCCGTTCGTCGCCAGCTCGCCGCGTGACAGGTACAGGTTGTCCTCCAGGCCAACGCGCACGTTGCCCCCGATCACAGGAGCCAGCGCCACGAACGGCAGCTGCATGCGGCCGATCGCGAAGGCCGAGAACACCGCGCCGGCCGGCAGCTGCCCGGCCATGGCCAGCAGCGTCGCCGGATCGGCCGGGGCGCCGTAGGGGATGCCGCAACAGAGCTGGATCAGCACCGGGTCGTCCAGCAGCCCGTCGCGGATCAGCTCGTGCACCAGCACCATGTGGCCGCTGTCGAACACCTCCAGCTCCGGCCGCACTCCCAGCTCCTGCACCCGCGCCGCCATCGTGCGCAGCGTGGCCACGGTGTTCACCATCACGAACTCGCCGCCGGGCGCGAAGTTCATGCTGCCGCAGTCGAGCGTGCAGATCTCGGGCAGCAGCTCCACCACGTGCGCCAGGCGCTCCTCGGCGCCGGCCATGTCGGTGGCTTCCGGGTCGGGCGGCAGCGGCAGCGGCGACCCCAGCATCAGGTCGCCGCCCATCCCGCAGGTCAGGTTCACCACCACGTCGACATCGGCGCCGCGCACCCGCCGCACCACCTCCCGGTAGAGGGCGACGTCGCGCGAGCCGCGGCCGCTGCCGGGATCGCGAACGTGGATGTGAGCGATCGCCGCACCCGCGCGCGCCGCCTCGATCGCGGCGTCGGCGATCTGTGCGGGCGTGACCGGGACGCGGTCGCTGCGACCGGTGCTGTCGCCGGCGCCGGTCACCGCGCAGGTGATGAACACCTCCTCGTTCGCGCGGCTCAGCGCTCGACCGTGGCCTGGTCGAAGCGGAGGCTGGTGAGCGCGTTCGACCAGATGCCGTGCACCCAGGGCCGCTGCAGCAGCACCGAACGGGCGTAGGAGAGCGGCACAAGCAGCGTCTCGGAGACAAGCCGGCGGTCGACCTCGGCGAACAGCGCCAGGCGGGCGTCGCGGTCGCGGCTCGCGCTGGCGTCGGCCAGCAGCTGCGTCAGCGTGGGATCGTTCAGCACGCCCAGGTGCCGCGCCGAGAGCAGGCCACGGAAGAACCCGTGCGGATCCGGGTAGTCGGCCACCCACCCCGAGATCCAGATGTCGGCGTCGATCGTGCTCACCATCGAGCCCGCATCCAGCAGCTGGAGGTCCACGGTCACCCCGATCCGTCCCATCAGGTCTCCGAGACCGGCCAGCATCGGCTCCATGGGTTGAAACGCGGCCAGCCGCACGGTGGCCAGGCCCTGGCCACCGGGGTAGCCGGCCTCGGCCAGCAGCTCGGCGGCGCGCTCCATGCCGACCGGCGCCTGCACCATGTGCAGGTGCCCGGGCATCGCCGGGGGCAGCAGCCCGCCACCGCGGGCCGGCCGCACCATCATCCCCTCGTCCTCCAGGTTCTCCATCAGCTGGATCAGCGGCGCGGTCAGCGCCTGCCGGACGCGGATGTCGGCCATTGCGCCCTCGGGCCGGAACCCGAGCATGCTGGTGCCGAGCGCCGGGCTTACCTCCGCCAGCGTGTGTTCGCCGGTCAGGAGGTGCTCGACGTTGCTGAGCATGTCCAGCTCCCCGTCCTCCCAGATCGCGGAGGCGCTGCGGGCCGCGGCCGGCTGGAACTGCATGCGGACGAGCGCGACGTTCCCGCGGGGCCCGTCGAACTCCGGGTTCGCGCGCAGCACCAGCTGCTCGTCGTCGCAGCTCTCCACCACGTAGGGGCCGTTCGATACCAGTGGCTCGGAGCGGTGCCAGTCGTCGCCGCGCTCGGCCAGCAGGTGCGTCGGCCAGGGGTAGGACGGAGCCGCGGCCAGCACGTACAGGAAGTAGTTGCGGGGCTCGCGCAGCCGCAGCTCGAGCGTGTGGTCGTCCAGCGCCTCGGCGTGCTCGACGTCCTCCAGCAGGAACGCCGTCACGGTATCGAGCTCGCGCGCCCTGTTCCATGTCTGGACGAAGTCGTGGGCTGTGACCGGGACGCCGTCGCTCCAGCGCGCGGAGCCGCGGATCTGGAACAGGTAGCTGATCCCGTCGGCGGAGACCCGGAAGTTGTCGGCCAGCGCCGGCATCACGTTCAGGTCGGCGTCGACCTGCAGCAGGCCGCTGAACACATGCTCGGTGATCATGTAGGACTCGGCCACGTAGTCGAGGCCGGGCGCCAGCTCGGTCGGCCGCTTGGTGGCGGTCACCAGCTGCTCCGTCGCCTCGATCTGGACGATCGGCTCCACCTTGCACGCGAAGGCCTCGTCGTAGGCATCCTCGGCGGCCGGGTAATCGAACGCCAGGTGGTGCACCAGCGCGATCTTGAACAGCGTCTCGCGCGACCGGCGGTCGTCCCCCAGCTGCTGCAGGAAGCGGCGCGCCTCGCGGTAGTGGTGGATCGCCTCCTGGTCGGCGTAGAGCCCGCGCGCCTCGTCGCCGGCGCGGATCAGGTAGGCGGCGGCACGCTCGGCGTCGTGGGCCTCGCGGAAGTGCCTGGCCAGATGCGCCAGCAGCCGCGGGCTGGGGCCGTCGTCGTCGTCGATCAGGCGCTCCAGCGCAAGACCGACCTGGCCGTGCAGCACCTGACGGCGGGCGTCGGTGATGGTGGCGTAGGCGGCCTCCTGCACCAGCCCGTGGCGGAACCGGTATGAGGGAAACGGGCGGCGCTGCTCCTCGACGATCAGCTCCATGCGCTGCAGCTGCGAGAGCGCGGCGGGCAGGGTGGCCGGATCGACCAGCTGCTCGAGCAGCGGTGTGCCGAACCTGCGGCCGGCGACGGCGGCCACGGCCACCACCTCGCGGGAGGGCGGATCGAGCCGGTCGAGCCGTGCCTGCAGCACGCCCTGCACGAGCACCGGCACCTCCAGCGGATCGGCGTCGTCGGCCCACCAGCCGTTGTCGCTGCGCTGCAGCGCGCCCCGCTCGATCAGGTCGCGCAGGGCCTCGCCCAGGAACAAGGGATTGCCGCCGGCGCGCTGGGTCAGGAGCGCCGAGACGTTATCCGACACGGGCGCCCCGGCCAGGTCGTCGAGCAGCTCGTTTCCGGCCGAATCGCTGAGCGGCCGCAGCTCGACCTCGCGGTAGCGGTGCGGGAAGCGCTGGCGGGCGCGCTCGCCGACCCGCCAGGAGCCGGCCTCGCGGTCGTTGCGGTAGAGCAGCACCAGGCCGAACGGCTCCTGCTCCGTCAGCTCCAGCAGCGAGTCGATCAGGTCAAGCGTCGGCTCGTCCGCCCAGTGCAGGTCCTCGAACACGACCAGCAGCGGACGATCGCGGGCCAGGCGGCAGAGCAGCTCGGCCATCACCTCCATGCTGCGGCGGTGCATGGCCTCACGGCTGAACTCGCGCAGCACCTGGTTGGTCTCGGCGTCAGGCTGCAGGCCGACCAGCGCGGCCAGGAACGGGTAGGGCTCGGGGTCGTCGCCGAACACGCCGTGCAGGGCGGTCTTCAGATCGAGGCGGACGCGCGCCTCGGCGGCGGTGGCGCCGGCGCCCAGCCAGTCGCGCAGCAGCTCGCGCACCGGCCAGTAGGGGAAGCTCTCGGTGTAGGACAGCGCGCGGCCCTCGAGCACGGTGATGCGGTCGCGCAGCGGCTCGACGGCGTCGGCCACCAGGCGCGACTTGCCGATGCCGGGCTCGCCGGTGACCGAGACGATCATGCCGATGCCCTCGGCCAGGCGCTCCAGCCCGTTGCGGACGTCGGCCAGCTCGCGATCGCGGCCGACCAGCGGCTCGGCCGGGCGGTGGCGCGCGTACTCGAGCTCGCCGACCACGCGGAACCGGTCGATCGGTGCCTCGCGGCCACGCAGCGTGGTCTCGCCCAGCTGCTCGAGCTCGAAGCAGCCGCGCACCTGGGCAGCGGTCTGCGGGCCGAGGGTGACCTCGGCGTCGTCGGCCAGCGCCTGCAACCGTGCGGTGACGTTGACGGTGTCGCCGAGCGCGTTGTAGCGCCGGCTGTCGTCGCCGGCGCCGGGGGTGACGACCACCGGGCCGGTGTTCACGGCGATGCGCGCGCGCAGCTCCACGCCGTAGGCCTCGGACACGCCCTCGGCGTAGTCGGCCAGCGCCCGCTGGATGGCGAGGCCGGCGCGCACGGCCCGTTCGCTGTCGTCCTCGTGCGCGATCGGGGCGCCGAACATGGCCAGCAGCCCGTCGCCGAGCAGCTGCGCGACGGTGCCGTCGTAGCGCTCGATCTCGGTCGTCATCAGGCGCATGACCTCGTCGAACAGGAACTTCGACCGCTCCGGGCCCAGCCGCTCGCCGATTGCGGTCGAGCCGGCCACGTCGGCCATCAGCACCGAGACCACACGCCGTTCTCCGTCGATCACCGCCATGAGTGAAGTCTAGGTGCCAGAGACCGGGGTTTCAGGGTAGGAGCATCGGACCACCAACCAGGGCGCGTGTCAGCGGGGTGCGTGCATCTCGTACAGGTCCGTGACCCGGCGGGCGACGTCCCGCCAGGAATACCGATCGCGAGCGTGCCGGTAGGCGTTCCTGCCGCGCTGGACCCGCTCGGACGGGTTGTTGATTGCGGTCACCATCGCGTCGGCCAGCGCCCGCTCGTCGTCTGGTGTGACCAGCCAGCCATCGAGCTCGCCGGGCGTTGTGTTGATGAAGCTCGGCGGCCCGCCGCTGCGGGTACCGATCACCGGCAGCCCGCACGCCATCGCCTCGAGATACACCAGCCCGAATGGCTCGCCGGTCGAGGGCGCGACGAAGCAATCCGCGCAGCTCAATCCCAGGGGCAGCTGGTCGTGATCGCGCCAGCCGTCGAAGAACACGTCCTCGATGCCCTCGCGCTCGACCACGGTGTGGGGATGTTCCCCCTCCCACTCGCCGGGGAACCCGCCCCAGATCACCAGCGGGGCCGGTACCGACATGCGTTCCCGCGCCCGAGCATAGGCGCGTACGAGCATCGGCACGCGCTTGAACCCCAGGAACCGGCCGACGTACATGAGCACCGGGAAGGCCGCGCCGGTCTCGGCGTCGTAGAAGCCCTCCATCACGTCTTCCTCGGTGTAGCGGATGCTGCCCGGTGTCCCGGTCGCCTCGTCCCACCCCTGCGGCTCGTGCACGAACCAGCGCAGCCAGCTTGCCAGCCGCTCGTCCAGCCCCGGGTTCGTCGGCGAGAAGTGGTCGATATCGACGCCGTTGGGGATCGAGTGGACGGTCGCGGGGTCGAGGCCCAGCAAGCGAACGGCCTCGGACCGGTCGTGAGGTGAGATCGTGATCGTTGCCGTCGCACGCCGTGCCGAGGCTCGCATGCGGGAGGTCCACCACTCCGCGTGGGGGCCGCTGATCTCCGGCTCGCCGCGGTCGATCGCGTCGAGCATCTTCAGCTCGGTGCCGTGCAGGTGCGTCAGCACCGGCACCTCGGGGAGCGCCATCGCAGCCGCATCGTGGAGCGGGGTGAGGTGGTGAAGGTGAAGCAAGCGCACCCGCGAGAAGGCCTGCGATGCCGCGAGCAGTGCCGCCCAGACCTCGGCCATGCGCTCACCCTGCAGGGGTGAGACGAACGGGAAGGCGCGGTCGGGCACGTCCGGCCGCGACTCGAAGGACGGATGCATCGGGAACGGCGCGTCCATCGGGTCGTCGCCACGCCGGAACCATGCCACCGCCTCGTCGTAGCGAGCCGAGACGACGTCGAGGCCGGAGAACACCGTCGCTGCGTTGCCGATCGCCCCCACTCCACCGAGCGAACCGGACGCCAGCGTCACCGGCCAGCCGTACGCCACCAGCGCCCGCGACAGGTACACCGCCACCCGAGCCGAGCCCCCACGCGGGTAGAAGAAGAGACCCATGCCGATCGACTGCTGCCGGGGCGCGCGGATCAGGACCGGGGGTTCGAGTTGGCGATGAGGGACGGGCCGGCGATGTCGATCAGCAGTGGGGGGGACAGGATTCGAACCTGTGTAGGCAGAGCCAACGGGTTTACAGCCCGTCTCCTTTAGCCACTCGGACACCCCCCCGAGCGGGCGGATTGTATCGCTTGCCTACTCCGCGTTCCGCAGTGCCTGCGCCTCTGGCAGGCTCTCCAGCTTCTTCAGGGTGTTGTTCTCGATCTGGCGGATGCGCTCGCGGGTGACCCCGAACGCGCGGCCCACCTCCTCGAGCGTGCAGGGGTGCTCGCCCTTGAGGCCGAAGCGCAGCTCGATCACCTTGCGCTCGCGCTCGGGCAGCGAGTCCAGCGCGCGCTCGATGTCCTCCTTGCGCAGCGTCATCGTGGCCGAGTCGAACGGCGACACCGCCTGCTCGTCCTGGACGAAATCGCCCAGCTCCGACTCCTCCTCCTCGCCGATCGGCTTCTCGAGGCTGACCGGCAGCTGCGCCATGCGCAGGATGTCGCGCACCTCGTCGGCCGTCATCGACAGCTCGCGGGCGATCTCGTCGGGGCGCGGTTCGCGTCCCAGGCGCTGCACCAGCTGGCGCTCGATGTGCACGACGCGGTTCAGCTTCTCGACCATGTGCACCGGGATGCGGATGGTGCGGGCCTTGTCGGCGATGGCGCGCGTGACCGCCTGGCGGATCCACCAGGTGGCGTAGGTGGAGAACTTGTAGCCCTTGCGGTAGTCGAACTTCTCGACGGCGCGGATCAGGCCGAGGCTGCCCTCCTGGATCAGGTCGAGGAAGCTGAGGCCGCGGCCCAGGTAGCCCTTTGCGATCGAGACGACCAGGCGCAGGTTGGCCTCGATCATCTGCTGCTTGGCGCGCATGTCGCCGCGCTCGATGCGCTTCGCCAGGCTCACCTCCTGGTCTGCCGTGAGCAGCGGCACCTTGCCGATCTCGCGCAGGTACAGGCGCAGGGAGTCGAGGCTGGGCTCGACGGTGAGGTCGAGCTCGGGCGGCTTCTCGCCGTGGATCAGCCGCTCCTGCTGGGCCTGCTGCTTGGACTCGCCGTCCAGGAGTTCGATGTTGTGGTCGAGCAGGTAGGTGTAGAAGTCCTCGAGCTGCTCCTTGGTGAGCTCGATCTCCTCCAGCGCCGCTGCTACCTCGTCAAAGGTGAGGTACCCCTTTTCCTGTCCTTCGGTGACGAGCGCCTTCAGCTCATCGATATCGGGCAAGGAGATGTCGACCGTCAACATGGGCGCCCTCGTATACGACGTCGGAATGGAAGAAGACCCCGCCACAAAAGAGGTGGCAGTGGGAACGCAGACGGGCGGAGTATAACCGCGGAATTTCATTCCGAGAACCAAATTTTCACGTTGTGTTCACCATCGTCACAAGTGTTACGCCCGCGTTAACGGCACGTCCGCGCGCAGGAAACCGACAACGTCGCCGGGCGAGTTGCGAAGCTCGGGCTGCTGGAAACTGGCAAGTGACGGTGGCGGCTGCGGCCAGCCGAGCATCTGGCCGAGCACGGTCATCAGCGTCGGCTCGACGGCGCGGTAGTCGCCGTCCTCGACCCGGACCGCCACGCCCAGCCCCTGGTCGCCCAGCGACACGCAGCCGAGGCCCTCGGCGCCGCCCTTGGCGACGGCGCCGGGGAGGGCCGGCGGCAGCTCGGTATCGAGGTCGCCGGGGCCGGCGATCATTCCCGGGTGCCTGCGCATGGCCGCGCGCTGGCGCGGCAGCAGGTCCGGCAGCCGCGCGTACATGGATGCGATGGTGGCAAGCGGCAGGGCGAAGCAGACGACCCCGCAACCGTCGGTGCACGTGGCGATCTCGGCGGCGGGAACGCCGGAGGCGCTCGCCACCTCCACCAGCGCCGCCTGCTGGGCGGGATGGACGGGGTCGCGGTAGCTGGGGATGTCCCAGCCGCGGTGGACGGACAGCGCCAGGAAGGCGAGATGGTTCCCGGAGCAGTTGTGGCGCAGACGCTGCTCGGGGGTGCCGTTCGAGTTCCGCAGCGCCTCCGGGCCGAGGCCACAGGCCTCGAGACCGCGTCGCACGGCGGCGACGTGCTCGTCGCGGCCCTGGTGTGAGGCGCAGCAGACGGCCAGCGTCTCCGAGTCAAGGCCCAGCGCCTCGACGGCGCCGGATGCGACCAGTGGCTGGGCCTGGAACGGCTTCGCGCCGGAACGCATCGTGGTCAGGCGGTGGGGGTCGCCGTGCCAGGCAACGAGCCGCCCGTCGCTGTCGACGACGGCCACGTGCACGCTGTGGCGGCTCTCCTCCAGCTCTCCTCGCACCACGGTGACCGTCATCAGCGCCTACCGTACAGGGGATGCCCGAGCTGCCCGAACTGGAGGCTTTCGTCCGCGCCCAGCGCGATCGGCTGTGTGCGGAGCCGGTGGCCGAGGTGCCGGTGGCGCACTTCGCGACGGTGAAGACGGTGGATCCGCCGCCGGCGGCGCTGGTCGGCCGGCGCTTCTCGGACGTGCGGCGGCGGGCCAAGCGGCTGCTGTTCGAGACGGAGGCGGCGGGGCCGGTGCTGATGGTGCACCTGATGTCGGCGGGGCGGCTAACCGTGGGCGCGGGGCATCCCAAGTCGTCGGTGCTGGCGGTGCGATTCGAGGACGACACCGAGCTGGCGATGAGCGAGGCCGGACGCAAGCGGCGGGCCGGGGCGTGGCTGCTGACGCCGGAGGCGGTCGCCGAGCAGCTGGCGCACATCGGCCCGGAGCCGCTCGATCCGGCGTTCGACACGGCCGCGCTGAAGGCGGCGCTGGAGCAGCACCCGCACCGGCTGCACGCGTTTCTGCGCGACCAGCGGGCGATCGCCGGGATCGGGCGCGCCTACGCGAACGAGATCCTGCACGCGGCGCGGCTGTCGCCCTACGCGAACGGCGCATCGCTCACGCCGGAGCAGCTGGAGCGGCTGCACGCGGCGATCGTGGGGCAGCTCAGCGAGGCCACGGAGCGGCTGGTTCCCCTGTCCCAGAAGGGGCTGGCGGCGAAGGCGGGGCACAGCTACCGGGTGCACGACCGGCTGGGCAGGCAGTGCCCGGTGTGCGGGAATGAAATCCGACAGGTCTCGTTTGACGAACACACCATCTACTACTGCCCGACATGCCAGACCGATGGACGGGTGCTTGCCGACCGGCGGCTATCGCGGCTGCTGCGAGATTGAGGGGGATACCATGCCATCGATGAGCCAGACCGAGACCGAGATCTTCGCAAACGACCTGCAGGCGGCCTCGCCCGATGTCCACCTGGCGCTGACACGCGCCGGGGTGACGGGCGTCCACAAGGTGATCCGGATCGCGCACGCCGGCAGCGAGCTCGTCTACTACGCGGACATCGACGCCTACGTCGACCTCGATCCGAAGCAGAAGGGCGTGCACATGTCGCGCTTCCCGGAGACGGTGTCGGAGGCGATCGACCAGGTCGTGATCGGCGAGTCGCTGCACGTGGAGGATCTGGCCCAGCGGATCGCGTCGCAGATCGTGGAGCGCCAGCAGGCTTTTCGGAGCGAGGTCACGATCCGCGCCAAGTTCCCCGTCACCCGGCGCACGCCGGTGACCGATCTGCCGACGCAGGAGATCTACACGCTGATCGGGCATGCGCTCTCCAACACGGACCACTCACGGCGGATGGTGGGGGTCGAGGTGCGCGGGTTGAACGCGTGCCCGTGCGCGCAGGGCCTGGTGCGGGAGCGGGCGGCGGTGCGGCTGCGCGAGGCCGGGTACGACGAGGGCCAGATGCGCGAGATCTTCGAGCTGCTCCCGGCGGCGACGCACAATCAGCGGGCCGAGGCCACGCTGATGCTGGGCACCAGCCGCGAGGTGGACGCGCGTGACCTGATCGGGATTGCCGAGCGGTCGATGAGCGCGCCCATCTTCGAGCTGCTGAAGCGGCCGGACGAGCTGCACGTCGTCGAGCAGGCGCACCTGCACCCGCGGTTCGTGGAGGACTCGGTGCGGCTGATGGTGGCCGGCACGCTCGACCACTACGACGATCTGTCGGACGGCTGCTTCGTCCTGGCCCGTCAGGTCAACTTCGAGACGATCCACAACCACGACGTGCTGGCGGAACGGCACGGTGCCGTCCGTGAGCTGCGCGCGGAGCTGGCGGGCGAGCCGGGGGCGGCGCACCACATCACCGCCGGCGAGTGGCTGCAGGCGCGCTAAGCGCGGCTCGAGCACCGTTCTGACCACCCGCTCAGGGGTGTCAAACACCGACTCGGCGGCCGTGGCATTTCGGCGCCGAACCGACACACCTCGTTACTCGTGACTCCTGTCGCGAAGTGGATGGTTGAGCCGAAACTCGGCCGCGGCCGAATTATTGGAGTCAAACACCGCATCGGCCTGCGACGAGGGTTCGTGACACGACCGGCACGGGTCGACACGAAGGTGTGACAGCGGCGAAACGGCGGTTTCTAGTGGATCAGGACGCGCCGGGCGCCGTCGCCGGCGCGCATCTGGTCGAAGGCCCGGTTGACGTCCTCCAGGCCGATTCGCTCCGCGATCAGCCGGGCCACCGGCAGCTTGCCCTGCATCACCAGCTCCGCCAGCCGCGGGAAGTCGCGATCGGGCACGCAGGAGCCGTACGTGCACCCGAGGATCGACCGCCCGGCCGACGTGAACGGCAGCGGATCGAACGAGACCTTCGTCCCCTCCGGCGTCATCCCCACCAGCGTGGCGGTGCCGCCGGGCGAGAGCAGCGAGATCGCCCACTCGATCGTCTCGCGCAGCCCGATCGCCTCGAACACGTGGTCCGGCCCGTTCGGCAGGATCGCTCCCACCTCCGCCCCGGCAGCGTCGCCGGCGCGCACCATGTGCGTCGCCCCCACGTCGCCGGCCAGCCGCAGCTTCGACGCGCTGATGTCGACCGCGATCACCGGGTCGGCACCCGCCAGCACCGCCCCCATCACCACCGACAGCCCCACCCCGCCGCAGCCGACCACCACCACGCTCTGCCCATGCTGCACGGCCGCCGTGTTCGTGACGGCGCCGACGCCCGTGGCCACGCCGCAGCCGATCAGCGCACCCAGCTCCGCCGGCAGCCTGCCGTCCACCCGCACCGCGCCCGACGCAGGCACCACCGCGCGCTGGCCGAACGAGCCGACCGCCAGGTACGACCGCACCGGCTCGCCCGTGGGCCTGCGCAGCCGCGTGCCGCCGTCAGGCATCAGGCTCGAGTTGGCGCGCGTGTTCAGGCACACCCAGGGCCGCCCCGCGCGGCAGCGCGCGCACTCGCCGCAGGGCGCGTACCAGCACAGCACCACCCGGTCGCCCGGCGCGAACTGGTGCACGTCCTCGCCCACCGACTCCACCACGCCGCAGCCCTCGTGGCCGAGCACCATCGGCGGCCGCTCGCTCCACTCGCCCAGCATCACGTGCAGGTCGGAGTGGCACAGCCCCGAGGCCTCGATCCGCACCGCCACCTCGCCCGGCCCCGGCTCGTCCAGCTCCAGCGTCTCCAGCTGCAGCGGCCGGTCGATGCCGATGTACACCGCAGCGCGCAGCGCCGTCATGACCGCACCCCGGGCAGGTTCAGCCGCCGCTCGGTGCCGTTTCTCAGCGCGGCGATGTTGGTGCGATGCCGCCAGAACACGAGCCCGGCCCCGAACAGCGTGAACACCACGATCGGCCACGGCTGGCCGGTGAAGATCGCCAGCAGCACGAACGCGACCGCCGACAGCATCGACGCCACCGATACGTACCGCGTGACCAGTCCCAACACGATCCACAGTATGACCACGATCACCGAGATGCCGGGCGCCAGCCCCAGCATCGCGCCCGCTCCCGTGGCCACAGCCTTGCCGCCGCGGAACCTCAGGAACACCGGGAACGTGTGCCCGACCACGGCCGCCGCCCCCGCCAGCGCCTCGCTGCCGACCCCGCCCAGCTGGGCAGCGATCAGCACCGCGGCCGTGCCCTTCAGCACGTCCAGCATGATCACCGGCACGCCCAGCGCCGGGCCCAGCACGCGCACCGCGTTGGTGCCGCCGGTGTTGCCGCTGCCCTCCTTGCGCAGGTCGACGCCGCGCAGCCTGCCCGCCCAGTACCCGAAGGGACAGGAGCCGAGCAGGTAGCCGATCACGATCGAGAGAACGACGCCGTTCACGCCGGCTCCCGCAGGAGGTCGCGCCCGGCGATGAAGTACTCGATCCCCGACCAGATCGTGACCGCAACCGCACACGCCACCAGCACCGTCGTCACCGTGTGCGGAGGATCGTCCACGATCAGTGCGATGATCGCCGCCACCTGCACCGTGGTCTTGACCTTGCCCCAGACCGACGCGCTGATCACGACGTCCTGCGTCGCCGCGATCAGCCGCAGCCCGGTGACCGCGAACTCGCGGGCGATGATCACCATCGCCACCCACGCCGCCACCCGGTCGAGCTCGACCAGCGAGATCAGCGCGGCCGAGATCAGCAGCTTGTCGGCCAGCGGGTCGAGCAGCTTCCCGACCGTCGTGATCGACTGCCGCGACCGCGCCAGGTACCCGTCCAGCGAGTCGGTCGCGGCGGCCACGCTGAATACCACCACGGCGATCAGATCTCCATGATCTATGTTGCCGAGCAGGGCAACCATGAACACGGGGATCAGCATGATCCGGCCCAGCGACAGCCAGTTTGGAAGCGACACCGCACAAGCCTAACGCCTGAGCAGCTCGACCTCCCGCCGCACCCAGCAGCCCGCCAGGTGGTCGTTGACCACGCCGCAGGCCTGCATCGTCGAGTACACCGTGGTCGGGCCGACGAAGGCGAAACCGCGCCGCTTCAGCTCCCTGGCGAGGGCCTTGGACTCGTCGGTCGTGGCCGCCAGCTCGGCGGCCGATCGCGGCACGGTCCCGCCGTCGCGCCGGTACGACCACACCAGCTCGGCCGGGGACTCGCCGGCCGCCAGCATCGCCCGCGCCGCCCGCGCGTTGGTGATCGCGGCCGCCACCTTGAGACGGTTGCGCACGATCCCGGCGTCGGCCATCAACCGCGCCACATCGTCGTCGTCAAAGGCCGCGACGCGCTCGATCTCGAACCCGGCGAACGCCGCGCGGAAGTTCTCGCGCTTGCGCAGGATCGTCAGCCACGACAGCCCCGACTGGAACGCCTCCAGAGTCAGCCGCTCGTAGATGCCCTGGTCGTCGGTCACCGGCCGGCCCCACTCGGCGTCGTGATAGGCCATGTAGTCAGGCGTGGAAACACCCCACCAGCAGCGCTCGCGGCCGTCCGGTCCCTGTGCCAGGCCACCCCGCATCAGATCGGATTCCTCCGCCACAGCTCGGCAGCCAGCAGCTCCGCCACGGCCGTCTCGGCGATCGCCGCCACCACCCGCCGGTCGGCACCGTCAAACGCGATCGCCGCGTCCGCCCCCGCGACCTCTCGCCCCACCGACACCAGCCGGAAATCGCGCTCCCGCCGCCAGCCGGCCACCTCCGCGTCGTAGCGCGATCCGCCCAGCAGCAGCAGCGCGTACCCGGGCGGCCTGGTCAGGTAGACGTCCACGTGCAGCCAGTCGCCGGTCTCACACGCGTCGGCGATGATCCTCGGCCCCTCGCGCAGCATCAGCGCAGACTGCTGCGCCGACCCGAACCGCTCGGCCGGCCCGCACACCCAGACGCCGCGGCTCGCCTCCGCGACCTCGACCAGCCCGGGCAGCCACCTCTCACGCCCCTCGATCAGCTGCGCCACCGCCGCGGCCGCCATCCGGATGTCGTCTGCCGGCGCGCCGCACATCAGCGCCAGCACCGCCTGGGTGCAGGCGAAGCTGCGGCACGCGACACCTCCCGCCTCCGGGCCGGCGAGCACGTCCAGCGACTCGTCCGCCTCGGCGGCGAGAGCGCTCCCGGGCGTGTTCGTGATCGCCAGTACGCGGCTGGCGCCGGCGTGGCGGCGCAGCGCCTCCAGCGTCTCACCGGATCCGCCCGACGCGGAGATCAGCATCGCCAGCGTGTCCGCTGCGGCCGGCTGCGGCGTGCCGGTCGAGGCAAGCTCCGCGTGCGCGTCGAGGCCGCGGCTGCGCAGCGCCGCGACGGCCGTGCCGGCCGCATAGCCGGAGCTGCCCATCCCGATCAGCAGCAGGCGCGGCCGGTCGAGCATCCGCTCCAGGTGCCCGTCGCCATAGGCGGCGGCGACCCGCTCGAGCGCCTCCGGCTCCCCCAGGATGTCGGCCAGGAACCCCTCGCTGTTCACTGCGCCCGCACCCCCATCAGCCACCGCATCCCGCCCAGCGCCGCGTACGTCCATTCGGGCAGGAACGTGGCGGCGTAGACGAACTCGTAGGTCTCCTTCTCCACCTCGAGCGCGCGCAGCAGCCGCGGATCGTGGTCGCCGTAGGCCTCCAGGAAGGCCTCGCGCGCGTTCACGATCCACGCCTCGATCTGCCGCGGGTGGCCGGGCATCAGGTCGCGGTCGACGTAACGGGCGAGGTGGTCGAACGAGCGCAGCATGGCCGCAACGTCACGCAACGGCGTACCCAGGGCGCTCCGCTCGGCCAGGCCCTTGGTCGGCTCGCCCTCGAAGTCGACCACTCGCAGGCCGTCGCGCGAGCGCAGGATCTGCCCGATGTGGTAGTCGCCGTGGACCCGCGTCAACAGCGGCGGCGGGCCCTGCTCGACGACCGCGAACTCCTCGCGCAGCCGTGGCGCGTAGCCCTGCAGCTCGGAGCGCGTGTCCGCGTCCACCAACTCCAGCACCCGGTGCAGCTGCGCATCCGCCGACCGCCGCCAGTCGCGCTGCTCGGCGGCCGTTGCCGGCCGCGACTCCAGCTGCGCCAGCGCCCCGTGCAGGGTGCGGCTGTTCGCACCCAGCCGCGCGATGTCGCCGACCTCGCCCGCCTGCACCGCGGCCGCTCCCCACTCCCACCCGTCCTCGGCGTTCGACACGTAGGCCTGCAGCATGGCGATGGCGTGCCCGCGCCAGCGGACGGCGCCGGCGTACGCGGGCACGAACGCGACGCTGGCCTGCTCGGTCAGATACTGCCCGATCTCGATATCGGGATGCCGCCCCGGCTCCAGACGCCGGTACATCTTCAGCGCCAGGCGCTCGCCCACCACCACCGTCGTGTTCGACTGGTCGGCTCCGATCGGCCGCTGCGAAAGGTCGGCAGGCAGCAGCCCTGGCAGCACCATCCCCGGCCGAAACGACCAGTCGCCGTGGTCGCCACCCCCCGCGATCGCGTGCACCAGCGGCTCGCCGATCCGCTCCTCGCCGGTCAGGTACAGGTAGCACTCGTCGGCGCGATTCTCTGCCCGCACCGCCAGCACGTGCAGCGCGGCCCCGCCCGGCAGCTCCAGCCGATCTTGCTCCGTGACGGTCTCGATCGCGGCTCCCTTGCCGCCGTACCAGCGGGCCGCGGCGATCTGCTCGGCCAGCGCCGAGCCGTCAGGCAGCGAGACGCTCAATCAGGTCCGCGGCAACCACGGTGCCACGGTCTGCCTGCAGCCGCCGCGAGATGCCGGCCAGGCGGTCGTGGAGCGCCCGGTCCGACACCAGCCGGTCGATCGCCGACGTGATCTGCTCGGGCTCGAAGGTGTAGGTCGGGAGCCGCACGCCGAACCCCGTCTCGTCCAGGCGCTGGGCGTTGTCGTACTGATCCCAGAACACGGGCATCGCGATCATCGGTTTGCCGTGGTGAAAACACTCGGTGGTGGTGTTGTTGCCGCCGTGGGTGATGACGAGGTCGACGATCGGCAGGATCGCCGGCTGGGGCAGGAACTCCTCGCCCCACATGTTGCCGGCCAGCTGGTACTGGTCGTGCTGAGGGCCGCGGGACACGATGTAGCGGTGCCCGGTCGCGCCCAGCACCTCCACCAGCCGCTCCATCAGCGCCACATCGGCCGATGCCAGCGAGCCCAGGGACAGGTAGACCAGCGCGCCGTGCGCCGCCGCGCAGCTGCTCCGGCAGCTGGAACTCGCCGTCGCCGGTGCGCACGCACGACTCCAGGCGGTGCCACGATGCGTCGAGCGGGGTGCTGCGCGCGTAGTCGGCCTCGGCCGGGTACAGGTAGAGGTTGAGGTCGCTGCTCTGGTGGATGAACTCGAGGTCGTGAAGCGGCGGCGCACCCTGCTCCTGCACCCACTCGTTGAAGTCCTGCCAGAGCGGACGGTGCACGGTGTCGTACTCGCGCACGAAGTCAGCCCAGCCGCTGCGGTCGGCGACCGGGTAGCCCGAGAACACGGGCGGCAGGTCGGCGTCCTTCAGCTCGAGCGGGTTGCAGGAGGCGATCCGCACCCACGGCGCCTCCGCCGTGACGACGGCCGGGAAGCCGCACACGTTGTCCTCGACGATCACGTCGGGGCGCAGCTCGTCGAAGATCTCGCGCAGCCGCGGCTGCACGTAGCGGGCACCCTCCAGCAGCGCCGCCCAGGTGGGCTGGATGAACCCCGCCAGCTGCTCGATCGTGGGCTTGCGGAAGACCGGTGCCGTGTCGCGGATGAAGTCCTTCCAGAACTGGCCGGGCGCCTCCTCCACCTCCGGCGGCGGGCCCAGCCGCATCAGCCGCTCCTCGAACCCGCGCGCCTCGAGCGTGCCCGCGAACGACTCCTCGACGATGAACACCACGCGGTGGCCGCGGGCGCGCAGCTGCTCGCCGATGCCGACGCAGTTGTTGGTCGGGCCGAAGGCGCCCTCCGGGAAGAACACGACCGTCTTTGCGCTCACACCGCTCCCCTTGTCGAATACTGCGACGGCGGGGCGGGGCCGCTCGGGCCCCACCCCGCCGTCAGCTCACGGATGTCGCCGGATCAGACCGCGGCCGTCGCCGAGCGGGCCTGCGCGTAGCGCTCGCCCACCGCGTTCCAGTCAACGACGTTCCAGATCGCGGCCAGGTAGTCGGGCCGGCGGTTCTGGTACTTCAGGTAGTAGGCGTGCTCCCACACGTCGATGCCCAGGATCGGCGTCTGGCCGTCCGAGATCGGGGAGTCCTGGTTGGCGGTGCTGGTCACCTTCAGGTCGCCGCCGTCGACCACGAGCCACGACCAGCCGGAGCCGAAGCGGTTCACGCCGGCGTCGCTCATCTGCTGCTTGAGCTGATCGAAGCCGCCGAATGCGGACGCGATCGCGTCGCCCAGCTCGCCGGACGGCTCGCCGCCGCCACCGGGGCCGAGCACCGTCCAGAACAGCGAGTGGTTGGCGTGTCCACCGGCGTTGTTGCGCACCGGGCCCTGCTTGTCGGCGGGCAGCGAGGAGAGGTTCTTGAGCACCTCTTCGACCGGCTTGTCGGCCCACTCGGTGCCTTCGAGCGCGGCGTTCGCCTTGTCGACGTATGCCTGGTGGTGCTTGTCGTGGTGGATCCGCATCGTCTGCTCGTCGATGTGCGGCTCCAGCGCGTTGTAGTCGTACGGCAGTGCGGGGACCTCATAGGCCATGCTGGCTCACTCCTTCTGTCCTTGTAGTGCCGACTAGCATACCCCGCCAATGACGTACCCCCGACTCGCATTCCTCGGCCTGTGAGGCTGATGGGGACGAACGTGCTGGTGGCGGGCGGCGCCCACCGGGTGGGTCGCGCGATCGCGCTCGACCTGGCCCGCGGCGGCGCCAACGTCGGCATCAGCTACCACAGCTCGCGGGAGGCGGCGGCGCGCACCGTCGCAGAGATCGCGGAGCTGGGCGTGCACACCTCCTCGCGGCCGGCCGACTCCTCGCGGCCGGAGCAGATGCGGAAGCTGGTGGAGCAGACGGCGGCCGAGCTGGGCGGCCTCGACGTCTACGTGTACACGCCGTCCGGCGGGTTCGAGGCGCGGCCGGCCGAGCAGATCGACGAGCAGCTGTGGGACGCGGCGATGGACTCGACGGCCAAGGGCTTCGTGTTCGGTGCGCAGGCGGCGTACCGGCTGATGCGCGAATCGGGAGGCGGCGTGATCGTGGCCATCACCGACGTGGCGGGGATCCAGCCCTGGCCGAGGTTCGCGGCGCACGGCGCGGCCAAGGCGGCGCAGATCCACCTGGTCAAGTGCCTGGCCGCCGACTGGGGCCGCGACAACGTGCGCGTCTGCGGCGTCGCCCCCGGGCCGGTGCTGATGCCCGACGACGTGCGCGGCGACGGCGAGGAGACGGTGCTGGGCCGGCTCGGCGATCCGGCTGATGTGGCACAGGCCGTCCGCTACTGCATCGAGGCCGACTTCTTCACCGGCCAGAACCTGATCGTGGACGGCGGCCGGATCCTGCGGCCGTGACGGATACCGACCGCGGCCCCGCATATCCTTGAGATCATGGCCACCATGGAGCAGCCGGTGAACGCCGCCAGCGACCAGATCGACGTGCTCGACCACGGCTTCGTGCGGCTCGACGCGAGCATGGCCGACGACCTGTCGGTGGTCAACTCGGCACGCGTCTCGTTCGCGCAGCAGTCGAGCGAGATGACGGAGCGCGAGGAGGGCCTGATCCGTTTTCTGATCAGAGAACGGCACGGCAGCCCCACGGAGCACAACGCCTTCCGGTTTCACATCAAGTGCCCGATCTTCGTCTGCCGGGAGTGGCAGCGCCACCGGATCGGGTCGTTCAACGAGTGGTCGGCGCGGTACTCGCAGCTGGAGCCGGAGTTCTATCTGCCGGCCGCGGAGGATGTGCGCACGCAGGTCGGAAAGCCCGGCTCCTACAGCTTCGAGCCGGTCAACGACGCGTTGGCCGAGCACACGCGTGAGGCGCAGCTGGCGGTCTACCGCACCGCCTACGAGACGTACCTGGAGCTGCTCGAGCAGAACGTCGCCAAGGAGGTGGCGCGAAACGTGCTGCCGGTGGCGATCTACACCCAGTTCTACTGGACGGTGAACGCGCGCAGCCTGATGAACTTCGTATCGCTCCGCAACTCCGAGACCGCCCAGCGCGAGATCCGCCGCTACGCCGAGGCGGTCGAGCACTTCTTCGCCGGGAAGATGCCGGTCACGCACGCCGCGTTCGTGGCGAACGACCGGCGCGCTCCTTAACAACGGGCCTGCGTCAACCCCGCCGAAGGGGGATGCTGAATTTCGGCCCCGCGGCGATGTTGTGACCATGACCCCCACCGTCTCCCCGCAGGCGGGTCGCCTCGCCGTGGGCGAACGCGACCGCACGTCCACCCAGATCCGGCGCTTCGCGCTGCTCTGGATGGCCGCATCGATCGGCGTGCTGCTGTCGGTGGCGCTGGCCAGCGTGGTGGCCTCGCACTACCGCGACGACGCCACGCGCCGGGCGCGGGCGAACGCCGACGCCGAGCTGGCCGTGGCGCAGCTGCAGGCCCAGATCCAGGGCCAGGCGGCGAACGTGCTCGGGTACCGGTCGACGGGTGAGGCGCTCTACCGCGAGCAGTTCTCGGCCGGCGGCCGCGACACGCGGGCGGCGCTGGCCACCCTCCGGCGGGCCACGATCACGGCCGGCAACCACCACACCGACCAGCAGCTGCTCGCCGGTGCCACCCGCGACATAGCGGCCTGGGAGAATGCGGCCGCGCTGGAGCTGGCCCGGCCCCACGGCGGACAGGGGGGCCTGTCTCCCGCCGGCAACCCGGCACCCAGCGGGAAGGTGGCTGAGATCACCGGGCAGCTGACCCTGCTGGCCTCGTCGCTGACGGGTGAGACGCAGGACGCGCGCTCGGCCACGAAGCAGCACGCGCACATCGCCGACCTGATCCGCGAGGGATCGATCCTGTTGGGCCTGATGATCCTGTTCGCCGGCGGCGTGCGGCTGCTGCGCCGGGCGTTCACGCTGGCCGCCGAGGCCGATGCGCGCCGTGAGCGCGAGGCCCGCTGGAGCAACCAGATCGAGGCGGTGATGGCCTGGAGCGTGCGCGCCAAGGGCGCGGTCACGCGCAGCCAGCTGATCGGGTTCGCCCACATGGTGCCGCGCGAGGCGATCGGCGCGCACTGCTTCATCGTCAGCGAGGGCGCGGCGCCCGCGCACCCGTCGCACGGCTTGCCCAAGTTCGCGATCGAGGTGGACGACGCCGGCGAGGGCCTGCACGTCTCGGTCTGCTTCGAGCCCGAGCGCGGCGACGAGCACGACCACCAGGCGCTCGACCTGCTCCTGGGCCACCTGTCGGCGCTGTGGCGGACGGTGCTGCGGCAGGAGAACCTGGAGCGTGCGGCCGGGCACGACGCGCTCACGGGGCTGCCCAACCGGCGCGCGTTCGAGGCGGAGCTGCGGCGGCGGGTGGCGCTTTCCAAGCGGCGCGGGCTGGGATTCACTCTCGCGATCGTCGACCTCGACCACTTCAAGCAGGTGAACGACTCGTTCGGACATCCGGAGGGCGACGCGGTGCTGCGGCGGGCCGGCGAGGGCATCCGCGAATCGCTGCGAGCGTCGGATCGCGTGTTCCGCGTCGGCGGAGAGGAGTTCGCCCTGATCCTGGAGACGGCCGACGAGGGCGGCGTGGCCGACCTGCTGGAGCGGGCCCGCCAGGCGGTGAAGGCGCTGGGCGTCGCGCCCACCGCGGGGCGTCGGATGTCGGCGTCGATCGGCTGGGCGGTGTTCCCGCACGACGCCGACGACCGCGCCGACCTGATCGCGCTCGCCGACGGAGCGCTCTACCAGGCCAAGGAGACGGGCCGCGACCGCGTGATCCGGGCCGGGCAGTACGAGCGCCTGGCCGGTTAGCCCGTAAACCCTAGACCCCGACCGCCAGCCCGTCGCGCCGCGGTTCGGTGCCGCCGCGCAGGATCCCCTCCGCGTCGCGCTGGATGACGTGTCCGTTGCCGAAATTGCCAACGTCCGCGACCACGTTGGCCGGCCGGCCGAAGCGGTCGACCAGGTGCTCCAGCGGCGGCTCGAGCGACACGGTGCCGTCCTCCTCCAGCCGGTAGCGGGGCGCGTCGAGCGCGGCCTGCGGATCGAGGCCGTGCTCGAGCATGTTGACCAGCACCTGCACGTGGCCCTGCGGCTGGAACTGCCCGCCGGTGACGCCGAGCACCGCCGCCCAGCGGCCGTCGGCATCGAGCAGGGCGGCCGGGATTATGGTGTGGAAGGGGCGTTTGCCGGGTGCGAACCCGTTGGGGTGGCCGGGCGGCTCGACGAACCCGGAGCCGCGGTTCTGGAGCATGAAGCCGTGGCCGGGCACGATCACCTGGGAGCCGAAGCCGTAGAAGATGCTCTGGATCAGCGAGACGGCCATGCCGTCCCCGTCCGCCGCGCAGACGTACGCCGTTCCGCCGATGGTGGCGTAGCCGCGCTCGTAGGCGGCGGCCAGCGCCTCCACCTGGTCGGGCAGCTCGGGTGAGGGCAGCGACTCGAGCGCCCAGCCTGCGATCGAGCCCTGGCCGTTCGGCGGCATCTCCAGCAGCCGGTGGCCGCGATAGCTGAACGGCAGCGGCTCCACCCAGTCGTTGCGGTGCGCCTCCAGGTCGCCGGGAGCGAGCCAGCAGGCGCCGGCGATGGCCGCTGCGGTGTCGCCCCGATAGAAGCCGCCGGCCACGATCGTCTCCAGCGTGTCGGCCAGCGCTGGGTTGGCGAAGTACGGGCGTGGCTGGAACACCTCGCGGGCCTCGCCCGAGAGCTCGCCCCAGTCCTCGGTCCACTCTCCGGTGTTGCGCGGCTGCATCGGGAAGCCGCGCCGGGCGAGTGCGATCGCCGGCTGCAGCGCGGCCGCCAAGCCCAGCGACGAGAACCGCTCGGCAAGGTCGGCCCAGCCGGACGGACACCCGGGCACGGTCACGCTGCGCGGGCCGAACAGCTCGGGCAGCGCATCGCCGGGATCGGCCGGCGACCGCCCGCTGGCGTTCAGCCCCACCGGCGGCTCGCCATCGCGAAGGACGATCGCGAACAGGTCGCCGCCGACGCCGCACTGGTTGGGCTCGGTCACGGCCAGCACACCGGCGGCGGCCAGCGCCGCGTCCATGGCATTGCCGCCGTCCCGCAGCACCTCCGCGCCGGTCAGCGCGGCCAGCGGCTGGCTGGTCGAGACCATGCCGCCACGACCGATCGCGGGCGGCCGGCTCGGGGAGAGGGACCAGGTCACGCGCGGATCGTAGATGGTTGATTCCACGGGATGCGTGGATGCTGGGCGCAGGATGGGGCGCGTTGGACGACGGGAGCGTCCGCAGGGCAGGCTGGGCATGTCCTGGCCAAGGACGATCGTGGCGTCCAACGTGTCCCAGACACGAGGCGCAAGCCATGGCTTGCGCCGGTCGGGAGCGATCTGCGATGACGCAGATCGCGGACGGCGCGCCGCGCAGCTCGTGGAATCAACCATCTGGCCGCTCAGTTCAGCGGAAACGGCAGCTGCCACCAGGGCGGGCGACCGCTCGGCTCGATCGAGCTGACCCACTTCACCCACCAGAAGCCGCGGCGGCCGGGCACCACCAACCGGGCGGGACCGCCGTTCGCCGATGGCAGGTCGCGGCCGTCCAGCTCGGTGGCCAGCAGCAGCTGCGGCAGGTCGGCCACGTCGAAGCGGCGGCTGTAGCCGGTGTGGGAGCTGACCAGCACGCTGCGAGTGCCGGGCGGCACCGGCCCCAGCAGGTCGGTCACTGCCACCCCGCTCCAGCGGTTGACGCTGTACCAGCCGCTGGTGCAGTCGAGCGCGCATGTGACCGAGCGCGGCGCCAGACCGGCGATGCGGTCGCGCCACTCACCGGCATCCACCGCCGGCGTGGAGTCGTCCAGCCACGAGGTCGGGATGGGCTGATCGCGGCGCAGCGAGCCGGTGGCCGCGCGGGAGGCGCCGAGCGTCCCCTCGAACGCCGCCTTGACGGCGACCGCCAGCACCGCGATACCGGCCAACCGCAGAAACCCGGCCCGCGTCAGGTCGCCCCGCCGGGGCCGCTGCGGCCGGTTGAAGACGTGCATCGCCACCAGCGGCAGCAGCGCCAGCGCGAGTGCGATGTGGATGGCCAGCACCGTCACCGGCCCCACCACCGCCAGCCCCAGCGAGTGCGCGATGCCGGTGGCCAGCATCGCCACAGCCACGACCGCCGTGGCCACCGCCGCGCCCATGTCGGGCCGCGCACGGCGCAGGCCGCGCCGCACCACCGGCACCTTCCAGCGCACCAGCAGCAGCACCGCGAAGCCGGCCGCGCCGTGTGCCCACGTCACGATCCAGGCCCGCGACTCCCCCACCCAGAGCGCCAGCACGCCGGTCACGAACGCAGCCAGCAGCGCTGCCAGCAGAGTCAGGTTGGTGCGGCGTGCCACGAACCCACGCTAGCCGCCGGCGGTGGCCGTGCCCCGTGGGGCCGGCCACCGCCCGTTGCGGTGACTAGGCTTCGACCGGCACAGCATCGGTGGCCGGGTTCACGGCCGGCGCGTGCCGCAGCCCGAAGAAGGCTGTCATGGCGGCCGAGAAGGCCAGCACCGCGCCCACCAGCATCGCCCCCTGGACGCCGTGCACGAACGCCTGCAGCGCCTGGTTCTCGGCTGCAAGTGCGTACGCCGGCGAGTGGCCCTGGCTGATGGCCGCCGCGTAGATCTTGCTGCCCTGGCCGCCGGTCACCAGCGGCACCAGCGCCTGGGGGCCCGTCCACACGTTGTCGACCCGGGTCGACACGACCGCGCCCAGCACGGCCACGCCCATCGCGCCTCCGACCTGCCTGGAGGCGTTGATCACCCCGGAGGCGACGCCCGCCTTGGTCTGGTCGACCGCGCCCATGCCGGCCGCCGACACCGCGGGCATCGTCATGGCGATGCCGATGCCGGCGAGCACGTACGCGGGCCAGATCATGTTGTAGGAGGTGTGCACTTCCAGACGCGACAGCAGCAGCAGGCCGGCCGTCATCATCAGCATGCCCACCGTCATCTGGTAGCGCGGCGGCACCCTGCCGCTCATCCGGCCCGCGATCGGCGCCACGAAGATCACCATCATGGTCAGCGGCAGCGAGCGCACGCCGGCCTGAAGGGCCGAGTAGCCGAGCACGTTCTGGAAGTACAGCGTCACGAAGTAGAAGATGCCGAACATCGCGAAGCCGACCATCAGCACCACCGCGCTCGAGGCCGAGAACACCCGCGACTGGAAGAAGCTGAGCGGGAGCATCGGCTCGCGGGTGCGTGCCTCACGCCAGATGAAGGCGGCGAACAGCAGCGCGGCTGCGCCCAGGAAGAACAGCGTGTAGGGCGACGTCCACGAGTGGCTGCCGGTCTTGATCAGCCCCCACGTCAGCGAGAACAGCGCGGCGGTCACCAGCACGGTCCCGATCACGTCGAGCGTCTTGGTGGTGGTGTCGCTCGACTCGACCACTGCCCACCAGGTGACGCCGGCGGCGATCACACCGATCGGAACGTTGATCCAGAACACGGCCGACCAGGACACGTTCTCGACCAGGAACCCACCCAGCAGCGGTCCGATGGCCAGGCCCAGGCCGGAGATGCCGGCCCAGACGCCGATGGCGGTCGGCAGCTGCTTGCGCGGGAAGGCGGACACCAGGATCGACAGCGACAGCGGGTTCAGGAGCGCGCCGCCGACGCCCTGCAGCGACCGGAACGCGATCAGCTGGGTATCGGTTGTGGCCACCGCGCACGCGGCGGACGCGAGCGTGAAGATCGCCAGCCCGACCAGGAAGATGCGTTTGCGGCCAAAGCGGTCACCGAGCTTGCCGCCGAGCAGGATCAGCGCGGCGAACGTGAGCACGTAGCCGTTGACCGTCCACTCCAGGTTCTCGGGGTTCGTGATGTGGAGCGAACGCTGGATCGTCGGCAGCGCGACGTTCACCACCGTGTTGTCCAGCATGATCATGAACAGGGCGAAACACATGGCGAACAACGTCCACCACTTGTGGTTTGGATGGTCCTTGGTCATCCATCCACCTCCTGGGGATTCGTCTGCAGTAGAGCGAGCAGCGTTTGCGGAATTTTGGGCAGCTGGTCTGCGACCTCGGGCCCCTCGAGGGCAATCCGGAAGCCGGCGGCGAGCACGAAGCCCAGCCACAGCCAGCCGATCTGATCGGGATCGATGTCGGAGCGGGCCGTGCCCATCTCCTGCATGTGCGCGACCGAGCTGACCACGCGGCGGCGCATCTCGGTCACGCTCTGGTCGAGCGCCCCCTTGATCACAGGATCGTCGGCCAGGGTGATCGCAAGCATCCGCAAGCGCGACACCTCGATCATGACCGGATCGTGCGAGAGGTCGCCGACCATCAGCACCATCGACTCGAGGCCGTTGTCGCAGCCGTCCAGCATGGTGTGGATCCGGTCCTTCAGCTGGGTCGTCGCGTCGACCAGCACGGCGGCGAACAGGGCCTGCTTGGAGGGGAAGTGCTTGTACAGCATCGGCTCCGAGCAGCCGGCCGCGCGGGCGATCTCGGCGGTGCCGGCTCGGTGGTAGCCATGCCGGGCAAAGACGGTGCGGGCAGCCGCGAGGATCGTCTCGTAACGCTCGTCACGGGTCAGTCGCTGCCTTGGTGCCACGGCCATGGACGTAGATTAGTGAATATTCACTAACCACGCAACGCCTGACCGTTATGGAACGGTTAACCGGCGCTGCCGCGCCCGCCGGGCCGGTCGCTACCGTAGGCGGGAATGGACGCACCGGGTCAGCAGCTCCCCGACGACCACCTGATCCTGGACGAGGTCACCCAGCAGCTGGCCACCACCTTCCAGCTGCTGAGCGGAGACCCCGACGAGGCCGCCGAGCGGGCCCTGGCGGAGATCGGCGTGGACACCCGCACGGAGGCCGCCCTGCTGGGCGAGATCGCCGCCGCCGGCCCGCTCGCCCACCCCGATCGGTTCGAGCAGAGCCACCGCCTGGTGATGCGGGCGCTGGAGGTGCTCGACCGCGACGGCTGGAAGCATCCGGTGCTGCGGCGGCTGGGCCCGCTCTCGGGCGCGGCCAGCGGAGCCGTGCAGTTCGTGGCGCGCACCATCGTCCGCGGCCACGTCTCCAACGTCGTGCATTCGCTGTCTCGCCTGTACGCACGCCGGGAGAGCCAGTCGCAGACGGCCAGCCCCGAGCGCCGCATGCTGGCGCGGGCGCGCATCCAGGCCGACCGCCTGGGGCTCGGCTACAAGGGCGGGAGCCTGCCGCTGCCGACCGTGCTGATCGGCGGCGCGGCCGTGCCGGTGCTGGCGTCGATCGCACGCCAGTTCGGCGCGGTCAAGGGTCAGGGGCCGGTGCTGGTGGTGCCGCTGGGCGTGATCCTGGCGATCGTGTTCGCCGCGCTGGCATGGGTGCTGCTCCAGGGCGCCGGTCTCGCCCACCGCCGTATCAAGGTGACGCTCGACCCGTCGCTGGCGGCGCTGTACGAGACGATCGGCCACTGCGGCAACCCACCCCGGGACGACAGCGCGGCGATCGCGTCGGCCGCGATCGCACTGACGGCGCTGGCCTGGTTCGGCGTGCCGATCGCGATCGCGATCATCGCGACGTTCCTGTAGTCGCCGATCAACCCTCAATCGCTAAGGCATCGGCGCCGGATGGCCGATACGGGGACCATGACACTGTCGCCAGCGGATGCGATGTCGCTGCTCTTCAACCGGCCGGACGTGGAGCTTGAGCTCGACGGCGGCGGCTTCCTGCGCACCCATCTGATCTCGCTCGAGGGCGAGCGGGCAACGGTCACGGCCCCACGCCTGTCCGTCGCGACAGGCATGACGCTGACCGGCCGAGTGGTCGGCCCCGACGCGCGGCCGTGGGAGCTGCACCTGAACGTCGACGACGCCAGCTACCACACCCAGGATCTTGCGATGGTGCAGCTCGTGCCCGGTACCATCCAGGTGGACGAGAGCCGGCGGGCGTCCGAACGCGTCCCGATCGGCGGCGTCGCCTGGCTGGAGGCGGTCAACTGCCAGGAGGTGGTCGACCGCGATCGTGTTGACGGCACGCTCGACGACCTCTCACGCACCGGCGTCGCGTTCACCACCGCCCGCGTGCTGCGCATCGGCGACCGGCTCATGTTCCACGGCCGCTTCTTCGCCGACACGATCAGCGGCGAGGTGCGCGTCGCCTCCGTGCGGCCCGCCCACCAGCCCGGGCACACCGTGGTCGGCTGCCGGTTCCTGCACGTCGACCACGACAGCATCGCCAAGATCGACCGCGTGCTGTCCGGTGGCCAGGAACCGCATGAGCAGCCCGGCCTATCGATCGCGGCCCTGCGCGAGCTGGTCGTCGTCGAGGACGGGGATGAGCCAGAAGAAGAGGATCCCGGCGGCTGGCTGAGCCGTATCCGCCGCGACCGCTAGACCGCGACCTAGAGAAGCTCGGATGCGTGCTCGCGGAAGATGCCCGCGAAGTCGCCGGCGCCGGGAGCATGCAGCGCCTCGACCAGCGCCTTCAGCCGCGGCGGCATCACCAGCACGTACCGCGCCGGCCCGGCACCCGCGTTCCAGAACGAGTGCGGCGTCCCCCGCGGCACGAACACCGCGGCGCCCGGGCCCGCCTCCACCTCGTCGTCACCCAGGCGGAACCCGAGCGTGCCCTCGAGCACGTACCAGGCCTCGTCGTCGGCGTGATGAAGGTGCAGGGCCGCGATCGGCCGCTCGCGGCTGGTGACGCCGCCCGGATCGGCCCATTCGACCAGCACGAACTGCCCGTCCCGGCCGCCGACGGCTCCGGACGCAAGCGGGTCGGCGGGCGTCGCCATCAGCTCGGCGAGTAGGCCTGGCCGGGCGTGCCGCCGACGCACAGCACCAGCGTGCCGTCCTCGAGCGCGACAGCATCCCGTACGACCTCGGGGCTGACGTGCATCATCTCTCCGGCGGCCAGCTCGACCGTCTCGCCGTCACAGGTGAAGCGGGCGCGGCCACGCAGCAGCAGGTACAGCTCCTCCTGGCCGCCGTACTCGGTCTCGTCGTGCGGAACGATCAGCTCGCGGCCGGCGTCGGCGACGTTGGCGTTGACGCCGAATCCGGCGATCCCGAAGTGATCGCCGATCGACTGCCAGCGGCTGCCGAAGTCGGGCTCCCGGGCCCACTCCTCCCAGAATCCCGGCTCCGCGGTGCTGCCCACCGCCTCGATCCGCCCGACCGTCCAGGCCATCAGCGCTCGACCTGCGACCCGCCCACGATCGCGTCGCGGCCGTCCGGGTAGCGCACCCAGGCCTTGTTGGTGCCGTCGTAGTCGGGCGCCCACAGGATCAGGGTGGCCGGCTCGCCGCGCACCGTGCAGGGCGCGTCGCCCTCCGGATCGAGGCCTCGCCAGATCCGGATGAACGGGTTGTGCTCCCACTCGTCGCCGATGGTGGTCGGCAGCGTGTGGCCGGGGTGCACTCGCACGGCCGGGTCGAGCTCCATGAGGCGGTCGATCGACCTGCGCATGTCCGCGTAGCCGTTCGCCCCGCCGCCGGTGGTGCCGCCGAGGGTGCCCTTGAACAGGACGTCGGCGGTGAACACGTCACTGTCGTCGGCGAGGAAGCTGAGGTGGTCGGTGGAGTGCCCCGGGGTGTAGATGGCCTGGATCCGGAGATCGCCGGACTGCACGACCTGCCCGTCGGCCAGCTCCGGCCAGCGCAGCAGCGGCACGCCCAGCCCGGCGGCCGTCTCCTCCACCCCGACCACGTGGTCGCCGTGGCCGTGCGTGACCAGCACGTGGGTGATCGTGATGTCATCGGCCGCGGCCCGGGCCACCAGCGGCTCGGTGACGCCGTTACCGTCGATGAAAACGCCGTGGCCACCGGGCCGATCGGCGACCAGGTAGGCGTTCGACGTCCAGGTCGGGTGCTCGGCCCGCTCGACGATCACGCGGCGCCGAACCCGATCACGCTGCGGATGCCGTCCTGCGCCTCCATCAGCTCGAAGCCGTGGTTGACCTCGTCCAGCGTGATGTGATGGGAGATGAACGGGTCGACGTCGATCTTTCCGTCCAGCCACATGTCGACCAGGCGGGGCACGCCGTCGCGGCCCTTCACTCCGCCGAACGAGCTGCCGGCGATACGCCGGCCGGTGATCAGGAAGCGCGGGATCACGTCCAGGGTCTCGCCGCGGCCGGCCACCCCGCACACCGTGCACAGGCCCCAGCCCATGCGCGCCGACTCCACGGCCTGGCGCATCACCTTGACGTTGCCGGTGGCCTCGAAGGTGTAGTCGGCGCCGAAGCCGCCGGTCGTCTCGACGATCCGCTCGACGGTGTCGTCGCCGCCGATCATGGTCTCGGTGGCGCCCTGCCCGCGCGCGAGCTCGAGCCGGCCCTCCGACATGTCGACGCAGATGATCCGCTCGGCACCCTGCAGGCGGCAGCCGGCCACGGCGCCCAGCCCGACCATGCCGGCGCCGAACACGACGCAGGTCGAACCGGCCTCCACCTTGGCGGTGTTCATGGCGGCGCCGAGGCCGGTCGAGAGGCCGCAGGCGAACAGCGCGGCCCCCTCCAGGGGCGCCTCCGGGGATACCTTTGCCAGCGCGATCTCGGGCATCACCGTGTACTCCGCGAAGGTGGACGTGCCCATGAAGTGGCGGATCGGCTCGCCGTCGCGGGACAGGCGCGCCGTGCCGTCGGGCAGGTAGCCCTTGCCCTGCATGTCGCGGATGGCCAGGCACAGGTTGGTCTTGGGGCTGAGGCAGTGCACGCATTTGCCGCACTGGGGCGAGAACAGCGTGACCACGTGGTCGCCGACGGCCAGCGAGCCGACGTCGGGGCCCACCTTCTCGACCACCCCTGCGCCCTCGTGGCCGAGCACGGTCGGCGCGTACCCGGAGGGGTCGGCGCCAGAGGCGGTGTAGAGGTCTGTGTGGCAGACGCCGCAGGCGACCAGGCGCACCAGCACCTCGCCGGCGCGGGGCTCGGCCAGGTCGATCTCCTGCACGACCAACGGCGCCCCGAACTCCTCAAGCACGGCTGCCCTGATCCTCATGACGCCGAGTCTACAGTTCCCGTGACATGCTCCACCACTCCCACGGGCAGCTGCGGTGAACGTCGATGAGGCGATCCGCACGCGCCGCACGCACAAGGTGTACCGGCCCGATCCGGTGCCGCGCGAGCAGCTCGACGAGCTGTTCGATCTGGCCCGCTGGGCGCCCAACCATCACCTCACCAACCCGTGGCGGTTCCGGGTGCTGGGGCCGCGGTCTCTGGAGGCGCTGAAGCAGGCGCACCCCGAGGGCGCTGCCAAGCTCGATCGCGCTCCCACGCTGATCGCCTGCTCCGTTGTCCAGAGTGGCGACGAGGCTCAGGACGAGGAAGACGTGGCCGCAGGAGCCTGCGCGGTCTACGCGATCATGCTGGCCGCCCACGCGCGCGGCATCGCGACCTACTGGCGCACGCCGGGGGTGCTGCGGAGCGCCGAGGGCCGGGCGGCCGTGGGGGTCGGAGCCGACGAGCACGTGCTGGGACTACTGCATCTCGGCTACGCCGACCGCGACTGGCAGCCGCCGGCACGGCTGGAGCCGGACGGCTTCGTGCAGTACCTGGACTGATGCACCGCGGCGACTGGTCAGGGATCGCGCACGGTGACCTGGAGTTCATGGGACCCTACGACGAGACCAGCTTCGAGCGGCTACTCGACGGAGCCGGGCTGCCGACCGGGGCGCGGGTGCTCGACCTCGGGTGCGGCAACGGCGCCCTGCTGCGGTGGCTGGCGTCGCGCGCTTCGATCGACGGCACCGGCGTCGATCTGCATCCGGGAACGCGGCCGATCCCGGGAGTACGGCTGGTGGCCGGCGACGCGCGGTCGTTCCCGGCCGAGCCGGAGTCGTTCGACCTGGTCTGCTCGGTGGGAGCGGTCAGCGGAATCGGCGACCTGGCCGCACTGGCGCGGCCCGGCGGCCTGGTGCTGCTCGGCGACGGCTACTGGCGGAAACCGCCCGGCGACGACTACCTGCGCGCGCTGGGCGCGGCGATCGACGAAATGCGGGACTGGCAGGCGACGCTGGCGATCGGTGAACCGTACGGCCTGACCCTGGTCAGGGCGCTGCCGAGCAGCGTCGAGCAGTGGGATGGCTACGAGGCCACCTGGGCCGCGAACGGCGAGCGCTACGCGGCCGAGCACCCCGGCGAGCCGGGCCTGGCGGAGTTCCTGGACTGGATCCGAAACGGCCGCCGGCGCTACACGGAGCTCGGCGGCCGGGACACGCTCGGGTTCGTGCTGCTGCTGTTCCGCAAGTCGCCGGGCAACGCCGTGACCGGTGCGTGACACGCAGTACCGCAACGAACCTCACGCCGCACCAACGATCCCAGCCACCACCGGCAACGATCCGCACCTCCCCGCCGCCGCAAACATCACGCCTCCACTCCGCGCCCCGCTCAACCACGCGGCCGCCCGTCACGGTTTCGGAACGACCCGTAACGATCCCGCGCCGGACCTCCGACGCCGGCCGGGTCGGCCTCAGAGCCCTGGTGGGCGCTCGGGGCGTTGCACTGCCGCAGGCGCGCTGTGACACCCCCCTGAGCCTCGCCACTGTTTCTCAGTCGCGCCAGCCGACCGAGCGCGCCCAGCGCTCGGCCTCGTCCCGCCGCGCGGCCGGGTCGGCCGGCCGGTGGTCGCCCTCCTGCTCGGCTGCCGCCCGCGCGCTTGCGACCTGGTCGGCCAGCGGCGGCAGGCCCACCGAGGCGCGGCGCTCGTCGACGCGCTCGACCTCCTCGATCGTCCACGGCACGAGGCGGCCGGACTCGTCCCAGTCGAACATGCTTCCGTACACCTGCGGGCGCCCCTCGTAGAAGCGGATGCCGTCGAGCAGCGTGGCCGGGTGCCAGGCCGGGATCTCGCCCTGCGCGGCCGCCTGCTCGAGCAAGGGCAGGCAGCGGCGCTGCAGCGCCGGATCGCCGATCGCGTGGTGCAGCACCAGCCACGCCGCGTCGGCACCGTCGTCGCCGACCATGGTCGCCGCCGGCCAGCCGTATGCGTCCACCATCTCGCCCAAGCGGTCTCCGTTTCGGCGGTGCACGATCGCCATCAGCGGGTTGTACCCGTCGAACAGGCTGCCGTCCTCGACCAGCCGCTCCCGCATGGCGCCGTCGTCGGCGGCCATGGAGATCAGCTCCTCTCGCAGAAACAGCTCAATCACGTCTGTAGGCTATCGGCCGTGAAGGTCTTCATCATCAGCGACATGGAGGGCGTCGCCGGAGTCACCAAGTGGCCGGAGACGGAAGGCGGCGAGGCGCTGCACGCCGATCGGTCGCGCCTCTACACCGAGGAGATCAACGCAGCCGTGCGCGGCGCGTTTACCGGCGGGGCAACGGAGGTGGTGGTCATGGACTGCCACGGCGCCGGCAAGGGCTGGACGTTCAACTCGCTGATCCCCGACCTGCTGGATCGCCGCTGCGACTTCGTCGTGCAGCACGAGTGGAGCGAGTACACCGAGTTCCTCGAGCAGGGCTGCGACGCGGCGCTGTTCGTGGGCATGCACGCGAAGGCGGGCACGCCGGACGGCGTCATGAACCACACCGTGTCCGGCACCGGCTGGCGCAACCTATCGTTCAACGGCACGCTGGTCGGGGAGACCGGCATCAACGCGGCCCTGTGCGGCACCTGGGGCTGCCCGGTGCTGTTGGTGACGGGCGACCGGGCCACCTGCCGTGAGGCCACAGAGCTGCTGGGTGGCGGCCTGACGACGGTCGAGGTGAAGCAGGGCCTGGGCCGCTTCAGCGCCCGCCACATCTCGCCGCTTCGGGCCCGCGAGCTGATCGAGGACGCGGCCGCACAGGCGCTGTCCGACACGAGCGCGGTGCCGCCCTACGACCCCGGCAAGCCCTGCGAGATCAGCGTGGAGCTGGCCACCAGCGAAGAGGTCGAGCGCTACCGCCACCACGCCGTGGTCGAGATCATCGACGGGCGCACCCTGGTGTCACGCGCGGACGACTGGTGGACGGCCTGGCGGCAGTTCTACTTCACGTTCTTCCGCGACATCGACTAAAGCGCGACGCCGAACCGCTCCAGTAGGCAATCGCGCCAGTCCTGCTCCCCGTCCAGCTCCCGCTCGCTGACCTCGTCGCCGTGCCGCTCGGTGAGTACGAGCTCGCGCAGGCGCAGGCGACCGTCCGGCAGCGCCACGGTGCAGGTGCGGGTCCTCACGAACCCGGAATCCGGTGAGGTCTGCAGGAAGTCGGACATGCCCTGGAACTCCTCCAGCCGCCGCGAGGTGTTGGTGAACACGACGTTCAGCCCGTTGCGGTGCCGCATCACGCCGTCGGCCACCTGCTCCAGCGGCACCGGCTCCAGCGAGCCCTCGCCGAAGCCCACGTCCACCAGGTAGGGCCGCTCGAGGTCGACCCGCAGCAGCAGGTGGGCCAGCTCCCGGCCGGCGCCGCGCTCGTCGTCCACCCGCGAGCCGAGCAGCGTGATGCGGTAGCCGAGCTGCTCCAGCAGCCAACCGAACAGGCCGTTCAGCTCGAAGCACCAGCCGCCCCGCCGCCTCTCCACGATCTTCGCGTAGTTGGCGCGGCGGTCGAGCACCAGCCGGCGCCCGAGCGCGATGTCCAGGTTCTCGAACGGAACCGTCAGCATGTGCGCGCGCTGCAGCGCGGCCAGCACCGCATGCGTGGGCTCGGCCGCACCCGCGTATCCGATCCGGTCGAGGTATGCCCCGACGTTCACCCGTGCGTGGTGCGACCGGTGTTGTTGAGCTGCGCCTTGGCCGGGAACACCATGCCCGGCTGCCGGTCGAAGCTGAGCAGCGCGATCAGCCGCGTGGGTGCGGCGACGACCGGAGATACACGATGCAGCGAGCGGGTGCCGCGGAACAACGCCAGCGTCCCCGGGGCGAGCGGCGCCGTCGTCACCTCGTCGCTCGTACCCTCGAACACGCGCCGGATGCGATCGGTGCCGGGATCGTCGTCGTCGCGGATCTTCTGCACGTACTCGAACTCGCCACCCTCCGCCGGCTTCTGCAGCAGCAAGGAGACCACGAACTCGTTGTCGTCGAAGTGCCAGCCCTGCTCGCCGCCCGGCACCATTGCCGTGATCACGAGCGCGATCAGGGGATCGTCGCAGCGGTAGACGCGCCGTCCCAGCACGGCCGACAGGAACTCGGTGAGACCGTCCCACTCGTACAGCGCACGGATCGGTGAATCCGGCTCGATCAGGTCGTAGGCGATCGTGCGCATCGAGTGGCGGTGGGCGCTCCGCACCGGGTCATCGGCGTCCAGGGCCGGGTCGATCTCCGACTCGTTCATCGCCACGATCGCCCGCTCCTTGCGGAAGGCACCCTCCACCCGCGGCTCGAGCTCCGCCACCGACTGCGCCACTGCGTCCGGCCCCAGGAACCCCGGCAGCAGGCAGAGCCCGGTCCGTTCCAGCTGCGCGCGGCAGTCGGCGATCAGCGCCCGTGCGCGCTCGCCGTCGAGGTCGTCGATCGGATAGCGCTCGAGGTCGAGGGGCAGGGTGGCCGGCACGCCGCCATGCTACCTGCCCGGGACGCGCACCTCGACCATGTGGAAGGAGGTCCTGGAGCGGCCCAGCGCCTTCAGCGAGATATCGCAATCGTGGGCGAGCCGTCCGCGCAGCAGCGAGCCGTCAACCGTCGTCGTGAAGTGCTTCCAGCGGCCGGTGCCCGTCTTGTGCACGACGTGCCGGGCCGAGGCCGACCTGCCCCACGACACCCGGAAGCTGCCATGGCCGCCGTTCAGGTACCAGACCCCGATCACCACCTTGCGGCCGCTCACGCCGGCCACGAAGTCGTTGTTCAGCCGGAAGCCCATCCGCGACCGCAAGGTGTGCCCGCTGATCCGCCGCGCGTAGCGCCCGAAGCGCTGGCCGGCCGGCCCGATCATGTGCGTGCCCTGCCCGCTGCTGAGCGGCGTGGACGTCCGGCCCGGCGCGTACTGCGTCATGAACTGACCGAGGTTGCCGGCCGTGCGGCCGCGCCCCTTGCGAAGCGCGATGAACGCTCCCGGAGACGTCTGCGGCGTGGCCGCGCTGCCCGCGTACCGGTTCGCGAAGTTGAACGCGGCGCGGTACTGGGGGTTTCCGCCGTGCCGGATCTGCTCGCCGTAGACGGCGATGTAGGACACGCCCTTGTACAGCTCGAGCAGGATCCGCCAGTAGTTCCAGCTGACCAGGTTGTGCTTGCCCTCGTACGGGATCGGCTCCCAGTAGCCGACCGTCCGCCCAGCCCGGTCGTATCTGCGGGCGAACACGTCGAAGGCGTCGCGAGTGGGGTTGTAGTCGATGTCGGAGGCGGTGCCCATGATCCACGCCCCGTCCGGGCCCAGCCAGCTGAGCGGTGCCCCGTCCGAGACGAACGCCTCGGCGCGAAGCGCCACGTGGATGTCGGGCGTCATGGCGGAGTCGTAGAGGCCCATCACGTTTCGGAAGTAGGTGTGGGCGACGGTCGGCGACCACTGCGCGGCGACGGTCGCGGCCGGCGCGACGGCCGTGCACGACACCTTGTGCGGCAGCATCGTCAGCTCAGTGCCGATCGCGTTGGGGCTGGCGCGCACCAGCGCCACCGTCTCGGGATGCGGGTAGGCGCGGATGGCGGCGGCGAGGCTGTTCACGAGCTCGCTCTGCAGCGTCAGGTACGTGGGGTTCCAGTACTGCGGAACCGCCTGGCCGTTGACCGATCCGCAGCGGGCGACCACGTTCCAGATCCACCCGGGCTTGCCGTGGGTCGAGTTGACCTGGACGGTCGCGGTCTTGCCCATCGCCCGGTAAGCGTCCAGCTGGGCGTAGAGGCCCGACCAGTTGAAATGGCCACGCGAGGGCTCGACGTCGCTCCACTGCAGCACGATCTGTCCGCCCTGCACGTACGGGCGGGAGGCCACGTCCCGGGAGACTCCCCAGACCTGGTAGATGCCGGGCGTGGCGGCGTGCGATGCGGCGCTGCCGGTCAGGAGCAGGGCGATCGCGACCAGTGGCGACCAGCGGATGAAGGATGGACATCCCATGGCGACGGCTCCGGGGGGAGCAGAGGCCGGTATCGGCAGAAGGCGGCGGCCGCTTTAGGCGACAGACGGCTCGGGCGCCGTCTCAAGCACCACCTCGGGCGCGTGCACCCGGGCCAGGCGGGCCGCCACGTAGATGCCGACCATGTCCAGGAAGCAGTAGCCGCCGGCGATGCCGCTGGGCGGGTTGCCGAGCGAGACCAGGCCCATCGGCGAGTGGTGCGCCCAGGCCCAGGTGCCGACGTTGGTGCCGACGATCTCGAGGTATGCGGTCACCACGAACGCCGCCGCGTAGACCAGCGGCGCGCGGCCCCGCAGGATGAACGCTGCCAGGAACAGGTAGAGAACGGCGCCGCCGACGTCCGGCCGGGGGCTGATGGCCACGCCCCACAGCGCCCAGGCGCCGGCAACGACCAGCACGGCGCGCGGGAACCAGAAGCCGGCGCGGGTGCCGTACATCGCGCCGCCGATCGTCAGCGCGGCCAGGTAGACGAGGCCATGGCCGGGCGGGACGAAGCTGGGCACGTTGTGCAGCCGGTAGGTATAGAGGCCCAGCAGCGGCGAGGCCGTGTACTCGAGCATCGTCGCCGCCACGATCACGGCGCCCACCTGGTAGCGCACCGAGCGGCTCTCGCCGCGGAGCAGCGCCAGCAGCAGCAGCCAGGTGAAGGCGCCCAGCGTCCGCTGCGTCCAGATGCCGGCGCCGCGATCGGCGAGCAGCACGGCGGCGATCCACAACACCGAGATGGCGCAGATCAGCACGAGGCGGCGTCGGGTGGGATGGAGCACGAGTCGAATACGTAGCGTATAGCCCGGCGGTTCACAACCGGTGCGGCACGATCGCGGCGCTAGGATCGGGCGCGTGCCCGCACCGCTGACGCCCGCGCCGTTCGACCACTGGCCCCGCTACCAGGAGCTGACGGAGCTGCTCGAGAGCTGGGTCGCGGAGCGGCCGCAGCTGCTCACCGTCGTCTCGATCGGACGCTCCCACGAGGGCCGTGACATCTGGATGTGCGAGGTGACCGACGAGGCCACCGGGCCCGCGCGCGACAAGCCGGCCGTCTGGGTCGACGCCAACATCCACGCCACCGAGGTGACCGGCGGCGCCGCCGCGCTGCACCTGGTGCACACGCTGCTGGCCGGCCACGACGAGGACGAGCGGATCGGCCGCGCGCTGCGCGGGCCGCAGCTTCTACGTGGTGCCGCGGCTGAACCCCGACGGCGTCGAGCTGGCGCTTGCCGACGTGCCTCGCTACGTGCGATCCGGCGTGCGTCCCTGGCCGCTTCCGTCCGAGCTTCCCGGCCTGCACGCATCAGACGTGGACGGGGACGGCCGCATCCTGTCGATGCGGATCCCGGACGAGACCGGCAGCTGGAAGACGCACCCCGAACATCCCCGCCTGCTGGTGCCGCGCGGTGCCGACGAGGAGGGCGGCGGGCCGTACTACCGGCTGCTGCCCGAGGGGCACCTGACCGACTACGACGGCGACATCATCAAGCTGCCGCCCAGCCTGGCCGGGCTCGACTTCAACCGCAACTTCCCCTACGACTGGCGCCCCCACCCCGATCAGGAGGGCGCCGGCGCCTACCCGACGTCCGAGCCCGAGATCCGGGCCGCCGTGCAGGCCATCGTCGACCGCCCGAACATCACCTGTGCCGTCAGCTACCACACCTTCAGCGGGGTGCTGCTGCGGCCCTACGGCGCCCGGCCGGACGAGGACTTCCCGCCCGCCGACCTGCTCGCCTACGACCGCATGGCCGACGAGGCGGTGCGCCTCACCGGGTACCCGCGGGCGTCGGTCTACCACCACTTCCAGTACGAGCCGAAGACGTGGATGCGGGGCGCCTTCGACGACTGGATCTACGAGCACCTGGGCGTGTTCGGGTGGACGACCGAGTTCTGGAGCCCGATGCGGGCGGCCGGCGTCGATGTCGGGATGCGCTTCATCGACTGGTGGAAGGACCACCCGTTCGAGGACGACCTGAAGATGCTTGCCTGGTCAGACAACGAGATGGGTGGGCGCGGCTACATCGACTGGTACCCGTTCCAGCATCCTCAGCTGGGGCCGGTCGAGCTGGGCGGCTGGGACGAGATGAACGCGATCAGCAACGCACCGTTCGACCGGCTGGAGGCGGAGGTCGCGCCGCACAGCGACTGGGCCGTCTACCTGGCGCTGGTCTCGCCGCGGCTGGCGGTGCGGTCGTTCACGGCGGAGCCGGTGGCCGACGGCACCCACCGCCTGCGGCTGGTGGTGCAGAACACCGGCTGGCTGCCGACGAACGTGTCGCAGAAGGCGATCGAGCAGAAGGCGGTGCGCCCGGTCGAGGTGGATCTGGAGCTGGGCGACGGCGCGCAGCTGGTGTCCGGCCTGGCGCACACGGAGCTGGAGCAGCTGACCGGGCGCCGCACCGCGATCAGCATGCTGGGCTGGGACGCGGGCCACGAGCCGAGCAGCGAGCGAGCGCGGGTCGAGTGGGTGGTCGAGGCGCCCGCCGGCACGGTGGTGCGTGCGACGGCGCGGCATCCGCGCGCCGGCGTCTGCAGCGCCGAGCTGACGCTTACGTAGCAACAGCCGCCCGGCGGCGCGAGGCCACCGAGCGGCTGTGGTGCGTTGTCTGTCTAGACGGCTGACCGGGACGGGCTCGAGCGCGATCGCCAGCACCTCGTCCACGGTCATCACGGGATGGAAGTTCATGCTCTCCCGCACGTCGTCGGGCACGTCCTCCAGATCGGCCCGGTTTCGCTCCGGGATGATCACGTCGGTGAGCCCGGCCGCGTGCGCGGCCAGCACCTTCTGCTTGAGCCCGCCGATCGGCAGCACCCGGCCCTGCAGCGTGACCTCGCCGGTCATGCCGACCGTGTGCTTGACCTTCCGCTCGGTCAGCAGTGACGCAAGTGCGGTCACCATCGTGATGCCGGCGCTGGGGCCGTCCTTGGGGATCGCCCCCGCCGGGACGTGGACGTGGAAGCCCTTGTCCTCGAACGCGTGCGAGTCGATGCCCAGCTCGGCCGTGTGGCCGCGCACGTAGGACAGCGCGATCCGCGCCGACTCCTTCATCACGTCGCCCAGCTGGCCGGTCAGCTCCAGTCCGGTGCCGCCCGCCACGGATGTGGCCTCGACGAACAGCACGTCACCGCCGGTGCCGGTCACCGCAAGGCCCGTTGCCACACCGGGCACCGCCGTGCGGATCGCAGCCTCCTGGTAGAAGCGCTGCTTGCCCAGCGCCGAGCGGGCCTCGTCGACCGTCACCTCGAGCGGGGCCTTTGCCTTCCCGGACGCGATCTGGGTGGCGGTCTTGCGCAGCACCGTCCCCAGCTCACGCTCGAGCTGGCGCACGCCCGCCTCGCGGGTGTACTCGGTCACGACCAGCTTCAGCACGTCGTCGGACACCTGCACCTCGTCCTCCAGCAGGCCGTTTCGCTCACGCTGCCGCGGCCACAGGTAGCCACGGGCGATCGCGACCTTCTCGTCGGTGGTGTACCCGTCGAAGCGGATCACCTCCATGCGGTCGAGCAGCGGCCCGGGGATCGAGTCGGCCACGTTGGCCGTGGCGATGAACAGCACCTCGGACAGGTCCAGCTCGACGTCCAGGTAGTGGTCCCGGAACGAGTGGTTCTGGGCCGGGTCGAGCACCTCGAGCAGCGCCGACGACGGATCGCCGCGCCAGTCGGCGCCGACCTTGTCGACCTCGTCCAGCATGATCACGGGGTTCATCGTGCCGGCGTCTCGCAGCGCCCGCACCAGCCGCCCAGGCAGGGCGCCGATGTAGGTGCGGCGGTGGCCGCGGATCTCGGCCTCGTCGCGCACGCCGCCCAGCGACATGCGAACGAACTCGCGGCCGGTGGCCCGTGCGATCGACTCGCCGATCGAGGTCTTGCCCGTGCCGGGAGGCCCGATCAGCGTCAGGATTGCACCCGAGCGCTTGTCGACGGCGATGCCGCGATCCTGCCGCAGCTTGCGCACGGCCAGGTACTCGGTGATGCGGTCCTTGACGTCCTCGAGGCCGGCGTGATCGGCGTCCAGCACCTCGCGTGCGTGCACCGGATCCAGCCGCTCCTCGCTGCGCTTGCTCCACGGCACGGCGATCAGCCAGTCCAGGTACGACCGGATCATCGACGCCTCGCCGGACTGGTCGCCCATGCGCTCCATCCGTGACAGCTCGCGCTCGGCCTGCTCATGCACCTCTTCGGGCATGCCGGCCTCTTCGATCTTGGCGCGGTACTCGTCGATCACCGACGCGTCGTCGTCGCCCAGCTCCTTGCGGATCGAGTCCATCTGCTTGCGCAGGAAGTACTCGCGCTGCTGCTTCTGCGCACCGGACTCGACATCGTCGCGGATGCGCTGCCTGACCTGGGCCTGCGCCAGCGCCTCGCGCTGCGCCTCCACGGCCAGCCGCAGGCGCTCGATCACGTCGAGCTCCTCCAGCAGCGACAGCTTCTGCTCGAACGACAGGTCGGTCGAGTAGCCCGCGCTGTCGGCCAGCGCTCCGGCGTCGGTGATCGAGCGCAGGAATGCCGCCACACGGCCGTCGTCACCGCGCAGCTCCAGCTTCTCCTCGACCACGGCCCGGAACTCCTGTTCCAGCTCGCGTGTCTTGACGGGAGCCGGCGTGTCGTCCACGTGGCGCTCGGCGGCGACCCGCAGGCGGCCGGCCGAATCGCCCTCGGCCGCGCCCAGCACGGCGCGGTGCAGGGCATTCAGCGACACGGCCGTGACGCCGCGCGGCAGCCTCGCCCGCTCGGTCACCTCGGCCACGACGCCGACCTTTGCGTACTCGCCCTCGTGCGTGGGCACCAGCAGCACCTGCTGCTCGTCGCCGACGTCGATGGGGAGGGTGATGCTCATGTTCGGGAAGACGACTGCGTCTTCCAATGGGATCAACAGATAAGTATCCATAATCTGCAGTCTACCTCGATGGTTGAGGTTGTCAAATATGTCGGTTTGTGATTATTATAGGCACATGAGCAATGACGCAAGCGAAGCCTGGACCCTGCTGTTCCGCCTGTTCGTCTCGCAGCGAGGGCGCGTCCCGCAGGTGGCCGCCGAGTTCGATCTGTCCCCCATGCAGGCGCACGTGCTGCGACTGCTCGAGCCTGACGAGCCGCTGCCGATGCGCACGCTGGCCCGCAAACTCTGCTGCGACGCATCCAACGTGACCGGCATCGTCGACCGGCTCGAGGAGCGCGGACTGGTGCGCCGCGACGCCGCCCCCGGCGATCGCCGCGTCAAGATGCTGGTGGTGACCACCAACGGCCTGGAGGTGCGTCGCCGGATCGTGCGGCGCCTGTCGGAGGCGCCTGAGCCGATCGCACGGCTGTCCGCCACCGATCAGCGCGCGCTGCGCGAGATCCTGAACCGCGCGCTCGAGCCGGGCCTGTGACCGAGGCCGCCAAGCCCACCCAGACGCGCCGGATCCTGCGCCTGTTCTATCCCTACCGGTTACGGCTGTCCGGCCTGCTGGGGATGATCGTGATCTCCGCCGGGATCAGCCTGATCTCGCCGTTCCTGCTCCGCGACCTGCTCGACAACGTGCTCTCGCAGGGCAGCAACCTGAACACCCGCACGCTGACGCTGCTGGTCGGCGGGATGGTGGCGATTCCGATCGTGACAGGCGTGATCGGCGTCGCCCAGACCTGGCAGTCGAACCTGATCGGCCAGCAGGTCATGCACGACCTGCGGGCATCCGTGTACACGCACCTGCAGCGGCTGTCGCTGGCCTTCTTCACACGCACCCGCACCGGCGAGGTGCAGTCGCGGATCGCCAACGACATCGGCGGCGTGCAGACGGTCGTCACCACCACCGCCACCTCGATCGTCTCGAACGTGACCACGGTGCTGGCCACCACGGTCGCGATGGCGGTGCTCGACTGGCGGCTGACGCTGGCCTCGTTCGCAATCCTGCCGCTGTTCGTCTGGATGACCCGGCGCGTGGGCCGCGTCCGCAAGGCGCTGGCCGCGACCATGCAGGGCTCGCTGGCCGACATCTCGACGCTGGTCGAGGAGTCGCTGTCGGTGTCGGGCGTGCTGCTGGCCAAGACCATGGGCCAGACCGGCGACCTCACCCGGCGCTTCTCGGACGAGAGCCGGCGCCTCGCCGACCTGGAGCTGCGCCAGCGCATGGCCGGCCGCTGGATGATGGCGACGATCCAGGCCACCTTCGCGATCATGCCTGCGCTGATGTACGGCATCGCCGGCTACGGGATGGCGCGAGGCGGCACCGTCGTCTCGATCGGCACGCTGGTGGCGTTCACGACGCTGCAGACGCGGCTGCTGTTCCCGATCGGCTCGCTGCTGAACGTGCAGGCCGATCTGCAGACCTCGACCGCGCTGTTCGACCGGGTGTTCGAGTACCTCGACCTGCCGGTCGAGATCGAGGAGCCGGCCGACCCGGCGCCGTTCGACCCGGCCCGTGCGGCCGGCGAGGTCGAGTTCCGCAACGTCGGGTTCCACTACGACGAGGCCGGCGGCCCCACCCTGCGCGACATCAACTTCGTCGCGCCCGCGGGCAGCCGCGTGGCGATCGTGGGCGAGACCGGGGCCGGCAAGACGACGCTCGGCTATCTGACCGCCCGGCTCTACGACGTGACCGAGGGCGCCGTCATGATCGACGGCGTCGACGTCCGCGATCTCTGCTTCGACGCGCTGCGCGGCACCGTCGGAGTGGTGTCGCAGGAGACCTACCTGTTCCACGGCAGCGTGCGCGACAACCTGCGGTTCGCGAAGCCGTCCGCGACCGACGAGGAGCTCGAGCAGGCGGCCCGGGCGGCCCAGATCCACGACCACCTGGCGTCGCTGCCGGAGGGGTACGACACGGTGGTGGGCGAGCGCGGCTACCGCTTCTCGGGTGGGGAGAAGCAGCGTCTGGCGATCGCCCGCGCGGTGCTGCGCGACCCACCGGTGATGGTGCTGGACGAGGCCACGAGCGCGCTGGACGTGGAGACCGAACGGGCCGTGCAGGAGGCGCTCGAGCACCTGTCGCGGGGCCGCACCACGATCGCCATCGCACACCGGCTGTCGACGATCCGCGACTCCGACATGATCCTGATGCTGGACGAGGGCCGCGTGATCGAGCGCGGCACCCACGAGGAGCTGGTCGCGCTGGGCGGCCGCTACGCCGCGCTGGTGGAGCGCGACGCCGTGGTCGGCGTCTAGCTCCGGGTAAAGTTTGGATCCAAACTATGGCTGACCGCTCGTACCGCACCGCCGACCCCTACCGCGACCTGGACGTGATCGACGCCCGCGCGCCGCGGGCCAACCAGACCGTCGTCGGCCTGGTCGCGCTGGCCGGCGTGATCACCGGGGAGTGGTGGCTGCTGGCGCTGGTGGCGGCCCAGCTGGCGCTGGGGCTGACGATGGGACGCCGCTGGTGCCTGGCCTGCGTCGCCTACTTCGAGCTGCTGCAGCCGCGCATCGGCGAGGGCCCGCTGGAGGATTCACGGCCGCCGCGGTTCGCAAACCAGATGGGCGTGGCCGTGCTGACGCCGGCCGCGATCGCCTACCTGGCCGGGCTGCCGCTGCTGGGCGCCGTGCTGGGCCTGCTGGTGGCGGCGCTGGCGCTGCTGTCGGCCGCGACCGGCTTCTGCACCGGGTGCCAGATCTACAAGCTGGGGGCGCGCGTGCGCGGCCTCGGGCGCGGGCACGGCCACATCGAGCGGATCGAGCCGTCCGACTTCGGCGACGCGCTTGCCCCCAACACGGTCGTGCAGTTCACCCACCCGCTCTGCTCCGACTGCCACCGGCTGGAGCGCGAGCTGCGCGACGAGGGCCGCACCGTGATCACCGTCGACGTGCGCAGCCAGCCCCAGCTGGCCCGCAAGTACGGCGTGGGCGTGGTGCCCACGGCCGTGACCGTGGACGGCTCCGGTGCCGTCCTGGCGCGGCTGGCCTAGCGGGGCCCCTGCCGCGGCGCCCAGTGCGGCGCGCCGAACGACCAGTCCAGGTGCGGGTGGAAGCTGTTGATGGCCAGCACCCAGATGTACCAGCCGATGATCGAGGCGTAGCCGAAGAAGGCGCTGGTGCGGTAGACGGTCAGCATCACGGTCTCACCGGTGTAGCGGTTCATCCACGACCAGAACGGATCGCTGGGATACAGCTCGTCGCGGAAGTACGTGATCGTGAACATGCGCCAGTAGCGCAGCAGCCAGAGCGCCCAGAACGCGTCCCAGACCCCGCCCAGCGAGGTGTAGTAGGCAACCGCGTCCTTGGCGCGCCCGGCCTCGCCGACGTACTCCCACAGCCCGAAGTGCATGTGCCAGGTCGAGAACGGAAACAGCATCATCACGCCCACGGAGTCCAGCGAGTCGGACAGCACGTGGGCGATCGCGCCGATCAGGTACGAGAACGCCCAGGTGCGGTTCTTGGTCAGGAGCAGGATCACCCCCGTCACCGCGAACCCCCAGAACGGCGTGTGGGTGAACCCCGCACCCGGCCAGCCGCGGTGGAACTGCACCGGGTCGGACAGGATCGCGTCGTGGTGGGAGAACCCGAAGCCGTACACCGCCCACTTGGTCAGCACGTCCGGTGAGTAGGAGCCGATCAGGCACCAGACGATGCTGATGCGCGCGCCGAACTTGGCACGGAACAGGTATGGCTCGAGGTCGTGAGCGGCCCAGCTCACAGATGGCCGCGGGTCAGCTTGGGCGCGAGCCAGGTCGCGAACAGCACCAGCGGCGCCATCTCCCAGAAGCCGAGCAGGAAGAAGGCCGGCGCGGACACCCCCAGGCTGACCGCGATCGCGAGCACGATCAGCCAGTAGACGACCGGATGCAGACGGCGGTCGGGCGCTTCCTCGGCGTCGTTCATCCGCGGCAGCCTACTGCCCGGCGCCGACACCAACCAGCCCGATCCGATTACAGTCCCGCCGATGCCGCGCAGCTATCCCACCGTGCTCGACCTGGTCGGAAACACGCCGGTCGTGCGCCTGCAGCGGATCACCGAGGGCCTGGCGCCGACGGTGCTGGCCAAGCTCGAGTACCTGAACCCGGGCGGGTCGGTCAAGGACCGGATCGGGCTGCGCATGATCGAGGCCGCCGAGCGCGAGGGCAAGCTGCGCCCCGGCGGCACCATCGTCGAGCCGACCTCCGGCAACACCGGCGTCGGCCTTGCGATCGCCGCCGCCATCCGCGGATACCGCTGCATCTTCGTGATGCCCGACAAGATGAGCCAGGAGAAGATCTCGCTGCTGCGTGCCTACGGAGCTGAGGTGGTGATCTGCCCGACCGCGGTCGAGCCGGAGTCGCCGGAGAGCTACTACTCGGTCTCGGACCGGCTGGCCGAGGAGATCCCGGGCGGGTTCAAGCCCGACCAGTACTCGAACGCGGCCAACCCCCAAGCCCACTACGAGACCACCGGGCCGGAGATCTGGGAGCAGACCGGCGGCGAGCTGGATGCGGTCGTGATCGCGCTGGGAACCGGCGGCACCGTGTCGGGCGTGGCCCGCTACCTGAAGGAGCAGAATCCGGAGCTGCGCGTGGTCGGCGCCGACCCGGAGGGCTCGATCTATTCGCAGCCCAACGACGTCCACCCCTACATGGTGGAGGGCATCGGCGAGGACTTCTTCCCGCAGACCATGGACCTGACGCTGATCGACGACTTCGTCACCGTCAGCGACCGCGACTCGTTCCTGACCGCCCGGCGGATGGCCCGCCAGGAGGGGTTGTTGGTGGGCGGCTCCGGTGGCACCGCCGTGTGGGCGGCGCTGGAGACCGCCAAACGCCATGGCCCCGAGGCCACGATCCTCACGATCATCCCCGACGGCGGCCGCTCCTACCTGTCGAAGTTCTACGACGACAACTACATGCTCCAGTACGGCTTCCTGGAGCGCGAGGCGCCGTCGCCCACCGTCGCGGAGGTGCTGCGCCACACCCGTCGCGAGCACGCCGAGCTGCCGGCACTGGTCACGATCGAGGCCGACCACAAGGTGGGCGAGGCGATCGAGCTGATGCAGCGCTACTCGATCTCGCAGCTGCCGGTGGTGCGCGCCGACCCGGTCGCGTCGCTGGCCGACGTGGTCGGATCGCTGCAGGAGCGGGGACTGCTCGACCGCGTGTTCAAGAGCCCGGACGCCCTCAACGAGGGTGTCGCCCAGGCCATGCAGCCGCCGCTTCACGTGATCGACGCGACCGAGTCGATCGATCGCGTGTTCGCCGACCTGACCGCCGGCAGCCCGGCCGTGCTGGTCGTCGAGGACGGCCGGCCCGCGGGCATGCTGACCCGCTCCGACCTGCTCGAGTACCTCGCCGACCGACGAAACGGCGTGTGAGCCGCAGGGTCTCAACGGCCGAGCTGCGACGGCGCGCTGTCGCAGCCCAGGGATACGCATCACGCACCCGCCGGGGCCGGCCGATCGAGGTGGCGGAGGCAATCGACCGGCTGGGCTGCGTGCAGCTGGACTCGATCTCGGCGGTCGAGCGCAGCCACCGGATCACCCTGGCCGGCCGCGTCGGCAGCTACCCGCGCGGCACCGTCTCGAAGCTGCTCGGGCAGGGCCGCGTGTTCGAGTACTGGGCGCACGAGGCCTGCCTGGTGCCGATCGGCGACTGGCCGATGTGGCGGCGGCGGATGGACGAGCGGCGTTCTCACCACTGGTTCGGGCCGGTGATCGACGGCGACCCGGAGCTGGCCGACCGCGTGCTGTCGGAGATCCGCGAACGCGGACCGCTCGGATCCCGGGACTTCGAGGGGGCGCGCAGCGGCGGCATGTGGGGCTGGAAGCCGGCCAGGCGGATGCTGGACGCACTGTGGACGGCGGGCGACCTGGTCGTATCTGGCCGCACCAGCTTCCAGCGCCTGTACGACCTGCCCGAGCGGGTGATCCCGGACGAGATCCTGGGCGCGCCGACGCCCAGCGAGGACGAGTTCCTGCGCGCGCTGGTTGTGCGGGCGGTGCGCGCCCGCGGCGTGCTCACCGAATACGGCGTGGTCGAGCACAACCGCCTGCGCGGCGGTACCGCCCGGATCCGGCCGCACGTCGATGCACTGGTGGCGGACGGGGCGCTGGAGCGGCTCGAGGTGGCCGATGGCGGCCCGCCCGTGCTGGTCGCGCCCGGCCCGCAGCCGGCCGGCTCGACGAGCGCCGCCGTGCTGCTGTCGCCCTTCGACAACCTGCTGTGGGACCGGCCGTTCGCGGCCCGCGTGCTCGGCTTCGAGCACCTGATCGAGGTCTACAAGCCGCAGCCGCAGCGGCGCTACGGCTACTACGTGCTGCCGTTCCTGCTGGGCGACCGCATCGTCGCCCGGCTGGACATCCGCAGCGACCGTCGCGCAGGCGTGCTGCGCGTTCTGGCCCACCACCCCGAGCCTCAGGTGCGGTGGGGAGCTCGCCACGAGGCCGGCCTCGAGCGCGCCCTGGAACGGCTGGCGGCGACAGCCGGGCTCGAGCAGGTGCAGCGCGGCGACCTGGGGGCCAAAACGGCGTCGCCGGTGGCTCCGCCCCGCTGAGCCGATATCCTTGGCGGCGGATGCAGTTCGACACCCGCGCCATCCACGACGGCCAGCCTCCGGATCCCTCCACCGGGGCGGTGACGGTGCCGATCTACCAGACCTCGACCTACGTGCAGGAGGCGGTCGGGGAGCTGAAGGACGGCTACGACTACTCGCGCACCGCAAACCCCACCCGCCGCGCGCTGGAGACCTGCCTGGCCTCGCTGGAGAGCGCGGAGCACGGCTTCGCCTTCGCCAGCGGCATGGCGGCGACCACCACCGTGATGCACCTGGTCTCACCGGGCGACCTGGTGGTGTCGGTGAACGACGTCTACGGCGGCACCTACCGGCTGTTCTCGAAGGTGTACGAGCCCCGCGGCGTGCGCTTCTCCTACCTCTCCGCCGACCAGTGCAACACCGAGCTGGAGCGGCACCTGGGGGGCGCGAAGATGCTGTGGCTGGAATCGCCCACCAACCCGCTCCTGAACGTGGTGGACATCGCGGCGGCGGCCGAGGCGGCGCACGCGGCCGGCGCGATCCTGGTGGTGGACAACACCTTCGCCTCGCCCTACCTGCAGCGGCCGATCGAGCTGGGCGCAGACATCGTCGTGCACTCGGCGACCAAGTACCTGGGCGGCCACTCCGATCTCGTGTCGGGCTTCGCGGCCACGTCCGATGCCGCGCTGGGCCAGCGGCTGGCGTTCCTGCAGAACTCGCTGGGCGCCGTGGCCGGGCCGTTCGACTCCTGGCTGGTGCTGCGCGGGTTGAAGACGCTGCCGGTGCGGATGCGCCAGCACTGCGAGAACGCCCGCGCGGTGGTCGGATTCCTGGGCGGCCACCCGGCCGTCACGCGGGTGCTCTACCCAGGCCTGGAGGATCACCCGGGCCACGACATCGCCGCTCGCCAGATGCGCGATTACGGCGGCATGATCTCGTTCCTGGTCGACGACGAGGGGCAGGCGCGGGACGCCGTTGCGCGCACGCGTGTGTGGTCGCTGGCCGAGAGCCTGGGCGGCGTCGAGAGCCTGATCGAGACGCCGGCCCAGATGACCCACTCGTCGACCGCCGACGCGCCGTTCGCGACGCCGCCCAACCTGGTGCGGCTGTCGGTGGGCATCGAGTCGGCGGACGACCTGATCGAGGACCTGGAGCAGGCGCTGCACTGACCGTTGGTCCCAGTAAGTGCCCGTTGCTCAGTGCAGGTGCCGGCGCCGGGCCGCTATCACCGAAAGCCATGCCAGCGCCAGGCCGGCCGCACCGAACAGCGCCGACGGCGCCAGCGACGAGCCGTATGACCCGAGCGCGCTGATCTCGAGCCCGCCCAGCACCAGCAGCCCGAAGCCCATGCCGACGGTCAGCTGCCGGCGGACCGCGACAGCCATCGCCACCAGCAGCGCCGCGCCCACCACGGCGCGCACCCCGTCCTGACCGGTTGCGACCGGGATCGCCGAGTACGCCAGGGGCATCAGCAGGGCCGCCGCCACCAGCAGGTTCCGCTCCTCCTCACCGCGCAGCACGCGGCCGGCCGCCACCAGCAGCGCGACGGCGCCGAGCGTCACCAGGAACCGCGTCCAGTCGCCGCCGCCACGCGAGGCCAGCGTCACCTGGAACCCCGCCGACAGGTGCAGCTCGATCCCGAGCACCAGCGCCAGGGCGGCCGCCAGCAGCCATCGCGGCTGGCGGGCGAGCAGGAACGCGGCGACGTAGATGCCGGCTCCGATCAGAAGCGCGTTCGCCACCACGTCGTTTGAGAAGCTGTACAGGAACACGACGCTGGCCCCGGAGCCGGCGTGGTGCCACAACAGCAGCACCAGGCCGGGTACCAGCGGCGCGGCGCCCAGCAGTGCCGCCAGATCGACCTCGGCCGGCGGGTCGTCCCGCGCCGCCGCCCTGGATCCGGCCACATGGGCTGCGATCATCAGCACGCAGAAGGCGACCGTGACCAGGCCGGCCGTGCGCGCGCCCAGGTCGTCGCCGCGGGCCTCCAGGTAGCTGCCCCAGCACACGAACAGCGCGACCAGCGCGCACAGCCGAAGCACGCCAGGGGTGAGCTGGTGCCGCACATGGTGGGAGTTCCACGACGGATGATTGGCTCCTGCGCACGCGCAACGGCGGCCGCGCCAGAAAATCGGCGGCGCGGAGTCGTATACTCGTCGGCCTCGTGGTATAGGCCACAACCAAATCAGGAGGAATCCGCATGAGCGACCCGTCACCGGGCGCCCCCCAGCTGAACGAGGACGAACGGCTCCTCGCCGAGCTCGGCTACAAGCAGGAGCTGGAACGCTCCTGGGGCGGCTTCACGAACTTCGCGATCTCTTTCTCGATCATCTCGATCCTGGCAGGCTGCTTCACGAACTTCTTCGCGGCCTGGAACAACGGCGGACCGGTGATGGTCTCGATCGGGTGGCCGGTGGTCTCCGCCTTCATCCTGATCATCGCGCTGTGCATGGCCGAGGTCGTCTCGGCGATGCCCACGGCAGGCGGCATCTACTACTGGGCGTCGAAGCTGGGCGGCCCCAGCTGGGGATGGTTCACGGGCTGGTTCAACCTGGTCGGCCTGGTCGGCGTGGTGGCATCGGTCGACTACGCCTGCGCCTCGTTCCTGTCGTACACGATCGGACTGTTCGACACCAGCTACGACGCGTTCAACCTCAAGTACATCTTCCTGATCTTCCTCTGCATCCTGGCCGTGCACGTGTTCATCAACCTGTTCCCGGCGCACATCCTGTCGATCTGGAACAACACCTCTGCCTACTGGCACGTGGTGGGTGCGGCGATCATCGTGCTGATCCTGATCTTCGGACCCACGTCGCACCAGAGCGCCTCGTTCGTGTTCACGCACTGGATCAACAACTCCGGCTTCTCCGGAGGCACCAGCAGCCTCAAGTTCTTCCTCTACGTGGTGCCGCTGGGCGTGATCCTGACGCAGTACACGATCACGGGCTTCGACGCCTCCGCCCACCTCTCCGAGGAGACCACCGGCGCGGCCAAGGCGGCTGCCCAGGGCATGTGGCGGTCGGTGTTCTACTCGGCGATCGGCGGCTGGATCCTGCTGCTGTGCTTCCTGTTCGCGGTCAAGAACGCCGACGTGATCTCGACCAGCAACCCCTACGGCGCCGGCTCGTCGATCGGCATCTTCGCGACGGCGCTGGGTCTGGCCGGGTTCAAGGCCGTCATGATCATCTCGACCATCGGCCAGTTCTTCTGCGGCGGCTCCGGCCTCACCAGCGCCTCGCGGATGATGTATGCGTTCAGCCGCGACCGCGCGGTCCCCGGACACCAGATCTGGTCGAAGGTGGCCCCGAACCGGGCGCCGCGGAACGCGACGCTGGGCATGGCCGGGATCTGCGCGATCGTGACCCTGCCGGCGCTGTACGGCAACGCCGCCAAGGTGCCGATCGCCTTCTACGCGCTGGCATCGATCACGGTGGTCGGCCTCTACATCGCCTACGCCATCCCGATCTTCCTGAGATGGCGGATCGGTGATGCGTTTGAGACCGGGCCCTGGACGCTCGGAAACAAGTACAAGTGGATGTGCCCGATCGCGGTGATCGAGGTGATCGTGGTGTGCATCATCGCCTTCCTGCCCACCGCCCCCGGCGGCGTCCCCGGCAACGCGGACTTTGCACTGGAACAACGGGCTGATCAACTACTGCCCGCTGATCGTGGGGGCGGTTGCGATCTACTCGTTCCTGTCGTGGCACCTGTGGGCCAAGAACTGGTTCACGGGCCCGATCCGGACGGTCGACCTGCCGGACGCGGCGGCGGGCGACTGACGCCAGAGATGAGGACGGCCCTCGTCGCAGCTCCGGCTGCGGCGGGGGCCGTTGGTCGTTTCGGACCAAAGATTCGCCGCTCCGGCTTGCCTTTGGTCCCCCAGTCGAACGAACTTTCGAGTCACCTCTACGGCCCGTCCGCCTGGCTTCAACCTACTCGGCTGCCCTCAGCGGCGCAGGAGCAAACCTATGGCACCGGGACCCGGTCTGCAAGCGGGTAAATCGCGCTCTTTGCGAGTATTCAAAATAGAAAACGCGTAGACTTCGCGGCCATGACCGACCTGACACGACGGCTGGCGGTGGCACGCGGCGACGAGCCCGCCGACCTGGTGGTGCGCGGCGGCCGGGTGCTGTCGGTGTACACCCGCGAGTGGCTGGAGGCCGACGTGGCCGTGTGCGACGGCTGGATCGCCGGCGTCGGGGAGTACCGTCGGCCACGAGACGCTGGACGCAGGCGGGCGATACGTCGTCCCCGGCCTGATCGATGCGCACCTGCACCTCGAGTCGTCGCTGCTGCTCGTGGACGAGTTCGCCAAGCTGGTGCTGCCGTTCGGCACCACGTCGGTGGTCGCCGACCCCCACGAGATCGCAAACGTGCTCGGCACCGACGGCGTGCACTGGCTGGCCGACGCCTGCGCCGATCTGCCGCTGGACGTGTTCTTCATGGCCCCGTCGTGCGTGCCCGCGTCGCGGTTCGAGTCGCCGCGGCGGGCGCTCACCACGGGAGACCTGGAGGGCCTGCTGCGGCGCCGGAGCGTGCTGGGCCTGGCCGAGATGATGAACTTCCCGGGCGTGATCGCCGGCGATCCGGACGAGCTCGCGAAGCTGGGCCTGGAGGGAGCGGAGCACGTCGACGGCCACGCCCCCGGCGTGCTCGGCCGCCGGCTGCAGGCCTACGCCGCCGCCGGGATCGGATCGGACCACGAGGCGACGACGCCACAGGAGGGACGCGAGCGGCTGCGGGCGGGCATGTGGCTGCTGATCCGCGAGGCATCGGGCGCCCGGAACCTCGACGCGCTGCTGCCGCTGGTGCACGAGTACGGCCCCGCGCGGATCGCATTTTGCACCGACGACCGCGAGCCAGGGCACATCGCCCGCGAGGGCCACGTCAACTCGATGGTGCGCCGGGCGGTGGAGACGGGGGTGGATGCCCGCGACGCGCTGGCGATGGCCTCCTGCAACGCGGCCGCCTGGCACGGACTGGGCGACCGCGGCGCGATCGCGCCGGGGCGGCGAGCCGACCTGCTGATCCTGCCCGACCTCGAGCGGTTCCTGCCGGACGTGGTGCTCAAGCACGGCCTGGTGCCGGCGCAGCCGGTCGCGCCACCCGTGCCGGAGTGGGCGCGGCGCACCGTGCGGATCCAGCCGATCTCGCCCAACGACCTGCACACGCCGGCACGTCGGCGGCTCGATCCGCGTGATCGGTCTGGTGCCGGGCCAGATCGTGACCGAGGCGCTGACGATGCCGGCGACCGTACGGGACGGGCTGGCAGTGGCCGACCCGGCCCGCAACCTGGCCAAGATCGCGGTTGCGGAGCGCCACCTCGGCACCGGCCGGGTCGGGCTCGGATTCGTTCAGGGCTTCGGGCTGCAGCGCGGGGCGATCGCGAGCACCGTCGCACACGACGCACACAACATCGTCTGCGTGGGCGTCGACGACGGCGACATGGCGCGGGCGATCGGGCGCCTGGCCGAGCTGGGCGGAGGCATGGTGGCCGTCGAGGGCCGCGGCGTGCGAGCGGAGCTGCCGCTGCCGGTCGCGGGGCTGCTCAGCGACCAGCCGCTGGACGTGGTGCTGGCACAGAGCGAGGCGCTGTCAGACGCGGCCGCGGTGCTCGGCTGCACGGTCGAGGCGCCGTTCCACGCGATGAGCTTCCTGGCGCTGTCGGTGATCCCGTCGCTCAAGATCACCGACCAGGGACTGGTGGACGTGGACCAGTTCAGGCTGGTGAGCCTGGCCGCGGGAGGCTGAAAGGGACCAAAGATTCGCCGCCCCGGCTTGCCTTTTGTCCACCGACCGAACGAACTTTCGAGTCGCCTCTACGATCCGTCCGACCGGGTTCAACCTACTCGGCTGCCCTGAGCGGCGCAGAAGGAAACCTATGGCACCGGCGGGTGGTGTGCAAGCGGATAATTCTCGCATTTTGCGAGTATCCAGAGTTGGCAACGCGGCAGATTCGCGCTGCTGCTCAGTGCGCGGTGGGCTCGTAGTACGGGTTGGTGCCCGATGCGTGATCGGTCACATCCACCACGCGCGTGATCTCGGGCACCCCGGCCCGGATCGCCGACTCAACGCCCTGCTTCAGCGTCACCGCCACCATGCCGCAGCCGACGCAGCCGCCGCCCAGGCGCAGGAAGGCGCTGTCACCCTCGACCGCCACCAGCTCAGCGTGGCCGCCGTGTGACGCAATCGCCGGGTTCACCTGCAGCTCCAGCACCTGGCGCACGCGGGCCGCGGCATCGCCCTGCAGCTCGGGCAGCTCCGGTAGGCGCAACGCCGGGCTGGTCTGTGCCGGCAGCTTGGGGTTCTCGATCACGAGCCCTCCGCCGAGCCGCTCGTCGACGGCGATCGTGGCCTCGTCGAGCGCGGGCGCATCCAGCCGCGGAACGACGATCTGGAGACCGCCGCCGGTCACCACCACGTCGGTCTCGTCGATCTCATCGTGGCGCAGGAACGACATGTCGTACTGGTAGGCGGCACCCGCCACCCCCACGATCTCGACCCACAGCGCCAGCCCCTCGGGCTCGTGCTCGCGGGCGCGCACCTCGAGCACCCGTTCCAGCGCGGCATCGGTGATCGCGATCGGCATACCCGGAAGGATAGTCAGGCGGCGTCGCGCATGGCGTTGTGCAGCGCCACGATCTGGTCGGCAGGCACGGCCCTGGAGAACAGGAAACCCTGGCCGAGCTGGCAGCCGTTCTCGACCAGGAACGTGCGCTGCTCCTCGGTCTCGATGCCCTCCGCCAGCGGATGCAGGCCCAGGTTGTGGGCGAGCTGGATGATGGTCGACACGAGCACGGCGGCGCTGGCGTCGCCCGGAAGGTCGGCGATGAACGAGCGGTCGATCTTGAGGGTCGTCACCAGCATCTGGTTCAGCCGCGCCAGGGAGGAGTGGCCCGTGCCGAAGTCGTCGATCGCCAGCCGCAGGCCGCGCTCGTGCAGCTCGGCGATGATCGGCTCCGAGCGCAGCGCATCGGCCATCACGGTCGACTCGGTGATCTCGACCATCATGCGATCGGCGGACAGGCCGAACCGCTCGATCGTGGCCAGCACCTGCCGCATGGCGGTCGGCTGCCAGAACACCGCCGGCAGGTTCACCGACACGTACAGGTCGAGCCCCATCGAGCGCCACTCGGCGCTCTGGCGGCAGGCCTCCGCGATCACCCACTCCGAGATCGGGCCGATCAACCCGGTGCGCTCGGCCAGCGGGATGAAGTCGCCCGGCATGACCAGGCCGTTCTGATCGTCCTGCCAGCGCAGCAGCGCCTCCGCCCCGACGTACTCTCCGGTCGCGAGCGACACCAGCGGCTGGTAGTGCAGCATCAGCTGGTCGCGCTCGACCGCGCGACGCAGACGGCCGGCCATCGACAGCTGCGCGCGCGGGTCGTGGCCGCTGGACGAGAACAGCTGGTAGCCGTCGCGGCCGGACTCCTTGGCCTTGTACATCGCGATGTCGGCGTGCTTGAGCAGGCTCTCCGCGTCGGGTGCGTCGGCCGGGTAGAGGCTGATCCCGAGGCTGGCGCTGGTGTAGATCTCGGTGTCGGCCAGGATCAGCGGCCGCTGCAGCGCCGCGCGCACCTGCTCGGCGACGCGGCGGGCAACGTCCCCCACGTCCACGACGTCGCCGCTTTCGGTGGTCTCGACGTCGGCGATCAGGATCAGGAACTCGTCGCCGCCCTGGCGGGCAACCACATCGGCGGCGCGGGTCGATCCTGTCAGGCGCGCCGCAACCTCGCACAGCAGCTCGTCACCGGCGTTGTGGCCGAAGCTGTCATTGACCAGCTTGAAGTCGTCCAGGTCGACGTACAGCACCGCCACGCCGCAGCCCGCCCGCTGCGCGCGCGCCAGCGCAACGTCGAGGTGCTCATGGAACAGGATCCGGTTTGGCAAGCCGGTCAGCGGATCGTGAAAGGCCAGCCGCTCCAGCTCGTGCTCCGCGCGGCGGCGATCGGTGATGTCCTCGCCCACCGACGCCTGGCCGACCACGTCGCCGTTGGCGTCGCGAAGCAGGGTGTTGTTCCAGGAGAACAGCCGCCGCTCGCCGGAGCGGGTCAGGATCGAGCTCTCGTAGTGGGCGATCACGCTTCCGCGCGCGACCCCGCGCTGGGCGCGCTGCTCCATCTCCAGCTCGTCCGGCGGGGTGAAGGTCTCCGACCAGATGCGGCCCAGGAGCTCGTCCTCCCACCAGCCCGACAGCTCGGCGAGGTACTCGTTGCAGAACGTGACGCGGCCCTCCAGGTCGGTGACGACCGCGGCCAGACGGACGTTCTCGAGCATCTCGCGGAAGCGCGCCTCGGAGACCAGGAGCGCGCCCTCGGCCTCCTTCTGCTTGGTCACGTCGAAGATCACGCCCTGGATGAAGCGGGGGGTGCCGCTCTCGTCGCGCACGGCGGCCGCGTCGTCGCGGAACCAGCGCATGCGGCCGTCCAGCCCCTGCATCCGGTACGACGCGGAGTAGGGCTCGCCGGTCGCGACGGTGTGCCTGTAGTCGGCGATGGTGTGGCGGTCGTCGGGGTGCATCCGCCGCTCCCAGCCGTTGAACCCGTCCAGCCACTCGGCGGCGGGGATGCCCATCAGCTCGTCGATCTGGGGGCTGACGTACAGGGGATCGCCGCTGCCGGCCAGGTCGACATAGGTGATGGCCGGCAGGTTCTCGACCAGCACCCGGTAGCGCTCCTGGGCCTCGCGGAACTCATCGTGCAGCACCGCGTTGTGCACCGCGGCCGCGACCACGTCGGTGAGCGCGCCGAAGAACTCCATCTCCGGGTCCCACGATCGATCGCTGACGTCGGCGAACTCCATCAGCCCGATCGTCTCGCCGCGCGACACCAGCGGCAGCATCAGCATCGTCTCGTAGCCGTCCTTGAGCAGGACGCTGCGCTCGCGCGGGTCACACTCGGGGTCGGAGGTACGCACGACGACCGCGATCCGCTCCTCCATCACCTGGCGCGAGAGCGGGAAGTCGCTCAGGGGGTACTCGACATCGGCCTCGGCGATCTGGCCAACGATGTGGTTCTCGTAGTCGGTGAGGGTGATCAGCACATCGCGATCCCGCTCCCACAGCGAGACCGCCGTCGCCGCCGCGCCGTTCACGGCCGTTGCGTGGGCCGTGAAACATCGCAGCACGTCCTCCAGATCCTGGCTGGAGGACAGCGCCCGGGACAGGTCGACAAGCGCACGGAGACGATCGGCAGAAGCCATCGCTAGGACATCGGCCGTGTACGCCCCGCGCTTGAGCCGTCCCGCGAACGCGGCGGCGACTATCGGGGTGCGGACGGTTACAACCCGCACATGGCACCGGTGTTCGGCCACGGGCTGTAGCCGATGTGCGCAACCGCACGGCTGGCGACGGCGAGCTGGTCGGCGGGCGACCAGTACCGGGCATCGCGGCCGTGGTACTTGCGCAGCTTGTCGGCGCCCCAGTGCTGCATGAACGAGGCGTCCATCTGGAAGCCGCCGTAGTAGCCGGCGGCGTTGTAGGCGGACCAGCTGCCCTCGTAGCGGTGGATGCACATCAGGTTGGGGAACCGCTGGCGGATGATCCTGCGGAAGTGGTTTCCGCGGAGCCGGTAGTGGCGCGTCAGATGCTGCAGGCGGACGATCCGGATCATGTGGATCTCGGCGCGGCGGGGGCGGTAGTGAATGCCCAGGCGCCCGGCCAGGCGGGAGGCCTGATTACGACGGAAGCGGGCCTTGTGACGCCACGAATGAACGGCCTTCTGGTGTTCGGCGCTCGCCGTCACGGCGGCGCTGGCACGGTGTGCGGATGCTGTAAGGGTGATGGCCGCCAGCATCAAAACGGCAACGAACAGTGCTTTCCTCAGGGTCGGGACCTCCTACTGGGGGACAGAGCTGCGCCCACGCGAAGCTGTCACCTACGCGAGCAGTTGAAGCGCATGCGGGGTACGGACCCACCGACCCCGGTGTTGGAGCACGCCGGGCATGGTAGCGACCCCTTTGCCCCTGCGCGCAATACCTCGTGCCGTTGATTGCTATGGTATTGGAGTCGCAGAAGTGCAATCGGCAGGGAGGTGCGGACCATGAGGGTGAAATCGGTAATCCAACCTGCACGTCCCCGCCTGCCCCGACAGCGCTGACCGACCGCGCACCGCGGCCTCCGGGGAACCCATCGACCCTGGAGAGATATCCACGTGAGTGACATTTCCTGGTGGCCCGACGACGGGCCGCCCGAATCTGAGCGTTTGCAGCAGCTGGGCTGGGATCAGGCCCGGGACGAGGAGTTCGCGCGGCTGAGCGAGGAGGGCACCGTGCCCGGGCGCATCGCCCGCGTCGACCGCGGTATCTGCACGGTGTTCGCCGCGCAGACCGTGCACCGGGCGGTGGTGCCGCCGCGGTTCGAGACACCGGCGGTGGGCGACTGGGCGGTTGTGAGACCGGCCGTCCCGGGCGGCGACGACGCGGTCCTGCGGGCGCTGATGGAGCGGCGAACGGGCTTCACGCGGCAGGCTTCCGGCGAGGAGACGATCGGGCAGGTCGTGGCGGCCAACATCGACGTTGTATTCCTGGTCAACTCGCTCGACCAGCGGTTCAGCCTGCGCCGGCTGGAGCGGTACCTGACGCTCGGCTGGCAGAGCGGCGCGCAGCCGGTGATCCTGCTCACCAAGACCGACCTCTGTGAGGACACCCAGCGGTTCGTGCTGGAGGCGGAGTCGATCGCGTTCGGCACCGATGTGCTTGCGATCAGCGCCGCCACCGGCGACGGGCTCGAGGCGCTCGACGCGTACATCGGGGGCAACCGCACCGTGGCGCTGCTGGGGCTGTCGGGTGCGGGCAAGTCCACGCTGATCAACCGGCTGGTGGGCGAGGAGCGGCTGCGGACGCAGGACGTGCGGCCGGACGGGCGCGGGCGGCATACGACCTCGCACCGTGAGCTGATCGTGCTGCCGTCGGGCGGGGTGCTGATCGACACGCCGGGCATGCGGTCGGTGAGCATGTGGGACGGCGACGGAGAGGGGCTCGAGCAGACCTTCGCGGACGTGCACGAGCTGGCGGCGGGCTGCCGGTTCAGCGACTGCAAGCACGAGGGCGAGCCCGGCTGCGCGGTGATCGCGGCGATCGCGGCCGGCACGCTCGCGCCGGACCGCCTGGAGAGCTACAACAAGCTGCTGCGGGAGCTGCGGTTCCAGGAGCTGAAGCAGGACAAGCGCGCGCGCTCGGAGCAGCGTCAGCACTGGAAGACGCTGAGCAAGCAGATGCGAAACGCGTCGCGGCCCTCGCGGGACTGATGCGGGAAGTGGTCGTGATCGGCGCCGGGTTCGCCGGCCTGGCGGCGGCAGCGGCGCTGACGGAGGCGGGCGTCGCGGTGACGGTGCTGGAGCGGGATCAGCGCGTCGGCGGCCGCGTCTGGTCGCAGACGCTGCCGTGCGGGGCGATTGTCGAGATGGGCGCGGAGTTCGTGACGGAGGGCTACACGGCGCTGCCGGCCCTGGTGGGCCGGCTGGGCCTGGAGCTGGCGCCGATGGGGATGAGCTTCACGCAGACGCGAGCCGCGCGGCGGGATCGGCGTCGATGCGGCCACGCTGGCCGCGGCGCTGGCGGCGCTGGTCGGGGCCGTGGAGGCCGGTGCCGGCGAGGGACTGACGGTCGCGGAGCTGCTGGAGCGGGTGCCGATGGACGCCGGGGCGCGCGAGCTGATCGCCTGCAGGATCCAGGTCTCCTACGCCCATCCCGTGTCGCTGCTGGCTGCGGGCGCGGTGCGCGAGGTCGGTGAGCTGTTCGACGACGTGGAGGCGCGGCGGGTGGCTGGCGGAAACCAGCTGGTGGCGGAACGGCTGGCCACCGGGCTGCAGGTGAGGCTGGGGACGCCGGCGGTGCGGGTGGCGCAGGTCGGGGAGGGCTTTCGGGTCAACGACGACCTCGACGTGGACGCGGTGGTGGTCGCGGTGCCGGCTCCGGCCACGGGCGGGATCATCTTCGACCCGCCGCTGCCCACCTGGAAGTCCGACGCGCTGGAGCGGGTCGTCTACGGGCAGGCGGCCAAGCTGGCGGTGCCGCTGCTGGCACGGGCGCAGGCCAGCTCTGTGCTGTCGGTGCCGGAGCACTTCTGGACGTGGACGGCGAGGGACGGCGACGGAGCCGTGGCGCCGCTGGTGACGGCGTTTGCGGGGTCGCAGCCGGCGGTGGACGCGCTGAGGGTGGACGAGGGGCCGAAGCGGTACCTCGAGCGGGTCGCAGCTCTGCGACCGGACCTCGAGCTCGACGGCGCAGCGGCGGTGCTCTCGACCTGGCCGGACGGGGCCTACAGCGCGCGCCAGCCCGACCGGCCGGCGGATCTCGACGATCGGCTGGAAGCCACGGTCGGGCGAATCGCCTTCGCCGGCGAGCACACCGAGCGGCACTGGTACTCGACGATGGAGGGCGCGCTGCGAAGCGGCGAGCGCGCCGCCCGCCAGCTGCTCGCAAGCGCCTGAAACGCCCCGCGCAGGGCGAGACCCAGGTGTCAAACACCTACCGGGCCCCGCGGCACTCCGGCACGCGACCGTGACGGAGGTCACGGCGGCTGTGACACGCGATTGGCGTGGTTGGGCCAAAACCCCAATTATTGGAGTCAAACACCGCTTCGGCCCTCGCCAGGGGTTGGTGCGGACCCCGTGACCGAACGTTGCGAAATCGGCACTGGGCTACATGGGTAGATCGCGCACCGCGAACTGCACCGCTTCGCTGAACGTCGGGTAGGGCTGGATCGTCTCTCGCAGCAGCTCCACCGGCACCTGCGCGCGTACCGCCAGCGTCAGCTGGCCCAGCCATTCGCCCGCCTCGGGGCCCACGGCCACCGCGCCCACCAGCACTCCCTCGCTCGGGGTCGGCGATCACCTTCAGGAACCCCTGCCGTTTCGGCCGCTCGTAGGTCGACGTGCGCGCCACGCTGTCGATCCGCCGCTCGCCGGTCACCAGCCCGGCGCCGCTCGTCCGCCCCACCGACGCCACCTGCGGGTCGGTGAACGTCACCGCCGGGACGGCGCTGTGGTCGGCCTTCGCCGGCTTCCCGGCCATGTCCGTCGCCGCCACGCGAGCCTGGTACTTGCCGGCGTGCGTGAACATCGCGATCGCGTTCACGTCTCCGATCGCCCACACTCCCTCGGCCGCGCGCATGCGCTCGTCCACCTCCACGGCCCCGCCCTTGCCGAGCGTCACCCCCAGCTGCTCGAACCCGCAGCCATCCGAGTTCGGCCGCCGCCCGGTGGCGACCAGCAACCGCTCTCCCTCGACCACCGTGCCGTCCTTGAGCCGCAGCTTCACCCCCGGATCGATCCGATCAACCCCTTGCCCCAGATGCAGGGTGATGCCCTCGCCCTCGAGGAACTCGCCCAGCAGGTCACCCGCGTCGGGGTGATCGCGTGGCAGCAGCCGGTCGGCCGCGTCCACGATTGCGACCCGCGCGCCCATGCGGCTGAAGAACTGGGCCAGCTCGCATCCCACCGGCCCGGCGCCCAGCACGATCATGCTGGACGGGATCTCGTGCCGGCTGGTGGCCTCCCGGTTCGTCCAGTATTCGACGCCGTCCAGGCCGGGAATCGGCGGGATCGAGGGCCGCGACCCGCTGGCGATCACCAGCCGCCCGTACTCGACCTCCCGCTCGCCCACCGCGATCACACCCGGCCGCAGCACGCGGCCCTCGCCCCGCACCAGCTCCGCATGCTTGGACGCCAGCCAGTCCGCCTGCGAGGAGTCGTCCCAGCCGGAGGTGATCGCGTCGCGGTGCGCGAACACACCCTCGGCGCTGACAGCCCCGGTCACCGCCTCCCTCGCACCCGGCACGTTGCGCGCCCCCGCGACGGCTTCCAGCGGCCGCAGCATCCCCTTGGTCGGCATGCAGGCGTAGTACGAGCATTCGCCGCCGACCAGCCCTCGCTCCACCAGCGTGATCTGCGTGTCCGGCTCGAGCTCGCGAAGGGCGGAGACACAGGCCTCGCCCGTGCTCCCGCCTCCCAGAATCACCACGTGGCCGCCGGCCATGTCGCCCCTCCCTGTTGGTCAGAAGGGCGGAGAAACGGGCCGAGGCCCCCGGGGGCTCCAACCCGAGGACCTCGGCAACAGTCACGCGGAAGCGCTGCAACAAAACCAGGAGTAGACCCCAGATTCGCCCGCGCAACGTGGCTGCCGCGCACCCTGTTCGGTGCGCCACCCCAGATTTCAGCGCACGATCGAGTGTACTGCGTCACCCGAATGGGGGCCTGTCGCAGATCTGTCGTGCGACCTGTTCGGCGTCCGCGAGCGCACCAAAATCGGCGTGATCGAAGATCCGCGCGGCTCTGTCGGTGTTGATCGCAACCACCGTGCCGCTCTCACGACATCCCCACCAGATGCGGGATCGCGCCTGAGATGCCGAAGGCCAGATACACGTCCGGCGCGACCACCTGCGAGCTCGCGCCGACCAGATCCGCCCGGGTTGCGCGCGCCGCCTCCACCTGCGGCCGCGACACGGCAAGCCGCCCGCCGTAGCGCTCCGCCAGCCGCCGGTACGGCTCCAGGTCGTCGCCGGCACCACGCCCGGCTGCCACCACCACCTCGCCTCGCCCCTGCACCAGCTCATCGATGCGCGCCGCCACCTCGCCGGCCGCTCCCTCGATCAGCTGCACGCGGCGCGGCCGTGGCCGCACCCGCTCCGGCAGCATCAGCACCTCAGGCGGAGGGGCCGGCGCCGGCGGCGGATCCTGCATCGGCCGCTCCCGCAGGTAGGGCAGCGCCACGTCCGGGTCCGGCTGGTCGATCTCCCGCGCCATCCGGTGGCCGTCGAACACGACCTCGGCCAGGATCCGCGGCGCGACGCAGTCCCCGATCCGGTGGACGCGCGGCAGCGTGCCGTCCAGCTCGTGGTAGAGCCGGTCGCGGGAGATCCTCTGGGTGACCAGCACCACCGCATCGGCGGCGATCGTGAACGGCTCGCCGAACTCGTTCTCGGCGTCCACCCGTCCCGGCTCGATCCCGGCCAGCGTGGTGGCGCGGCGCATCACCACTCCCACCTCGTGCAGCCGGCTGCGGGTGAGCACGTCCTCCAGCGTCTCGGCCGCGAACGGCGCGACGTTGTCGTAGCCGGTGACCAGCTCCACCTCGTGCCCCTCCCCGGCCAGCAGCTCGGCCAGCCCGGCCGCCGCGAAGTACCCGTCGCCGTCGTAGACCACGACACGCGGGCCCGGCGGCCGCTTGCCCTCCAGCAGCACCTGCTCCGGCGTCAGCACGTACGGCAGCGCGTCGTCGGCGCCCGGGATGGGCGCGCGCGTGAAGCCGTTGAGCCCGTCGCCGGCCCAGCTCGAGCCGGTCGCAAGCACCACCACGTCGGCGCCCCAGCCGCGGATCTCGTCTGCGTCCAGCTCGCGGCCGGTGGTCAGCTCGATTCCCGGCAGCCGCTTCAGCTGCACCGCCCGGTACGCCACCAGCCGGCCCCACTCGCCCATCCCTGGCAGCCGCGTGATCCAGCCCATCGAGCCGCCCACCATCGCGCCCCGGTCGACCAGGTCGACCCGCGCGCCGCGCCGTGCCAGCGTGATCGCGCACTCCAGGCCGCTCGGCCCCGCCCCCACCACCAGCGCGTGCAGGGGCTCCGACAGCGGCGGCACGTGCTCCGGATGCCACCCTCGCCGGTGCTCCTCGCCCGCGGTCGGATTCTGGGTGCAGCCGATGTGGCGCCGGCTATCGGCCTTGGAGATGCAGACGTTGCAGCCGATGCACTCGCGGATCTCGTCCACCCTCCCCTGGCGGATCTTCTCGGGCAGGTACGGGTCGGCGATCGACGGTCGGGCGGCGCCGATCAGATCCCAGACGCCGCTGCGGATCACGCTTGCCATCAGGTCGGGATCCGTCATCCGGGCCACGCCCACGATCGGCTTGCGCGTCGCCTCGCGCACGCGGGCGGTGCTCTCCAGCTGCCAGCCCTCGCGGTAGAAGCGGGACGGCCCGGAGTCCAGCGACCACTCCCCGATCGACCCGACCGTCACGTCCCAGAGGTCGACCAGGTGGTCGGCCAGCGACACGAACTCGAGGCCCTCGTCGAGATCGACGCCCAGCGCCCCGCGGCGGTCGACCGCCACCCGGCAGGCGACCGCGCAGTCGTCGCCGACCTCCTCGCGCACCATCTCCAGCGTCTCCAGCCAGAAGCGGGCCCGGTTCGCGAGCGATCCGCCGTATTCGTCGGTGCGGCGGTTGTAGTGGGGCGACAGGAACTGGCCGGGCAGGTACGTGTGTGCGCCGTACACGTAGACGATGTCGAAGCCGGCCGTGCGCGAGCGCCGTGCCGCCGCCACCCAGTCGTCCTGCACGCGGCGGATGTCGCGCCTGGTCATCGCCCGCGGCACCACCCCGACCGCGAAGTCGCCGGCGATCTGTGACGGCGCCGCCGCCGGCAGCCGCGACTCGCTGTTCTCACCATGCGCGCCCGTGTGCGACAGCTCGATGCCGGCCAGCGCGCCCAGCTCGTGCGCCTGCTCGGCGGTCACCGCCAGCATCCGCAGGTCGTGGTCGTCCCACATCCGCGCGGCCACGTACGGCGTCTCGTCGGACTCGCTGCTGATGGTGCAGTACTCGGTGCAGACGGCGGCCCAGCCGCCCTGCGCCTTGACCGCCCGGTGCCGGGCCTGCGACCACGGCTTCTCGACGCCGAACCCGGTGCAGTGGGGCACCTGGTAGAAGCGGTTTCGGAGCGTCTTGGGGCCGATCCGCACCGGCTCGAACAGGATCTCGTGTCGGGGATCGCAGCCCATCTGCGCGAGCGATGCTAGTCGGCATTGCCGGGCTATGCTGACGGACATGCGACCTCGCATCGAGCTTCTCTGGTGGCAAGGCTGCCCGTCCGTCGAGCGCACCCTGGCCGACCTGCGGGCAGCGCTGACAGACGTCGGCCTCGACCCCGACGGGATCGAGATGCGCGAGATGACGACCGAGCAGCAGGCCGTGGAGGAGCGCTTCCCGGGGTCACCCACGATCCGCATCGAGGGCGTCGACCCCTTCCCGGCCGACGATATGCCCGGCCTCACCTGCCGGATCTACCGCCGCGCCGACGGCCGCCCGTCGCCCACCCCCGATCCCGCGCGGCTGCGCGAGGCGCTGCAGCAGGCGGTGGCCGCGTGATCGCCACCGCCCACGACTTCGCGCTGCCCGACACCGACGGCCGCGTGCACCGGCTCTCGGAGCTGACCGCCACCGGGCCCGTGGTGGTCGTGTTCACCTGCAACCACTGCCCCTACGCGCTGGCCTGGCACGAGCGGCTGGCGGATGTCGCGCACGACTACGGGTTCCGCGGCGTGCGCACGCTGTTCGTGAACCCCAACGACGGTGAGCGCTACCCGTCCGACTCGCTCGACGCGATGCGTGAGCGGGTGGCCGAGGAGGGCTGGTCGGTTCCGTACCTTCACGACGAGGCGCAGGACGTGGCTCGTGCCTACGGCGCGCGCACCACACCGGACGTGTTCGTGATCGACGGCGAGATGCGCGTCCGCTACCGGGGCGCGCCCGACGAGGACTACGAGGATCCGGCGGCAAACGCGCTGTGGCTGCGCGAGGCGCTCGACGACGTGCTGTCGGACGTCGAGCTGCGACGGCCCGAGACGACGCCGGTGGGCTGCAGCATCAAGTGGAAGCCGTGAGCGCCGACGGCCGCTGGTAGCGGGACAGCGCCGGCAGCAGCAGCTGCATCAGGCCGGCGCCGGCGATGCAGATCAACCCGCCCGACACGACCGAGAACCGCACCGACGTGAGGCTGGCCACCACGCCCGACTCGACGTCGCCCAGCCGCGGGCCGCTGGTGACCACGGCGATGTGCAGCGACGCCATCCGGCCGCGCATCTGGTCGGGGGTGACCTGCTGCATGATCGTGTTTCGGAACACGGCCGAGATCACGTCGGCGGCGCCGGCCACGGCCAGCAGCCCCAGCGCCGGCCAGAACAGCGCACCCGGCATCAGCCCGAATGCGGCGATCGACCCGCCCCACACCACCACCGACACCATCACCGCGGCGCCCTGCCGGCGCACGTGCAGCACCCAACCGCTCGAGATCGCGGCCAGCAGCGCGCCCACCGCCGGCGCCGCGTAGAGCAGGCCGAGACCCTCCGGCCCGACGTGGAACGTGGCCGCCGCCAGAGCCGGGAACAGCGCCCGCGGCATCCCGAACACCATCGCGTTCAGGTCAACCAGGAAGGTGCCCAGCAGCGCCGGCTGGCGACGGGCAAAGCGCAGCCCGTCCATCAGCGACGACCAGCCCGGCGCGACCGAGCCGCCGACCGGCAGCAGCGCGGGCAGTCCCAGCGCCACCAGCACGGCGACCGCGAACCCGGCCGCCGCCACGACGTAGGTGACGGTGATGCCGAAGGCGGCCAGCAGCACGCCGGCCACGGCCGGCCCCGCGATCTGCGAGGTCTGGTCGACGATCTGGTTGAGCGCCGCCGTGCTGGGCACGCGCGCCAGCCCCACCAGGCTCGGGATCACGGCGTTTCGCACCGGCGATTCCACGCTCGAGGCGAAGGCCAGAAGCGCGGCCAGCAGGTACAGAACGGCCAACGGCGTGTGGCCGGACGCGGTCAGGAACGCCAGCAGCACACAGCCTGCGGCCGAGGTGGCCTGGCTGGCCAGCAGCAGCCGCTTGCGGTCGAACGCGTCGGCGATCACCCCGGACGCGAGCGCCCCGACCAGCAGCGGCCCCAGGGCGGCCAGCCCGATCAGGCCCACCTGAAGTGACGACCCGGTCTGGCGGTAGACCTGGTAGGGCAGCGCCACGGCGGCGAACTGCGAGCCGGCCGACGCCACCAGGTCGCCAGCCCAGAGCCTGCGATAGGCGGGGAACTCGCGCAGCGGCGAGATGTCCACCCAGAGGCGGGACAGTCGCGAGCGCGGGGCGGGCATGTCCCGAGACTAGCGGGACGGCGGCTAGCAGCCGCCGGGGTCGAGCAGCGGCCAGGCCGCCGTCACCACCCGCTCGGGCCAGGCCTCGTCCAGCGTGCCACCCGTCAGCACGCGCTGGATGCCCGCTCCGAACAGCATCGTCACGACCATCTCGACGTCGATGCCCTTGCGCACATGACCCGCGGCCGCGGCCGTCTCGAGCACGGCGCGCATCCGCTCCATGCGCGGTTCCACCACCGCGCGGCGGAACTCCTCCAACATCTCAGGGTGCTTCTCCCGGTTCAGGTAGAGCGAGCTGCAGATGGCGACCCCGTCGCATTCCTGGATCCCCGATCGGAACACCTTCATGAGGGTCACGAGGAACGCCCGCACGTCGGCGCCCTCGCCCATGCTGGCGTCGTCGGGGTAGGCGCTCAGCGCGGCGCAGACCAGCTCCGCCTTGCTGGGATAGCGCCGGTAGATGGTGGCGCGGGTGACGTCTGCCTCGGCTGCCACCGCCTCCACCGAGAGCCGGTCGTAGCCCTGCACGGGCAGCAGACGCAGGGTGGCGGCGATGATCTCGCGGTCAGCCTCCTCGTTGCGCGGGCGCCCCGGAGGGCGTCGCGGTACATCCGTTGTCAGATCAGACATCGCATCCATAGCTCCGGTTTGACACGGTCGGAATGTTTTGATACACCACTGTATTGTATCCTATCCTAACACGACAGCAAGTTTGGAGATGGTTCGATGAGTCCTGACAATGATCGCAAATGGCTCGCACTGATCCTGCTGTGTGCAGTCCAGTTCATGGTGGTGCTCGACGTGGCCATCGTCAACGTCGCGCTTCCCACCATCAAGAACGCGCTCGACTTCTCCGACGCCAATCTACAGTGGGTGGTCAGCGCGTACACCCTGACCTTCGGCGGCTTCCTGATGCTGGGCAGCCGCATCGCCGACCTGCTCGGCAGAAAACGGCTGTTCATAGCCGGCCTGGTGCTGTTCTCGGCCGCGTCGCTGGCCTGCGGCCTGTCTCAGTCGGACACCCAGCTGATCGTATTCCGCGCCATCCAGGGCCTGGGCGCCGCGGTGATCTCACCGGCCGCGCTGGCCATCCTCACCACCACCTTCGCCGAGGGCGAGGAGCGTAACAAGGCGCTCGCCATCTGGGGCGCCATCGCCGGCACGGGCGGCGCCGTGGGCGTGCTGCTGGGCGGAATCCTCACCGACCAGGTCGGCTGGGAGTGGATCTTCTTCCTGAACGTGCCGATCGGCCTGATCGTGATCCTGGCCGGTCAGCGGGTGCTGCACGAGAGCCGTGTCGAGCTGGGCAGCCGCAGCCTCGACATCGCAGGCGCCATCCTGGTCACCGCCGGGCTGACGCTGCTGGTCTATGGGCTGGTCACGACCGACACGTACAGCTGGACGTCGACCAGAGTGCTCGGCTCGCTGGCCGGAGCCGCTGTGCTGCTGGCCGGCTTCATCGCCGTCGAGCTGCGCGCTAAGGCACCGATCCTGCCGTTCTCGATCTTCCGCCTGAAGTCGCTAACCGGCGCCAACATCGTCGGATTGCTGCTGGGAGCGGCAATCTTCTCGATGTTCTTCCTGCTGTCGCTGTACATGCAGCAGGTGCTCGGCTACTCCGCCCTGAAGGCGGGCGTGGCCTACCTGCTGGTGGCCTCGGTGATCATCGTCGCCGCCGGCGCCTCGCAGGCGCTGGTGACGAGGATCGGCGTGCGCTCGGTGCTGATCACCGGCATGGTGCTGCTGGTGGCGGGCCTGCTCTGGTTCTCGCAGGTGTCGGTGCACGGCTCCTACGCGGCCGACCTGGCGCCAGGCTTCGTCCTGGCCGGGATCGGGCTCGGCTTCTCGTTCGTGCCCGTCCAGATCGCCTCGCTGATCGGCGTCACCCACGACGAGGCCGGCATCGCCTCCGGCCTGATCAACACCTCGCAGCAGGTCGGCGGCGCGCTCGGCGTCGCGGTGCTGTCGACGATCACGTTCACCCGATACGACTCGTATCTGGGCGACCACGGGAACAACCTGGCGTTGATCCCCAACGCGCTCGTGGACGGCTTTCACGTGGCCTTCCTGGTCGGCGCCGGGATGGCGTTGATCGGATTGGTGGCGACGCTGGTGTTCATCCCCAAGGACGTCAAGTCGGAGCAGCCAGCCCCCGCCGGCGAGCCGGCGATCGATCTCAGCTAGCAGGGAGCAGCGCTCCTGGCGCGCTGCACCGCGACCAACCAGTCGTGGTGCAGCGCGTCGGCCTGGTCGCGCGACATGCGCGGCTCGTAGACGGCGGCCGGCGAGGACGTCGGCGGCCGACCGGACGCGAGCGCAGCGGCGCCCAGCGCCGTCATCTCTCTCTCCACGGCCACCTCCACGGCCACGCCCAGCAGGTCGGCCTGGAACTGCATCAGCCACGGGTTGGCGGCGGCGCCGCCGTCGGCGCGCAGCGTGGACACCCCGCCCGGGATCGCCTCCACCACGTCCCGCACCTGGTAGGCGATCGCCTCCAGCGCCGCCCGCGCCAGGTGGGCGCGGGTGCTGCCGCGCGTGAGGCCCGTGATCAGCCCGCGCGCATCGGCGTCCCACCACGGCGAGCCCAGTCCGGCCAGGGCCGGCACGAAGTAGACGCCGTCGTTTCCTTCCAACGAGGCGGCCAGCCGGCCGCTGTCGGCGGCGTCGGCCAGGATCCCGAGCCCGTCCCGCAGCCACTGGACGGCCGCGCCGGACACGAACACGGAGCCCTCGAGCGCCGTCACGCCGGGCTGCGCGGCGGCCGTCCGCACCAGGCCGTGCGGCGGCGGATCGCGCCGCTCGCCGTCGTTCACCAGCAGGAAGCTGCCCGTGCCGTAGGTGACCTTGGCCTGCCCGGGCTCGAGGCAGGCCTGGCCGAAGAGCGCCGCCTGCTGGTCGCCGGCCACGCCCATCACAGGCAGCCGCGCTCCCAGCAGCCGGGCCTCGCCGAACATGCCGCTGGACGGCCGGATCTCGGGCAGCAGGTCGGCCGGCACGCCGAACAGCTCGAGCAGGCGGTCGTCCCAGCCGAGCGTCTGCAGCGAGCAGAGCATGGTGCGCGACGCGTTGGTGGGATCGGTGGCGTGCACCTCGCCGCCGGTCAGCTTCCAGATCAGCCAGCTGTCCACGGTGCCGAACGCCAGGCCCTCGGTCGAGCCGACGGCGTGCTCGAGCAGCCAGACCAGCTTCGTGGCCGAGAAGTAGGGGTCGGGGACGAGGCCGGTCAGCTCGCGGATCAGGTCGGTCGGCAGCTCCGCGCAGGCAGCGGCCGTGCGACGGTCCTGCCACACGATCGCGTCGGCCACCGCGCGGCCGCTCGACCGGTCCCACAGGACGGTGGTCTCCCGCTGGTTGGTGATACCGATCGCGCCCATATCGGCGGAAGACACGCCGGCCGCCGCAAGCGCGTCTGCGGCCGATTCGGTGACGCTGCTCCACAGCTGCTCGGGGTCGTGCTCGACCCAGCCCGGCTGGGGATAGCGCTGCTCGATCGGTCGTGATCCGCGGCCGAGCACCCGGCCGTCGTCATCGACGACGAGGCACGTGGTGCCGGTGGTGCCCTGATCGATAGCGAGGATCACGCCGCTCAGGCTACAGGCGCCGCCTCAGCTCCCGCACGTCCTGCGCCTGCCAGTCGGTGTGGTCGTTGCGCCAGCCCTCGCGGTCGTGGAAGAACGGCGAGTCGTTTGCCATCGAGTGGCCGATCACGTTCTTCCTGGCAATGTGGAAGCGACCTTGCAGCCAGCGCACCAGCGCCAGCACGCTGCGGATCTGCGGGCGCCGGTGCAGGATCTGCTGGTCGGCCCAGTGCGACGAGATGCCCTGCTGCTGGATCATCTCGATGCCGATCGCATGGTCGTTGACGCCGATCGCATGCCGGCACATCAGATCGAGCGGTACCTGCTGGTAGATGGTGCCGTCCTGGTCGACCACGTAGTGCGCGCAGACGCCGGGCAGCTCGCCGCCGTTGGGCGTGTTGGAGTTGAACAGGGCGTGCACGCCAGGGTAGGAACCCGGCCCGCTGTCGGTGAAGTGCAGGACGATCAGCTTCGGGTGCAGGCGGAAGCTGCGCACACCGTAGTGGCGGCGGGCATATCCGGCCATCTCGGCGCGGCGCGTCGCGCCGTAGCGGATGGGGTCATGGGTGATGGCCGGCTTCGGCGCCGACGGCCTGGGCGGCGGTGGCGGCGGCGTCGTGGTGGTCGGCACCGGGTCGGTGATCGTGGTCGTGGTCGGGGCCGGCACGGAGCCGGCGATCGACGGCGGCGGCGATGACGACGCGTTGGTGGCCCCGCCCGCGGCGGCACAGCCGGCGACCGTCAGGATCACCGCACTGACCACCGCCGCCACACCCCAGCCGATCGCTCGAACCATCTAGGCAGCGTAGGCCAGGCAGCGGTCGTCCGCCTCGCGCGGCGTGACGGCGCCGGCGGCCGGCCCAGCCCGCCGCAGCTCGCTGAAGGAGACGCCCTCGGCCAGCAGGAACAGGGCCCCGATTCCAGCACCAAGCACGACCTCCGTGGCCTGCAGGCCGATCGCAAACGCGGCACCCGAGGTGGCCGAGATCCCGAACGATGAGGCCAGCACACCGGCGACGGCCAGCTGGAAGACGCCCACGTTGCCGGGCATCAGCGGCACCACGCCGACCAGCGTGGAGACCATGAATACGGCCGAGGCGGAGGCGATCGTATGGGGCAGCCCGAACGCGTCGAGCGTCCAGTAGATGCCGGCGATCTGCGCCGCCCACGAGCCCACACCCAGAGCCAGCGCCACGGCCAGGCGCCGGGGATCGCGCATGATCCGCAGGCTGCCGCGCAGCTCTCGTGCCGGGCCCGCCAGGCGCGTCAGCCGAGAGGGAAGGGTCGGCTGTGTGCGCCTGGCGAGGATCCCGGCGATCACGGCGCCACCGGTCAGGGCGCCGAGAACCATCAGCGTCGAGTCGGCCCACGCGGGCAGGTCGACGATCGTCAGCGCCAGACCGGCGCCGATCAGCACCAGCGCCGCGCCCAGCACGATCTGCTCGGCCACCAGCGTGCCGGCGACCGCGGTCACCGGCAGCTGCGACCCGGTGCGGCGGATGCGGCGGGTCAGCACCGCCACCCGCGCCAGCTCGCCCAGCCGGGCGACGAGCACCGTGTTGAACAGGAAGCCGATGAAGACGCTGGGCAGCAGGTCGCGGGTGGCAAGGCCGGGGGCGCCCTCGACGGCGTCCAGGGTGCGGCGCCAGACGGCGGCCTTCAGCCACACCGACACCAGGTTGGCAGCCATCGCCAGCGCCAGCGTGCCGAGGGCCACGGCCGCCATCGTATCGGCGGCCTGGCCGGCACGGCCGGCGAAGCGGTAGACCAGGAACGACGCGACCGGCGCCGCCACCAGCACAGCCGCAAGACGCCGGCTGCGCGTGTGGGCCGCGTAGACGGCGAGCGCGGCGAGCATCGCCACGCCGGCGCCGCCGGCCGCGTCGAGGAAGAAGTGGTTGGCGGTGGCCACGATCGAGAACACGACCAGCGCCGGGTAGAACGCCCACAGCACACGCAGCACCCGGGTGCGGACGAGCATGACGGCGGAGGTGCCGACGATCAGGGCGTAGGCGGTGTGCAGGCTCGGCATCGCCGCGTACGGGTTGGCCAGCGAGGCGATCAGGCCGGAGTGGTGATTGACGGCCGTCTCGTTGAGCGTGTCCACGAAGCCGAGCGAGCCCAGCATCCGCGGCGGTGCCGCCGGGTAGAGCGTGTAGCAGGCCAGGCCGATCGCGTTGGCGGCGATGAACACGTTTCGCACCAGCGGGAACGCGTGGTTGCGGCGCAGGTAGACCCAGAACAGGAACCCGAAGCTGATCGAGAACTGGCAGTTGAAGTACGTCCAGTTGGCGACCGCCTGCACGAAGTGCGGCGACGTGGCCGCGAAGTGCTGGACGTCGAGCTCGTGGAAGATCCCCAGCGAGCGCTCGGCCGAGACGATGTCGCGGGCGTGGCGAAGCGCGACGGAGCGGTCACCGACGGCCAGCGTACGCGTGATCTCGTAGAACAGGTCGAACAGCGCGAAGATGGCCAGCTGGCGGCCCAGGTCGCCCCATCCACGGGGCAGCCAGGCACCGATGCGGTTGACGGTCGAGCTGATCGGGCGGTGGGTTGGTGCTGCGAGGATCATGCACGCAGCGTGTCACCGCCGGCATCCCCGATCGATACGGTTTGCCAGAGGGATTGGTGCGGTTATCCCCCGGGAAGCTGCGCTTGATCGAGCGGGAAGACCCGGGATCCACCGCTGGACAGCTCGTTCGGCCGCATCGGGCAAGCGTACCGCCGGCCGTCACGCGCACGAAGGCCCGGCCGCCCCCGAAGGAGCGACCGGGCCTCTCCCGGCGGCCGCTAGGCCGTGACCGGCTCGCCGTCGATCGGGCTGCGGGTGCCGCTGTCCGGCGCGACCGAGCCGTGCGAGGTCAGCGTCGGCAGCCACTCCAGCCAGCTGGGCAGGTACCAGTTCCAATCGCCCAGCAGCTTCATCGTGGCGGGCAGCAGCACGCCCCGGATCACGGTGGCGTCGATCAGCACCGCCGCCGCCGCGCCCACGCCCAGCTGCTTGACGTCGAGCACCGACAGCGTGGCGAACAGGCCGAACACCCCGACCATCACGATCGCCGCGCTGGTGACCGTGCCGGCCGTGTCCTTGATGCCCTCGGTGACGGCATCCTCGGTCGGCATGCCGTTGTCCACCAGCTCCTTGACCCGGCTCAGGATGAACACGTGGTAGTCCATCGAGAGCCCGAACAGGATCACGAACAGGAACAGCGGCAGCCAGTTGGCGATGGTGCCGGTCGAGTGGAACCCGAGCAGCGACTCGCCGATGCCGTGCTGGAAGACCAGCACCAGCACCCCGTAGGCGGCGCCCACCGACAGCAGGTTCAGCAGGATCGCCTTGATCGGGATCACGATCGACCGGAACGTCACCAGCATCAGCAGGAACGCCAGCCCCAGCACGAACGCGAACACGATCGGCGTGCGCACCTTCATCAGGCTGTTGAAGTCCATCGACGAGGCCGTGTCACCGGTGACGCCGACGTCGGCGCTGGGCAGCTCGTGCCCGATCGTGGCCGGGATCACCCGGTCGCGCAGCGTGCGGACGGCCTGCTGGGAGGCGGCGTTGGCGCCGTCGCCCTGGATCGGCACCGTCATCACGGCGACCGTCCCGGCCGGGTTGGTGTTGACGTCGATCGGCAGGTTGACCTGCCCGGTGGCGACGGCCGCCTTCTTGAAGTCGGCGATCGCCTGCCGCGCCTCAGGAGAGTTGACGTCGCCGGTCTTGAACGCGACCGTGGCCGGATCGCCCTTGCCGGGGAACGCCTTCTGGACTGCGTTGTACGTCTTCACGACCTCCAGGTTGGGGGGAAGGAACTTGAACGTGGGCGTCTCGGTCTTGATGGTCAGAGCCGGGATCGCCAGCGCAACCAGCAGGCCGCCGGCGAGGATCACGGCCACGACCGGGCGACGCAGCACGCGGTCGAGGATGGCCGCCCAGATCCGGCCCTGGCCGGACGCGGAGCGGGCGGAGACGCGGTTGCCCGTACCCGCGACCTTGCGGACGGGGTAGGTGAACCAGGACAGCACGCGCCCACGCTCGACGCGGTCGCCCAGCAGCGACAGCACCGCCGGCAGGCCGGTCAGCGAACCGACCATGGCCGCGGCCACGACCAGCATGGAGGCAACCCCCAGCGCCACGAACGTGGCGTCGCCTGAGAGCAGCATGCCCGCCATCGCGATCATGACCGTGAAGCCGGAGATCAGCACCGCCTGGCCCGAGGTGGACGCTGCCATCTCGAGCGCGCTGCGGCGATTCTGCATGGACTGCTGCTTTGCTTCGCGCAGCGCCTGCTTGGCCGAGACGACAGCCTCGGCGTCGCCGGAGCGCCTTGCGGCCCGCCGCGCCTGCTTGGCGGCCGCGATCGCGGCCGTGTCGGCCGGCTTGGTGGCCAACCGCTCCCGCCGCTCCCGCTGCAGGTAGAACAGCGAGTAGTCGACGCCGACCGCCATGCCGATCATCAGGATCACCTCTTGGGCGACGTCCACCGTGGGGATCACGTGGCTGACGATCGAGTTCAGGCCGAACGTGGCCAGCACCGCCGAGAACGCCAGCAGCACCGGGATGCCGGCCGCAACCAGCGCGCCGAACGCGATCAACAGGATGATCATGGTCAGCGGCAGGGAGACGTTGCGGGCGTTCGCGAAGTCGGCGTTGATCTTGTCGTTGAGCACGTGCGTGGCCGAGGCCTCGCCGAACTCGCGGATGGTGAGATCCGGGTTGGCGGCGCGCAGCGACGCGACACCGTCCATCACCGGCTGGATGCGATCGGGGGCGGTCTCGCTGTCGCCCGAGATCTGGAACCGCACCAGCGCCGAGTGCCCGTCCTTGGTGATCTGGCCGGGATAGGCCTTCGAGTACGGGTTCTCGATCTTGATCACCTCGTCGTAGCTGCCGACCTTGGCGATCACGCTGTCGACGCCCGAGCGGAACGCGGCGTCCTTCGCGGTCAGGTTCTGTGACTGCACGAGCACCATCTCGTGCGCATGCGATGTGAAGTTGGCGTCGTCGATGACGCGATTGATGTGCCCCGACTCGCCGTCGCCGAGGCGGGCGTTCGAGACGTTGACCTGCCCGACTGCGATACCGATCGCAACCGCGGCGATGACGAACACGATCCAGAGTCCCAAGGACGTCCAACGGTGCTTGGCACTCCAGCCGCCCATCCGGGCGGCCAGGTTCTTGCGTGGTGGACTGGAAGACATGACTGAGAGATCCCTTCGGATTGGATTGACTGCCCGCAGCCTGACCGAAGGGCGCTCTCTGCGATATGCGGAGAACAGGTGTCAGCAGGTGCGGTAATCCGCACCGCCGCCGGGGGGCTAGCGCCGGCTCAGCGCCAGCAGGTAGGCCGTGGCGGCGAGGCAGCAGGCGGTCAGGAAGCCGTAGACGGCGCTCGGGCCGGGCTGGTCGAGGCCGGCGCCGGCGACGATCGCGCCGGCGAAGCTGGCGGCGCCCCATGCGAAGGCGGTCATGCCGTTGACGGCGCCCACGCCGATCCCGGCGCCGCGCGCGCCGCGCACGCCCAGCGGCAGCGCGACCGCGTACATGAAGCCGAGCGGCGCGGCGCGCACGATCAGCATGCCGGCCACGACCGCCGACGCGCTGGTGCCGAGCACCGGCAGCAGCACCAGGGCGGAGAGGGCGGTGCAGATGGCGCCTGCGACCAGGGTCACCGTCCACTTTCCGGTGCGCGCGGCGAGCGCGCTGCAGGCGATGAACAGGCCCGAGCCGACCGAGAGGATCACCCCGATGGTGGCGGTCGAGTGGCCGGCGTCGCTGAGCTGGGCGGGGGCGACCAGGAACACGACGCCGTCCGAGAAGCCGCCCAGCAGCATCAGGGTGACGGCGCCCGCGATCAGCGGGTTGCGGCGGGCCAGGCCGACCGCTGCGGCCAGCCGCAGCTGCTGCTCGTGGCGACCCTCGCTGCCGTGGTCGGCGAAGGCGAGCGCGACGACCAGCCCCAGCGCAACGGCGGCCAGGATCAGAAAGGGGGCGCCACGGCCGACGCGATCGGCCAGGACGCCCGCGAACACCGGGCCGACCATCCCGCCCAGGCCGGCCACCGCGATCACGGCGCCGACGGCGCCGGGCCGATCCTCACCGGCGGAGTCGGACAGCCACGACAGGCCGGCCGACCAGATCACGGCCGAGGAAACGCCAAAGGCCAGCCGGGCCGCGACCAGCGTCCAGAGGCCGACGGCGAGCCCCTGGCCGAGGCAGGAGACGGCCAGCAGCATGCCGGCCGCGAGCGTGACGCGGCGGTGGCCGAGCCGGTCGCCGGCCACTCCGCCGGGGATGGCACCGGCGACGATCGCGAGGCTCGCCGCCGAGAGGGCGACTCCCGACTCGAACCCCGACAGGTCGAAGGCGTCGCGGTAGGACGGCAGCAGCGGCACCAGCGACACCAGCGCCACCTCGTCCACGAAGATCAGCGCGTAGAGCAGGATCAGGAGCCGTCGCATCGGCCGAGTCTATGGGTAGTCTCGAGCGATGACGCCGCCTCTGCTGATCCGCGAGTCCAGCCGTGTGCGCCGGGCGCGGATCGTGGTGGCGCCGCACCGGCCGGTCGAGGTGGTGGTGCCGCCGGGCACCTCGGCCGCGTGGATCGACGGGTTCGTGGCGGAGCACCGGGAGTGGATCGAGCGGCGGCGCGCGGCCGAGCCGGAGCCCTCGCTGGGCCTGCAGCGCGACGGCGTCGCCTGGCTGGACGGGGAGCCGCTGCCGGCTCCCCGTGGCGACCTGAGCGCCTGGTACCGGCGGCAGGCGCGGGGGATGCTGACGGAGACGGTCGAGCGTGAGGCGGACCGGCTCGAGCTCGGCGGCTGGTCGCGGATCCGGGTCGGCGACCCGCGCTCGCGGTGGGGGTCATGCTCGACCCGCGGCACGCTCTCGTTCTCGTGGCGGCTGGTGATGGCGCCGGCCTGGGTCGCCGACTACGTCGTCGTCCACGAGCTGTGCCACCTCCGCCAGATGAACCACTCGCGCCGCTTCTGGCAGCTGGTGGATGACGCCTATCCGTCCCGCCGGGCCGCCCAGACGTGGCTGAAGCGCCACGGCCCGGAGCTACAGGCCTATCGGCCGTAAACGACTGCTCGACGCCGCTTTTGCCCGGTCGACCAGGGCTCAGAGCCCGACTCGGCCCTCGCGAACACTTCGTGACACAACCCTGATGGATGTCACGGGCGCCGTGACAGGCGAATGGCTTCGTTGAGCGAAATCGCTCAAATCAGGGCTCAGAGCCCGATTAGGGCCGTGTGCGAGGTCGGCCGCAAAGTCGCAACACGTCGTTGCAGAATCGGCACGCGCCCGTGGGCCGCTCAGGGCCCGGTCTGGGCGGTGCCGGAGGAGTCGGTCGACGAGGGCGGCGGCTCGGTCTCCGTAACGGTCACCGTCTCGGGCGGCGAGGTCACCGTCTCGGGCGGCGAGGTCACCGTCACCGTTGTCGGAACGAAGACGGTCGCGCCGCTGTCTGTGAAGCCGGAGTCGGCGCCAGTCGCCGGCTCGATCGCGCCATAGCTGTAGATCGTCTTGCCACCGACCACCTGCCGGCGCACCGTTCCGGGCAGCGTGACGACGCTGGTGTGGCCGTTGATCACGGTGCGCACAACCGGCACCGGAACCGTGATCGTCTGAACGTGGCCCTTCGTGGTCACGACTCGAACGGCCGCACTCGTCTGCTCGATTGGGTTTTTGCCGGCCTCGATACCGACCACGAACCCTCCGAACAGCAGCACCAGCAGGGTGACGCCGATCAGGAACGCCCTGACGGGATGGTCAAAACCGCCGTGATATCTCGAGTCGCGCACGGGTTGACGCTAGCACGTCCCCCGTGCGCGACCCAAGATCAGACCCCCGCTACTCAGCGCGGAACGATGCGGCGAACCGTGATCGTGCCGCTCAACCTTCGCATGCCGGCGGGCGGCGCGATGATCGCCACGGTCGTCGACACTGTCTGGGACTTCATCATCGTTTGACCCCCTTCAACCGATGAACTCCGTAGGCTCGGGGTAGCGAACGGTGCGTGCCGCGTCAATCACCCGCGTAAAACATTTACCGTTCCCGAACCTTAGGATCGTTCTCCATATGCACGAGATCGCGGAATTCCTGCGCGACCACCCGCCCTTCGACACGCTCAGCGAGGAGGAGCTGGACGAGGTGGCCGCGGCCTGCGAGATCGAGTTCGCCGAGGCCGGAACCATGGTGCTCGAGCAGGCCGTGACCGCGCCCGGCGTGGCCTGGGTGGTGCGACGCGGCGCCGTCGAGCTGCTGGACGGCGATCGGGTCGTGGACATGCTTTCCGAGGGCGAGATGTTCGGGCACGCCTCGCTGCTGTCGGAGTGGCCGACGGCGCTGGCGGTGCGGGCCGCCGAGGACTCGCTGCTCTACCGCCTGCCGGCCGAGGCCATCCGCCCGGTGCTGGCCCGGCCGGCCGCCCTGCGGTTCGCGGCCCGCTCGCTGGCGGGCCGCTACGAGATGCTGCAGCGCGACCTGGATCCGCTGGCGATCGCCGTGGTCGACCCCGCCCGCCGCCCGGTCAGCCGCCTGCTCCGCGGCGACCCGGTGATCGCCGCTCCCGCCGCAACCGTGCAGGAGGCGGCCCGCCGCATGGTCGAGGCCAGCTCGTCGTCCGTCCTGGTCGACCTCGGCGACGGATTCGGCATCGTCACCGACCGCGACCTGCGCGAGCGCGTGGTCGCCGCCGGTGTGCCCGCCGACACCCCCGTGTCACAGGTGATGACCGCCCCGGCCACCACCATCGCCGACGACGTCACCGGCGCCGACGCGCTGCTGGACATGCTCGACCGCGGCGTCCGCCACCTGCCGGTGGTGGACGCGTCCGGCCGCGTGATCGGCGTCATCTCCGACACCGACCTGATGGCGGTCGAGACCCGCACGCCTTTCCACCTGCGCAGGGCGATCACGGCGGCGACCACCGTCGAGGAGCTGGCGGCCGCCGTGGCACCGCTGTCGGACACCATCGTCGGCCTGCACGACGCCAAGGTTGCCGCCACCTCCATCTCGCGTGTGATCGCAACCGTCCATGACGCGCTCACCCGCCGCATGATCGAGCTGGTCGTCGACCAGCACCCGGACGTGGCGCCGTTCACCTGGCTGTCGCTCGGCAGCGTGGCCCGGCGCGAGGCGTTCCCCAGCTCCGACCAGGACAGCGCGATCGCCTGGCAGGGCGAGGGCGACGACCCGGCGGTGCGGGAGCCGCTCGCACGGGTGGCCGCCGAGGTGGTGGCCGGCCTCGAGCGCTGCGGTATACCGCGCTGCAGCAACGGCGCAGTCGCCTGCCAGCCGCTGTTCCTGCGCTCGCAGGGGGCCTGGCTGGCCGCCGCGCGGTCGTGGCTCGACGATCCCACCGAGGAGAAGGCGCTGATCCTGGTGTCGCTGATGACCGACGGCCGGCCGGTGTGGACGGCCGAGTCCGGGCTGGCGCGCCGTCGAGGACGTGTTCGCGGGCGCCCGGCGCCATCCCCAGCTGCTGCGGCGGCTGGGCCTGTTCGCGCTCAGCGACCGGCCGCCCACGGGCTTCTTCCGGGACTTCGTGGTCGAGCACGACGGCGAGCGGCGCGGCACCCTCGACATCAAGTCCGGCGGGCTGCTGCCCGTCGTCGACATCGCCCGCTGGGCGGCGATGTCGGCCGGCTCGCAGGAGACCTCCACCGCCGCGCGCCTGGACGCGGCGGAACGGGCCGGCACGCTCGACGGCCGCACGGCCTCGACGCTGCAGGTCGCGTTCGAGCTGTTCACCGACCTGCGCATGGAGAGCCAGATCGACGCGCTGCGCCGGGGGGCGAAGCCGAACGACTCGATCGACCCGCGCGACCTGGCTCCGCTCACCCGCCGCTACCTGAAGGACGCCTTCCGCGCGGTGGCCGAGGTGCAGCGCGGCCTTGCCAACGAGTTCGGCCTGACCGGGCTATGAGGCGGCGTTCGTGGCGCGATGCCGCGCTGCTGTGCGTGGACGTCGAGCTGACCGGCCTCGACCCCAAGACCGACGAGGTGATCGCGTTCGGCGCGGTGCCGCTGGACGGCGGCCGGATCCGCGCCGCCGGGGCGATCCAGGGCATGGTCAAGCCGACCGCCGGCCGCCACGTCGGGCCTGTCGAGATCCACGGCATCCTGCCCCACGACCTCGACTCGGCGCCCCCGCTGGGAGAGGCGCTGGCGCCGCTGGCCGAGGCGATCAGGGGCCGTACGCCGATCGCCCACGCGGCCTGGGTCGAGCGCGCCTTCCTGGGCCCGGCACTGCGGCAGGCGGGCGGACGGCTGCCCCGCGGCATCATCGACACCGCGATGCTGTGGCGGCTGCACGGCGTCGTCGCCGACGGCGCAGATCCCGGCTACAAGCCGCTCCAGACGCTGACAGAGCAGCTGGGCCTGCCCAGCCACCACCCGCACCAGGCGCTGGGCGACGCGCTCACCACCGCGCAGGTGTTCCTCGCTCTCGCAACGAGGCTGGAGCGCCTCGGCCACGGCACGCTCGCCGACCTCGTGCACGCCGATCGGCGGGTCGCCACGCACCGCCACTTCCCCGGCCATGGCTAGCTGAACTACCCCGGCTCGGTGATGGCCGCCCGCTCCGTGATCTCGGCCACCAGCCGCGCCAGCTCGTCCGACAGCGGCCCCGGCAGCCGCCGCGAGAACAGCTCGGACAGGGTTTGGTAGTACCACAGCTGCTGCTCGACGGTGCTGCCGAACTTGCGCCAGGTGGCGGCGCCGTATACGTGCAGGTCGCTGAGCGTGGAGCGGGCGTTGTGCACCTTGTCGGCGCAGGCCACCCGCAGTACGGCCACCGGCGCGGTCTGCATGCGGTCGATGTACGCCTGCTTGCGCCCCTGCCAGGGCGGTTTGGGGAGCTGGTCGGTGTCGCTGCAGGCATCGACGATGAACGCGACCTGATCGCCGAAGCGATGGCGCAGCTCCTCGAGGTTGGTGCGATCGCCGCGATCCTCGATCGCGTCGTGGAGCAGCGCCGCTATCGCCTCGTCCTCACCGCCGCCGTTCTCCAGCACCAGCGCCGCCACCGACATCAGGTGGGCCAGGTACGGGATCGACTCGCCGCCCTTGCGGGACTGGCCGTCGTGCACCTGGGCGGCATAGATCAGCGCCTGCTGGAAGCGGTCGGTCAGCATCGCCGCATGGTAACTATCCTCTCCGCTCGTGCCCGAGGAGCCCCCCAACGACGAGCACGGCCACGGCCAGCATGAGGCGGAGCGGCTCTCGCCCATGCCGCCGCTGCCGCAGACGGCGACGGAGCGCGACGAGCCGCGCGGCGCCGTCCGCAGGGCCACCATCGACCTCGGCCCGCTCCGGCGCCACCGCGATTTCCGGCTGCTGACAGCCGCCCAGGCGGTCACCTTCCTGGGCTCGATGGTGACCTACGTCGCGCTGCCCTACCAGGCCTACCAGCTGTCCGGCTCCTCGCTGGTGGTGGGCCTGCTGGGCCTGGCCGAGCTGTGCCCGCTGCTGGTGACCGCGTTCCTGGGCGGCGCGCTGGCCGACGCACGCGACCGGCGGCGGATGCTGCTCCTGACCGAGCTGTCGTTCGCCGGCACCTCGATCGTGCTGCTGCTGAACTCGACGCTGGCCAGCCCGCAGCTGTGGCTGCTGTTCGTGGTCGCGGCGGTGATGGCGGCGCTGGACGGTCTCCAGCGCCCGTCGCTGGAGGCCCTCATCCCGCGCCTGGTCGGCCGTGACGAGATGCCGGCCGCAGCGGCGATCGGCACGCTGCGCTTCACCGTCGGCGAGATCGCCGGCCCCGCGCTGGGCGGCGTGTTGATCGCGGTCGTCGGGCTGCCGCTCACCTACGCCTTCGACGTCGCCACCTTCGCCGCGTCGCTGGTGCTGCTGCGGATGATGCGGGCGGCGCCGCCGCCGGTCGCGGGCGCCAAGGTCAGCCTGCACGGCATCCTCGAGGGCCTGCGCTACGCGGCGGCCCGGCCGGTGCTGCTGGGCACCTACGCGGTCGACATCGTGGCGATGTTCTTCGGCATGCCGAATGCGATCTTCCCGGCCTTCGCGCACGAGTTCGGCGGCGCCGGCGTGCTCGGCCTGATGTACGCGGCGCCGGCCGTGGGGGCGTTCGCGACCACGCTCACCAGCGGCTGGACCGGTGGGACGCGCAGGCACGGCGCGGCCATCTGCTTCGCGGCGGCCGGCTGGGGGCTCGCGATCGTCGTGGTCGGGCTGGCACCCGGGCTGGCGCTGGTGCTGGCGGGGCTGGCGGTGGCGGGCGCCGCCGATACGCTGTCGGGCATCTTCCGGACGACCGTCTGGAACCAGACCATCCCCGACGAGCTGCGCGGGCGCCTGGCCGGCATCGAGCAGGTGAGCTACTCGACCGGGCCGCTGGCCGGCAACGTCGAGGCGGGCGCCGCGGCCTCGCTGATCGGGGTACGCGGATCGATCGTGTCGGGCGGTGTGCTGTGCGTGATCGGAGTGGCCGTGACGGCCGCGCTGCTGCCGGCCTTCTGGCGCTACGACGCGAGCTCGGCCAGGGCCGAGCCGGTCACGCCGGCGACGGGCTGAGCCGCAGCTCGATGCAGGCCTCCGGCGCGCCCTCGACCGGGTACCAGGCGCGTACCGCTGCCGTGCCGGGCAGCAGCGGCGGATCGTGGTGAGCCTCATCGGGCGCCAGCGGATAGGCGCGCACGCGGCCGCCGGTCAGCTCGCCCAGTCCGAACGCGCCGCTGCGCCGGGCCTCGACCAGGTAGAACGCGGCCAGGGCCAGGCCCGGCAGGAACGGATTTCCCTCGCGGCGGCCGTAGCCGAGCCGTGCATGCGCGGCCTCGGCGGCGTCCGCGGCCAGCTCGGCCACGGCCGCGGACGGCGGGCCGCTGCGGTGCGTCGGCTCGCCTTCGAGCGGGCGCAGGAACACCGCCGCGGCGGGCGCCCCGGCCGGCCTGAAGTGGCCCGGCATGACCAGGTCGGCGATCGCCGGGTGCAGCTCCAGCATCAGGCTGACGGTCAGCTCCAGCAGCAGGTCGGCGAGATCGTCGGCATCGCTCATCCGAGGTAGTCTGGCAGCCGTGGACGGCATCCATGACAGGGGCGGCATGCAGGGGTTCGGCGCTGTCGCGCCCGAGCCGGGCGACTCGCCGCCTTCCACAACGCTGGGAGGGCCGGTGTTCGGCATGTCGCTGACGCTGTGGGCGACCGGCGGCCCGATCGGCGGCATGCGGCCGCAGCTGGAGCGGATCGAGACCGGGCGGTACCTGGCGTCGTCGTACTACGAGCGATGGGAGAACGCGCTCGAGGTGATGCTGGCCGAACGCGGCGTTCTGACTCCCGCCGACGTGGATCGCGGGGTCGAGGGGCTGCGGGCCGGCGCGCAGGTGCCGGAGCGGTCGGATCCGGCGATGGTGGAGGCGGTACTGGCCGACATGCAACCGCGACCGCCCGCGCGGCCGGAGGGCGGCCATCGCTTCGCGGCCGGACAGCCGGTGCGCGTACGCCGCATCTCGACGGCCGTACACAACCGCTGTCCCCGCTACGTGCGCGGCGTCTCGGGCGTCGTCCAACGGCTGCTGCCGGCGGACTGGCTACCGGAGAACGAGGACCTGGGCGAGCAGCGCCGCGCACCGTGCTACACCGTCTCCTTCGCTGCCGCCGACCTGTGGCCCGACGACGGAGCCGACCACACGGTGCTGGTCGATCTGTGGGAGACCTACCTGGAGGAGGCGGTATGAGCGACGGCCACCACCACGCACGCGAGAAGTCACCGTCGGAGCTGCGCACCATGGCGCTCGAGGCGCTGCTGGTCGAGCGCGGACTGATCTCGACCGACGCGGTGGACGCCGTCGTCGAGCAGTTCCAGAACGAGATCGGGCCGCGGCGGGGCGCGCGGATGGTGGCGCGAGCGTGGGTCGATCCGGGCTACCGCGAGCAGTTGCTGGCCGACGGCACGGCCGCCGCCGCGGAGATGGGCTACGGCGGCGCCGAGGGCGAGCGTCTGGTCTGCGTCGAGAACACGCCCGATACCCACAACGCGATCGTGTGCACGCTCTGCTCGTGCTATCCCTGGCCGGTGCTGGGCGTGCCGCCGGTCTGGTACAAGAGCCCGCCCTACCGCGCCCGCATGGTGCGCGAGCCGCGGACGGTGCTGCGCGAGTTCGGGCTGGAGTTGCCGGAGACGACCGCGATCAGGATCTGGGACTCGAGCGCCGAGGTGCGCTACATCGTGTTGCCGATGCGGCCTGACGGCACCGAGCACCTGGACGAGGAGGGCCTGGCCGACCTGGTCACGCGCGACTGCATGGTCGGTGTGGCGGTGCCACAGGTGGCCGAGGGCGTGGCAGCGTGATCACCGACCTGCCGGACGAGGCCTTCACCGAGCCCTGGCAGGCGCGGCTGTTCGCGATGGCGCAGGTCGCCTGCCGCAGCATGGACCAGCCCTGGGACGCCTTCCGCGACCGGCTCAAGGCCGCGATCGCTGAGGAGCCCGACCGGCCCTACTACGACAGCTGGATGGTCGCGCTGGAGCAGCTGACGGGCTGCTCCCCAGATGATTCATTCAACCATCTAGTGCCGGAACCAACGCTGACCGAGCTCGAGCCCGGGCTCGTGCAGATCACGATGCCGCTGCCGTGGGCGCTCGACCACGTGCACTGCTACGCGCTGGCGGGCCCCGACGGCTGGACGCTGGTCGACGCGGGCCTCGGCAGCGAGGCGACGCTGCGGTGGTGGGCGCAGGCGCTCGCTCAGCTGGGGCCGGAGCCGGTGGCGCGCCTGGTGCTGACGCACTACCACCCCGACCACGTCGGGGCCAGCGCCGGCCTGGCGGAGCTGAGCGGCGCCCCGGAAGTGGTGCAGGGACGGCTCGACCGGGCGATGGCGGTGGCCGCCTGGGAACAGGGCACGGACGACGAGTTCGAGGGTTACCTGCGCGACCACGGCATGCCGGCCGAGCTGGCGGCCGCCTCGACCCGGGCCGAGAGCCGCACCGGCGTGCGCCTCGCGACACCCACGCGGCTGGTGGACGAGGGCGACCGGGTGGCGCTGGGCGACGAGACGTTCCGCGTGCTGCACCTGCCCGGTCATGCCGATGGGCACATCGCCCTGGTCGGCGAGACCAGCGGCCGACTGCTGGGCGGCGATGTGCTGCTCGACGAGATCACCCCGAACGTGGGCCGCTGGCCGGATACCGCGCGCGACCCGCTGGGTCGCTACCTGGCCACGCTGCGGCGGCTGTCGGAGCTGGCGCCGCGGCGCGTCTACCCCGGCCACGGCCCCGTGATCGACGACGCGCCGTCACGTGCCCGCGAGATCGCGGCCCACCATGACGAGCGCCTCGATGCCGCGGCGGCCGCCCTCGATGAGGGTGCCGAGACCGCCTACGACGCGGCGCAGCTGATCTGGCGCGACGAGCCGCTGGGGTTCCACGAGCAGCGGTTCGCGCTGGTCGAGGCGATCTCGCACCTGGAGCGGTTGGCCGAGACCGGGCGCGCGGAGGAGCCGAGCCCGGGGCGCTGGCGCCCGGCCTAGGAATCGAAGCCGAGGCCGACCCGGTCGAGCGCGCGCAGGTAGAGGCCGCGCTTGCCCTGTCTGCGATCGGCCTGCTCCAGCGCCCGCGTGGTCAGCTTGATTCCGGCCCAGCGCAGCGGCTCGGGCGGGAACGGCAGCGGCTTGCTGCGCACCAGACGCAGCCGGGTCAGCTCGTTGTCGCGACCGTCCACCAGGTCGAGCGCCACGCGGGCTCCGAAGCGGCTGGCGCCGACGCCGAGGCCGGTGTATCCGACGGCGTAGCTGACGCGGCCGCCCATCGCCAAGCCGAACATCACGCTGAAGCGGCTGCAGGTGTCGATCACCCCGCCCCAGCGGTGCGTGAAGCGAACGCCCTCCAGCTGCGGGAAGGTCTCGAAGAAGTGGCGCTCAAGCAGCGTGAAGGTGGCCGGGCCGCTGTTCCAGCTCGGCTGCGACAGCGTTGCCATAGTGGTATACGGCGTCGTAGCCGCCCCACAAGATGCGGTTGTCGTCGGTCAGGCGGTAGTAGTGAAACTGGTTGGCGGCGTCGAACAGGCCCTGCCGGCCGCTCCAGCCGAGCGCCGTCATCTGCTCCGCCGACAGCGGCTCGGTCACCAGCACGTAGTCGTACACGGGGGCGATGTAGCGGCGGATCGCCCCGATCAGCGGCGGGAAGCCGTTGGTGGCCAGCACGACGCGCTCGGCCCGCAGCCGGCCACCGGGCGTCGACAGCATCACGCCGTCGGCCAGCTCGTGCAGCGCCGTCACCGGCGACAGCTCGTGGAGGCGCACGCCCAGCTCGATGCAGACACGGCGAAGACCCCATGCCAGGCGGGCCGGGTCGACCAGCGCGGAACCGCTCCGGTCCCAGATACCGCCCAGGTAGGTGGGCGAGTCGACCTGCGCGCGCACCGCCTCTCCGCCGAGCCAGTCGCAGTCGTAGCCGTGGTCCCGCATCACCTGCACGAACCCGCTCAGCTCCTCGACCTCGTTCTGATTGCGGGCGACCAGGATCGACCCCGTCCGCTCCCAGCCGCAGTCGATGCCGTGGCGCTCGATCGCCTGCTCGATGCCGTCCAGGTTCTCGCGGCCCAGCCGCTCCAGCTGGTCGATCTCGTCGGGGAACCGGCTGAGGCCGTTGGGCAGGCCATGGGTCAGGGACGCGTCGGTGAACCCGCCGTTGCGGCCGCTGGCGCCTGCGGCGACCGTCGCGGCCTCCATCACCACGACGTCGCGGGCGGGATCGTCCTGCTTGGCCTGCAGCGCCGCCCACAGGCCCGTGAAGCCGCCGCCGACCACGGCCAGCGAGCAGCTGCCGTCGCCCGCGAACGGTTCGGCCGGGGCCGGAGCGAGCGGCGAGTCCAGCCAGAAGGGTCGAGGCGCCGCCTCGACCCAGGCGGCGCCGCTCACGAGGGAGGCAGCAGGATCTGGTACGCCTTGCGCAGGGTCTCGTGCACGGTCCACGTGGAGCGGGCGCCCTCCTCGAGCACACCCATGTCGCCCGGGCCGACGTCGAAGGTGTTACCGCCGTCGATGGCGATGGTGGCGCGGCCGGCGATCACGACGAACATCTCGTGCGCCTCCGTGTCGACCACGACCCCCGGAGAGATCTGCCAGACGCCGCGGATGATGCGGCCGTCCTCGCTCTCCCAGACCACACGGTTCCAGGTCTGTGGGGATCCCTCGACGATGCTCTCGGGATCGAGTTGGTCGAGCTCGAGGTCGAGGTCGGCGATGTGAACGGCGAAGCTGCCCGTGCTGAGCATGCTTGCCACGATACCGGCCGCGCGGGCGCGAGCATGTCGCCACCCGCGCGGCCTTGTTTCTAGGAGCGGCTGAACAGGCCGGACAGAAGACCGGAGCGCTGTTCGACCGGCTCGCTGCGAGCGGTCACGGGCGCGGGGGCCTGCAGCTTGCAGGCCACCTGGCCGTGCTTCTCGAAGTAGCGCTGGTGGTACTCCTCGGCGCGCCAGAAGGTGGGCGCGTCGCTGATCTCGGTCGCGATCGGCTTGCCCAGATGCGTCTGCATGGCGGCCAGCGACTGCTCGGCGATCCGCCGCTGCTCGGGCGTGTGCACGAAGATCTCCGACCGGTACTGTGTGCCGACGTCCGGCCCCTGGCGGTTCTTCTGGGTGGGGTCGTGCTCGCCCCAGAACACGGCCAGCAGCTGCTCGTAGCTGACCCGCTCGGGGTCGTACTCGACCTCGACGGCCTCGGCGTGGCCGGTGCGGCCGCCGCAGACTGTGCGGTAGTCCGGGTCGTCCACGGTTCCGCCGATGTACCCGACCTGGGTGGCGGTGACGCCGTCGATCTGCATGAACGCATGCTCGACGCCCCAGAAACAGCCGGCTGCGAAGGTGGCCTTCTCGGTCATGTTGTGATCAGCTCCCTTTACGTAGATATCGGAATTATGGACCCGCGGGCAAGCGTTTCGTTACCGACGTGCCGATCCGGTTCCAATCCCGCTCACATCAGGAGGCGCGGATCAGTGCCGCCGCCTCGTCCAGCAGCACGTCGACGTCGGGCAGCTCGCCGTCGGCGTACCGGTGAGCTGCCCGCACGATGCCCTCGCCGTCGACCACGAACACCGACCGCACGGGGGTGTCGGCGAGGCCGTCCATGTCCTGCGAGACGCCGAACGCTCGCACCGCCTCGGCGTTCCAGTCCGACAGCAGCGGGTAGCCGAGGCTGAGCCGGCGGGACCACTCGATGTGCGAGTAGGGGCTGTCGCGTGAGATGCCCACCACCCCCACACCCAGCTCCCCGAACTCTGTGCTCCTGTCACGCAGGAGCCGGAGCTCACTCCGTCAGGTGCTGGTCCAGTCGTACAGGTAGAAGGCGATCACCACGGCGCCCAGATCGCGCAGCCGCACCGGCTCGGCGTCGACGCCGAACAGGCTCAGATCGGGGATCGGATCGCCGGGGGCAAGCATGCTTTGCCGAGCCTAGCAACGTCCGGCTACAGTGGCTGCATGTGCAGAAACATCCGACCACTTCACAACTACGAGCCGGCCAGCACCGAGCAGGACGCGCACGACGCGGCCCTGCAGTACGTGCGCAAGGTCAGCGGGATGACCAAGCCCGCCCGGGTCAACGAGGAGGCCTTCCAGCGCGCCGTCGAGGCGGTCGCGGAGGCCACGTCGACGCTGCTGGGCGAGCTGGTCGCGACCGCGCCGCCGCGTGATCGCGCCCGCGAGATCGAGCGCGCCCGCGAGCGGTCGATCGCCCGCTTCGGCGACCGCGCGACGGCTTAGCTGACCTAGCCGGCGTCGAGCGCGGCCAGCGCGCCGGCCAGCTCGCGGATCGAGCCCTCGGTGATCGGGCTGACCACCAGGATCGCCTCGTCGGCCCCTGCCGTCGCGAGGTCGCGCAGGTGCGCGGCCAGGTCGGCGCCGCCGGCGATGGGCGGAGCGGCGGGGTCGACCGACCGCTCGCCGGAGTCGTCCAGCGCAACGGCGACGCATGCGCTGCGCTCGATCAGCGCGGGGTCGCGGCCGGCCAGCTCGGCGGCCTCGCTGATCCGCTGGTTGAGGGCCGCGAACCCTTCGGGCGAGTTGCCGTAGTCGTCGAACCAGGTGTTCCAGGAGTCGGCGTGGGGCAGGGTCAGGCTCAGCATGCGCGGCCCGTTCGAGCCGATCATGATCGGGATCCGGCGCGCCGGCGGCGGCAGCAGCACCAGGTCGTCAGCCTGGGAGAAGCTGCCGTCCATGCTGACGCGCTCGCCGGCCAGCAGGCCTTGCACGATCTGGAACGACTCGGCGAAGCGCGACACGCGGCGGTCGTAGGGCAGCCCGAACGCGCTGAACTCGCGCTGGTTCCAGCCGGCGCCGAGCCCGAGCACCAGGCGGCCGCCGCTGACGTCATCGACGGTGGCCGCCATCTTCGCCAGCAGGCCGGGGGAGTGGAAGGCCGTGCAGGCCACGAGCGGGCCGAGCGTGACCCGTTCGGTCGCCGCGGCAAGCGCCGCCAGCATCGTCCAGACCTCCCAGGGCCCGCGCTCGGGGCGGTCGTCCTCGGGGGCGTAGAGCAGGTGATCGCCGAGCCAGATCGAGTCGAATCCGACCTCTTCGGCGGCCGTCGCCATGGCCAGATACTCGGGCCAGCGGACGACCCGCTCGGTCTCCGGGAGTTGCACTCCGACACGCAGTGGGCGGGGCATCGGGCCACTCTAACGCACCGCCCGTCACGCACCTTGCGTGCGTGAGATAGTCACCCCATGACAGATCTGCCCGCACTGGCCGAGCGAATCCACGGGATTCTGGTCCGGGCCAAGATCGGCTTCACACCGTCGCAGGACGGGCTCGAGTTCTTCGTCCCGATTCGCGACGGCACCGCCGCCGTGATGGTGCGGCCGGGCTCGTTCGGCGACGAGCCGCTGGTGCTGTTCCAGTCGCCCGTGCTGCAGGGCGTCCGCTTCGAGGAGGCGGGCGCGCGGGCGCTGGCTGCCATCAACCTGCGTAACTGCAGCCTGCTTGTGGGCAGGCTGTCGTACTACGAGGAGGACGGCGTGATCGCCCTCGAGTACGCGATCCTGGCCAGCAACCTGCAGACCCAGGAGTTCATCAGAGCGCTGCAGATCGTGGCCGCCTACGCCGACACGCTGGACGACGACCTGCTGCTGGAGCTGGGCGTGGGAGCGCGTGCCCGCGACGTGTGGGGCCCGACCGGCGACACCGGGGTGGCCTGACCGTCAGCGGCTGGCGAGGCCGGCCTGACCGGCCGTCGGATCGGTGCTCACCAGCTCCCGCCGGCCGCCGCGACGGCGCGCCGTCGTGAGACCGCCGCGCATCAGCAGCCGGCGCACCCGCTCGGCCGCCAGCGCGGCCGAGTCGACCACCGCCACCTGCTCACCGGCGGCCAGCTTCACCTGCGCGGCGACGGCGCTCGCGTGCGGGCAGCCGAGCGCGATCGCGTCGACGCCGGCGGCCCGCAGCGTGGCCACCTCGGCGGCGGCGGCCGGGCCGGCGTCACGGCCGGACTCGACCAGCTCGCGCAGACCGGGCACGGCCGACCATGACACCCGGCCGCCGCCGCGCTCGCGCTTGAGCGAGCGGGCCAGCTGGCCACCGCGCAGGCAGCCCGCGCCCGTCATCAAAGCGATGCGGCCGGAGGCCGAGCGGGCGGCGGCCTGCGGGACGATGCCGTCGATACCGATCACGGGCACCGGCGCCAGCCCGTGCACGGATCTGCTCGAGGGCGTCGGCGCAGCCCTGGGCGGAGGCCAGCACCACCAGCTTGGGCCGGCGCTCGGCGACGACGTCGCAGGCCAGGCGCGTGAGCCGGTCGATCACGACGGCGGACCGGCGGCGCGCGTAGGGCGCGTAGGCGTGGTCGGCCAGGAGCACGGTGTCCTCCTTGGGCAGCAGCCGCACGATCGCATCGCACACGGCCACGCCGCCGAATCCGGAGGCGATCACGACGATCGGGGAGTCAGACGAGCCCATCCGGCCTGATTCTTTCACGACCCGACCGGTGCCAATTCGGTAACAGGATGCCACGGCCGCCGTGTCGGGCTCTGAGCCCGGGTTGGCCCGAAACCCAGGAGGTGCCATGAGCGCCCGTCACGCCGATCCCCGCGGATGCGCCGAATCCGTGCCGAAGGCTTCACGGGGTATGGAGCGGTGTTTGACACCCGGTCCGGGCCGGGCTTGACAGATCGCCGAAGGCGAGCTAGCCGAAACCGGCTAGGACCGCGGCCGCGTCTTCTCGGGGTCGTAGATCGGGAACTGGTCGACCAGCGCCGGCACCAGCCGGCCGTCGGGCAGCGTCACCTCGACCTGCCTGCCCACCTCGGCCAGGTCCGCCTCGATGCAGGCCATCGCGATCAGCTTGTCCACCGTCGGCGAGCGTCCCGCGCTGGGAGATGTCAGCTTGCCCACGCCGCGGCCGTTCGAGAGCACCGGCGTGTTGTAGTCGGGCGAATCCTCACCGGCGATCACGAGCGTCACCATGCGGTGCGTGATGCCCGCGTCGAGCTCCGCCTGCAGCGCCTCCTTGCCGTGGAAGTCGCCCTTGTCCAGCTTGATCATGCGGTCGAGGTTGGCGTGGAAGGGCGACGTCACGCCCGGGAAGTAGTCGAAGCCGATGAAGATCAGCCCGGCCTCGATCCGCAGGCTCTCGACCGCCGCCAGCCCGTAGGGCCGGATGCCCATCGAGGCGCCCTGGTCGAGCAGCCCCTGCCACACCTTCTCCGCGTCGGCCGGCTCGCAGAACACCTCGTAGCCGAGCTCACCCGAGTAGCCGGTGCGGGCCACGTAGCAGGGTGCACCGCAGACCGAGACCGGCTTCGTCAAGAACCGGAAGTACCGCAGCCCGGCGACGTCGGCGTCGGTCACGGCGCTCAGCAGCTCGCGCGAGCGCGGGCCCTGCACCTGCAGGTGCGGCATCTCCATCGTGTGCTCCGTGATCTCGATCCCGAAGTCGCCCGTGATCCGTCGGAAGTGGTCGGCGTCGGTATCGAGCGCCGTCACCACCAGCACCCGCTTGGGGTCGTCGCCGCGGAAGACAACGCCGTCTCCCAGCATCCTGCCCTGCGCGTCCACGAACGGCGCGTATCGCGCCTGGCCGGGCTCGAGGCTCGCCATGTCGGCCGTGAAGCAGTAGTCGACCGCCGCCATCGCATCCTTGCCGCTGAAGAACCACTTGCGCAGCGGCGACTCGTCCCAGATGCCGACCGCCTCGCGCACCGCGTGGTGCTCGGCGATCGGGTCGCCGAAGTCCGAGATCCAGTCCCAGCCCTCCCACTCCGCGAAGGTGCCGCCCAGCCGCCGCTGGATCCCGTCGAAGCCCGTGCGCAGCAGCCCGTCGGGGTAGGCGCCGGACGGTGCCGGCTGATCGACCTGCAGCGCCGCGGCGGCGGCGATGTCAAAAGGGGCCGCGTCGCCGTCGAGGGCCGGCATCGGCACCTCCACGGGCATGATCGTGGTCGGGGTCGCGCGCCGCGTCAGCTCCTGGTGGCCGGGCGGCAGCACCTGGGTCACGCCCAGCAGCGCCCGCGCCTGCGCCGGCCCGGCCAGCGTGCGGTAGCCCTCGACCGGCTGCTTTTCCTCCCGGTCGATGTTTCGCCGCAGCCGCCGCAGCTTGGCCTGGAACCCGGCGTCCAGCCCCGGCGTCGAGAAGATCGCCTGCTCCACGTAGCTCTCGACCACGCGGTTTCCGACCAGGTGCACATCGGCGTCGCGCGCCACGCCGGTGCGCGGCGAGTACGTCACGACCGACTTCACGTGCGACAGGTAGGCGTTCCACGTCGAGAGCACCACCTCGCCGCGGCAGCGCGCGCCCGTCTCCGGGATCGCCAGCAGGTTGACCTTGCGGTCGTTGACCGCCTCCAGCAGCGCCTCGGTGGTCGGGTTCAGGATCGTCACCCACTTGTGCAGCGGCCAGATGTCCAGCTGGTTGAAGTCGCCTGCCTCGCAGCCCACCCCGAACAGGTAGGTGTCGCAGTAGCGGAAGAAGTTGCCGGTGCCGAGGGTGGCCCGCATGTAGTCGTAGAACAGCGTGATGGTCGCGCAGATCAGGTTGGAGCAGCCGACGGCGTCCATCGGCTGGGCGAGCACGACGCCGAGCCGGTCGCCCGGCTGGTATCCGCCCGGCCACAGCTCGGACAGTGGCTGCTGCTTGCCGTCCCGTTCGACGGCGAAATCGCTTGCGTCAAGGGCGTAAGAGGAATGCATGCGGCAGATCCTACCGGTCCGCCGTGGCGGCGCTAGCCGAGGTCGTTTGTACAGTGGATGCTCGTGACGGATCCGCGTGAACCGCCCGCGGCGCGGGCACCCGAGCCGGGAGGCGATCTGGTGGTCGAGCACGTCGACGACCCTCGCTTCGCGCTTCTGACCGCGCGTGAGCCGTCCGAGCACGGGCTCCGCATCGATCCCGAGACCGGCCGGGTGCCAGTCCCGCCCCCCGCCCCGCCGGCCGTCCCCGTGGTCGTGCGCGCGCCTGCCCGCGACCGCGTCGCGAGCGACCGCCGCCGAGCGGGCCGGCTGGCGATCGCCGCGCTGATGCTTCCGATCCTGGTCGCGGCCGGCTTCGGCATCGTGACGTGGCTGCAGGACGATTCCGGCGGCTCCCCACCGGCACCCGCCGTCAGCCCGCGGCCGCCCGCCTTCACCGTCTCGACCACCGTCGCCGCCACCGCCCCGGCTCCCAGCGGCATCGCCGTCGCCGCTGCCGGCAACGGCGGCCTCTGGTACCAGGCAACAGGCGCCGCCGTGACCCGGCTGGCGGCGACCGACGGCTCCGTGAATTACACCTTCGCCTCCGTCCGCCCAGCGCTGGGCCTGGCCGTCTCCGGCGGCTCGCTGCTGTCGCTTGTGAACGGACCCGCGGGCGCCGAGCTTGTCTTCCGCGACCGCGGCTCGGGTCAGGTGCAGTCGCGCCTGCCGCTGCCCGGCGCCCCCGTCTGCTCGACTCCAGCCACAGCCTGCGCGCCGCTGGTCGCCGACGGCCAGATCTGGGCGGCCCTGGCCGGCGGCGTTGCCCGCATCGACAATGAGCGGGCCACCCTCACCCCGGTGACCGGCGTGCTCGCCATCGCCGGCAGCAGCTCCACGGTGTGGGCGCTGACCCCCACCTCGATCGTCTCGCTCAGCGCCGGCGACGGCCACGTGCTGGGCGCGACGCGGCTGTCCGGGCTCGTCCCCAGCGTGATCGCAGCAGGAGCCGGCGCAGTGTGGGTCGCGGGCACCCGCGACGGGCATCCGCAGCTGCTCCGCTTCGACGGCCCTCCCGGCCGCCCTCCGCAAGCCATCGCCCTGCCGGCACCGGCGGCCGCCATGGCCGCCGCCGGAGGCGCGATCTGGCTGGCGCTGGCGGGCCAGGGCGTCCGCGAGCTCGACCCTTCGGTGAACCGGTTGGCCGGCGCAACGATCACGTTGCCCGACCAGAACGCGCTGCTCTCGATCCGTCCCGACCAGCTGTGGTCGGTGCGCGAGGCCGCCGGCCGCGCCTCCTTCACCCGCATCGACCTGGCCGCATCCGGCTCGTAACAGACGGCATCAGCCCGGCTCCGGGCTTTTCCGGCGGCCCCGTCTCACGTAGTATCAGCCCCCGCCTCGATCGAAGGAGCTCGCGTTGGCCACAGCAGAAAAGCCGTTCATCCGGCAGGACGGCAAGGACAAGGTGACCGGCCTTGGGCGCTACACCGCCGACCTGAGCATGACCGGCATGCTCGAGGCGAAGTTCCGCTACGCCGACCACGCCCACGCCCGGATCACGCGCATCGATACCTCCAAGGCCAAGGCGCTACCGGGGGTGTTCGCCGTGATCACGCACGAGGACGTGCCCGACGTCCGTTACGGGCCGTTCGTCCAGGACCGGCGGCTGTTCGCCAAGACCAAGGTGCGCTACGAGGGCGAGCTGGTTGCAGCGGTGGCGGCACTCACGCCAGAGATCGCCCAGCGCGCGGTCGAGCTGATCGAGGTCGACTACGAGCCGCTCGAGATCGTCAGCGACAGCGAGGCCGCTCTCCAGCCCGGGGCACCGCTGCTGCACGAGGACTGGGCCGAGTACGGAGCCTCCGAGGATGTCGTCCGCGATGGCAACGACTGCTCGCGGTCGACGATCCTGAAGGGCGATCCCGACAAGGGCATGGCCGAGTCGGACATCGTCGTCAAGGAGCGCTACGTCGCCGACATGTCGCACGCCGTGCCGATCGAGCCCCATGCCGTGGTCGCGCAGTGGCAGGGAGACCGGGTCACGATCTGGTCGTCGACGCAGGTGCCGTTCATCGCGAGGAGCGGCGTCGCCACCACCCTGGAGCTGCCCGAGGCGCACGTCCGCATCGTGGTGCCGCACCTGGGCGGGGGGTTCGGCGGCAAGTGCGAGTTCCACTACGAAGCCCAGGTGGCAGCGCTGGCCCGCGTCGCCCAGCGCCCGGTGCGGCTGGTGTTCTCGCGCCGCGAGGAGTTCCTCGCCCCGGATCACCGCCGCGAGGGACAGGTGCTCGAGCTGGAGACGGGCGTGCGCAGGGACGGCAGCATCGTTGCCCGCCGCGGCCGCCTGATCCTGGATAACGGCGCCTACAGCGCCGACGCCCCGTTCTTCCCGCAGATGGCCGCCATGATGGCGGCGGGCCCCTACAAGATCGAAAACGTCTTCATCGACGCCAGCCTGGCCTACACGAACACCACGCCGTCCGGCTCGGTGCGCGCCCCCACCGCCCCGCAGGCCTGCTGGGCGCTCGAGCAGCACATGGACTCGGTGGCCGGGCAGCTGGGCATGGACCCCGTCGAGTTCCGCCGCCGCAACATCGTCAAGAACGGCGACGAGGGGCCCACCCGGCAGGTGTTCGAGGACATCGGCGCCGCGCAGACGCTGGAGCGGGCGGTCGAGCTGATCGGCTACGGCAAGGAGCTGCCCGAGGACGAGGCGATCGGGATCGCCGTCGGCTGGTGGCCGTCGTTCGGCATCGCCTCCGGCGCCTACGTGAAGATCAACGGCGACGGGTCGGCCACCATCATCACCGGCGCACAGGAGTGCGGCACCGGCGCCGTGATGGCGTTGCCACTGCTGGCGGCGGAGATCCTGGGCATGGAGCCGGAGAGCTTCTCGCTGCTCTATCAGGACACCGACGCCGGGCCGTTCGACTCCGGCGCATCCGGCTCACAGACCACCTTCAACAACGGCCGCGCCGTGATGGCCGCGGCGAACGACGTGCGAGAGCAGCTGCTCGACCTGGCCGCGGAGCAGCTGGAGGCCAACCGCGACGACCTGGAGCTGAAGGACGGCGCCGTCTCGGTGAAGGGCTCACCCACCAAGTCGGTCACGATCCCGGAGCTGGCCGAGGCCGCCCACGGCAGCACCCTGCTGCTCGGCCGCGGCGCCGATGCGGTGCCGGAGATGCCCGCCTCAGACGCGGCCGGATGCACCGGCCGGCTGGGGTCGGAGTCGTTCCTAGCACCCACCTTCATCACGCATGCGGCGCGCTGCAAGGTCGATCGCGAGACGGGCGTCGTGCGGGTGCTGGAGGTTGCTGCGGTGCATGAGTCGGGACGCGTGCTGAACCCGATCGGCGCCAACGGCCAGGTCGAGGGCGGCGTCGTCATGGGCATCGGCATGGCCACCCTTGAGGGCTCGCTGATCGGCGAGGACGCGCGCCAGCTGAACCCGCACCTGCTCGACTACAAGCTGCAGACGGCGAGCGACTCACCGCCGATCCACATCGATTGGGTGGACTCTCCGACCAAGCCCGGCGCCGGAGGCCCGAACGGCTCCAAGGCCGTCGGTGAGCCGCCCTGCGTGCCCACTCCGGGCGCGATCGCAAACGCGATCGCACAGGTCACCGGCGCGCGCGTGCACGAGCTGCCCATGACTCCGGCGCGGGTGTGGGAGGCGATGCAGCGATGAGCACGCAGAGCTACACGGCCGCCACCTCGGTCGACGAGGTGCTGGAGGCGATGGCCGCCGGCGCACGGCCGATCGCCGGCGGCACCGACCTGGTGGTCGGCGCCCGCGGCGGCAAGGCGCCGCTGCCGGACGCCCTGGTCGCCATCCACCGCGTGTCCGAGCTGCGCGGGATCCGGGAGCAGAACGGCGGGCTGGTGCTGGGCGCGCTGGCCACCCACGCCGACATCGTCGCCTCGAACACCGCGTGCGAGCTGTTCACCGCCCTGGCGGATGCATCCGCCATCGTGGGAAGCCACGCCACCCGCCACGCCGGCACGATCGGCGGCAACGTCATGAACGCCTCGCCGGCGATGGAGACCGGCGGCCCGCTGATCTGCTTCGATGCGGTCGCCACGCTGCGCTCGGCGTCTGGCACCCGCCGGGTGGCGGTTGCCGACCTGTTCACCGGCCCCGGACACACCGTGGCCGAGCCCGGCGAGCTGCTGACCGAGCTGGCCATACCCGCCCCTGCGCCGGGCACGGGCAGCTGCTACGCGCGCCTCGAGTACCGCCGCCAGATGGAGATCGCGATCGTGGGCGCAACGGCGGTGGTGACGCTCGACGGCGGCATCGTCCGCGACGCGCGCATCGCCATCACCGCTCTGGCACCCACCATCCACCGTGTGGCCGAGGCCGAGCAGGCGCTGAACGGCAGCGACGCCTCGGACGCCTCGGTGCACGCGGCGGCGGACGCTGCGGCGGGCGCCTCGCGGCCGATCTCGGACGTGCGCGGTTCGGCCGACTACCGGCGGGCGATGGCGGCTGTGCTCACCCGGCGCGCGATCGAAACGGCGATAGCACGTGCACGCGGCGGGCGGTTCCCGATCCCAGCCAGCCCCGCCCTCCACGGCGCGGTCAACTAAAGGAGCAGCATGAGGTACGACGCCACCCTGAACGTGAACGGCCGCGCCTACCCGGTCGAGATCGAGCCGGGCCGAAATCTGCTGTCGGTGCTGCGCGGCGAGGTCGGGCTGACGGGTGCCAAGGAGGGCTGCGACGACTCCGAGTGCGGAGCCTGCATGGTGCTGCTGGACGGCCAGCCGGTCAACTCCTGCTCGTATCTGGCGCTGCAGGCCGACGGCAGCGAGATCGTCACCATCGAGGGCCTGGCCGGCCCCGACGGTGAGCTGCACCCGCTGCAGCAGGCCTTCCTCGACCAGGGCGGTGTCCAGTGCGGGTTCTGTACCCCCGGCATGCTGATCTCTGCGAAGGCGCTGCTCGACCGCAACCCCTCGCCCGACGAGGACGAGATCCGCCTGGCGCTGTCCGGCAACCTCTGCCGCTGCACCGGCTACTCGGGCATCGTGCGCGCGGTGCAGGCGGCGGCGCAGAGCTGAGTCTGGGCCCTACGTTCGCAGGCCGCGCGCGGCCACCGGCCAGACCGCCTCGACCCGGCCGTCGCGCACCGCGAACAGCTGATCGCTGAGGTTGACCGTGGTGCAGACGTGGGCGGGGTGAAACGCGATCCGCTCCCCCACCGCCACCGGCCGTGAGGTGCGTCCGACGCCGTGCTCCTCGGTCAGCCCGTCCAGCACGATCGACCCGTCCACGCTGCGGGCGACCATGCGCCCGCCGTCGTCGAGCACGACGTCGCCGGAGAACGTCTTCGACCCTCCGTCCACCGTCACCCGCCCCTCGCGGTTGCTGCTGACGACCGTGGTCAGGATCGAGAGCGCCACCTCCTGTGGCTGGGCCGACCCGTTCCCCAGCTGCATCAGGTCGTTGAACACGTAGGTACCGGCCCGCACCTCGGTCACCCCCGGCACCGCGGCTACCGCGCGGCCGGTGGGCGTGCTGCCGGCCGCCGCCTCGTCGAGGCCCAGCCGCCGCGCGGCCGCCACCACCGTCTCGCCCTCCTCGCGGCCCGACACGGCGGCGTCGCCGTCGCCGCCCGCGTAGCTGATGCCGCGGTAGCTGGTGACGCCGCGCAGGCGCAGCCCCGGCAGCTCGCGCACCTGGTCGGCCAGCGCGTCGACCATCCCGGGGGCGCCGGCCGGCACGCCGCAGCGGCCGAGACCGGTGTCGAGGTCGACGAAGACGCCCAGCTCGGCGCCCGCGGCCACGGCCGCGCTCGATAGCCGCTGGGCGGCCGCGTGGTTCTCGACGTTCACCCCGATGCGTGCCCGCGCAGCCAGCCGGGCCAGCCGCGCGCAGGCCTGCTCCGCCACCACCGGGTAGGCCACGACCACGTCGTCGAAGCCTGCATCAACGTACAGCTCGGCCTCCGAGACCTTGGCCGTGGTGATGCCGGCGGCACCGGCCGCGAGCTGCATCCGGGCGATCTCGAGCGTCTTGTGGGTTTTGATGTGCGGCCGAAAACGGGCCCCGTGCGCCGTCACCGCCTCCTGCCAGCTGTGCAGGTTCCGCTCGAGACGGTCCAGATCGACCACCAGACACGGTGTTTGCAGCTCATCGGGCGCCATACGCAAACCCTACAGGCGCCATTCCGCACCGCCGATAGATACCCCGCTCACGATGGTATTACGGCGCTTCCTCATCATGCTGGTGATCGGCGGCCTGCTCGCAGGTGCCGCAGCGGCCGGGTATTACGCGGGCGGAAACCGGCAGGCGGCGGCCCAGCGGGCGTCGATCGTGCGGCAGGTCGGCCACCGGCTGCACAACAAGGACATGGCCGGCGCGCGGCTCGTGCTGGCGAAGGCGTTCGCCTCCGGCGCGATCACGGGTGCCGAGCTGCGGGCGCGCAACGGCCATCGGACGACCGTCGGCGAGGTCTCCGGCTCGGCCGGCCCTGCGCCGCTTCCCCGGGGTGCGACGCTGCGCCTGAGCACGCCGCCGCCGCTGGCCGGCCTCGCGCACCTCGAGATCGTGATCGCCGGTCTGCTGCTGGCGGTGGCCGCCGCAGCCGCCATGGCGATTGCGATCGCGCGCCTGGTGCCGCACCTGCGCCGTCCTCAGCTGCCCGCTCGCAAGCCCAAGCGTCCGCGCCTGCCGAACACGCCCGCGCTCGACACCGAGTACCTGGCCCGCCATGACGCGCTCACGGCGCTGCCCAACCGGGTGCTGCTGCGCGAGGAGGCCCAGCGCCGGATCATGCGCCTGAACGGCGACGCGATGGCGCTGATCCTGATGGATCTGAATGAGTTCAAGGAGGTGAACGACACGCTCGGGCACTTCGCCGGCGACCAGCTGCTGCGCCAGGTCGGCGAGCGCCTGGCCCGGTTCACCACCGAGGGCACGCTGGTGGCCCGGCTGGGCGGCGACGAGTTCGCAATCCTGCGCAGCCAGGCCGACGCCGTCACGGCCGAGCAGCTGGCGATGCGCGTCGGCGAGTCGCTGCGCCGCCCCTTCCTGGTCTCCGGCATGACACTCGAGATCGACGCCAGCATCGGCATCGCCCTGGCGCCTGTGCACGCGTCCGACTACGACGGTCTGCTGCAGCGGGCTGACAGTGCCATGTACGCGGCCAAGCGAAACCACACCGGCATCGCGATGCACACAAGCGAGCAGGAGGCCGTCAACTCGCAGAAGCTGGCGCTCGCCTCCGACCTGCGCCGTGCCATCGAAGGCGGCCAGCTGAGCCTCTACTACCAGCCCAAGGCAACCCTCCGCACCGGGGGCATCTCCGGCGTCGAGGCGCTGGTCCGGTGGAAGCACCCCGACCGCGGCATGATCAGCCCCGACCAGTTCATCCCGCTGGCCGAGCGCAGCGGGTTGATCAATCTGCTCTCGATGTGGGTGCTGAAGACCGCGCTGCGCCAGGTCGCCGACTGGAAGCGCATGGGCCTCGACATGCCGGTGTCGATCAACCTCTCGGCGCGCGACCTGATCGACGTGCGGCTGCCCGATGAGATCGAGATGGCGTTGCACGAGGCCAACGTGGCATCCGAGCTGCTGGAGGTGGAGATCACCGAGAGCGTGCTGACCGCCGACCCGGCCCGCGCACGTGCCATCGTCACGCGTATCGGCGAGCTCGGCCCGACCACCACGATCGACGACTTCGGCGCCGGCTATTCGAGCCTCGCCTATCTGAAGAACCTGCCCGTGCATGCGCTCAAGATCGACCGCTCGTTCGTGCTGGGCATGACCGACAACGAGCACGACGCCACCATCGTGCACGCCGTCGTCGACCTTGCCCACAACCTCGGCCTGCGGGTCGTGGCGGAGGGCGCGGAGGACATGGCCGTCTGGGAGCGCCTGCGGCTGGCCGGGTGCGACGAGGTGCAGGGGTTCGTGCTGGCGCAGCCGATGCCGTCCGCCCAGGCAACGGACTGGCTCTCGCGCCGGCGCGAGACCTCGAACGCAGCCTGACCCTGCGGGTATGCTGGCGGCGTGCTCTACGACCGCCTTGCCGAGCTGCCGATCGATCTCGAACGCTACCGGCTGGAGCGGCGCGAGACACAGGTCTCGAGCGAGTTCACCCGCGTGACAACGCTGGTGGTGATGGAGGGCGCCGGCCACACGGGCGTGGGCGAGGACGTCACCTACACCGCCGAGGACCATGACGGCTTCCCGGCCGACCTGCCGCTGGCCGGACGGCGCAGCCTGGACGAGCTGTCGCAGCTGATCGAGCCCCACGACCTGTTCCCGGGCGGCCCGCCGGAGATGGGCGCGTCCCGGGACTACCGCCGCTGGGCGTTCGAGAGCGCGGCGCTCGACCTGGGGCTGAAGCAGGCGGGGCGGTCGCTGGCCGACGCGGCCGGGCGCGAGGCGCGGCCGGTGCGCTTCGTGCTCTCGACGCGCGCGGAGATCGGCCCCTGGCTCGAGTTCGACCCGCGGCTCGAGTTCAAGCTCGACCCCGAGCCGACGTGGGACGAGCCGCTGATCGAGATGCTGGCCGCCTCCGGCCGCGTGCGCGTGCTCGACTTCAAGGCCTACTACACGGGCACCCCCGTGGACATGGTTCCCGATCCGGTGCTCTATCGCACGCTGGCCGAGCGCTTCCCCGACACCGTGATCGAGGACGCCGCGCTGCAGGACGAATGCCGCGAGGCGCTTTCGGGCGCGCTCGACCGCCTCAGCTTCGACGCCCCCATCCACTCGCTGGCCGACGTCGATGCGCTGCCTGTGGATCCGCGATGGTTGAACATCAAGCCGTCCCGCTTCGGCAGCGTGCGGCGCCTGCTGGAGTGCATCGAGGCCTGCGAGCAGCGCGGCATCCGCATGTACGGCGGCGGCCAGTTCGAGCTCGACCGCGGACGCCCGCAGATCCAGACGCTGGCCAGCGTGTTCTACGCGGACACGCCCAACGACGTGGCGCCGTCCGACTACAACCTGGGAGTGCCCCGCGACGACCTGCCGCGCAGCCCGCTGCCGCCGTTCACCGCGGTCGGCTTCGGCTGAGACGACCTAGGCGATCGAGCTCACGTAGATCACGTCCGCCGGGCCGCGGGCGACGTCGACCGTGACCGTGCGCACCACGGCGAACCGCTCGCGCAGCCGGCGCTCGAACTCGGGATCGGGCGCCGACGCCCACACCGCCAGGCGGCCGCCCGGCCGCAGCAGCCCTGCCAGCGACTCGAGGCCGTCGTCGCTGTAGAGCTCCGCGTTGGCCTCGTGCACCAGCCACCCCGGACCGTTGTCGACGTCCAGGCAGATGGCGTCGAACTCACAGCCCAGCCGGCCCAGCTGCCGGCGCAGGTCGCCCACCACCAGCCGCACGCGGTGGTCATCCACGCCGTGCCGGTTGAGGCGGCGCAGGTGGGTGCCGGCCCACTCGACCACGGCCGGCTCGAGCTCGATCACGACCACGTCCGAGACGCGGTCGCCGCGCAGCGCCTCGTCCAGCGAGAAGCCGACGCCGAGCCCGCCCAGCAGCAGCCGCGCGCCCGCCAGCCCGGCCAGCGCCTCGCGCACCAGCGCCCGCTCCGAGCGACCGTCGCGCGTGTCCATCATGAATGTGCCGTTCGCGATCACCTCGTGGTGTTCGCCGGCGCGGCGCAGCACCAGCTCGCCTCGCGGCGTGTCCCGCCGGTCGACGACCACCGGACGGCTGTGATCGCCGCTAGCCATCGGACACGTGCAGCGGCGGCACCCGCGCCGCCCACGGCAGCGCCTGCTCCAGCTGGGCCGCGACGCGCAGCAGCGTGGCCTCCGCCCCCATCCGGCCGACCAGCTGCATCCCGATCGGCAGTCCCTGCTCGCTCATGTGCAGCGGCAGGCTGATGGCCGGCTGGCCGGAGGCGTTGAACACCGGCAGGAAGGACTCCAGATGCGCCCACGAGCCGAACAGCTGCTTCGGCTCGAGCTCCGCGTCCGGCCTGTACGTGCCGAGCCTGGCGGGCAGCGCTCCCAGCGTGGGGGTCAGCAGCAGGTCGTAGTCCTGGAAGAACCCGCGCACCTGCCGGCTCACGTACCCCGCGGAGTCGATCGCGTTCAGCAGCTCGCCGACCTTCACCGCGCGGCCGAACTCGACCATGCGGAAGGTGGGGAGCTCGAGGTTGTCGGGGCTCGGCTCGCGGCCCACCGCCTGGGCGAACCCGTCGACGGTCTGGGCGGTGGTGGACGACCAGATCACGGTCATCGCGTCCAGGAACTGCTCCCACGAGAACTGCGGCGAGGCCTCGACCAGCTCGTGCCCGAGGCCGGCCAGCAGCGTCGCCGTGGCCTCGCAGGCGGCCCGGATCTCGGCCACCACCTCGGCGCCCGACCACGGCTGCCAGCAGACGGCGATGCGGAGCGGGCCCGGCTGCAGGTGCAGCTGGTCGAGCCAGCCCCCATCGGGCGGGCCCGCCAGCGTGAAGGGCTCGCCCGGATACGGCGCGGCCAGCTGGTCCAGGCAGGCGGCGGTGTCGCGCAGCGACCGGGTCAGCACGTGGTGCACGGCCCAGCCCAGCAGCGGCTCGCCGGCAGCCGGCGCCCAGGTGACACGACCCCGCGAGGTCTTCAGGCCCACGACGCCGCAGGCGGATGCCGGGATCCTGATCGAGCCGCCGCCGTCCGAGCCGGTCGCGATCGGCACGATCCCCGCGCCCACCGCGGCGCCCGATCCGCCGCTCGAGCCGCCGGCCATGTGGTCGCCGCTCCAGGGCGTGCTGGTGGGGCCGCAGGCGACCGTCTCGGTCGTGCCCATCACCCCGAACTCGGAGGTGGTGGCCCGGCCGACCGGCACCATGCCGCAGGCCCGCACCCGTCGCACCAGCTCCGACTGCACCTGCGCCACCCATCCCTCGGCCAGCCGGCTGCCGGCCTCGGTCGGCCGCCCGGCATCGCCGTGGAACAGATCCTTCAGCAGCACCGGCACGCCGTGGAACGGCCCCGGCTGCGCGGCCTCGGCCGACTCCACCGCATCGTCGTACAGCCCTGCGATCGCGCCCAGGCGAGGCTCTGTCCGCTCCGCCCCGCGCACGGCCAGATGGGCCAGCTCGGCCGGCGTCACCTGCCCCTCCCGTACCAGCTCGGCCAGCGCCAGACCGTCGTGCGCGGCGTACTCCTCCAGTCGCATCGGGGCATGCTAGTAACCGCAGCGGTCACCGCGTCGCGGGGTTGATCGGCCGGGTGCGCAAGTACAATGAGGGCATGAGCGCCGATGTGCCCCGCCGCGGGGAGGACGACGGGCCGCGCGCCACGGCCGTCACCTTCCGCTCGGTCGTCGAGGAGCGACCGGGCCAGAGGCTGCGCGAGCTGTTCGACCTGTGGTGGCCCGCCTACCGGCGCTGGTTCCTGCGCGACGGCGAGCAGGAGCGATCGTCGTACGCCGGCTGCCTGCGCGCCGTGCGCACGCACGTCCCGGAGCTGGTGCCCGCCTACGAAGGCCTTGTCGAGCTGGTCGGCGGCGGCGACCTGGAGGCGCGGTTCCTGTCGCTGTGGGATCCGCCGCCGTTCCTGGCGGCCTGCTCGTTGGCGGCCTGGACGCGCGACGGAAACCCGTCGCTGCTGCGCAGCTACGACTACGCCCCGGCCCTGTGCGAGACGACGCTGCTCACCACCACCATCGCGTCGCGGCGCACGATGGCGATGAGCGACTGCCTGTGGGGCGCGCTGGACGGCGTCAACGAGGACGGCCTGGCGATGGCGCTGTCCTTCGGCGGACGCCGTGAGGTGGGCCGCGGCTTCGCGGTGACGCTGCTGCTGCGCTACATGCTGGAGCAGTGCGCGGACGTGGCGCAGGCGCTCGAGGCGGTGGCGGCGGTGCCGGTCAACCTGTCCTACAACATCGCCCTGGTGGACGCCTCCGGCCAGGCGGCGCTGGTGCGGGTGGCGCCGGACCGCGCACCCGTCGTCGAGCACGGCGGCGTCTGTGCCGGCAACCGGCAGGGAGCCACCGAGTGGCCCGAGCACGCGGCCATGACCGGGACCGAGCGGCGGGAGGCGGTGCTGGCCGACGCACTGGCCGACCCGACGATGACCGTCGACCGGCTGGAGCAGGTGTTCCTGAGCGAGCCGGTGCAGCGCGACCCGGCCGAGCACACGTGGGGAACGGTGTACACGGCCCGCTATGACACCCGCGAGCGCAGCGTGCGGCTGCTGTGGCCGGACGACGTCTGGACGGTGCGCATGGCCGACGCCGAGAACGGCCAGCGGCTGCGCGACACGCGGGTGCTGATGCCGCCGCTGTTGCAGCGCGAGCGCGAGGTGCCGCACACGCCCCAGGTGATCTTCGCCTGAGCCACTGCGCGGGCCTTGATGGCCGTGGCGCGCACCTGTAGCGTTGCCCGATGGCGTCAACAGGGGGACATCGCCGGTGACACCTGGCAAGGGGATTGTGGCGAAGCGCTCGGCACGGCCGAAGCTGCGCGGTCTCAGCGACGTCTACCAGTTCGCCCGCTCCAGCCGCACGCCGATCTACTTCGTCTCGCCGACCGCCTACAACGTGCTCGGCATCGACCAGTGGGTGGGTGCGTTCGAGTACATCACCTACTTCGACTCGTTCGACGGCCACCACCCGCACGTGTTCGTGCCGAACAGCGAGGGGGCGCGCGACTTCGGCTCGTTCGAGGACGTGAACACCTACCTGCTGGGCCACAAGGAGGTGGCCGACCGCGTGCACGCGCGGGGCGGGGGCAAGGTGCTGTTCGTCATGTTCGACTCCGACACCGAGGAGCTGGCCGGCGAGCTGGGGCTCGACATCGCGCTGCCGCCGCGGGCGCTGCGCGAGCACGTCGACTCCAAGATCACGACGACGCAGCTGGCCGGCGAGGCCGGCATCGAGTGCGCGCCCAACGTGCTGGCCCGGGCCAAGAGCTACAAGCAGCTGATGGAGCGGGCCCGCAAGGCCAGGCTCGGCACCGACCTGGTCGTGCAGACGCCCTACGGCGACTCCGGCCGCACCACGTTCTTCATCACGAACGAGGAGCAGTGGGACGAGCACTCCGAGAAGCTGGCCGACGAGGAGCTCAAGATCATGCGCCGGATCGAGCACCTGCCGGGCACGGTGGAGGCCTGCGCCACCAGGCACGGCACGCTGGTGGGGCCGATCCAGACCGACATCACCGGCTTCGAGGAGCTGACCCCGTACCGCGGCGGCTGGTGCGGCAACGACGTCTTCCCCGGGGTGTTCGACAAGTCCACCCGTGAGTTGATCCGGGCGATGGCGCGCAAGCTCGGCGACACGCTCTACGCGCACGGCTACAGCGGCGTGTTCTGCGTCGACTTCCTGGTCGAGAACGGCAGCGGCGAGGTCTACCTGGGCGAGATCAACCCGCGCATCTCCGGCGCCAGCCCGCTCACCAACCTGCTCACGTCCAAGTACGGCGGGGTGCCGCTGTTCCTGTTCCACCTGCTCGAGTTCCTGGACGTGGACTGGGAGGTCGACCTGAAGAAGCTGCAGAAGCGGTGGGAGACCTACGACGAGTGGAGCCAGCTGGTGCTGAAGCAGACCGACGACGCGGTCGAGAAGATCACCCGCGCCCCGTCCAGCGGGCTCTGGCAGATGCGGGAGGACGGCAGCATCGAGTTCGTGCGGCTGGTGACCACGTGGCACACGGTCGGGCACGACGACGAGGCCTTCTACCTGCGCGTCTACGGCACCGATGAGTACCGCTACAAGGGCGGCGACCTGGGCGTGATCGTGACGCGCGGGCGGATGCAGACCGACGACCGGCAGCTGACCGACCGCGCAAAGGCCTGGTCGCGGGGCATCACCTCGCTGTTTCACGGCACGCCGGCCGACCACGCGGTGCCGGTGCCGGATCCGATCTACACCAAGTGGTTCTAGCGTGAGGCTGTACAACAGCGCGGTCTCGGGTAACTGCTACAAGGTGCGGCTGCTGGCGGCGCAGCTGGGCCTGCCGCTGGAGCTGGTGGAGATGGACGTGCTCGACCGCTCCGACCGCCCGGACGTGCTGGGCGGGCTGAACCCGGCGCTGCGGGTGCCGACGCTGGTGCTCGACGACGGCCGGGCGCTGGGCGAGTCGGGTGCGATCATCTGCTTCCTGGCCGAGGGCACGCCGTTCCTGCCGGACGACCGCTACGAGCGGGCGCAGGTGCTGCAGTGGCTGTTCTTCGAGCAGTACGACCTGGAGCCGAACATCGCGGTGGCGCGGTTCTGGCTGGCCGTGTCCGGCACGCCCGAGCGCTGGGCGGCGGAGCTGCCGGCCAAGCAGGAGGCGGGGTACCGCACGCTGGCGGCGATGGAGCGGCACCTGGCGGAGCACGCGTTCCTGGTCGGCGAGCGCTACACGGTGGCCGACATCGCGCTCTACGGCTACACGCACGTGGCCGAGGAGGGCGGGTTCGAGCTGGGCCGGTTCCCGGCGGTGCAGGCCTGGCTGGCACGGGTGGCGGCGCAGCCAGGGCACATCCCGATCGACGGGTGAGAACCATCCAGTCAGGGCGTTCGGCGCCGCAGGGTGGCGGCGCCCAGCGCAAGCGATAGCGCCGTCGCGCCGACCAGGATCACGGCGTCTCGCCACACCTCAGCGCTGACGGTGGACGAGGCCGCCACCCGCGACAGCGCGTCGTAGGCGTAGGTCATCGGCAGCAGATAGGAGATCAGCTCCAGCGGCCGCGCCATCTGGTCGCGCGGCACCAGCAGTCCGCACAGCAGGATCTGCGGCAGCAGAAACGCCGGCATGAACTGCACCGCCTGGAACTCGGTGCGCGCAAAGGCCGAAAGGAACAGGCCCAGGGCCATGCCCAGCAGCGCGTTCAGCACGGCGAACACGACCACCAGGGGTGTCGACCCGGCCACCTCGAGGCCGAGCAGGCCGACGGCGACGAAGGACACGAGCACGGCCTGCAGGGTGGCCATCGCCGCGAACGCAAGGCCGTAGCCGGCCAGCAGGTCGAGTTTCGCCAGCGGCATGGTCATCAGCCGCTCGAGCGTGCCGGTGGTGCGCTCACGCAGCATCGCGATCGACGTGACCAGGAACATCGAGATCAGCGGGAAGATGCCGACGAGCGGCACGCCCACGCGCTGGAACACCTCCGGCGTGCCCTCGAACACCCACTTGATCAGCGCCTCCAGCACGCACGGCACCAGCAGCAACAGCGCAAGCGTGCGCGGATCCCCGCGCAGCTGCAGCAGCACCCGCCGAGCGGTGGCCAGCACCACCCGCGGGCTCACGAGCCCGCACTCACCAGACGCAGGAAGGCCTGCTCGACGCCGTCGGCGCCGGTCTCGGCCAGCAGCTGCTCGCGCGGCTTGGCCGCCAGGATGGCGCCGTCGCGCATCAGCACGATGTCGTCGCAGCGGTCGGCCTCGTCCATCACGTGGCTGCTCACGAGCAGCGTGGTGCCGCCGTCGGCGAGGTCGCGGAAGCCGGCCCACAGCTCTCCGCGCAACACCGGGTCGAGCCCGACCGTGGGCTCGTCCAGCACCAGCAGCCGCGGCCGGCTGAGCAGCGCGGTGGCCAGCGACACACGCGCCCGCTGTCCGCCGGAGAGGCTGCCGACCGGGCGGTCGGCGCTGGCGGCCAGGTCGACCGACTCGATCGCCTCGGCCACGCGCTGGTCGGGTGTGTCGAGCACGCGCGCGAAATAGTCGAGGTTCTGGCGGGCGGTCAGGTCGAGGTAGACCGAGGGCGCCTGGGTGACGTAGCCGACCTCAGAACGCAGGTCGCGCGACCCGGCCGGCAGGCCCAGCACGTCGACCTGGCCGGAGGCGACGACCTGCACGCCAACGATCGAGCGCATCAGCGTGGACTTGCCGCATCCGCTGGGCCCCAGCAGCCCGGTGATGCTGCCGGCCGCCACCTCCACCGACACACCGTCGAGCACACGGTGCCCGCCGCGGTCGACCACCAGATCGCGGATGCTGATCGCGGCCTCGTTCACGGCCACGCAGTCTCGCAGAGCGGGACGATTGCTCTAGGCTGGCGCCAGCGTCAGCTCACGAGGAGGTTTGACATGCCCGGAACAGCCGATCTGCACATCATGCGCGAGCGCGAGGTGATCGACGTCAACGGCGATCACGTGGGTCGCGCCGAGGATCTCTACGCCGACGAGCGGACGGGCGAGGCGGTGTTCCTGCTGGTCAGCGGCGGCCGCTTCGGCACCAAGCTGCACTTCGTGCCGGTCGAGGGCGCCGAGCTCGAGGGCGAGAAGATCCGCGTTGCCTTCTCGGCCGACAAGGTCAACAACGCGCCCAACATCAGCGCCGACGAGAGCCTGTCGCCGAGCGAGGAGGAGCAGCTGTTCCACCACTACGGCATGGACGGCCACGACGGCGAGGCCACGATCCTGGTCGTGTGGGTGGCGACGGGCTAGATGGTTGATTCAGGCGGCGGGCGCGACGGCCGGGGCGGCGCCCAGCCGGCGCACGCTGGTCACCAGCAGCACCAGGGCCGGCAGGCAGAGCAACGACGCCAGCGTGAACGCGGTCGCGGTGGAGGTGGTCGAGGCCACCGCGCCGAGCACCAGCGGCACGACGGCGAAGCCGGCCGCCCAGACGACGCCGAGCAGGCCCATCACGGTCACGTGTGACACGCGGGCGGCGTCGGCGCCGAGTGAGGAAAGCGGGAACATCGCGGCGCCGATCACCGCGAACAGCGGGCCGGCGGCGACCAGCAGCGCCAGCTGGACGCCGTCGGACGGCCCGAAGGCCAGCACGACGGGGATCACCATCACGCCGATACCGACCACCAGTCCCACGGGCGCGGGGCCGATGCGATCGACCACGCGGCCGGCGATGGGACCGACCGCGGCGCCAAGCACGGCGCCGGCGGCGAAGCAGATCGCGATCACGTCGATCGATGTCCCGCTCCTGCCGAGACCAAGCGGCACCAGCAGATCGACGGCACCAAAGGCGCAGAGGTCGATCAGGCTCATGGCCATCGCCGCAATCGTGGCCGGCTGTCGCGCGCCGCGCGCGATCGACGCCCACAGGCGGGACTCGCCAGCGGCGACCGCCCGGCCCGTCGGGGCGAGTACGGCCAGCACCACGCCCACGAAGCTGACGGCGGCGACCAGCCCGAATGCGAGGCCGGAACCGGCGGTGGCGGCGAGGGCGCCGATGCCGGGGCCGGCGATCGACCCGGCCGAGAGCAGGCCCATGACGATGCCGGACTCGCGGCCGCGGTGGCCGGCGGGCGCGTTGTCGGTGACCCAGGACATGGAGGCGGTCCAGATCGAGCCGCTGGCGAAGCCCTGGACGAACCTGGCCAGGATCAGGATCTCGACGTTCGGCGCCCAGGCGAAGATGACCGTGGCGATGGTCATCAGCAGCGCGGAGGCAGAGCGAGATGCGGCGCGCGCCGATGCGGGGCACGAGCACGATGCAGCCGAGCGAGACGAACGGCACGGAGACCGGGTAGGCGGCCAGCACCAGGCCGGCCTGGAAGGTGTTCAGGTTGAACTGGTCGGCGTAGCGGGGCAGCAGCGGCAGCACCGCCAGGTACAGCGAGGCGTCGACGAACATCGAGACGCCGACGGCGATGGTGATGCGGCGATAGGGCTGCATGCTCACACGCTATCCACCGGACGGGCCGGCGGCGCCGGGAACCGCCACAGGTACGTCTTCTCGCGGGAGGTCTGTCGAGAGCCGACGGGGAGACTCGAACTCCCGACCCCATCATTACGAGTGATGTGCTCTACCAGCTGAGCTACGTCGGCAACCGGTGCGGCCGCCGGGCGGCCGCTCCGCGCCGGATTCTAACCCGCCTAGCGCCCGGTGACCGTGCGCGAGCAGTCCGGCTCCCGCGCCACGCGCGGAGCGCGTCCGGCCGTCGCCATCCAGGCGCTGCCGGCCAGCGCCATCACGATCACCACCAGGTAGCTGGCCTCGGGCGACGCGACCTCCGTGATCGCCCCCGCCAGGATCGGGCCGACCAGCGCTGACCCCGCCCAGACCATGTTCAGCAGCGCCGCCACCGCGCTCAGGCTGACCCCCGCCGCGCGCGCGCCGACCACGCCCAGCGGGAACGTGATCGTGAACATCACCGCCGCGATCGGCCCCCGCAGCAGCAGGAAGCTGACCACCGCCGGCGTCGTCGTGCTGACCACCACGATCAACAGCGTCGCCGACATCAGCACCGTGGCGATCACCCCCACCTCCACCCTCGCCGCCCGCTCCCCGAACCGAGCCACCACCCCGCTCGACGCGATGAACGCCACCGCAGCCGCCGAGAACGCGATCCCGATCGCGGCGCTGCTGAGTCCGTTCTGGTGCAGCTGCAGCGGCGCCAGCAGGTTGGTGGCGCCGCCCACGAACCCGCCCAGCGTCATCAGCAGCAGGCTGGACAGGATCAGCCGGCTGCCCATCTGCAGCCCGCATGGTCTGCAGCAGCGGCGGCACGCCGTCCAAGCGCTGTCCGGCGTCCGACTCCGACAGCGCCATCATCGACACCACCGCCGCCGTTGCGATCGCGCAGCTCAGGAACGGCGCCGCCAGCCCGAAGCGCTGCACCAGCACGCCTGCGAAGGCCGGCCCCACGATCCCGGCCAGGCCGGCCGTCGTGATCGTGAACGAGAGCGCCCGCGCCTGCAGCGCCCCCGCCGCCTCGGCCAGCCACGCGATCCCGGCCACCCACAGCGCCCCGAACGCGATCCCGAACAACGCGCGCGCCACCAGCAGCAGCCAGTAGCGATCGGCCAGCGCCTGGCCCACGTCGGCCACCGCCATCCCGCCCACGGCCACCAGCGTCACCGCCCGCGCGCCGTAGCGGTCGCTCAGCATCGTCGCCGGGATCGACGCCAGCAGGATCGTGAGGCTGGCCGCCGCCAGCAGCACCCCGGCCTCCAGCTTTGACAGGTCAAACCGGTCGCTGTAGGTCGGCACCAGCGGCACCAGCGACGTCCACACCACCTCGCCGATGAAGATTGCGAGGTAGATCAGGACCGCGGTGCGACGCATGCCTCGAGGATCGCACAGACGGCCGCGCACGGTCGCAGCTGTGGACCGCTAACGCGTCAGCCGCGGCAGCAGCCGCGCTGCCGTCGTGATGCCGACCGTCGCCGAGAACGCCAGCACGCCGATGTCGGTGCCGAGCGCCGCCGGCGTGCCCAGCAGCAGCCCGCGCAGCGCATTCACCTCGTAGCTGAGCGGGTTCACCACCGCGATCGCCTGCACCCAGCGCGGCATCAGCGCCACCGGGTAGAGCGCGTTTGAGGCGAAGAACAGCGGCATCGTGATCGCCTGCCCGATCCCCATCAGCCGCTCTCGCGACAGCACGATCCCGGCCAGCACGATCGAGAGCGTCGAGAAGAAGGCCGCCGCCAGCAGGACGACGACCACGACGCCCGCCAGCCGCAGCGGGTTCACCGTGAACGCCACGCCCAGCAGCGCGGCCAGCACCAGCACCACCAGCCCCTGGATCAGCGCCCGCATGCCGGCCGCGAACGCCTTGCCGGCGACCAGCGCCGATCGCGGCGTGGGAGTGGCCATCAGCTTTGCCAGCACGCCCGCGTCGCGCTCCCAGATGATCTGGATTCCGTAGAAGATCGACACGAACAGGGCAGACTGGGCGAGGATGCCCGGCGCCAGGAAGTCGAGGTAGGGCACCGACGTCGGGATCGCATGCAGGTGCGAGAAGGTCTCGCCGAAGATCAGCAGCCACAGCGCCGGCTGCACCGCCCGCGTGTACAGCTCCTTGCGGTCGTGCCGCAGCTTCTGCAGCTCGACCAGGCACAGCGCACCGACGTGGGCGCCGTTGCTGCGCAGCTGCGACCGCGCGTCCAGCGGGTGGGCGACGCTAGCCAAGCCGGCTCGCCGTCCGCCGCGTCTGGCGCAGGTTGCGCATGTCGCCGCCGGCCTCCAGCTGGTCGCCCGTGTGGTGGCGGAACACGTCTTCGAGCGTGGCCTCAGGCCCCAGCTCGAGCTTCAGCTGCTCGGGCGTGCCGACGGCGCGGATGCGAGCCTGGTGCATCAGCGCCACCCGGTCGCAGAGCGCGTCGGCCTCGTCCATGTAGTGCGTGGTCAGAAGCACGGTCATCCCGGTCTCGTCGCGCAGGTCGGCGATCCGGTCCCATACGCCCTGGCGGGCGATCGGGTCGAGGCCGATGGTCGGCTCGTCCAGGATCAGCAGCCGCGGGCGGTTGACCAACGCCTGAGCAAGCTCCAGGCGGCGGATCATGCCGCCGGAGTAGGTGGCGACCAGCCGCTCGGCGGCATCGGCCAGCCCCATCACCTCGAGCACGTCGGACACCCGCTGGGGGCGCTGCCGTCGGGGCACGTCGTAGAGCCGGGCGAACAGGCTCACGTTCTCGCGGCCGGTCAGCGCCGCGTCGGCCGACAGCTGCTGGGGCACGAAGCCGATCACCCGCCGCACCTCCATCGGCTGCTCGCCGACCGCGATGCCGAACACCTTGGCCGTTCCCGAGCCGGCCGGAAGCAGCGTTGTCAATACGCGCAACGTCGTGGTCTTGCCCGCCCCGTTTGGCCCCAAGAGGCCGAACATCTCTCCGGCCGCCACCTCGAGCGTGACGTCCTCGACCGCGGTGGTGTCACCGAAGTGCACGGTCAAGTCGCGCAACCGGACGGCCGGCTCGGCGGACGGATCCGGGAGCGCGCTCACCGGTCGAGCGTCTCCCGCAGGCGCCGCAGCGCCGGCATGGCGGCCGCGATGGCGGCGCGCTCGTCGGCGTTCAACCGGTCGAGCGCCTGGTGCAGCAGCTCCTGGCGGCGATCGTGCCAGGCGCTGATCCGGGCCTCGGCGGCCACCGTCAGGGCCAGCCGGATGCTGCGGCGGTCGACCTCGTCCTGGCTGCGAACGACCAGGCCCGCGGCGACCAGCTGGTTGACCAGCGTGCTGGCGGTGTTCGGTGCGATGCGAAGCTCGAACGCGACCTCGCCGACGGTCAGACCCGGCCGCGACGCGACCGCTCGCAGCAGGTCGATCTGGGCGGTGGGAAGCGGCTCCAGCGGCCAGTCCTCGCGCACCCGTCGTCGCAGCAGCCGCTGCAGCGGGCCGACCACGGTCAACAGATCGGAGGCAAGGCCCGCGGTGCGGGGGAGACGCGAATCCATGCAAAAACTCTATCACGGACAGATATACTCTCGGCCATGGACGCGAACCATCGGCCGACGGCCTACCGGCTGACCATCCGCCGTCGGGTTTCCGACATCGACGACTGGCGCCAGACGGTCGAGCAGCGCATCCCGAGGCTGCGCGACGCCGGCGTGATCGGCTACTCGCTGTCGCGGGTGGTCGACGACCACAGCGAGACCGAGCTGGTGCTCGAGTTCGACGATCGCAGCAAGGCCGAGGCGATGGCCAGGCGGCTCGACCTGCCCGAGAGCCGCGAGAACGTGCTGCAGGCCGGCGCGATGGAGATCGGCTCGATGTGGCTGGCCGAGGAGCTGGCGCGCGGCCGCGTCGACTAGATGATTGATTTACGACAGGTACTGCCGCACGTAGGAGATCAGCTTGTCGATCGGAGCCAGCCCGATCGCCGCGTGCAGCACGAACGCCTCCACCGAGTTGAACGCGCCGGCCTGCTCGCCCTCGTCGACGGCGCGGTTGAGGCCGGAGCGGGCCGCCTCGTCGACGCGGTCCGGGGTGAACCCGTGCTTCTTCTCGAACGCGTCCAGCCGGCCCTGGTCGGCGAACGCCAGCGTCAGCTCCTCGCGGGAGACGCCGAGGTCGCAGGCGGCACCGCCCAGCGCCGACAGCCCCACCTGCTCGGCGATGGCCGTGGTGCCGCTGACGCCATTCGGCCAGTGATATGGGGCGCAGGGATCGGGCGAGGCGTCCGGCTTGTAGTCGGTGCCGCCGGCCAGCGCGTAGGCGCCCACCAGCACGACCGCGATCGCGGCGGCGGCCAGCAGCCACGTCATCTGCCGGGTCACAGCTCGACCTTCCCTCGGATCAGCGGCAGCGTCGCCAGCAGCGCCAGCAGGGCGGCCACCAGGAAGCTGGTGCTGAACGCGTGCGTGACCGCGCGCTCGATCTGATCGTTGATCGCAGCCTCGAGCCGATGCACCTCCGACGAGTCACCCGCCTGCCGGAACGCGGGATGCAGGTTGGGCGGGCGCGTCACCGACGCCGAGCTGACCTGGGCGACGATGGCCGAGCCCAGCGACACCTTCTGGGTAAGGCTGAGCGAAGAGTCGAGGATGAGGCGGGTGCCGGCCAGCTCGGCGGCGTTCTGCTGGTCGACCAGGTCACCGGTGAAGATCGGCGTCAGGATCAGGAGGCCCAGGCAGACCCCGGCGTGGCGAGCGGCCAGCGTCCAGCCGCCGTGGATGGCGAGCGGCGAGCGGCCGGCCAGCGCGTCCTGCGTGAGCGCGCCCAGCGATAGCGCGAAGCCGACGCCGATCGCGACCTGCGGCGCCACCAGCCAGCCCCATGCCGCCGCCGGCAGCAGCGCCAGCGCGGCCAATCCGCCGGCGATCAGGATCGCCCCGCAGATCGCCCGGATCCGGGCCGAAGGCGCGTTCGCCGGGACCAGCCGGTAGGTGGCGAACGCCGCCAGCGGCATCACCGTCACCACCGCCGCGGCGGCCAGCGGCGTGTGCCCCCAGCCGTTGATCAGCAGCAGCACCACCAGGAACAGCGCCGCCGTCAGCGCCGCCGACAGCAGCGCCAGCGACACGTTTGCGGCCAGCGCCGGGCGGCCGGCCCTGGTTGAGGCCGGGGCCGGCTTCGTGGAGCGATGCGGGATCAGCACCAGCGCCACCAGCGCCAGTGGCACCTGCACGAAGAAGATCGCCTGCCAGCTGATCGCGTCGGTCAGCACGCCGCCCACGGCCGGTCCGGCCGCGGCACCGAGCCCGCCCGCCGCCGCCCACACGCCCACCGCGCGCTTCTCGGAGCCGGCCACGGTCGAGAGCAGCTCCAGCGCCGCGCACACGGCGGCGGCGCCACCCACAGCCTGGCCCGCGCGCGACACCAGCAGCCAGGTGAAGTCCGGGGCCAGCGCGCACCCCAGCGAGGCCGCCGCGAACAGGAGCAGGCCGGCGGAGCAGACGACACCGGGCGCGAACCGCCGCGACACGTAAGCGGCCGGGACCGCGACCACGGCCAGCACAAGGTTGAACAGGGTCAACACCCACGCGACGTGGTCGATCGAGACCTTGAAATGGTCGAGGATGTCGGGCAGCGCCAGGATCACGACCGACGAATCTGCCAGCACCAGACCGACGACCAGGCCCAGCGCCACCACCGTGCGGCGTTCACCCATCCGGGAAACCTATCCCGCCGGTAGGCTTTCCGGGATGCTGACCCTCGTCACCGGTGCCGCCGGCTACGTCGGCGTGGAGATGGTGCGGCAGCTTCGCGCCCAGGGCCGCGACGTGCGCGCGATGGTCCGCACGTGGGACTCCGAGCAGCGGCTGTCCGGCACCGGCGCCATGACGGTGCTCGGCGACGTCACCCACCCCGAGACGCTGGCACCGGCGCTGGAAGGCGTCAGCCACGTGTTCCACCTGGCCGGCGTAGTCGGGCACCGCGCTTCCGACGACCTGCGCCTGGAGCAGGTCAACGTGGTGGGCGCCAAGAACCTGCTGGACGCGGCGGCAACGGCCGGCGTCGAGCGCGTCGTATTCGCGTCCAGCGTGGGCGCGATGGGCCCCGCATCGACGCCCGACCATCCCCGCAGCGAGGCGCACTGGCTGCTGGACGGGGACGACGGGCGCCCCGACTTCCGCTACGCGCGCGCCAAGGCGCTGGGCGAGCAGCATGCGCTGGAGGCTGCGGCCGACGGCCGCGACGTGGTGGTCGTCAACCCGGGGTTCCTGATCGGGCCGGGCGACGTGCACCGCGTCTCGTCCTGGCCGATCGAGGAGTACCTGCGTGGCGTGCTGCGGTTCACCGTGCGGGGCGGGCTGTCCTACGTGGACGTGCGCGACGTTGTCGCCGGCATGCTGCTAGCAGAGCAGCGGGGCGTATCCGGCGAGCGCTACATCCTCTCGAACGACGAGGGCAACCTCCCCTACCCCGACTTCTTCGAGCGCGTCGGTGCCGTGTCCGGCAACCGGCGGGCGACCTACAAGCTGCCGGTGGGAGCGCTCACGCCGTTCCTGCGGGTGTCGCGGGCGCTGCGGCTGCCGCTGGTGCCGCTGGACGACAACGAACTGCGCTCCAGCGCCTACTGGTGGTTCTACACGTCGCAGAAGGCGCGCACCGAGCTCGGATACGGCACCCGGCCGCTGGACGAGACGCTGGCCGACACCATCGCCTGGTTCAAGAGCGACGGCTACCACCGGCACTAGCCGGGCACTGGTCGGGCAGCCGTGTTGGCTCCTGCCTGCACACGTGGCTCGGCCGGCAATGTCATCCGGATCTCGGTGCCGGTGCCGTTGCTGCTGACGATCTCGACGTCGCCACCGGCGAGACGCAGCCGCTCGACAACCGTGGACAGCCCGACGTGGAAGTGGGAGCCGTCCATCGCCTGGGCGGTGTCGAATCCAACGCCGTCGTCCGCCACGCTGAACGCCAGCTGGCCGTCGGACTCGTGGCCGGTGACCCGCAACGTCCTGGCCTGCGAGTGCTTACGGGCATTCACGATCAGCTCGCGTAGCGACCGGTAGCAGAGCGCCTCCACCGTGTGGGACTGGCGCTCGATCGCGATGTCGACCTGGGCCGACAGCCAGGGACCGTCGCGCGCCACCCGCGAGATCATCGCCGCCAGGCCTTCCCGCTCCAGCGCCGCAGGGCGGATCTCGAACATCAGCCGGCGGGTGCGGTCGATCGCGCCCTCCAGCATCTCGGCAGCCGACACCAGGGTCGGCAGCCCGGGCCGCACGCGCTGCAGCTGCAGCAGCACCGCGATCATCACCTGGAGCGTGTCATCGTGCAGCTCGACGGCCAGCCGTGCCTGCTCCTCCTCGCTGGCCCGCACCAGCTGATCGACGGCCGCCCGGCTGCGCGCCTCGGCCTGGCGCAGCGCCGAGATGTCGATCACGACGCTGTGGAAGTAGTGGCCGGACTCCGTGTCCGGGGCGTCGATCCGGGCGCGGCGCAGCAGCACGTCGCGGTAGTGGCCGGCACCCGTCCGCACGCGCAGCTCCAGCTCGTGCACCTCGTCGCCGCCGTCATGGGCGAGATCGACGAAGTCCGCCACGCGCTTGCGGTCTGCAGGATGGATCATCTCCAGCCAGTTCTCGGAATTGATCTCGCGGATGAACTCCTCCCCCGACGTGCCGAACAGCTCCTCGATCTGCGGACTGACGTACTCGACCACGCCATTGCCGTCGGCACGCAGGGTCACCATCGGCATCTGCTCGACCAGCGTCTGGTAGCGGCGCTGCTCGAACGCGAGCTCCTGCTCCCGCTCCACCTCCTCGGTGGCGTCGAACACGATCGACTGCACCACCCCCGGCGCCACAATCCGCGTGATCGACCGGAACCAGCGCAGCTCGCCGTCGGCGCGGCGCCACTGGTAGCGGTTCCGCCAGGCGACGTTCTCGCGGCCCAGCTGCTCCCAGTCGGGCTGCGTGGCGCCGATCATCGAGCTCGACCAGCGGGCGTACCCCTCGGCCCCCACCCAGCTGGAGGCGGGCTCGCCGGTCAGGCGCTCGATCTGAGGGCTGGTGTACAGCATCACGCGCCGGTTCACGTCGAACCGGCAGATCACGGCCGGCATCTGCTCGACCAGCATCCGGTACTGCTCGCGCACCGCCTCGGCCTCGTGCAGCGTGGTCTGCAGCTGCGCTCGGCTGGAGCGCAGGTCGGTGGCGACGGCCACGATCAGGCCGCTGGCCAGCGACAGGCCGGCCGCCGCCACCAGCGTGGTGGCGATCGCGTGCGGGACCGACTCCTGATGCAGCTGGACGATCGCGAACCCGCCAAGCTGCAGGACGACGGTGGCCACCACCACCGGCCAATCGGCGATGGCGGCGATGATGCACGTCAGCGCGACCATCGACACGATGAACGCATCGTCGGCGTGCGGCCCCGCCATCCAGGCCGACGAGGCCGTGATGAAGGCCGGCACCAGCGCGATCAGGACGATCCACTCCACCCGCGTCAGCGTGCGACGCACCAGCAGCCAGACGATCGCGGCCAGCAGCACCAGCGCCTTTGCGATCACCGGCCCGTATCCGCCGCGCGCGCCCAGCGCCAGCGACGCGGCGATGCCGATCGGCGACAGCAGCAGGTACAGCAACAGCACCACCCGCCGGCGGGCCTGCGGCCCCGATGTGGCCTCGTCCATGACCAGCCGCCGCCACGCGCCTGCCTGCGCTCTCAGCGTTGCGGCCATGTCCCAGTATCCCAGATCACCCGCGCGTCTCCCGCCTGCCGCGGGGTCAGGCGATCATCGGAACCTGCACCTCGATCACCGGCTCGATGCGCTCGAAGATGTCCTCGAGGCTGGTGCCGGTGACCGTGATGCCATGGTTCTTGAGCCCGACCACAGCGTGCGACGGGTCGTGCTCGTCGCGGATGATGTCCGCCACGGCAACAGCCAGCTCGGCCGTGCCGCAGGGGTAGTTGAACTCGGTCGCGGGTATGCCCGGGATCCACGCGTGCACGTGCACGATCGCGTTCACCTCGGGGTGCTCCTGGTAGATCATCCAGTGCTCGATGGCGTCGACCGAGACCCGGTTCGGCTCGATGCCGGGCGGCACGGAAAGCACCATCGTGCCGGTGTCGGCCTCGTAGTCCTTCACCATCAGCACATCCTTGCCGACCTCGCGCAGTTCTGACTTGTCGACGCCGGACGCGCTCATCCAGTAGCGCCGCTCGTCCTTGCGCACCGACAGGTTGCCGTAGGAGAGACCGCCGATGCCGTAGATGCGCTTGATCGCGCGCAGCTCCTTCTCGGGCACGATCTCATGCAGCGGGAACGGCGCGGGCAGCAGGCCCAGCGCATCCAGACGGTGCCCGGCCTGGTAGAGGCTCTCGGTCAGCTCGTCGCCCTCCCACAGCTCCGGCTCGAGGTCGTGTTCGAAGCGGTTGTCGATCACCAGCCGCGAGGTCGCAAGCGGCGTGATGCGATCGACGATGTCGTGGATCCAGGTGTCGAGATCGCCCGGGTCGGGGATCGAGTAGTGCCCGCGCTCGGGCGTCACGAAGTGGCAGGAGTCACCCGGCACCACCAGCATGCCCAGGTTGGCGAGACCGCGCACCATCAGCGGATACTCGTAGCGCAGCACGTCGTCGGGCACCTCCGACGCCGAGTGGATGATGGTCACGTAGGTGCCGCGCTGACGGCGCCGGAACGGCTTCGGCTTGTCGGGGTTGATGAAGTTGAACACGACCTCGGCGTCGACGGGGTTCTCGTCGTCCACCCAGCCGTAGCCGCGGCGCAGCCACTCGTCGCGCAGCCGCGTGCGGAACTCCGCCAGTGCGGGGTCGTCGCTACCCGGCCCCCAGTAGCCGATCTTGGTGGTCACGCGGTCACATCCGCGAGGTCATCCAGCTTCACTTCCAGCATCTCCTTCTCACCTTCCATCTCAACGACGCATGCATCGCGCAGCACCTCGTAGCTGCGAACGACGCCCCGGCCTTGGGGTGTCGTGACGATGCGCCCCACGGCGGGGGCCCGATCCCGGAACGACCGGTAGACCGGATGCTCAAATGCAAGACAGCAGCGTAGCCTGCCGCAGAGACCGGTGATGCGGCCGGGGTTCATCGGCAGCTCCTGGTCCTTGGCCATCTTGAGCGTGATCGGGCTCTCGTGCGAGGGGTAGCGGTTGCAGCACTTGGTGGGTCCGCAGAGGCCGCCGCCGCCGTTCAGGCGGGCGCCCTCGCGGGGGCCGACGGCGCGCACCTCGACGCGGCGGTTCAGCCGCTTGGCCAGCTCCGACTGCAGCGCCTGCGTGTCCAGCCGCTCCTCGCTGCCGTACGAGAACACGATCCGGCTCTGGTCGAACACCATCTCGGCCGACAGCGGTTTGACCGGCAGCTCGAAGCGGCCGGCCAGCTCGCGAAAGAGCAGCATCGAGCGCTTGGCCTCGATCCGGTTCTTGCGCACCTGCTCGTGGTCGTCGGCGCCGGCGCGGCGGATCACGCGCTTCAGGGGCCCGGTCAGCTCCGAGTCGGGCACGTCGTGGTTTGCCTGCACCACCCGGCCCAGCTCGCGGCCGCGGGCGGTCTGGCAGATCACGTACTCGTCCCAGCGCAGCTCGAGCCCGGCGGGATCGAAGGAGTACACCTTGCCGCCTTGCTGAAATACGACGCCGACCACAGTCGCCATCTGATCTAACTCCCTGCTGGAGCCAGCCGCAGGCGGTGAAACATCGCCTCCACGGCCAACGCCGGCTGCACGTTTGTCTCGAGTGTCCGACGCGCCTCCGAGACCACCAGCACTGCTCGTGCGGCGTCACCGGGGGCACACCGTCCGGCGTCATCCAACAGCTCGCCCGACAGGTCCAAGTTTACCACCGTGCCCTCCGCGCCAAGCGTCGCAGCCATCAGGTCCCGGTACCACAACGCGACCATATCGACCGCGTCGCGCACCTCCTCCATCTGGGCGCGGCGGGCGGTGCGCTTGGCGCGATCGTCGATCCGCTTCTGGAGCGCCTTGCGCTGACGGTCGTCCTCGACACCCTCCAGCTGCGGGGCGGCCTCCTGCTCGACCTGCTTCTGGGCCTGGGCGGAGCGGGCGGACGCAGCGTCGGTGATCACCGCAGCGGCGGCGCCGGGGTCGAACTCGGGATCGACCAGGGAGGCGCGGGCCAGCGCCAGGTAGGTGCGGCGGCGCTCGGCCGACTCCGGGTCGGAAGCCAGCCGCTGGGCACGGCCGGCGTCGCCCAGCGCCGCCCGGGCGGCGACGGGATCGCCGGTCAGCTCGGTCAGCTGGGCGCTGCTCAGCCGCCGGAACGGGATCGGCACGACCCGGGAGCGGATGGTCGGTAGCATGACCTCGGCGTGGTCGGAGACGAGCACGAACACGGCGTAGGCGGGCGGCTCCTCGAGCGACTTCAGAAGCGCGTTGGCGCTCTCGGTGCGGAGCAGGTGGGCGTCCAGGATCATGTAGACGCGGCGGTCGGCCTCGAACGGGCGCATGTGCAGGTCGCGGCGCAGCTCGCGGGCGTGGTCGATCAGGATCGAGCCGCCCTCGGCCTCCAGCACGAACAGATCGGGATGGGCACGGGTCTCGATCCGGCCCAGCCGCGACTCGAGCAGCGCGGCCGCGAAGTGCTCGGCGTAGCGTCGCTTGCCGGTGCCGGGAGGGCCGGAGAAGAGATAGGCGTGGCCGGGGTCGGCCAGCGCGGCGGTCAGCAGCGGCCGCGCCTCGGACTGCGGCGGTAGGCCCTCGAAGGGGGCGTTCACAGGTTCGCCGCCTCGCGGACGCGGGCCAGGACGGCGCGCGGAGGGCCGGACGCGTCCACCACGTGGATGCGCTCGGGAAACCGCTCGGCGGCGGCCGCGAAGCCCTCCGCGACCGCCGCGTGGAAGCCGTCGCTCTCCGACTCGATGCGGTCGGGGGTGTCGCCGCGGCGGGCGGCCGCCAGCTCGGCCGGCAGCTCCAGCAGCAGCGTGATGTCGGGCATCAGGCCGCCGGTCGCCAGCTGGTTGGCCTGCAGCACCTGCTCGAGGCCGAGGCCGCGGGCGACGCCCTGGTAGGCCAGCGATGAGTCGATGAAGCGGTCGGCCACCACCACCTCTCCCCGGGCCAGCGCCGGCAGGATCACCTGATCGACCAGCTGGGCGCGGGCTGCGGCGTAGAGCAGCGCCTCGGCTGCGCCGCCGATCACCGAGTCGCCGTCCAGCAGCAGCTCGCGGATGCGCTCGCCGATGGGCGTGCCGCCCGGCTCACGGACGCGCACCACGGTGCGCCCCTCCAGCTCCAGGGCGGCCGCCAGCATCGCGGCCTGGGTGGTCTTGCCGCAGCCGTCGAGGCCCTCGAAGGAGATGAACACGGGGTCATGCTACCGACCGGTGATGCCGAAAACCGGGCGAATGGTTCCCACCATCAACTGCGAATACCCTCACGCGTGATCGCGCGGATCCGCGTGCGCGAGCGGCACGGCGCCGTGACCAAATCGGCACAAACACCCGTGAATGCCCGTGCTACCCTCTCCGCCCTGAATGGGAAAAACGCTCGTCATAGCCGAGAAGCCGTCCGTTGGCAAGGACTACGCCAAGGCGCTTCCAGGGTCCTTTAAGGCAGAGTCCGACTACCTCGAGTCGGACGACTTCGTCGTGTCCTGGGCCGTCGGCCACCTGGTCGAGCTGGCCGAGCCCGAGGACTACGACCCCAAGTACAAGCTGTGGTCGCTGAACCGGCTGCCGATCATCCCCGACGAGTTCCACCTGAAGCCGATCGAGGGCCGCGGCAAGAAGCAGCTGGACGTGCTGCGCAGGCTGGCCAAGCGCAAGGACGTGGACGAGGTCGTGAACGGCTGTGACGCCGGGCGCGAGGGTGAGCTGATCTTCGAGTACATCCGCGAGCTGCTGGCGGTGGACAAGCCGGTCAAGCGGCTGTGGGTGTCATCGATGACCAAGGACGCGATCCGCGACGGCTTCGAGCACCTCCGCGACTCCTCCGAGATGGCGCCGCTCAGCGCCGCCGCCCGCTCCCGCGGCGAGGCCGACTGGCTGGTGGGCATGAACGGAACCCGTGCCGCCACCAAGGTCGGCCGCCTGGACGGTGTCGTGTCGCTGGGCAGGGTGCAGACGCCGACGCTGGCGCTGATCGTGCGCCGCGACCTCGAGATCGACGCCTTCGTCCCCGAGACCTACTTCCAGGTCGACGCCCGCTTCCAGCTCGATCAGGAGCGTACGTATCTGGGTCGCTGGTTCGAGGGCAAGGAAGATCGCACCTCGGAGCACGAGCGAGCGCAGGCGGTGGCCGACGCCGCTTCCGGCGCCGACGCCAGCGTGCTCTCGGTCAAGCGCAACGAGCGCAAGACGCGCCCGCCGCTGCTCTACGACCTGACCAGCCTGCAGCGCGAGGCCAACAGCCGCTACGGCCTGTCCGCCCAGCGCACGCTGGCCGCCGCCCAGCGGCTGTACGAGGGCTCCGCGCACGGCGCCGTCATCACCTATCCCCGCACCCGCTCACAGTTCCTGCCCTCCGATCAGATCCCGACCCTGAAGCGGATCGCAGCCTCGCTGGGCGGCATCCCCGCGTACAAGCCCCACGCCGAGTACGTGGCCGGGCTGGACGTGCTGCCGCTGGCCCGTGTCGTCAACGACGGCAAGGTGGACGACCACCACGCCATCATCCCCACCGGCGACCTGCCGCGCGGCGAGCTGTCCAACGACGACCGCCGCGTCTACGACCTGATCTGCCGCCGCTACCTGGCCGTGTTCCACCCCGAGGCCCGGTTCGAGGACACCGAGGTCGTGACCGAGGCCGGCGGCTCCCGCTTCCGCACCAAGGGCCGGCGGCTGCTCGAGGCCGGCTGGCGCGGGCCGGCCTTCGGCGACGAGCCGGCCGAGCCCGAGCGACAGGGCGACGAGGAGCCGGAGCAGACGCTGCCGCGGATCGACGAGGGCGAGCGCGGCACCTGCACCTCGGCCGAGGTGCTGGAGAAGCAGACCAAGCCGCCCGGCCGCTACAGCGAGGCGTCGCTGCTGGGCGCCATGGAGACCGCCGGCCGCAGCATCGACGACGAGGAGCTGCGCGAGGCCATGAAGGACAGCGGCCTCGGTACCCCCGCCACCCGCGCCGACACGATCGAGCGGCTGCTGAACGTCGGCTACATCGAGCGCGAGGGCAAGGCGCTGGTGGCCACCACCAAGGGCCGCGACACCATCGAGCTTCTGGGCACGCCACGCCCTCACGTCGGCGGAGCTGACCGGCTCGTGGGAGAAGCGGCTGTCCGAGATCGAGCACGGGCAGGCCGACCGCGCCGGCTTCATGGCCGACATCGCCCGCTTCACCGAGCAGCTGGTCGACTACTTCCGCGACATCCGCACCGAGTCGCTGGGCGCCTGCCCGAACGGCGACGGCGACGTGATCGAGAACCGCTCGGCGTTCGGCTGCAGCTCCTACCAGAGCAAGAAGGAGCCCGGCTGCGGCTTCACGATCTGGAAGACCCAGGCCGGGTTCACCATCGACCGCGACCAGGTGCGGGCGCTGCTTGAGAAGGGCGAGGTCGAGCTGCACGGCCCGGTCGAGGCGCGCCTGGTGCTGGCCGAGGGCAATACGCCCGAGATCGTCGACGCGGCCGGCGCGCCGATCGCCCAGACGCTGGCCCTGGGGCCGTGCCCCAACGGCGACGGCGACATCCGCGAGAACCGCGCCGCATTCGGCTGCAGCTCCTACAAGAGCAAGAAGGAGCCCGGCTGCGGCTTCACGATCTGGAAGTCCCAGGGCAGCTTCACGATCACCGCCGACGACGTGCGGCAGCTGCTGGAGCAGGGCGAGGCGCAGCTGGAGTCGGCCACACCCGCGCGCCTGGTGTTGGTGGACGGCAACCAGCCCGCGATCGTCGACCCCGACGGGAAGCCCCTGACCGGAGCGCTCGGGCCCTGCCCGAACGGCGACGGCGAGATCAAGGAGAACCGCCGCGCCTTCGGCTGCAGCTCCTGGAAGAGCAAGGACGAGCCGGGCTGCGGGTTCACGATCTGGAAGTCGCAGAAGGGATACGTGGTCAACGAGGCCGAGGTGCGTGCGCTGCTGGAGCACGGCGAGGCCACGCTGGCCGAAGGCCCGCAGCCGGCCAAGCTGGTGCTGGGCGAGGGCAACGTGCCCCAGATCGTGGGGCTGGACGGAGCCCCGCTGGTTCGCGCGGCCGCCGCCCGCGTGCCACGCGAGACGATCGCCACCTGCCCGCGCTGCGGCGGCGAGATCCGCGGCAACAGCCGCGCCTACGGGTGTTCGTCGTGGAAGAGCCGCAAGAACCCGGGGTGCGGCTTCGTGATCTGGAAGTCGATGAAGGGCCGCGAGATCACGCCCGAGCAGGCCAAGCAGGTGATCGAGCAGGGCAGCACCGGGCCGCTCGAGTTCCGCGACCGGCAGGGCGCGTTCACCGGGCGGCTGGTGATGACCGACGACAAATCGGTCGAGGTCGTGCGGGCCGATTCGGCCGAAGCTGCGGCGTAGCAAACCGACCCGACCCACTATCCTGCGCCATCATGGACGCTGTCGTCACCGGGGGCGCCGGCTTCATCGGCTCACACGTCGCGGACGCGCTGCTCGAACGCGGCGGGCGCGTTGCCGTGATCGACAACCTGGCCGGCGGACGTAGGGACAGGGTGCCGGCCGGGGCCGAGTTCCACGAGCTGGACATCCGCGACCACGACGCCATGCAGGCGGTGTTCGACGACCTGCAGCCGGCGGCGGTGTTCCACCTGGCCGCCCAGGCCGACGTGCGCGCGTCGGTCGAGGACCCAGGCTTCGACGCCGACGTGAACGTGCGCGGCACGATCGCCGTGCTCGAGTGCGCCCGCAGCACCGGCGCACGAGTGGTGTTCTCGTCGACCGGCGGGGCGCTCTACGGCGAGGCGGAGCTGATTCCCTCGCCGGAGGCGACCGAGCCGGCGCCGATGTCGCCCTACGGCACGTCCAAGCACGGAGGAGAGCTCTACCTGGGCCTGTTCAACCGGCTCTACGGCACGCGACACGTGGTGCTGCGCTACGGCAACGTGTACGGCCCGCGCCAGGATCCGCACGGGGAGGCGGGCGTGGTCGCGATCTTCTTCGGCAAGCTGACGTCGGGCGAGACGCCGTTGATCTTCGGCGACGGCCGCCAGACCCGCGACTACGTCTACGTGGGCGACGTGGTGGCGGCCAACATGGCGGCGGTGGCCTACGAGGGACCGCACCAGGCCTTCAACATCGGCACCCAGACCGAGACCGACGTGATCGACCTGCTGGCCGAGTCGCAGCGGGTGGCAGGAACGGACGTCACGCCCGAACACCGGCCGGCGCGGCTGGGAGAGCTCGACCGCAGCTGCCTCGACATCGCGCTGGCCGGGCGCGAGCTGGGCTGGCGGCCGGCGATGCCACTCGGGGAGGGGCTGGCCGAGACGCTGCGCGCCCTGCACCCGTGAGCGTGGTCTCGCAGGGACCGGCGGCGGAGGGGCTGGTGGCGCTCACGTTCGACGACGGGCCGGGGCCGCAGACACCCGACATCCTCGACCTGTTCCGGCAGCACGGCGGGCACGGCACCTTCTTCGTGCTGGGCGAGTCGGTCGAGGGCCGCGAGGAGATCCTCGGCCGCACCATCGCCGAGGGCCACGAGATCGGCAACCACACGTTCAGCCACCCGCACGCGATGGACGCCACCGACGATGAGCTGGCGCACGACATCGCCCGCTGCCAGCGGCTGCTGGGCCACGCGCCGGTGCTGTTCCGCCCGCCCTACGGCGAGGACGCGCTGCGCTGCAGCCGCATCGCCGCGGCGAGGATGCTGCCGACCACGGTGCTGTGGTCGGTCGACCCGTCCGACTGGCTGGAACGCGATCACCAGGCGATCGCGACCGTGATCCTGGACGGCCTCGCGCCGGGCGCGATCATCGACCTGCACGACTGCTGGCCGCGGCACACGTCCACCGAGGCCGACCGCACGCCGACGGTGGAGGCGCTGCGCATCGTGCTGCCCGAGATGGTCGCCCGCGGGTACCGGTCGGTGACCGTCAGCGAGCTGCTCGCGGCCGCTCCGATTGCGCCTGGTTGAGCGGGATCCGAGTCCGTCCGAGCCGTTATGCACAATACCCGTCCCGCCACTACATCTGGTGGGTTGATCCGGTCGGCGGCCACAACATCTGGGGATTTCGTGAACTGTCCATATTGTGAGCACGGAGAGACGAAGGTGGTCGACTCGCGGGTGGCCGGCAAGGGCACGATCCGGCGCCGGCGCGAGTGTCTGCTGTGCGCGCAGCGGTTCACGACGTTCGAGCGCACCGAGGAATCGCCGCTGTTCGTGGTCAAGCGGGACGGATCGCGGCAGCCGTTCGATCGCGGCAAGCTGATGGCCGGCCTGGTGCGCGCCTGCACCAAGCGCCCGCTGTCGCTGGAGCAGATCGAGGGCGCCGCCGCGACCGTCGAGGCGCGGCTGCGAAACGGCATCCGCGAGGAGGTACCGTCGCAGGCGATCGGCGAGCAGGCACTGGCGGCGCTGCGCGGGCTCGACCCCGTCGCGTACGTGCGATTCGCGTCGGTCTACCGCGATTTTCAGGATGTTGAGGAGTTCGAGCAGGAGCTGGCCCGGATGGAGGATCTCAGGCGAACAGGCGTTCGGTAGCGATCCCAAATCGGCTAGAATACGGATGAGGACGACGGATAGAGGAGAGACGAATGGCGACGACTGAGAACCCGGCTGAAACCCGCGTCCTGGAGGGCAGGGAAGACGTTTCCATCGGCGTGGAGCGGTACTTCACGAGCGGTGGCGACGACCCCTTCGAGACCGTCGACTGGGAGACGCGCACCGCGCTGATCCCCGGTAAGGACGGCCCCTCGTTCGAGCAGAAGGACGTGGAGTTCCCCTCGTTCTGGTCGCAGACCGCCACCAACATCGTCGCCCAGAAGTACTTCCGCGGGAAGCTCAACAGCCCCCAGCGCGAGCACTCGGTGCGCCAGATGATCGGCCGCGTCACCGACACCATCACGACCTGGGGCGTCAAGGACGGCTACTTCATCGACCAGGCCGAAGCAGACACCTTCCACGCGGAGCTGACGCACCTGCTGCTGCACCAGATGGTGGCGTTCAACTCGCCGGTCTGGTTCAACGTCGGCTTCGAAGAGAACCCGCAATGCTCGGCGTGTTTCATCCTGTCGGTGGAAGACTCGATGGACTCGATCCTGGACTGGATCACCAAGGAGGGGCGTGTCTTCCGGGGCGGCTCCGGCTCGGGCATCAACCTGTCCAAGCTGCGCTCGTCGAAGGAGCAGCTGTCCAAGGGCGGCTACGCCTCCGGGCCGGTCTCGTTCATGCGCGGCGCCGACGCGTCCGCAGGCACCATCAAGTCGGGCGGCAAGACCCGCCGCGCGGCCAAGATGGTGGTGCTGAACGTCGACCACCCGGACATCGAGGAGTTCATCTGGTGCAAGCAGCACGAGGAGGAGAAGGCCCGCGTGCTGCAGGCGGCCGGCTACGACATGAGCCTGGACTCGCCCGACTGGGCCTCGATCCAGTACCAGAACGCCAACAACTCCGTGCGCGTGACCGACGAGTTCATGCGGGCCGTGCTGGAGGACGAGGAGTGGAACCTGACGGCTCGCACCGACGGCTCCGTCGTGGGCACGGTGCGCGCCCGCGACCTGATGCACCAGATCTCGGAGGCAGCCTGGAAGTGCGCCGATCCCGGCATGCACTACGACACCACCATGAACGACTGGCACACGTGCCCGGCCAGCGGACGCATCAACGCCAGTAACCCGTGCTCCGAGTACCTGCACGTCGACAACTCCGCCTGCAACCTGGCCAGCCTCAACCTGATGAAGTTCCGCGACCCGGAGTCGCTGGAGTTCCAGGTCGAGCGGTTCGAGCGGGCGGTGGACATCATCTTCATGGCCCAGGAGATCCTGGTCTCGAACTCGAGCTACCCGACCGAGGAGATCACCCGCAACGCCAACGCGATGCGGCAGCTGGGCCTCGGCTACGCCAACCTGGGTGCGCTCCTGATGGCGCGCGGGCTGCCCTACGACTCGGACGAGGGCCGCGCCTACGCCGGCGCGATCACGGCCATCATGACCGGCCGCGCCTACCGCAAGTCGGCTGCCATGGCCGGCCGCATCGGCCCGTTCGAGGAGTACACCAAGAACTCCGACGCGATGCTGCGGGTGATCCGCAAGCACCGGGCCGCCGTCGCCAACATCGACGCGGGCGTCGTGCCCGACGAGATGATGCTGGCAGCCCGCAAGGCCTGGGATGAGGCGCTGGCGCTGGGCGAGGCCAACGGCTACCGCAACGCGCAGGCCACCGTTTTGGCGCCCACTGGGACCATCTCGTTCATGATGGACTGTGACACCACCGGCGTGGAGCCCGATTTCTCGCTGGTCAAGTCGAAGAAGCTGGTCGGCGGCGGAGACATCACGATCGTCAACCAGACGGTGCCGACCGCCCTCTCCAAGCTCGGCTACGCACCACACGAGATCGACCAGATCGTGGCCTTCGTGAACGAGCACAACACGGTCGTGGGCGCGCCCGGGTTCAAGGGCGAGCACATGCAGGTGTTCGACGTGGCCGTGGGCGACCGCGCGATCCACCACATGGGCCACGTCAAGATGATGGCGTCGGTGCAGCCGTTCATCTCAGGCGCCATCTCGAAGACCGTCAACCTGCCCACCGAGGTCACGGTGGACGACGTGGCCGGGCTCTACATCGACGCCTGGAAGCTGGGCGTGAAGGCGATCGCGATCTACCGCGACGGCTGCAAGGTGGCCCAGCCGCTGTCGACCAAGAGCGACACGCCGGAGCTGATCGTTGCCAAGCCGCAGCGCCGGGTGATGCCGATCGAGCGGCAGGAGATCGGCCGCAAGTTCAAGGTCGGCGAGTACGAGGGCTACATCCACGTGGGGCTGTTCCCCGAGGGCGACCCCGGCGACATCTTCGTGGACATCGCCAAGGAGGGCACCACCCTGGCCGGCCTCATGAACGCGTTCATGATCGCCGTCTCGGTGGGCATCCAGTACGGCGTGCCGCTGGAGGTGTTCGTCTCGAAGTTCGCGCACATGCGGTTCGAGCCGAGCGGGCTCACCAACGACCCCGACATCCGCGTCGCCAAGTCGATTCCCGACTACATCTTCCGGTGGATGGGCAAGCGCTTCCTGGACACCGACCAGCAGGCCGACCTGGGCATCATGAGCCAGGCCGTACGCGATCGGATCGCCGCGACCTACGACGCCCAGGAAGCGGGCGAGCCGGCCGCCGAGATCGCCCACTCGCCCTCGGCCGGTCAGGCGGCGCTGTTCAACGCCTGGGAGGACGCGGTCGAGTGCGCCAAGTGCGGCGGGCGGAAGGTGCGCACCGGCGCCTGCTACACGTGCCGCGACTGCGGCGACAACTCGGGCTGCGGCTGATCAGGATGTGCGGGTCCGGGCCGGCCGCGCTACCAACCGCGGCCGGCCCGGATTCAACGTCACCTAGCGCGGTGGCCCGCTTGCCAGCGTGAGGTTCGCGGTCTGGGTCGCGCCTGCCTGATCGAGGTAGACGGCGGAGATGGACGCGCCTGGCTTCTGGGTCAGGACGATCGCGCTGAGATCGTCTGGGGATGAGATCGTGTGACCGCCGACCGAGAGGATGAGGTCGCCGGCGCTGAGGCCGGCAGCTTCTGCGGCGCTACCCGGAACGACCGCCGAGATCTCCGCGCCGGAACCTGCGTAGCTGTTCGTCGTGGACTCGACTCCGAGGAACGCGGTGCCACCGATGTGGACCGTTCCCGAGCCGTTGCCGCTCTCGATCTGCCTGACGATCGACATGGCGTTGTTGATCGGGATCGCATATCCGTCGTTGGTGGTCGTCTGGGCGACGTCGTTGCCTGCGGACGCGGCGGTATCCATCCCGATCACCTGGCCGGATGAGTTCAGCAGCGGCCCACCAGAGTCCCCGGGCCGGACGGCCGCGTTCGTCTCGATCAGCCCGCTCAGGTTCTCGCTCCCGCCCTGGTCGTCACTCACGGTGATCGCGCGGTCGACGCTCGTCACGGTGCCGGAGGCGGTGGTGAGCCTGCCCGTGCCACCGGCGTTTCCGACCGCCTGCACGGACTGACCGGCGCTGACACTCCCTGAGTCCGCCAGGGACGCGGTCTTCAGATTCGAGGCGCCGCTCGCCCGCAACAGGGCGACGTCATGCGGGACGTCGTAGCCGACGACCTCGGCCGAATAGCTCTGGCCCGTGCTCGGCACCACGACCTTGATGTCCGTCGCGCCGCGGATGACGTGGTTGTTCGTCAGCACCTCACCGGACGAGGTCAGCACCATGCCGGTGCCGGCTGCCTGACCGCCCTGGTAGCCGAGGTTCGTTTCGATGACGACGACGCCGGTGCCGACCGGCGTTGAATGCGTCCTCGCGCGAGTGAAGCCGGCGACAACCGCCGATACGACGACGACAGCGATCAGCACTGCCAGGACGGTGCGGGCACGGAAGCGGCGGGCCGGCTCCCTGCCCGGCTGCCGCGCTGGTAGATCGAGCTCCACTGCTTCTCCTTCAGTCTCGTTGACCCCTCGTACGAGACCACAGCTACCTTCGAACTAGCTGAGAATGTTGAGCTGGGGTTGGATCGCGCCTGCGCTCGGCGCCCGTTGAAGGAGCGGCGAGCGCAGGCATTCTGCTCCGCGGCTAGTCGAGGTCGACGACCGACTGGGTGGTCGTGTCACCGGTGGGCGTGGAGGTGATCTGTCCCTTGGCCTGGTCGTAGCGACCGGTGCCGCCGGTGATGGCGATATGCACCGGCGCGGTGCTGCTCTCGTCCTGGGTGTCCAGGGCCGTCCCGGTGATGGTGCCGCCGGGCAGGCGGTAGATGCCGTTGCACAGCAGCTTGTGGTCGAGCACCACCTCGCACACGACGTTCAGCGTGCCGACGCGGTCTCCGGCGGCGTTCTTCACGACCCGACGCAGGACGACCTGATCTCCAGGACCGCCCTGTGCGGTGTGCGTGATGTTCACGAACCGGGCGCCGGTCTGCACCTCGGTCAGCGTCATCGTCCTGTCTCCTGAGCCGGCGCGGGCGAGGGAAACGCCGCCGATCGCGGCAGCCACCAAGCCTGCCGCCATCGCGGTGATGAGCACGCGCCCCAGGCTGCGGTTGAGCGTCTTCATCGGAACAACCTCCTCGATCGTTGACCCGACCAAGCTACTCACGCAGCGACCCCGGATCATCGCCCCCTCGCCCGATCTTGCGATCGCCCGATCGGCTGAAATTCTGACCGGCCGCGATCAGCCGATCGGCCGATGACAGCGCCTCGGACAGGGTCTATCTTGGAGCGGTGAGCAAGCACACGCTTGGCATCGGCCGGATCCGGATCGACCCGATCAGCCTCGACCGCGCGGTGGCGGTGCTGCTGACTGTGATGCTTGAGATCGAGGTGTGGGTGACCGGCCCGGTTCCTCACCAGTTGATGGTGGCGCTGCTGGGGCCGCTGTTCACTCTGGCGGTGGCGGTGCGCCGGCTGCACCCGGTCGCAGTCGGTGTCGGCGCCGGCCTGCTGGGGGACGTGATCGCCGGCGTCTGGGGCCCGCCCTCCCTGCTCAGTTACGGCCTGGCCTGGATCTGCTGCATGTACGGGTTCGCGGTCTGGTCGCCACCGCGGCCGTTCGCGATCGGGCTCACCCTGATTGCCATTGGCGGCCTCGTCTCCGCGCTCGGCCCGGTCACCTTCAAAAGCAGCGTGCAGTTCGTGGTCGTCTCGACGGTGGTGATCCTGCTCGTGAACCGGGTGGTCGGCGACCGCGAGCGGCGCGCCCAGATCGCCGAGCGTGAGCGTGACCTGGCCAGCCGTGAGGCGGTAGTCGAGGAGCGGGCCCGGATCGCGCGCGAACTCCACGACGTGATCGCCCACCATGTCTCGATGATCGTCCTGCAGGCGGGCGCCGAGCGCAGGGTGCTGGAGCAGTCGGACTCCTCGGCCCACGAGGTGCTGGAGACGATCGAGCGGTCCGGCCGAAGCGCGCTGACCGAGACCCGCCGCTTGCTGGGCATGCTGCGAGGCGGCGACGACCAGCCGCTGGCGCCGCAGCCGCGGATCGGAGACGTGCCCTTGCTGATCAGCCAGGTGCGAGCGGCCGGGCTGCCGGTCGATCTCGTCATCGACGGCGAGCAGCGCGAACTACCCGCCGGCATCGAGCTCTCGGCGTATCGGATCGTGCAGGAGGCGCTGACCAACGCCCTCAGGCACGCCGGTGATGCCAACGCTCACGTCAGCATCCACTACCGGCAGGAGGTGCTCGAGATCGAGGTCGCAGACGACGGCCGAGAGTCGGTGGCGGCGCGTCCGGGCGGCCACGGCCTGGCCGGGATGCGCGAGCGGGTCGCCCTCTACGGTGGCAGGCTCGACGCCGCGCGCGGGCCCGGCGGCGGGTTCGTCGTGCACGTCACCCTGCCGGTGACATGACCACGCTCCTGATCGTCGACGACCAGGAGCTCGTGCGCGTCGGCCTCCGCAAGATCCTCGACGGCGAGCCAGACATGTCCGTTGTCGGCGAGGCTGGTGACGGGGAGCAGGCGGTCGCTGAGGCTGCCCGGCTGCGACCGGAGGTGGTGCTGATGGACGTGCGCATGCCGGTGCTGGACGGGATCGAGGCCACCCGCCGAATCATTCGCGCCGGCCACAGCACGCGGGTGATGATCCTGACCACCTTCGGGCTGGACGGCTACGTCTATGACGCGCTTCGGGCGGGCGCGAGCGGCTTCATGTTGAAGGACGCGCGGCCCGAGGAGATCGCGGCCGGCGTTCGCATCGTCGCAAGCGGCGACGCGCTGCTGGCTCCAGCCGTCACCCGCACCGTGATCGAGGAGTTCGCGCGCCAGCCGGCCCCAGCCACCGAGGTAGAACCGCCACCGGCCGTGGCCGAGCTCACCCCCCGCGAGCAGGAGGTGCTGGCGCTCCTGGTGCGCGGGCTCTCCAATCCCGAGATCTGCGAGCAGCTCGTGATCAGCGAGGCGACCGCAAAGACCCACGTCGCACACATCCTGCAGAAGCTCGGCCTGCGCGATCGCGTGCAGGCGGTGATCTACGCCTACGAGTCCGGCCTGGTCGCGCCGGGCTGCTAGCGGCGGAGGCGGATGGCGTTCAGGTCCTGCTCGCGCACCTGGTCGATGCGCGAGAGCAGGTCGTCGAGATCGTCGTGCTCCGCATGCAGGTAGCGCCCCGCAAGCGCGTCGTACCGCCCGGTCGCGAGCGCCGCAACCAGCCGCGGAGCCAGCTCCGGCGGCGTCCAGGGCGCGTCATCAGGCGCCCCTGAGGTCAGCTCCGTGCGGACCAGCCCCGGGCTGAAGAAGAACACGGGAATCCGACCCGCGAGCTCGGCGGCGAGCATCTCTCCGTAGCGGCAGACCGCCGCCTTGCTCGCCGGGTAGTCGGTTTCTGAGGGGCCACCCGGCGGCAGGTATGCGGCCCCGCTGCCGGTGATCACGATCCGTCCCGACCCGCGCTCGAGCATCTCAGGGATCACGGCCCGGCAACAGAGGTGCACGCCCAGGACGTTGATCTCGAACGTCCGCCACCAGTCCTGGGGCTCGACCTCCCACGTAGGCGCCGCCGCGGCGGGCAACACCCGCATTGGCGACGAGCAGATCGACCGGCCCGTTCTCGGCAATCGCGCGCTCGACCGCATCACGGTCGGTGACGTCAAGCGCGACGGCACGGCCGCCAATCTCCTCTGCGACCGCCTCAACCTGTCCCGGCGTGCGCGCGGCGATGACGACCTCCCAGCCGTCCTCCGCGAGCTTGCGGGCGATGTTCGCCCCGATCCCACGACCCCCACCGGTCACAAACGCGATCACGCCAAGACCATACCGCCAACGCGACCTCGCGCGAGAGAGGCGCCGTTGCACGCCGGCGGCGACTGCGCAGGCTACGTTGACGGAATGCGCGCCCTTCGCCTGCTCCTGATCGTCGACGCCGTCGCCCTGGCGGCCTCGTCGACCATCTCCGACCCGATCGTCCGCGACGTGGCGGTCGTGCCGACGCTGCTGATCGGCGTGATCGTGGCGATCGCCTGCCTCAGCGCCGACCTGGTGCGGCCGCGGCGGCGGGTCGAGTGGGTCTGCTCCGCGCTCACGATCGTGGCGCCGTTCCCGTTCCTGGCGTTCGGCGGATCGCCGGGGCCGATACCTGGCGTCGATCGCAATCATCGTGCTGCAGGTGATCCCGCTCGTCCGGGCACGCGGCCCGCGGCCGGAACGGCCCGGCGCTGAGGGGCCGCGGCGGGTCGTTGGCGCGCTGGTGATCACCACGGCGCTGCTGCTGATCGCGGTGGTCGCTCTGGTCTGGTACGGATCCACGTACCTGCTGCTGCCGCCCTCAGGGGACTTCGCCCGCGGCCCGTTCCTGACACGCGTCACCACCACCGAGGCCGACTTCGCCTGGACGCTGAAATCCGGCGAAGGACCCGTCAGCCTGAGCGTGCGGGCGCCGGACGGCACCGTCACCGCCGCGCCCGCCGGCCACGCTACCGGCCTTCAGCCCGACACGCGCTACGTGTGGACGGCGAACCTGGCGCGGCGGCTCGGCCGCGGCCGGCGCCTTCAGCACCGCCCCGCTCTCGACCGCCACGCCGATCACACTGGTGTCCTTCGGCGACTACGGATCCGGCACCGCCCACGAGTACGCCGTCGCCCGGCTGGCGGCGGCCGACCACCCGGCGCTGTTCCTGTCGTCGGGCGACAATGCCTACCTGGTAGCGGCGACACCCTTCCTCGACCGCTCCATCTTCCGGCCCCTGCACGCGCTGCTTGCCGAGGCGCCGGCGGTGGCCACGTTGGGCGAGCACGACCTGGCCTACCGCGACGGGGCCGCCGTGATCTCGGCGCTGCACCTCCCCGGCCACCACTACAGCGTCCAGTACGGCCCGGTGCAGGTCGTGGTGCTGGGCCTCGAGGCCGATGCGTCCGCGCTTGACTACGCACGCAAGACGCTGGGCCGGTGCAGCGGTCCGTGCCCGGTGCGGTTCGTCCTGACCCACCGTCCGATTCCGGCGAACAACCCGATCATGCCGCTACTGCGACAGCGGCATGTGGCGGCGATCCTGGCCGGCCACCTGCACCGCTACGAGCGGCACGTCCGGGGCGGGGTGCTCCAGTTCACGGTCGGGACGGGCGGCGAGGGTGCCGGCAGCGCCGCCTACACGCGCGCCACCCCGGACGCCATCGTCTCGTTCATCGCGTACGGCTACCTGCGCATCGGCATCGCCGGCGACCGGATCAGCTACCAGTTCATCGACCAGAGCGGCCGCGTCCGCGACCGCGTGGAACAGACGATCCCGCGGTCGTGACGGCGGCTACTCGCCGGCCGTCTCGACCTGTGCGACGTCGATGCGGCTGCTCGCCAGGTAGGCGACGAAGCCCACGATCAGGACGGCCAGGACGAGGCTGACCGGGCCGTAGCCGAAGCCAAGCCCGCCGCGGCTGTGCGGCACCGCCATCCAGTCGGCAAAGGACGCGCCCAGCGGCCTTGTCACGATGTAGGCGAACCAGAATGCCAGGACCGCATTCATGCCAAAGCGCCGGAACGCCACCGCGGGCACCGCGATCAGCGCGGCAAACATGATCCCGGATCCGAGGTAGCCCAGCCCCAGCGTCCGCGCGGTCATGTCACCGGCTGCCGTGCCCAGCGCGAACGTGGCCAGCACCGCCGCCCAGTAGAACAGCTCGCGCCGCCGGGTGAGGATGCTGTGGATCGAGAGCGTCAGCTCGCTGCGCTGCCAGGTTATGAACACCGCCGTCAGGACGATCGCGTAGAACGTGGTCGAGACGACGTAGGGAATCCCCAGGCCCACGTGCAGCACATCCGCAGCCATCGTGCCGAACACCCCCACCATCGCTACGGCCAGCCAGTAGATCCAGGCCGAGTAACGGCCGGCCCGCAGCTGCAGCCACAGCGCGGCGCTGAAGGCGGCCAGCCCGATCAGGACGGCGGGCGGCGGCCCGAGACGATGCACCAGGAAGTCCGACGTGGTCTCGCCCATGCCGGTCGTCAGCACCTTGATGATCCAGAAGTAGGCGGTGATCTCGGGGACGCGGCTGAGACCGCCCCGGGCCGGGGGCTGCGCGACCGGGGCCGGAGCGTTCGTGGTGTCGACTGCGCCTTCCAGAATCCACCGAGGCTACCGACCGGCGCCCGCGTCCGAAACGGCCGCGAGAGTGATCTTCACGGGCCCGGCATCAGCCGAAGGTCGTAGTCACCGCGGCGACGGCCGCACCAGGCCGATGTCGTAGGCGAAGACGACCAGCTGCACCCGGTCGCGCATGCCGAGCTTGGCCAGGATCCTGCCGACGTGGGTCTTGACCGTGGCCTCGGTGAGGTGCAGGGCGGCGGCGATCTCGCTGTTGGACAGGGCCTGCGCGACCTGCGTCAGCACCTCCCGCTCGCGCGGCGTCAATGCCTCCAGATACGGCTCGGGATCGAGCTCGCCCTCGCCGTCCGGCGACAGCCGGTGGGCGTAGGTGTCGAGCAGCCGGCGAGTCACGCTCGGCGCCACGACGGCGTCGCCGCTGGCGACCGCCCGGATGCCGGACAGCAGATCGTTGGGGAGGGCATCCTTGAGCAGGAAGCCGCTGGCACCGGCGCGCAGGGCGGCGTGGGCGTACTCGTCGAGGTCGAAGGTGGTCAGGATCAGCACCCGGCTGCTGAGCCCCTGCTCCACGATCAGCCGGGTCGCCTCGATGCCGTCCATGCCCGGCATCCGCACGTCCATCAGCACCACGTCCGGCGCCAGCAGCCGGGTCAGCTCCAGCGCCTCCCGGCCATCCGCCGCCTCCCCCACCACCGACAGGTCGTCCTGCGACTCGAGCACCATCCGGAACCCCATTCGCAGCAGCGGCTGGTCGTCGGCCAGCAGCACGGTCGAGCTCATCGCGGATCCGGCTCGACCATCAGGCGCGCCTTCACCTGCCAGCCGCCACCCTCGGCCGGGCCGGCGTCGACCGTCCCGCCGAACACCGCGGCGCGCTGGCGCATCCCGTCCAGGCCGCGCCCGCCCAACCCTGCCGGGCCGCCGCTGCCGTCGTCCTGAACGTCGACCTCCACGCTGCCGTTCACGCACAGCACGTGCACGTCGGCGGCCGCCTCGGGCCCGGCGTGCTTGAGCGTATTGGTGAGCGCCTCCTGCACGATCCGGTAGGTGGCCAGCTGGACTCCCGCGGGCAGGCCGGCGGGATCGCCCTCGACCTCGAGATCGACCGGCACGCCCGTCGTGCGCACCTGTGCCACCAGCTGCTCGAGCTCAGGGATGCCGGGCTGCGGCACCCGTGAGCTCGGGCTCTCGTCGTTCAGCACCCCCAGCAGGAGCCGCATCTCGGCCAGCGCCTCGCGGCCGGTGCGGGACACCTTCTCCATCGCCGCGGTGGCCTGCTCCGGGGACTCGCGGGCGGCGAACACGGCCCCGTCGGCAAGCGCGATCACCACGGCCAGGTTGTGGGCGACGATGTCGTGCATCTCCCGCGCGATCCGAGCGCGCTCGGCGGCGGCGGCGACACGGCCCTGCTGGTCGCGCTCGAGCTCGAGCCGAGCGGCCCGTTCGTGCAGCGATGCCAGCAGCGCCCGCCGGTTCTGGACGCTGATCCCGAGCAGGGCCGACGCGATCACCAGCGCCGAGAGGCCGACGAAGAACGGCAGCAGAGGGTCGCCCCAGCGCACCGTCGCCAGCACGGCGCCGACCTCGGCCACGCCCACCGCCGCCGCCGTCCACCGGCGCGAGGAGACCGCCGCAACGGTGTAGAGCGAGACCAGCAGCGCCAGATCCGCGCCCAGCTGGACGTCGATCAGCCACTGCACCAGCAGCACGCTTGTGATCGTCGCGAACACCGCTCGCGGGTAGCGGCGCCGAAGGACCAGCGGCAGGCACAGCGCCACCGTCAGCGCGATGCCCCACTGCTGGTGGTGACGCAGGCTGGGCACGCCGATCAGCGCGACGCCCGCGGCGATCGCGGTATCGGTCAGGATCGTGTGGTCGCGACCGAAGCGCTGCAGCCATTCGATCACCGCTCGCGCCTGGTCGTCGCCTCCGGATGCGGTGCGAGCCCTGGCCACGGCACCCATCCTAGGCCGCGTCAGGCGTCGCGCCGCACGAGCAGCACCGCCGCCACGATCGTTGCGACGGCCGTGTACGCGCAGAACAGCGCGAAGCCGTTCCAGGCCGAAAGCGTGTGCGGATCGGAGTGGATCGCGGTGATCGCCTCGCCCGCGCTGTTCGGCAGGTAGGGGTTGATCGTGTCACCCCAGCTGTTGGGCAGGATCGCCGCGATCCCGGGGAGCACGAACAGGACGCCGGCCAGGGTGGCGATGCCGCCCGCGGTGTTGCGGACGAGGGCGCCGATGGCGACGCCCAGCAGCCCCACCACCGTGAGGAACAGCGCCGACCCGATCACGGCGCGGGCGACGTGGGGCGAGCCGAAGGTGGTCTGCACGTGATGCTGCCGCAGGATCGCCTGGGCGACGAAGAACGCCAGCAGCGCGGACGGCAGCATCAGCATCAGCGCCGTCGTGCCGAATGTGAGCAGCTTCGCCCACAGCACCGGCAGGCGCTTCGGGACGGCCGCGAAGCTGGATCGGATCATGCCTGTCGAGTACTCGCCGCTGATGACCAGCACCCCGAGCACGCCCAGCGCCAGCTGCGCGAAGTGGAAGCCGGCGGTGCTGACGTCGACGGGGTTGAAGGTGCGGCGGTCGTTGGGGCTCATCGAGTTCCAGTGGGCCATCTGCACGGCGGCGATGACGATGCCGAGCCCGGCCATGCCCACCACGGCAACCAGCAGCGACCAGCGGGTCGACCGCAGCGACCACAGCTTCGTCCACTCCGACCGGATCACGTGCAGCTGGGTGACCCTGCCGATCGCGATGCGGGGACGATCCTGGGGCGTGCCGACGGCGGTGCTCATGCGGATGCTCCCACCGGCTCGTCCACCTGGCCGGCCTGGTCGCCATGGAACTCGGTCGAGTCTCGGGTGATGCGCATGAAGGCGTCCTCCAGCGAGACCTCCTGGACGACCAGCTCGGACAGGGCGATGCCGCCCTCGAGCGCCAGCCGGCCGATCTCTTCGCTGGTCGTGCCGCTCACCGACAGCGCGTCCCCGTCGTCGTCGACGTGCGCGCCGTGAGCCGCCAGCAGCTCGGCCAGCCGGCCCGGATCGGCACAGCGCACGCGGACGGCGGCGTCGCCGGAGGCGCTGCGCACGAATTCCTCGACCGAGGTGTCGGCGATCAGCCGGCCACGGCCGATCACGACCAGCCGCTCGGCCGTGAGCGCGATCTCGCTCATCAGGTGCGAGGAGACGAACACCGTGCGTCCCTCGGCGGCCAGCTGCTTCAGCAGGTTGCGGATCCAGCGGATGCCCTCCGGGTCGAGGCCGTTGGACGGCTCGTCCAGGATCAGCGTGGCGGGGTCGCCCAGCAGCGCAGCGGCGATGCCGAGCCGCTGGCCCATTCCCAGCGAGAACCCGCCGACCCGCTTGCGGGCGACGGACTCGAGGCCCACCAACCGGATCACCTCGTCGACGCGATCGCGGCCGATGGCGTGGGTCTGGGCCTGCGCCAGCAGGTGGTTGTAGGCGCTGCGTCCGGTGTGGATCGCTCGCGCCTCGAGCAGCGCGCCCACCTCGTGCAGCGGCGCCTCGAACTCGCGGTACGCGCGGCCGTTGACCGTCGCCCAGCCGGCCGAGGGCCGGTCGAGACCCAGGATCAGGCGCATCGTCGTCGACTTGCCGGCGCCATTCGGGCCCAGGAAGCCGGTCACGATGCCCGGCTTCACCGTGAAGCTGAGGTCATCGACGGCAAGCCTGTCGCCGTATCGCTTGGATAGTCCCTGAACCTCAATCATCTCATTGATGGTAGGCACGCCGGGGCCACTCCGAAACAGTCTCAAGGAGGATCTTCAGGCGTGTCTGGCTACGACCGAGGTCGTAGGTTCAGCTCACGGCACGATGTTGTGGTTCAGGTGGAACACGTTGCCCGGGTCGTACTGGCGCTTGACCGCGAGCAGCCGGTCGTAGTTGGGCCCGTAGGCGGCCCTGATGGCCTCGCCCTCCTGGTCGTCGCCCAGGTAGTTCAGCCACCGCCCGGTGGCCAGGTGCTCGGTCATGGCCGCGTAGGTGTCCTTCGTCCAGGCGATGTTCTTGACGGTGTCGGCCGGGTCCATCCACTCCGACGGCAGCAGCAGGTTCCACCCCTTGGAGCGGTGCGGCACGGCGGTCGCGGTCGGATCGATCCGCGTCACCTGGCCGTGGAAGTGCTCGAACAGGATCACCGACATCGGCGAGGGGATCGTCTCGAACCGCTCGATGGCCGTGTCGATCAGCTCGTCCGACAGCCCGGTCGTGAAGCTCGAGAGCCAGTAGTTGAGCGCTCCCTTGGGGTAGCCCTCGTCCAGCAGCGTATTCATCACCGGATACGGCATCGGGGCCACCTGCGTCACGACCGGCGAGCCGAACTCGAGGAACGGTGCCAGCTCGGCGTCGGCCCGCTCCGGATCGGTGTGGCAGACCAGCATCGCCGCCAGCTTCATGCCCGAGCCGTCCGGTGCATGCACCAGGCCGGCGAACGCCGACACCTCGTCCGGGCAGCTCTCGACGGCGTCGCGGTAGAACCGCAGCAGGTCGCGCGCGGCGTCGATCGGATGGGCGATGATGCCACCTACCACCGTCGGCTGGTGGTGCACGCGGTAGCGCAGCGCGGCAGCCACGCCGAAGTTGCCGCCGCCGCCGCGCAGCGCCCACATCAGGTCGGGATGCGTCTCGTCGGTGACGTCCAGCACCTCACCTGCCGCAGTCACCAGCTCCACCCCGATCAGGTTGTCGGACGAAAGGCCCTGGGTCGACATCAGCCAGCCCAGCCCGCCGCCCAGCGTGTAGCCACCGACCCCGGTGCTGGAGATCGCGCCGCCGGTGACCGCCAGCCCGTGCTTGGCCGCAGCGTCGTTCAGATCCGACCAGATCGCGCCGCCCTGCGCGCTCGCCGTCCTGGCCACCGAGTCGACGGCGACCCCGCGCATCTGCGACAGGTCGATCATCAGGCCGCCCTCGCAGACGGAGCGCCCGGCGACGTTGTGTCCGCCTCCCCGCACCGAGATCTCCAGCCCGTTGGCGGTCGCGAACCTCACGGCCGCGGCCACGTCGACCGACCCCACGCACTGGGCGATCACGGCCGGCCGCCGGTCGATCAGCCCGTTGTGGATGCGCCGCGCGCCCTCGTAGTCGTCATCGGAGCTCTGCAGCACCCGCCCTGCGAATCCGTCTGTGAACGTCCGCAGCACTGCCGCGTCGACCGCTGGCGTGGTTGACATCTATGACCTCCCCTGGTGGTGTGCCGCGCACCCCCGTGGGCGCGGCAGGCGGATTGTGTCAGGAACCGGCCCGGCTCGCCGACCGGCCGAGTGGACATCCGCTCGATCGCCCGCTAGCAGTGAGAGCATGAACTACTGCCCCGGCTGCGGCCTGGCGCGGCCCGCCGTCGCCGACGTCAACTACTGCCCGGCCTGCGGCGGATCGCTCAACCCGGCCGCTCCGATCCACGCCAACCTGTCGGGCTGGTGGCCGCGGGTGGGCGCGACGCTGCTGGACGGCCTGATCGTGATGGCGCTGAACGCACCCACGCTGGGGCTCGCGATCGCGGTCGCAGCGGGCGGCGGCCTGCGCGTACACACGACGGTCAGCGGTCACGCCACCTTCACGCTCTCCCACGAGATGAAGGTGGTCGCGGTGATCGCCGGGCTGGCCTACCTGGTGTCGGTGCTGCTCTATGCGCCGTTGCTGCTGCGCCGGGAAGGCCGCCGCAACGGCCAGACCTGGGGCAAGCAGGCTCTGTCGATCCGGGTCGTCCGCGACAGCGGCGCCCCGGTCGACCTCGGCACCGCGCTGCTGCGCGAGGTGGTGGCCAAGCTCGTGATCCTGGGCGCGCTCGGCTACGTGCCGATTGTGGGCGGTTTCGCCTGGTTGGTCTGGGACCTGTGGCCGCTCTGGGACAAGTCGAACCGCGCCCCGCACGACATGATCGCGCGCACGCACGTCCTCAAGGCCTGACCACCGCGCTGTCGGCGTCCGCTTTGCGCCGGAATCTCGTTGCGGGCAGACTTCCTTAGCCTTGACGATGCGCTCGCCCCCCGACACCGCGATCTCGGAGCTTGACCTGCTCGGCTGGAAGCGCGAGGTGTTCGCGCTCTACCAGCGCGTCCGCGAGCTGGAGCCGGAGGCAGCATGGCGCGAGTGGCGGGCCGGGCGCGACCGCCTGTTCGCCACCCATCCGCAGACGCCGCTCGGCCCAGACACCCTGGCCCGGTTCGAGGCGCTTCGCTTCTTCGCATACGACCCGGCCTTTCGCGTAACCGGCAGCGTGGTGGCAACCGAGCCGGCCTTCCGCGAGATCGACTCCAGCACCGGCGAGCGGATCCGGTTCCGACAGTTCGGCCGGGTCGAGTTCGAGCTGGCCGGCGACCCGCTGTCGCTGCCGCTGTACTGGCTGGAGGGCTACGGTGGCGGGATGTTCCTCCCGTTCGCCGACGCCACCAGCGGCGGCGACAGCTACGGCGGCGGCCGCTACCTGCTGGACACGGTCAAGGGCGCCGACCTGGGCGGCGAGGACGGACGGCTGGTGCTCGACTTCAACTTCGCCTACAACCCTTCGTGCGCCTACGACCCGCGCTGGACGTGCCCGCTGCCGCCCAGGCAGAGCAGGCTGCCGCTCGCGGTCACGGCCGGCGAGCACACGTTCACCGGCTGAGCGTTGCGCCGGCCCGGTGCAACCGATAAAGTCTGCGGGTCTGGTCGTGGCGGGCATGGCCGCGGGGTACGCCGATTGGGCTGGATATGGGCGCAAACGGCATGTACATTCGTGAAATCGGCGGGGTGGGCACAGCCCCGGATTTTGCATAAGGGGGCAACACTTGCCGCATTTGCCTGGGGTAAAACACTGCATCGCACCGCTCGTCGCGGTGTCGTTCGGACTGCTCGCGGCGTCGCCGCTGCCGGTGTCGGCCGCGGTCACGCCGCCGCCGGCTCCCACCTGGGTGAAGACGATCGGCCACCGCGCGCATGCCACCATGTATCCCTCCGGCGTCGATACGCACAAGGGCACCATCTACATCGCGGATACCGGCAACGACCAGGTCGCCGCCTACCGCGCCGACGGCACGCGCCGGTGGCGTGTGGGGACGCGCGGGCCCAAGCAGCCCGGAAGCTTCAACAACCCCAGAGACGTCGCTTATCACAACGGCCGCTGTATGTTGCCGACACAGGCTACAACCGGGTGCAGGTGCTGAACGCCAAGACCGGCGCCTGGATCGCAACCTGGCCGCACCGGTTCCAGTCGGTGATAGGTATCGGCGCCGGCCCCAACGGGCACGGCGGCACGGTGATCCTGACCGCCGACGACGACGCCAACACGGTCGCCGAGTGGACGACCTCCGGCGAGCTCGTGAGCCAGATCGAGGCGCCGGTGGGCAAGGGACACGGCCAGCTGGACGAGCCGCGCGATGCGGACACCGACTCGCACGGCGACATCTACGTCGCCGACTTCGCGAACGACCGCATGGCCAAGTTCGGCCCCGGCGGCAAGTGGCTGCGCAACTGGGGCACCAAGGGCCGCGCCAACGGGCAGTTCGCCCGGCCCTACGGCGTCGCCGTCGACGCGACCGATCACGTGTACGTGGCCGACTCGAACAACGAGCGTATCCAGGAGTTCACGAGGAAGGGCAGGTACGTGGCCAAGTGGGGCCGCTCAGGCGACGGGCCCGGCCAGTTCACGCAGCTGCGGAGGGTTGCGGTGGGAGGCGGCAGGGATCCCAAGGTCTACGGCGCCGACCTGTGGGGCAACCACGTCAGCAGCTTCAAGCACAGCGGCGCCTTCGTGCGCCGGTGGGGCAAAAACCACCCGGCGCTGGGCGGCTTCAACGAGCCCTCCGGGCTGGCCGTCGGCACGCAGATGTACGTGGCCGACACCGTCAACCAGCGCATGGAGCGGTTCACCACGGCCACCGGCGTGTTCAACGAAGCTTGGGGCGCGCGCGGCTGGGAGAAGTCCGATCTGACCGGCTTCAACTGGCCCCGGGACGTGACGCTGAACACCGCCACCAACACCGTCTGGGTGGCCGACACCAAGAACAACAGACTCACCCAGTTCACCACCAGCGGCACTCCCACCGGCAAGGTGTTCGGTCACCTCGGGACCGACTCCGACTCCCTGCACTGGCCGTTCGGGATCGCATCGGTGGGCTCCGACGTGGTCGTGGCCGACACCTTCAACAACCGCGTCGAACGCATCGACGGCACCGGCCTGACGGTGGAGTGGAGCAACGACGCCCTGCACGACCCCCGCGACGTGACCGTGGCCGACGGAGTGGTGTACGTGGCCGACAGCAACGGCAACTCCATCGTGGAGCTCGACGCCTCGACCGGGCACACCATCACGAGCTTCGGCGGGCTGCACAACCCGCAGGGCATCGCTGTCGCCGGCAACGGCAACATCTGGGTGGCGGACACGGCCTCGAACCGTCTGGTCGAGTTCTCGCCCGGCGGCACCAAGCTGCAGACGCTGGGAGCCCCCGGCGGGGCCACCGGCACCGCGCACGGGACGTTCAACCACCCGACCCACCTCGAGATCTGGAACGGGACCCTGTACGTGGCAGACGAGTACAACGACCGGATCGAGGCGTTCACGCTGAATGACTAGGGCCGGCATCCGCACGGGGATCACGCTGCTGGCGCTGGCGGTGTGCTCGACGCTGGTCGGCGCCTCGGGCGCCCAAGGTGCCACCACCACTCTGACAGGCTCAGTGGCCGTCGGCGGTACCGCGTTCCAGTCGAAGACGATCACGATCGGGACGTCGGGCAACATCGACGCCACGCTGGACTGGGATAACGCCTCGGCCAACCTGCGCATGTTTCTGTACGACCCCACCGGCGCGCTCGTCTGGCAGAGCCCCACCGCCGGCAAGCCGAAGACACTGCCACCCTGGCCGGTCACTCCTGGGAACTGGAAGATCGGCGTGAAGGCGTTGAGCGGATCGGCCAACTACACCCTCGCGGTCGACTATCCCGGCGTCCAGGGTGGCGGTGGGCCGGCCGCCTACTCCGGCGTCTACGGATTCAGCGGCCCGGCCGGGATCTACGCGTATGGGATGGACTGGGATCCGACGGTCGAGAATGCGCCGGCCACGGGTGCCTACAACCCCACGGACGGGACCGGGGCGCAGGGCTCGATCCTGGTCGGCGACTACTGGAACTACAAGGTGCAGCGATTCTCGGTGAACGGCCAGCACCTCGACACCTACAACGACGTGACCGGCCCCAAGGCGAACGGCGGCATTCCCAGCGCGCCCTACGACATCGCGGCCGATCCAACCGATCAGGTGGGCGGTGGTGCCTCCTTCTGGGCGGCCGACCAGGGCAGCTCCAACATCGTCGAGTTCTCGCATACCGGCGCGTGGCTGCAGACGATCGGGAAGCAGCAGTCGACGGTGATCGGTACGGACGCAACGCATCCGGGAGCGAGCTACGCGAAGGCGTGCGGCGGCGGTGCGATGCAGATCCCGACCCACGTCATGGTGGATACGGCCTTCGCGACGCACTACCTCTACGTGTCGGATCCGCAGTGCCGCAACGTCTACATCTTCAACCACCAGGGCGTCTTTGAGGGCGCTCTGAACTGGAATGGCTCGGGCGTGGGCACGCCGATCCCGCGCGGGATCGCCGAGGATGCCGCCGGCAACATCTACGTCGCGGAGTACAACTCGCGCCGCATCTTCGTGTTCAACCCCAGCACGCGCACGATCATCGCCTCGAGCGCCGTCCAGAGCGACCTGCGCGACGTGCGCGGGATCGCGCTCGACCCGACCAACCACCTGATCTATGCCGTCGGTGCGGCGCTGAATCGGGTCTACGAGTTCTCCTACGACCCGGCCACCATCGCCAGCGGCACCGGTGCCTTCAAGCACCGTGGTGCGGTTCGTGAACGAGTGGCGGAACACCGACGGCACCAACTACGCCCTCAACCATCAGGCCTTCGACTCGATCCGGTTCGCCGCCGTGGATGGCCAGGGCAACGTCTACACCGGCGACACCTGGGGCTGCCCCGCCTACGCCGGCCAGTGCACCTCGACGAACCCCGTGCAGGATCCGGGCTACCGCGTGCTCAAGTACTCGCCCAACGACTGGACGGCCAAGCCCAGCTGCAACCCGGGCAATGCCACGGCGCAGACCACATGTGCCGGCGCCACGCCCTCCGCGATACCCTGGTCAGCCGGCACCGAGCCGCCGCCGCAGGGCGGGTTCAACCAGCAGAACGGGATAGCGGTTGTCCCCAATGACTCCGAGGCGACGGGCGGCGCCGACGGCCTCTACGTGATCGATACGTTCGAGCAGCGCGTCCAGAAGTTCGACACCAACCAGACCTGCGCCAGCGCGGCCAGCTGTCCGGGCTGGATCCGCCAGTGGGGCGGCCGCGCCCCCTCCAACCCCGACAACGAGGGTTTCGGCTATCCGCGCGCACTCACCTACGAGCCGGATGGGAACCACGACATCTGGGTCGGCGACAACAACAACGACGTGATGGCCTTCACCCAGCAGGGCGGGTTCGTGCACCGGTTCGGCTCGCAGGGCAAGTCGCCCGGCATGTTCTCGGGCGGGGTGCAGGGCATCCGCGTGCAGGGCGGCCGCGTCTACGCGACCGATGTCGGAGGGTGCCGACTCCAGGTGTTCGACGAGGCGACGCTCTTGTCGGTACCGAGCGGCACCAGCGCGCTCGAGGATGTCGTCGGCGGCACCTGCGGCAACGGCGCCAGCCAGATGAGCGCGCCGCGCGGCATCGCGGTCGATCCCACCGACCCGTCGACCGTCTACGTGGCGAGCACCAACGGAAACTTCATCACCAGGTGGCACCTGAACCTCGGAGCTCCGGGCAGCTTCGGCGGCGGCGGCACCGCCACCCAGATCAAGCCCAGCTGCGACGGCAAGACCTTGGCCCAGCCGTGGGGCATCACCTACGAGGACGGCTGGTACTACATCGGCGACGTCAAGAACGACCGCGTCGTGCGCTGGCAGCCCGGCACCGGCAACGGCACCTGCCAGACCGTCGTCCAGGGCCTGACCTCCACCGACCCCGGGTTCTACCAGCCCGGCATGATCGGCTCCAACTTCGTCGAGTTCGGCGGCGACCCCTCGCCGGGCGTGCACCGCATGTACATCAGCGACAACAGCCGCCACATCTACGCCTTCACGATCACCGGCTGACCGCCGCAGCGGCCGATGGACGCGGCGCATGCAGCGGGTCTCCGGCTGGTCTGGCCCACCAGGACGCGAACGACCCCGCCTATACCGCTAAGCCTCTCGCCTGATCCGCCGATGACGAACCCACAGATGATCCGGAGCCAGCTCAGATGACTGACACGAAGCTCGCAGACCTCGCCGTGAGCATCCTGTCGCAGCTGCCCACGCCCAAGGTCGAGGCGTTCTCGGCGGACGGCGGCGTGGTGATGCTGGAGCTGCAGTCGCAGGACGGTGCCTGCATCCTGGCCGACGCGCCGCGGCAGCAGGTGCGCCCCGAGCTCGACCTGCTCGTGCGCACGAACGAGATCAACGGCGGCGGCTACGACATCGCGCTGACCGTGGAGGACACCCTGCACCAGACGGAATGGATGATCGGCGTGCGGCTGAGGGTGTTGGACGTGCTGCGGCGCGAGAGCGAGCGCACCACGCCGCGCGCCGCCGTCGAGGAGCTTGCGCTGATGCATGTGCTGGGGGCGCGCAGGATCGAAGAGGGCGAGGAGTTCGACGTGCGCCTGGCCGACCTGTCGCCTTCCGGCGTCGCCTTCGTCACCGACCGCAGCTTCCACACCGGCGACTTCTTCGCCATGATGGTGACCATCCGCGGGAAGCTGCTGCGCCTGCAGGCGCGCGCGCTGCAGACCTCCCCCTCGCACTACGGCCGCCAGCGGGTGGGCTGCGAGATCCTGCAGATCAGCGACGACGACCGCCGCCGCATCTCGGTGCTGGCAGAGGACGCGCCGCACACCGGCACCGTCGAGCAGCGCTTCCGCCGCTCCGCCTGACCTGTCGGCCGGTATCCTCCGGCGCCGATGCCATCAGACGCCCCACTGACGGACGCGGTCGACGCGTTCCTGGCCGACCCCGGCACCACCTTCACCGTGCCCGGGCACAAGCGGGCGCCCGGCATCGCCGACGGCTTACTGATGTACGACCTGCCGCTGGTCTCGGGCGCCGACGACTCGCGTCTGGGCGGCGACGTGCTGGGCAAGGCGGAGCGGCTGGCGGCACGGCTGTGGGGTGCCGACCTGTGCCGGTTCTCGGTGGCCGGATCGACGCACGGCAACCAGGCGCTGGCGCTGGCGGCGGCGCGCCCGGGCGACCGCGTGGCCGTGGCCCGGACGCTGCACAAATCGATGTTTGGCGGGCTGGTGCTGGCCGGTCTGGAGCCGGTCTGGGTGCGGCCGCAGGTCGACCCGGAGACGGGACTTGCCACGCAGGTGCCGGCCGGCGCGGTGGCCGCCGCCCTGCGCGACCACCCGGATCTACGGGCGGTGTTCCTGGTCGAGCCCAGCTACGTGGGCATGCTGTCCGACCTGGAGGCGATCGCCGCCCTCGCACACGAGGCTGCCGTGCCGCTGATCGTCGACCAGGCCTGGGGCGCGCACCTCGGCTTCCACCCGGCGCTGCCTCCGCATGCCATCGCCCGTGGCGCCGATGCCATGGTCACCTCGACGCACAAGACGCTGACGGCCTTCACGCAGGGCTCGGTGGTGCTGGCCCGCGGCGGCCTGCTCGATCTGGCCCGCGTCGACGAGTCGTTCGAGCTGCTCCACACGACCAGCCCGGCCGCGGCGATCCTCGCGTCCACCGACCGCGCCCGGCAGCTGATCGAGGACCGCGGCGAGCAGCTGCTGGAGCAGGCGATCGCGCTGGTGGCGGATGCCCGCGCGCGGCTGCGCCGGATCGACGGCCTGCACGTCTCGGAGGCATCCGACCCGGTGAAGCTGGTGCTGGGGCTGGCCGGCACCGGCGCGGACGGGTTCCAGGTCGAGGCGGACCTGCTGGCCGACGGTCTGCGGCTGGAGATGGCCGACCGTGACACGCTGGTGCCGATCGTGACGCTGGCGGACACGCCCGCCACGGTGGCACGGCTGGTGGAGGCACTCGAGCGATCGATCGCGCTGCGGAGGGGAGCGGCCCGGCCGCTGGCCGCCTCCAGCGTGTGGTCGCTGCAGCCGGTGGCAGCGATCAGCCCGCGCGAGGCCTTCTTTGCGCCGCGCGAGCGCGTCCCAGCCGCGCGCGCGGTGGGCCGGGTGGCGGCCGAGACGGCCGCGCCCTACCCGCCCGGCATCCCGGCGCTGGCGCCGGGCGAGCTGATCACCGAGGAGATCCTGGTGGCGCTGCAGCGCGAAGCGGCGGCCGGGACGCGGGTCGCCTACTGCTCGGATCCCACGCTCGAGACGCTGCTGGTGGTGGCCGACCGGCCCGTCTAACACTCGCGTCGGGTTCTGCCGATATCCGGCTCGATGCAGGTTCTCAGCGAGGCCGTCCGCGCCCCGGGCCGCGATCGAGCGGCCGCGGCCGCGCGCGGGCTGACCGGCTCGTCGGTGATCTGGGCCGTGTCGCTGGCTGCGCTGGTGTTCACCGCCGTCGCCTGCACCACCTCGCGGCTGCTGATGCTGGACACGTTCGCGAGCCTCGCGGCCGGTCGCGAGATCGCCCAGCACGGCGTGCCCCACACCGAGGTGCTGACGTGGGCCGCGCACGGACGCCCCTGGATCGACCAGCAGTGGCTGGGCCAGTGGCTCTACTACGAGGCCTACCGCCTGGGCGGGTACCCGGCCGTGGGCGCGCTCTCGGCGCTCTGCATCGCGTTGGCCTTCGGTGTGCTGGCCGCCTACATGCTGCACCGCGGCATCTCCACCGTGCGCACGCTGATCTGGGTGGCGGTGGCGTACGCCGTCTGCGAGCTGAACACCGTCATGCGCACCCAGAGCTTCGCCTATCCGCTGTTCGTGCTGATGATGGTGATCCTGCTGGAGGATGACCGCCGGCATCGCTTCAGCCGCAGCCTGCTGGCGCTGCCGCTGGTGTTCCTGTTGTGGGCCAACCTGCACGGCTCGGTGCTGCTGGCCGCCCCGATCGTGGTCGTCTACTGCATGTGGGCGGCCGCGCACAACCTGCGCCCGGTGCGGCGGCGCACGCTGGCGGCGTACCTGGGGCTCGCGGCCTGCATGCCGCTGGCGCTGCTGTCGACGCCCTACGGGCTGACGATCGCCGACTACTACCGCTCGGTGCTCGACAACCCGGTGCTGACCGCCCGCGTGGGCGAGTGGCAACCGGCCACATTCGGCGGGCCCAGCACGCAGTTCGTGATCGTGCTGCTGGCGGCGATCGGCCTGCTCGGTTTCGCCTACGGGCGCGGGTTCCGCCCGCCGCTGTTCATGGTCGGCCTGACGTTCGCGCTGGCCCTGGCCGGCATCCACGCGGTGCGCTATCAGGTCTGGTTCGGGTTCGCCGCCACGCTGCTGATCGCGGAGGTGATGAGCGGCACGTTCGCGTCGTCGGAGTCGCCGCTGATCCGCCGCATCTCGGCCCGGGTGGTGCCGGCGGCGGCCGTGATCGGGGTCCTGGGCAGCTCGCTGCTGCTGGCGACCACCGCCACGGCGCGGTTCGAGGCGCTGTCGCCGCGCCCCGCCATGGACGCGACGGCGACCTGGGCGGCCGCCCATCCGCAGGCCAAGATCATGGCCGGCGACACCTCGGCGTCGGCGCTCCTGTGGACGCATCCGGAGCTGACCGGCCGTGTCGGGTTCGACTCGCGCTACGAGATCTACTCCCAGCGCCAGCTGCTGGCCTACACCGACTGGGTGGCCGGCAACGGCTCGCGCTCGCAGTGGTCACGGGTGCTGGACGGCTACGACGAGGTGCTGCTCTCGACCGCCTACCGGCAGAACGTGATCGACCGCATGGGCACGCTGCCCGGCTGGCACCGCATCTACGGCGACGCGGACGGCGTCGTGTTCGTGCGCGACGCGGCCCGCTGACTCAGCCGCCGGCGAGCGGGACCGTGTCAAACACCGACCGCGGCCGGCGGGCACTCTGGCACCAAGCCGTGACCGCCCGTTACGGATCCGTGAGCCGCCTACCGCGCGGCGTTGAACTCGGCCGCAGCCTCGGCGATGCCGTCACCGTCGTGCGGCCGGATGGCGCCGCGTACGTGCGCCATGAACCGGGTCGGCGCATCGGGATCGACCCGCTTCACCCGCTCGCCGCCGGGAACGGTCAGGAGCGTCTTCGCAGCCGCGGCACGGGCCATGAAGGTGGCGGCGGTGAGGCCGCGCACGGCCAGCTCGCCCGCGGCGCCGTGGTGCTTGCGGGCATAGACGGCGCGGCTGCGCTCCATCTCGGCGATCCGTCGCTCGGGCACACCGCCGGTGGTTGCGTTCTCGAGGTGCACCAGCGAGGCCTGCGGGAAGTACGCGGTCGCGTAGCCGGCATCGCGCAGGCGCAGGCACAGGTCGGGATCCTCCGAGTAGATGAACAGCTGCTCGTCGAAGCCGCCGACGGCGGCCAGCGCCGGGCGTCGGGCCAGGATGGCGGCGCCGCACACCCAGTCGACGCGGGCGATGCGGTCGCCGCCCGACTGGATCCAGCCGCGCCGCTGCATGGTGACCGTCGTCAGCGCCACCCGGCCGGGCGTCGGGAAGTGGAAGGCCGACGGCTGCTGCGAGCCGTCCGGGTTCAGGATCTTCGGCCCGCAGGCACCGATCTCGCGGTTCTGGTCCATGAACCGGCACATGCGATCGAGCATGCCCTCGTGCAGGACGGTGTCCTCGTTCAGGATCAGCACGTATCGGCCCTGGGCGCGGCGGATGGCCTCGTTGTGGTTGGCGCCGAAGCCGTGGCGGCGCTCCCGCTCCACCACCTCGACGTCCGGGTACGCCTCGCGCACCGCGGCCGCGCTGCCATCGGTGGAGGCGTTGTCGATCACGATCGTCTGCAGGTCCGTGTCGCGGGCGGCACCCTCGAGGGAGGCCAGGCAGCCCAGCAGCAGCTCCCGGTTGTTCGTGTTGACCAGGGAGATCGTGATGTCGGGGGTGCCGCTCACCGGGTCAGGCCGGCGGCGGCCAGCCGGTCGGCCGCGGCGTCCACCGAGTCGGTGGCCTGCTGCGTCGCGACCCAGCCCAGCAGCTCCCGCATGCCGTCGGCGAACTCGACCCGCGGCGCATAGCCCAGCGTCTCCCGCGCCAGCGAGATGTCCGAGAAGCAGTGCCGGATGTCCCCGGCACGGAACTTGTTCACGACCTCGGGCTGCAGGTGCTCCTTGCCCAGGCCGCGGGCCAGCTCGCGGGCGACGTCGAGCACCGAGGTGGAGACGCCGGTGCCCAGGTTGACGGCGCGGTGGTCGGCGCCGCCGCCCTCGAGCGCCGCGACGCAGCCGGCCGCGATGTCGGAGACGTGCACGAAGTCGCGGCTCTGGAGGCCGTCCTCGAACACCAGCGGCGCGTTGTCGTTCAGCAGGCTGCCGCCGAAGATCGCGGCCACGCCGGTGTAGGGGTTGGAAAGGGCCTGCCGGTCGCCGTAGACGTTGAAGAAGCGCATGGCCACGGTGGGCAGGCGGTGGGCGCGGCCGATCGCCAGGAACATCTCCTCGTGGTCGCGCTTGTTGACGGCGTAGATCGACATCGGCTGCACCGGCTTGTCCTCGCCGGTCGCCAGCGGCTCCAGCGGGAGGCCGCAGTCCGGGCAGGCCAGCTCCCACCGCCGCGCGTCCAGCTGCTCGTCGCTGCGCACCTGCGGTGCCAGCAGCCCGTGCTCGGCGCAGCGGTAGCGGCCCTCGCCGTAGATCGACATCGACGAGGCCACCAGCACCCGTGCCAGCTGGTCGCGGCGCTTCGAGATCTCCTCCAGCATCACGGCCGCGCCGATCGAGTTGATCGACGTGTAGCGCTCGATCTCGTACATCGACTGGCCGACGCCGACGGCCGCCGCGAAGTGCACGACGTGGTCGATGCCCTCGAGCGCGGACGCCACGGCCTCGTGGTCGCGGACGTCGCCGACGCGCAGGTCGACCTGGGGGTCGAGGTAGGCGGGCCGCTCGCCCGCCGGGTGCACCTGCGGGTCGAGGTTGTCGAGCGCCCGCACCTCATGGCCGCGCGCCAGCAGGGCGTCGGCCAGGTGCGATCCGATGAAGCCGGCGCCACCCGTGATCAGGACTCGCATGGGGCCGGATGTTACCGGCCTCACATTCAGCGGGCGTTCAGTCCGGGTTAACCAGGCTCCGCCACGTATCGCACCATCGGGCGGCCGTAGGCCTCGAACTCGCCGTCGTCCCTCATGCCGATCTTCTCCGCCACCCGCACCGAGGGGGCGTTCTCGGGATAGGACAGCGCCACCACCCGCTCCAGCCCGAGCGGGCCGAAGGCAACGTCCAGGCAGGCGCGGCCGACCTCGGTGGCGATGCCGCGGCCCCAGGCGTCGCGAACCAGCTCGTACACCACCTCCACCTCGGGGCCGACCAGCTCAACCAGCACCAGGCCGGCCACGCCGATCACCTCGCCGCCGTCGCGATCGGCCACCGCCCACAGCGAGAACCCGTGGGCCTGCTGGTGGTCGATCAGCCGGCCGACGCCGGCAACCGTCTGCTCGAGCGTGCGGGTCGAGCCGTCGGCGCCGACGTACCGCATCGCCTCGGGATCGCCGTACAGCCGCTGCAGCGGCTCGGCGTCCTGCGGCCGCAGCAGCTGCAGCCGGAAGCGCTCCGTGGTCGCGACCACCTCCAGACGACCGGGTGCGCTGACCGATCGAAACGGCCAGTCGCGATCGAGCCACTCCCATACCGCCTGCCACAGCTGCTCGTCGAGCTGGGCGTGGGTGGCCCGCACCCACAGCAGCACCTCGGCATCGTGGACGGGCTGCTTGGACGGATAGATGTAGACGCAGCCGATCACCGACCGCGAGCCAGGGTCGAGCACGGTGTAGGTGAAGCCCTTGCGGATTCTGGAAGTCGCGCTGGTGACGCTCGAGGTCGCCGCGGTTCTGCTCCAGTGTCATCGGACGCGGCCAGGTACCGTCGGGGTAGCCGGGCGTGGCCCTGATGTGCTCCATGCTGGACGTCCACGCGTCGTAGTCGGAGTCGTTGTGCTGCGGGCCCAGCGGCTCCAGCAGGAAGCGGGCGGTGACGAGGCCGGCCGGCGGCTGGAAGCCGTCCGGCACCAGGGGTGCGCGCTGATCGGTGTCCATGGCGCGATCCTAGATGGTTGGTTCCGTGGGATGCGTGGATGCTGGGCGCAGGATGGGGCGCGTCGGGCGCCGGGAGCGTCCGATGGGCAGGCTGGATGATTGTCCTGGCCGAGGACGATCGTGGCGTCCGGCGTGTCCCAGACACGAGGCGCAAGCCATGGCTTGCGCCGGTCGGGAGCGATCTGCGATGACGCAGATCGCGGACGGCGCGCCGCGCAGCTCGCGGAGTCAACCATCTCTTGGCGGTGGGCGCCGGTAGCATGCCGCCCATGGACGACTGCATCTTCTGCCGGATCGTCGCCGGCGAGCTGCCCTCGATCCGCATCTACGAGGACGAGCGGGCGATCGTGATCATGGACATCAACCCGGCCACCCGCGGCCACGCGCTGGTGATCCCGCGGGCCCACGCCCGCGATATCCACGACATACCGGACGACGACCTGACGCACTGTGCCCTGGTCTCGCGCGGCATCGCCGACCGGGCCATGTCGGCCCTGGGTGCCGACGGCGTGACGATCATGCAATCCAACGGGGCGGCCGCCTGGCAGACGGTCTTCCACTACCACGTGCACGTGATCCCGCGCTACGACGGCGACCCGCTGGTGTTGCCCTGGCGCCCGGCTCCCGGCGACCTCGCGGAGATCCAAGATATAAGCTCCGCTTATTTTCAGGATTAGCATTTCTTCTGTACAATGCGGCCCGTGAGCTCACCTCCGACACGCGCGGACGTGCTCGTTGTCGGCAGCGGCGGCGCCGGCCTGGCCGCCGCATGGGCGGCGTCCCGCGAGGGCGCACGGACGGTGCTGATCACCAAGGGCTCGCCCGCCTCCTGCAACACCGGCAAGGCCCAGGGCGGCATCCAGGCCGCCATCGGCTCGGACGACTCGCCCGAGCAGCACGCCGCCGACGTCTACCGCTCCTCGCACGACACGGCCGACATGGAGCTGGTGTCGGTGCTGACGGGCGAGGCGCCGGAGGCGATCGCCTGGCTGGAGCAGCTGGGCGTCGAGTTCTCACGCGAGGGCGACGGCTACCGGCTGGCCCGCTGCGGCGGCGCGTCCACCAGGCGCCTGCTGCAGGTGGGCGACCGCACCGGCCACGCCATCGCCCACGCCCTGCGCGGCGCGCTCGCCGCCGAGGGCGTCGAGATCCACGGCCACGCAACGCTGACCGCGCTGGCGAAGCCCAACGGGCATTTCACCGCGACGGTCGACTGCGACGGTGAGACGGCCGCGATCGAGGCCGGCACCGTCGTGCTGGCGGCCGGCGGCCGCTGCTATGCGGAGGCCAAGCGCCGCGGCGTTCTCACCACCAACCAGCCCGGCGCCACCGGCGAGGTGGCCGCGCTGGCGCGCGAGCTGGGAGCCCGCGCCCGCGACGAGGACTCGCTGCAGCACCATCCCAACGGCGGCGCCTGGCCGCCGCCGCTGCAGGGCTACTCGATCCCCGAGACAACGCGCAGCTACGGCGCGCTGCTGGTGAACGGCAAGGGGGAGCGGTTCATCGACGAGCTGGCGCCGCGCGACACGGTGGCGGAGGCGATCGTGCGGGAGTGCGACGAGGGCCGCGGCCTGACCACGCCGGACGGCCGCCCGGCGGTGCTGCTCGACACCACCCAGATCGAGGCGGAGGTGGCCGATCAGGTGCTGCCCTACATGATGCGGCGCTACCGCCACGCCGGAATCGACCCGCTGACCGAGCCGATCCTGACCTATCCCGTGCTTCACTACCAGAACGGCGGGCTGGTGATCGACCGGGACGGCCGCACCACCGTCGAGGGTCTGTTCGCCGCGGGTGAGATCACCGGCGGCGTGCACGGCCGCAACCGCATGATGGGGAACTCCCTGCTCGACTGCACCGTGTTCGGGCGCCGTGCCGGCCGCACCGCCGCCGCGGATGCCCGCTGAAAGGATCACCTTGGCCATCGACACCACCACAGACCTGCAGCAGACCGTCGAGGACGCCGCCGCGCACCTCTACGTGTGGTCGCTGAAGGACATCCCCCAGGACCTGCGCGACGCCCTGCGAAACGCGATGGAGAACGAGACGCACAAGGTCGGCAAGCGGATCCTGGAGACGATCAACACCAACGTCGCGGTGGCAGACGAGCGCAAGAACCTGGTCTGCCAGGACACCGGCCTGGCCGTCTACTACGTGCGGCTGGGCGAGCGCTTCCCGCTGCACCCGGCCCGCATCGAGCAGGCCCTGCGGGAGGGCACCCGCCGCGCCACGCTGGAGCACCCGCTGCGCTCGAACACCGTGCACACGCTCACCCGCAAGCCCACCGGCGACAACACCGGCCACAAGATCCCCCACATCCACTGGGAGTTCGTGCCCGACTGGGACGGCCTGGACGTGAAGTGCATCCCCAAGGGATCGGGCTCCGAGAACATGAGCTTCCTGAAGATGCTGGTGCCGGCCGACGGCGTCTCGGCGATCAAGCGGTTCGTGCTCGACTCGATCGTGGGCGCGGGCGGCAAGCCCTGCCCGCCCGGCATCGTCGGCGTCGGCATCGGCGGGTCCGCCGACCTGGCGATGCACCTGGCCAAGGAGGCGATCGCGCGGCCGGTGGACGACGTCAACCCGGATCCGGACGTGGCCGCGCTGGAGCGCGAGCTGTTCGGGCTCCTGAACGAGACCGGCATCGGCCCGATGGGCCTGGGCGGCGACACCACGGTGCTGTCGGTGCACGTCGAGCAGGCCCACACCCACATCACGCTGAACCCGGTGGCCGTGAACTACCAGTGCTGGGCGGCCCGCCGCGCAAGCGCCCACATCTTCAGTGACGGCACCGTCGACTACGACCGGGAGGCGTGATGCATCACGAGATCACCTTCCCCACCGACGAGGCCACCGTCCGCGCGTTCCGCGCCGGCGACACCGTCACCATCCAGGGCCACATCATCGGCATCCGCGACGCCACCCAGATCCGCATCTTCGACAAGGGCGTCGAGCCGCCCATGTCGCTGCGCGGCGCGGCGCTGCTGCACACCGCGCCCAACGTGCGCAAGCTGGGAGAGGGCCGCTACGAGCCGATGTGCATCGGCACCACCACCAGCGCCCGCATGAGCCGCTTCACCGAGGGGCTGGTGCGCGACCACGGCGCCCGCGCCATCATCGGCAAGGGCGGCCTGCTGCCGGAGGCGCTCCTGCCGCTGCGCGAGCACGGCGGGGTCTACCTGGCGATCGTCGGCGGCGCGGCCGCGCTCGAGACCACCCAGATCGAGGAGATCGAACAGGTCGAGTGGGAGGACCTGATGCCGGAGTGCCTGTGGAAGTTCCGGGTCAAGGACTTCGGCCCGCTGATCGTGGGCATGGACACGCACGGCGAATCGCTCTACGAGAACGTCCAGGTCGAGGCGCGCAAGCGGCTCGAGGAAACCATCTACTCGAGGTTATAAGCCATGGTCGAAGAGTTCCTGGGCCTACCGATGCGCCCGTCAAAACCGCGTGAGCGCGGGCTCACCCACGTGATCGACAAGGGCATGACCCTGGCCGAGGTTGACGGCATGTTCGAGATCTCCGGCGAGTACGTGGACATGGTCAAGCTGGGCTGGGGCACGTCCTACGTGACGCAGAACCTGTCCGCGAAGGTGAAGCTCTACCAGTCCTACGAGACGCCCGTCATGTGCGGCGGCACCCTGCTCGAGGCGGCGGTCGCGCGCGGCCGCGTCGACGAGTTCCGGCGCTGGACGCGCGGCCACGGCTTCACCCACGTCGAGGTGTCCGACGGCACCCTGCAGATGGAGCGCGAGAGCAAGCAGGAGCTGATCAGCTCCCTGGCCGAGGAGTTCGTGGTGCTGTCCGAGGTCGGATCCAAGGACCAGGACTCGATATTTGCGCCCTACCAGTGGGTGGCCTGGATCAAGGAGGAGCTTGAGGCCGGCGCCTGGAAGGTGATCACCGAGGCCCGAGAGACCGGCACCGCCGGCATCTTCCGCGGCACCGGCGAGGTGCGCAGCGGCCTGATCGACGAGATCGTGCACGAGATCCCGGCCGACAGCCTGCTGTTCGAGGCGCCCCAGAAGGAGCAGCAGGCCTGGTTCATCCGGCACCTCGGCCCCGAGTGCAACCTCGGCAACATCCCCCATGACGAGGTGATCCCGCTGGAGACGCTGCGGCTGGGGCTGCGCTCCGACACCTTGCCCGACCTGCTGCTGCGGGACATCCCCACCGCCACATGAGCACCACCCTCCCCATCAGCCCGGCCGAGGCCACCCGCCTGGCCGACGATCTCGAGTCGCGCAGCGCCGAGGACGTGCTGCGCGTGGCCGTGGAGCTGTTCCACCCGCGGCTGGTGCTGACCTGCTCGTGGCAGAAGCAGAGCTCGGTGCTGGTGCACATGCTGTCGGAGATCCAGCCGGACGTGCGGGTGGTCGAGTTCGACACCGGCCTCCTGTTCCGCGAGACCTACGAGACCCGCCAGAAGCTGATCGAGCGCTACCCGGTGCGGTTCGAGCGGATCGAGCCGGAGCTGTCGGTCGCCGAGCAGGCGGCCAAGCACGGAGACCGGCTGTGGGAGCGGGATCCCGACGGCTGCTGCGCGATGCGCAAGGTGGCGCCGCTGCGCCAGGCGCTGGAGGGCATGGATGCCTGGATCACGGGAATTCGGCGCGACCAGTCGACAACCAGGGAAAGTGCCCGCAAAATCGAGATAGATGAGCGTCGCGGCGTCGTGAAGGTGCAGCCGCTGGCCGACTGGACCAACCGCGATGTCTGGCGCTACATCTGGAGGCACGGCATCCCGTACAACCCGCTGCACGACCACGGTTACCCGTCGATCGGCTGCGTCCCCTGCACCGCATCGGTGGAAAGCGGCGCCGACGAGCGCACGGGCCGCTGGAAGGGCACGGGCAAGGTCGAGTGCGGCCTCCACGGCGACTAGCGGCTACAACGCGTCAGACGATACGACGAAAGGAACGATCACTCGTGCGAAATGAAACCACCGGATTCACCCTCTGGTTCACCGGACTGTCCGGAGCCGGAAAGAGCACCATCGCTGAGATCGTCGGCCCGGAGCTGGAACGGCGCGGCATCCTGGTCGACCACCTGGACGGCGACGTCGTCCGCACCAACCTCAGCAAGGGCCTCGGCTTCTCGCGTGAGGATCGCGACGCCAACATCCTGCGCATCGGCTTCGTCGCGAAGCTGCTGACCCGGCACGGCGCCGGCGTGATCGTGGCGGCCATCTCGCCCTACGCCGAGACCCGCGACGCCGTTCGCGAGATGATCGGCGACCGGTTCGTCGAGGTGTTCGTGGCAACGTCGCTCGACGAGTGCGCCCGCCGCGACGTGAAGGGCCTGTATGCCAAGGCCTTCTCCGGTGAGATCAAGGAGTTCACCGGCGTCTCCGATCCCTACGAGGCTCCCGAGCACGCCGAGATCGTGGTCGAGACCGAGAGCCGCTCGCCCGAGCAGTCGGCCCAGCATGTGATCACGCAGCTCGAGCAGCTCGGCTTCATCGCACGTGAGAAAGAGGAGGCCGTCGCCTGATGCCGGAGGCGACCGCATCGACGAAGTCGAACGTGATTGCGCCGCACGGCGGCGAGCTGATCGACCGCACCGTCAGCGGTGACGAGGCCGGGGCCCTGGCGGCCGAGGCCGGGTCGCTGCCGCGGGTGCGGATGAGCGACAAGCAGACCGCAGACCTGGACATGATCGCCTCGGGGGCGCTGTCGCCGCTGACCGGGTTCATGACCCGGGCCGACTACGACGCCTCCGTCGAGGACATGCACCTCGCAAACGGGCTGCCGTGGGCGATGCCGGTGACCCTGTCGGTGTCCGACGCCCCGGCCGCTGACCGGCTGGCGCTGGAGAGCGCCGACGGCGAGCTGCTGGCCGTGCTCGACGTGGAGGAGGTGTTCAGCGTCGACCGCGAGAACGAGGCGGCCAAGACGTACCGCACCACCGACCAGGAGCATCCGGGCGTCGCGCAGATCTACGCCGAGGGCCCGACCCTGGTGGGCGGCCCGGTGACGGTCTTCAAGCGGCCCGACCCGGCCTTCCCCACGTACCAGCTCGATCCGAAGGACACCCGCGCGGTCTTTGCCGAGCGGGGCTGGAGCCGCGTGGTCGGCTTCCAGACGCGGAACCCGGTGCACCGCGCGCACGAGTACATCCAGAAGTGCGCGCTTGAGACCGTCGACGGGCTGCTGCTGCATCCCCTGGTCGGCAAGACCAAGGGCGACGACATCCCCGCCGACGTGCGCATGCAGTGCTACGAGACGCTGCTGGAGGGCTACTACCCGGCCGACCGCACCGTGCTCGGCGTGTTCCCCGCGGCGATGCGCTACGCCGGCCCCCGCGAGGCCGTGTGGCACGCCCTGTGCCGCAAGAACTACGGCTGCTCGCACTTCATCGTCGGCCGCGACCACGCCGGCGTGGGCAGCTACTACGGCACCTACGACGCGCACCACATCTTCGATGAGTTCCAGCCGCACGAGCTGGACATCGAGCCGATGTTCTTCGACCACACGTTCTTCTGCAAGACCTGCGGGAACATGGCCTCCAACAAGACCTGCCCGCACCCCTCCGACCACCACGTGTTCCTGTCGGGCACGAAGGTGCGCGAGATGCTCGGAAACGGCGAGGTGCCGCCGGTCGAGTTCACGCGTCCCGAGGTGGCCGAGGTGCTGATCGCCGCGTACCGCGGCCAGTAGCCGGTTCTGACCGGCGAGGGCCGGGCGCCGCGAGGCTCCCGGCCCTCGCTTGCGTTCTCCACCAGCGTGTGAGAACTGTCCGTCAGCCGACTTGCATTCCCCACTAAATCGCTTAGACTTGTGGAACTACTGAACAACGGTCACCAACACGGGGGCACAAACAGATGGACATCAACACCGGAATGATCGCAGCGGGGCTCGCCGTCGGCATCCTGGTCGGAGCCACCGGCATGGGCGCCGGATCGCTGATGACGCCGATCCTGATCACCGTGTTCGGCATCCCGCCGACGACCGCCGTCGGCAGCGACCTGATCTACGCCGCGATCACGAAGACCTTCGGTGCCGCCCGTCACCACCAGCTCAAGAACGTGAACACCGAGCTGGGCCTGTGGATGGGCGCCGGCAGCGTTCCGGCAGCCATCCTGGGCGTGTTCACCCTCTACGAGATCTTCCCCCGCATCGGCATCGACGTGAACAGCGTGCTGCTGAACCTGATCGGAATCGTGCTGGTGATCGTCGGCATCACGGTGGCCGCCCGCACGTTCCTCACGATCCCGAAGCTGTGGAGCTCCGACAACCTGCCCACCGACGGCCCGCTGGACACCCGGCACAAGGTGCTGGCTGTCACCATCGGCGTCGTGTTCGGCTTCATCCTGGGCCTGACCTCGGTCGGCTCGGGCGTGTTCTTCGGCCTCACCCTGGTGACGCTGTTCCCGCTGGCCGCCCGCCGCGTCGTCGGCACCGACCTGTTCCACGCGATGCTGGTGACGATCGCGGCCGGCCTGGCCACGCTGGTCTGGGGCACCCCCAACTTCAGCGTCGTCGGCTCGATCCTGATCGGCTCGATCCCGGGCATCCTGATCGGCTCGCACTTCACCAACCGCGTCCCCGAGCGGATGCTGCGCGGCGCCATCTCGGTGGTGCTGGCAGCCTCCGGCCTGAAGACGCTGGGCGCCGCCCCCTACTGGTACGTGATCGGCGGCGCAGTGATCCTGGCCGTGGCCGCCGTCTACGTGGCCAAGGGCGCCAAGCCTCCCAAGCCGGCCTGGCCCCGTCACAGGCCCCGGCCGAGCTGCAGCAGACGTAACGAACGCCGCAGCGGCTCGCGGTGCGGCTTAGATTGGTCGATATCTCCGTGACGTCCTGGGCGACGAGAACCGAGTCTCGCAAGGATCGAGGGAGCGTCAATACCGGGTCGTATTGGCGCGACTGAGGACGCAGCGAGGCGACGGTTCGCAGCCGCAGCCACCCTGACCGCTGCTGATCTCAAGCCGATCGCAGCGGCCAGGCTCACGTGAGATATCGACCAGCCATCTAGAATCCGCGCGCACCGTGAGCCACCGCGCAGCCGCCGCCATCCCGCTGGTCCTGATCGCCCTCTGCGCAGCGGCGTTTCTGCGCGCTGAGCAGCTGAAGCTGCACCACTCGGCGGTCGGGCATCCCCACGTGCGGCAGGCGTTCTCCCCCGGCTGCACCGATCCCGGCTGCCTGCCGGCCGCCAGGCTCCGCTTCACGCTGCGAAAGGCACAGGCACTCGAACTGGCGATCGTGGACGCCAACGGCAACGTCACCAAGACGCTCGCCACGCGCCGCAGCTACCCGAAGGGCCCCGTGGTGATCCGTTGGGACGGCAGCACCGACGCCGGCGGCCAGGCCGCGGACGGCCGCTACCGGCTGCGCGTCACGCTCGCCGACGGCCGTCAGGTCACCATCCCCGACGCGATCGTGGTCGACACCGTGCCGCCCACGATCAAGATCGACCAGGTGCACAAGGGCCGCGCCGCGCTGGCCGTCCACTACACGCGCTCGCCCGGGAACGGGTACGCGCTGATGATCGTGCGCCAGGGCAACCGCATCGTCCTGCAGAAGCGCGTGATCCCCCACGTCGCGCACCTGGCGTTCGGCAAGGTCGCTCCCGGCCGCTACCGGATCGAGATGGTGGCCGTCGACCAGGCCGGCAACCGCACCTCCAACCCGCCCTCCTTCCCGGCGACGATCCCGTGAGCGGCATCGCGCTGGGCGCCATCGTCGCAGCGGCCGGGCTCGCCCTGCAGCTGTGCGGCACCGGACGCAGCCTGCGAACGGCCGGGTTCGCGGCCTACGCCGCCGGCGTGCTGATCCTGGCCGGCGACCTGCTGCACTCGCCGATCTCCACCATGCGAACGGACGCGGGACGGCGCCCCGCGCTGGCCGCCGCCGGCCTGCTGGTGGGGCTGGCCGCAATCGGAGTGGCGGCCGTGATCGCCCACCGCAGGCCGACGCTGGCGCTGATGGCGGTGGTGGCGGCGGCACCGGCGCGGATCCCGCTGCACGCGGGCGGCCAGCAGGCCAACCTGCTGGTGCCGCTCTACGGCGTCCTGGTCGCAATCGCACTCGCCCACGCCTACACGCTCGCCGCCGGCCGCGAGCAGCGCCCGCAGATGGGCCTGGTGGGATGGACGATTGCGGCGTTGATCGGCTGGAGCGCGATCTCGCTGCTGTGGACCGCCGACTCCCACCAGGGCGGCGTGCAGATGCTGTTCTTCTATCTGCCGTTCGGCTACCTGGCGACCCGGATCGTGGCGCTGCGCCCAACCCTCCGCCAGCTGCGCCTGATGCTCTACACGGAGGTGGCGCTGGCGCTGGTGTTCGCGCTGGTGGCGTTCTGGCAGTACGAGAGCCGCCACCTGTTCTGGAACCAGAAGATCATCGTCAGCAACCAGTACTCCTCGTTCTTCCGGGTCAACTCGCTGTTCTACGACGCCAGCGTCTACGGACGCTTCATGGCGGTCACGATCGTGCTGCTGGCCGCGGTGGCGGTGTACCGCCGGGCAACGCCGCAGCTGCTGGGGCTGATGGCGTTGCTGTTCCTGGCCCAGTACCTGTCCTACTCGCAGTCCAGCCTGATGGCGCTGGCCGCCGGCGCCCTGCTGATCGGCGCCACCATCTGGCCGCGGCGGCTGCTGGTGGGCCTGGCCGTCGCGGTGGTGCTGGTCGGTGTGGCGGGGCTGCTGGTGTCGTCGCACGGCAGCTCCACCAAGCAGGTGACAAGCGGCCGTTCGGCACTGATCTCCGACGGCTGGCGCGTGATCAAGCACCACCCGATCGACGGCGCCGGGCTGGGCGGCTTCGCCCGCGCGGCCCTGGCCGGCAGCGCCCACCCGGGCCGCACGCGCTCGGCCGCTTCGCACACCACACCGGTGACCGTGCTGGCCGAGCTGGGCCCGCTGGGGCTGGCCGCCTACCTGGCGCTGATCGGCTCGATCGCGTGGGCGGCGTTCCGCCCCGGCCCGGACCCGCTGCTCCGGTTCGGCCTGGCCGCAGCGCTGGCCGCTGTGCTGACCAGCTCGCTCTTTTACAATGCGTACTTCGAGGATCCCGCGTCGTGGATCCTGACCGCCCTGATCGTCTCCGTGGCAGCGCTTCCCAACATCCGCATCCGTCAGGCTCGCGCGTGATCGCAGCCGGTCGCCGCGCGCTGGTGCTGGCGCCACATACGGATGACGGCGAGTTCGGCTGCGGCGGCACCATCGCGCGTCTGGTCGAGGCCGGCGCCGAGGTGCACTACCACGCCTTCTCGTCGGCGTCGCGCTCGCTGCCCGAGGGCTTCCCCGAAGACACGCTGGTGCACGAGGCCCGCGCGGCCACCACCGCGCTGGGTATCGACCCGGACCGCGTCTCGATCCACGACTTCGACGTACGCACCTTCCCCACGGTGCGGCAGGAGATCCTCGAGATCCTGGTGGCCGCGAACGCCGAGATCGGCCCGGACATGGTGCTGATGCCCTCACTGGGTGACATCCACCAGGACCACGAGACGATCGCGCGCGAGGGCATGCGTGCCTTCAAGCGCACCACGCTGCTCGGCTACGAGATCCCGTGGAACTGCTTCGCCTTCCGCCGGGACGCCTACGTGGCGCTTGAGCCGCGGCACCTGGACGCGAAGGTGACGGCGCTCGGCCACTACCGCAGCCAGCAGCACCGCAACTACGCGAACGAGGAGTACATCCGCAACCTGGCCCGCACCCACGGGATCGAGAGCGGCCGCGAGCTGGCCGAGGTGTTCGAGGTCTACCGCTGGATCCTGTGAGCGATCCGCTCACGATCCTGGTCACGGCCAGCGGCGCGCCCGGCTCACCGCGGCTGCTGCGGGCGCTGCGGGAGGCGGACGGGCGCCAGGTACGGCTGGTCGGCGTGGACATGCGCGACGAGTCGGCCGGACGCTTCCTATGCGACCGCTTCCGGCGGGTGCCGCCGGGGTCGCACCCGGGCTACCTGGAGGCACTGCTGGAGGTGGCCGAGCAGGAGCATGTTGACGTGGTGTTCCCGCAGTCCTCGGCCGAGGTGGGCGCGATCGCGGCCGGAGCCGAGCGGTTCGGCGTTCCGGTGCTGGTGTCGCGCTCGGACGCGATCGAGCGGGCCAGCGCCAAGTCGGAGACGGTGCGTCTGGCGGAACAGCTGGGCATCCCCCAGCCGCGCACGATCGCGGCCGCCGACGCCGCCGGTTTCCGGGCGGCGGCCGCGGAGCTCGGCTACCCGGGCCGCGAAGTGTGCATGAAGCCGCTCGAGGCCAAGGGCTCGCGCGGCTTCCGCGTGCTCTCGGCCGGCGCCGACCGGCGCGAGCAGCTGCTGGGCGCGCGGCCGGGCACCCTGCTGCCCCTGTCGCTCGCGGATGCCGTCGAGATCCTGGACGGCGGCGAGGGGTTCCCCCAGATGCTGGTGATGGAGCTGGTCGAAGGCGAAGAGCTGGCGGTGGACGCGCTCTGCCGGGACGGCCGCACGCTGGTCGCAAGCGCGAAGACGCGCGAGGCGTTCCGGGCCGGACTGGCCATGGAGTTCCGGATCATCGACCGGCCCGACCTGCTCGAGCACTCGCGCCGGCTGATCGAGGCGCTTCGGCTGGACTGGATCGTGAACGTCCAGTTCCTCGGCGACCGCCTGCTCGAGATCAACCCTCGCATCTCGACCCTGGTCTACCAGCCCGACCTGAACCTGCCCTGGCTGGCGGTGCGGCTGGCGCTGGGCGAGATCGATGCGGACGCGGTGGCGGCGCTGGACGGACGCACCACGATCGGGCGGCGGGTCACCCGCTACTACGACCAGGTTGAGTACTCCTAGGCCGCCGGGTTTCAGGACCATCCCACCACGGGATCGGCTCGCGCACGTGGCCGCGCCAGACGCGAACGCCCTCGGCGCGCAGCAGCTCCGCCTGTTCCCGCTCCCAGCCGGGCGCCAGCCGGCCGCCGGACGTGACCACACGGTGAGCCGGCACGCCGTCCAGCGAGCGCGCCATCGCGCCGCCCACGGCCCGGGCGGCGGCCGGCTTCCCCAGCCAGGCCGCGATCCGGCCGTAGCTGGCAACCGTCCCGGCCGGGACCCGGCGCACCATCTCGGCCACGGACCGCTCGAAGGCACTGGTCTCGGCCACGATCCGGAATCCGGGCGGGATGTTCATCGCGGCGATCCTAGAGGGGGCGACCCTAGACTGCCCGGTGATGCGAGTCCTGATCGTCGCCTTCTACTTCCCACCGGCCGGAGGCGGAGGCGTGCAGCGGACGCTCAAATTCTGCAAGTTCCTGCCTGAGCACGGCGTCGAGGTGCACGTGCTGACCCCGCACGACCCCAAGTGGTTCGCCCGCGACGAGCACCTGCTGGAGGCGATCCCGGCCACCACGACGGTGCACCGCTGCCGGTTCCTGGGCCCGCGCTCGATGTCGCATGCGGATGCGCTGGAGGGCCGCTCCGGGCTGGGCCGGCTCGGCACCGAGGCCCGTTTCGTGTACCAGCGGGCGCTGATCCCCGACAAGGCGACGCCGTGGCTGGCGACCGCCGTCCCGGCCGGCATCGGGGTGGTTCGCAGGCACGACATCGACGTGATCATGTCGACGTCGCCTCCCAGCTCCACTCATCTGGTGGCCGAGGCGATCGCGACCGCGACGCGCCGGCCGTTCGTCGCCGACTTCCGTGACTCCTGGCTGGACAACCCGCACCGGGATTACGACAAGGCCGGCGTGCGTGCCAAGCGGGCCGTGGTGTCTCGGATGGCCGCATCCGTGGGACGGCGGGCGGCGGCGTTGACGGCGGCGACCGGCTCGATCGCCCAGGAGATCGGCCATCTGCACCCGGACGCGGCGCACAAGACGACCGTGATCGAGAACGGCGCCGACTTCGACGACTTCGAGCAGCTCTGCTACCGGCCCAACGATCGCTTCACGATCGTGCACGCGGGGTCGTTCTTCGGTCAGCGCTCGCCGCGGCCGTTCCTGCAGGCGCTGGCCGGGCTGCTCGACCGCCGCTCCGATCTGGAGGGCCTCGTCCTGGCGCGCTTCATCGGCGATCTGCGGGGCGAGGACCGCACGTTCGCACACGGCCTCGGCATCGACGGCGCATGGCGCGAGGAGGGCTTCCTGCCCTACAGCGAGTCGATCCGGGCACAGCGGGCGGCGGACGCGCTGCTGCTGCTGATACCGCACGCGGACGGCCGCGGCGACACGGTGCTGTCGGGAAAGGTGTTCGAGTACGTGGCCGCGCGCCGCCCGATGCTGGCGGCCGTGCCCCCCAGCGGCGCGGCGGCCAACCTGATCCGGTCGGTCGGCGCCGGCAGCGTGGTCGACTCCGACGACGTGGGCGCGATCTCGGCCGCGCTGGAGCAGATGGTGGACGGCTGGCAGAACGGCGGCCTGGCGGACGTCGAGCAGCCCGACGAGGTGCGCGACCGGCTGTCGCGCGCGGGGCGGGCCGGCGAGCTGGCCGCGGTGCTGCGACGGGTGGCGGGATGAGCACCCGCTGGCTCGATCGCCTGCTGATGGCGACGCTGTTCGTCCAGACGACGGCGAAGATCCAGTGGCAGGCCGGCGGCCTCGACCTGACCATCACCAACATCACCTGCCTGGCCTTCGTCGGCGCCTTCCTGCTGGACAGGCTGCGCACTCGCGACAGCGCGATGCCGCGGGTCTGCATCACGCTGTCCGGCTTCATGCTGGTGTTCCTGGCCGTCTACCTGGCCGGCTACTTCGACCTGCAGACGCGGGAGGGCCTGTCCTTCTGGGCGAAGGGTGTGACCACCTGGGTGATCCACTTCGGCTTCCTGGTCGCGGCCACGGCCTACATCCTGCGCCGCGGCGCGGAGCTGTTCGACCGGTCGCTGCGCTGGTTCCTGATCGGCCTGGTGGCGAACGCGGCCTACGGGCTGTTGCAGCTGATTCTGGTGGTGAGTGTCGGCATCAACCTCGACCAGCTGGTGGTGGCACCGCTGACCGCCGGCCAGGGCAAGGCCAACGGCATCAACGTCTACGGCGTGGTCGGCGGCAGCCAGAGCATCTACCGGATCAACGCGCTGACAGGCGATCCCAATCACCTGGGCGTGATGCTGTGCGTGCCGCTGATGATCCTGCTGCCGCGCTACCTGGCCGACCGGCGCGGCCAGCGACGTCTGGGGCTGCTGCTGGTGTTCCTGCTGACGGTGCAGGCGCTGACGCTGTCCCGCAGCGCCGCGCTGGGCGACGTCGTCGGCCTGCTGGTACTGGCGCCGACGATCCTGCCGCGCCTGCCGCGGCTGCGAACGATGCTGCTGGCGCTGGGCGTGCCGATCGCCGCGCTGCTGCTGCTGTACTCGAGCTCGAGCTTCGTCCGCACCGTGATCAGCTCGCGGACGAACGTGAACGGCAGCGGCGTGAAGACGCACTTCGAGTTCTACTCGCTGGTCGGCCCGGCGCTCGACCCGCACCCGCTGTTCGGCATGGGCTACAACACGTTCGCGGTCTTCTACCAGTTCCTGACGGGCAAGACGGACTTCGGCCCGCACAGCTTCTGGGTGGCCACGCTGGTCGAGACCGGGGTTGTGGGGCTGGCGGTGTACCTCGGCTTCTTCGCCTGGGTGACCGCCTGCGCGCTGGCAATGCGACACGCGGCCGACCCCGACCGCAGGCTGCTGGCCAACAGTCTGGTGGCCGCCCTGGCCGCCACCGTGGCCGCGAACTTCTTCTACCTGACGATGGGCTTCGACTACTTCTACGTGGTGCTGCTGCTGGTGGTCGCGGGCTACGCCCTGTTCGCGCCGGCACGGGTGGCCGTCCCGCGTACCGTCTCGGCTCCGGCGCGGGCCCGCTAAGTGCGCTAGGAGGGCCGCCGCACGCTGTAGATCTCCCAGCCGTGGCCCTTGCCGGGCACGTGCAGCCGCGGCTGCAGCAGCGGATCCTGGTCGAGCTGCCTGATCAGCCCGGAGCTGGCGGCAGGAATCACCAGGTCGGTGACCCCGTACTTGCGGATGATGGCCTCGCGCTCGGCCTCGGAGCTGCTCGGGTTGAGGAAGGTGATCACGTCCTGCCGGCGCTGCTCTGGCAGGCTGGCCGGCTCTGCGCGGGTGCGCACCTCGGGCACCGCCACGACGTAGGCGTTGGTGTAGGCACCCAGCCGGTAGGAGCGCAGCTGGTCGGACAGCACCACCGGCATCGAGCCACCGTGCTCGTTCAGCCAGTTCACGATCGCGGGCGGCACGGTGCTCCGCTGCACCCGCGGTTGGCCGTGAACGACGTCCGACACGACCGTCCGCAGCGACGACGGGTCGCTCAGCATCACGGCCGCCAGCGCCACGGCGAGGGTCGGCAGCACCGCCGCCTGCATGCGGCGGCGCCGGCAGCGCGCGCAGGCGGCGCACCGCGTACCAGACCGCGCCGGCCAGCGCCGCGATCGCGATCGGCGTGGTCGGGAAGCTGGGGGCGACGTCCCACAGCGACTGCACCCGGCTCGGCCCGATTGCGCCCGCCGCGACGAGCAGCACCAGCGCCGGCAGGATCCAGCGCCGGTCGGCGTACATCACGACCAGCGCCGCGACCACGGCCGTCACCACCTCCCAGGGGACGGCGGTGCCGAAGCGGTGCGCCTGGCCGATCCCGACCGTGGCATTCAGCAGCAGCACCGGCCCCGGCGCCGCCACCAGCACCAGTACGCCCGACATCAGCGCCGACGGGTAGGCGAGCGATGGCGCCCGCCAGATCAGCAGCGGCACCAGCGCCAGCAGCGCGATCAGGAAGCCGGGCTGGTTCTCGAGGATGTTCTGGGCGTTCACGGCCAAAGCGTGCCCGTGCACCAGCACGAACACGTCGGAGGTGGCGTGCACGTAGGGCCCGGCCCGGATCACCGGCTTCGGGTAGCCATGCAGCGCCGCCAGCCAGACGAAGCCGAAGACGGCGGCGGCGACTGCACCGGCCAGCGCCACGGGCAGCACGCATCGGCGCGCGTAGGCGACCACTCCCACCAGCAGCGCCAGCAGCGGTACGGCATAGCTGACGTGGACGAGCGAAACCGAGAGCGCCGTCGCCGCCAAGAGGGCGGTCAGCCGGCGGTCGCCGGGCGTGCGCAGCAGCTCGGTGATCGCCAGTACGCCGACCGGCATCAGCACCAGGAACGTGAACTGCCCCGGCCAGCTGGCCATGCCCAGGTTCGGGTAGGTGCTGACCATCCACGTCCACAGCACCAGCGCCAGTGCGGAGGTGCCGACGGCGGTGCCGCCGACGGCGCGGCCGGCCGCGAACGTGGTGAACACCACCAGGATCACCGCCGCCGGAACCAGGTCGGGAAAGCCGGTCGTGGGATTGATGCCGGCGACCCGCAGCGAGGCCGCCTCCACGGCGTGCAGCAGCGGGAACACGTACCCGGCGTGGGGCTTGCCGTTGGCCAGCTCGCTGACGGAGTCGAGCGACAGGTGCGGCACGGCCAGGATCTTGCGGACGCGCGCCAGGTGGAACACGGCATCCCCGGCCAGCGGCTCCTGCCACTGCAGCGAGAGCAGGGCTGCGAGCGGCGCGGCGATCACGAGCACCAGCCGGTCTTGCGCGCCGATGCCCTGCGGGCGCGGGTCGCTCACCGCCAGCAGCACGATCGTCTGCACGGCGACGATCGCCAGCACCATGTCGAACGTGAGCCCGACCGCGAATCCGAGCGCCAGCGCGGGCGTCCAGGCCGCCATGCCGGCCACCGGCACGGCGCCCAGCATGCCGACCGTGTCCAGTCGCCGTGACAGGCCCACGGCGCAGGCCAGCGCCCAGCCCGGCAGCACCAGCGTCGTCGCCATGGCCAGCACCAGCGCCGGCTGCGAGGGGAGCAGGGCACCTGCCGCTCGCGTGACGGCGGCCGCGATCGCCACCACCAGCACTGCCCGTACGACGGCGGCAAGGTCCCTTGGCAGCACCGCGCAACTGTACTGCGACCAGCGGCCGGGCCTGCGGGGTGCGTCAATGTGCCGCTGCTACCATCGGAGCACTTTGAGGCGCCACAGGAAGCTCCTGATCCTGGCCGCCGCTCTCCTGCTGCTGCTGTGCGGTGGTGCGGCGGCTGCCTACGTGATCGCATCACGACCCGTCGCGGACGTCCACAACGGGCTCAGCGAGCCGTTCACGAGCGCGGCCGAGCCGACGTCGTCGGCGCCGGATACGACCGGCGGCCACCAAGCAGCCCGACTACGGCGCGCCCTGGCCGATGTATGGGCGGAACGCGGCCCATAACCGCGACGCCTCCGACATGACCGAGGTGGCACCGCCGTACACGAGGGTCTGGAAGAAGCCCGGGCACGGCGTCCTCGAGTACCCGCCGTCGTACGTGGACGGCGTGCTCTACCTGGCCGCCGACTCGGGCTGGGTGGGCGCCTACCACGCCAACAGCGGCGCGCTGATCTGGTCGAAGCGGTACCCGAAGGTGCTGAACCAGCCCGCCTACTACCGCGGCCGTGTCTACTTCGGGTCATACGATCGCAACATCTACGCGCTGGACGCGGCCACCGGCAAGGTGGTCTGGAAGCGCAACATCGGCGAGCAGATGGAGTCGCCGCCGACGCTCGCGGCAGGGCGGCTGTACATGGGCGGCCTGGACGGCAGCGTGCGCGCGCTGGACGCCGGCAGCGGGCGGGTGCTGTGGACGTTCCACACGTCCGGCGCCGTCAAGGGAGCGATCGCGGTGTCGGGTGGGCGCCTGTTCTTCGGCGACTACGCGGGCGTCATGTACAGCCTGCGGGCCGGCAACGGCGGCCTGATCTGGCGCACCGTGAGCAACGGGCTGTCCTCGGGCCTGCGGTCGGGCACCTTCTACTCGACCGCGAACGTGCGCTACGGCCGCGTCTACATCGGGAACACGGACGGCAAGCTGTACTCGTTCGTGGCCTCGAACGGCCGCATCGCCTGGACGCACACGATCGACGGCTGGGTCTACGGCAGCCCGGCGGTGTGGAACGGGATGGTGTTCGACACCGGCTACGACGGCAACTTCGAGGCGATGGACGCGCGCACCGGTGCGGTGCGCTGGAGCACGAAGCTGCCGTACATCACGACGTCGTCGCCGACCGTGATCGGCCGCTACGTGTACGTGTCGTCGCACGGCGCCTCCGGCGACAGCGGCAACACGTGGGCGTTCGACCCGCGCACCGGCCGCAAGGTCTGGCACTTCCCCGACGGCTGGTACTCGACCGTCGCGACCGCCGGGCCGAAGGAGCTGGTCGTGACCGGCCCGCGCCACCTGTACATGCTGCGTTCGCGGTAGGTTGGGGGCGTGCGGCCCTTCTTCATCGTCGGCTGTGACCGGTCCGGCACCACCATGCTGCGCCTGATCCTGGACCGGAGCGACGACGTCGCGATCCCGACGGAGTCGATGTTCATCGCCGACATGGCCGCCGTCCGGTCACGGTTCGGCGACCTGACAAGCGACGAGCAGTTCGGCCGGCTGGCGGAGGCCGTGTGGCGGCATCCGAAGGTGCGGGAGTGGCGACTGGAGGGAGCACCGCCGCCGCGAGACGGCCGCAGCGGCGAGTCGGCCTACCGGGCGGCGCTGGAGGCGCCGTACCTGGCCTACGCGGCGCAGCACGGGAAGCCCGGCTGGGGTGACAAGACGCCGTACTACATCGGCCACATCGACGAGCTGCGCCGGGTGTTCCCGGAGGCGCGGATCGTGAACCTGGTGCGCGACGGCCGGGACGTGGCGCTGTCGCTGCTGCGGGTGCCGTTCGGCCCCGCCAACGTGTGGGCGGCCGCGCACCAGTGGCGGGAGGCAGTGGATGCCGGCGAACGGGCGGCCGAGTGGTTGGGCGCCGACCTGCTGACGGTGCGCTACGAGGATCTGGTGGCCGGCCCGGAGACGGCGATTCCAGCCGTGTGCGAGTTTCTGGAGATCGGCTACCGGCCCGAGATGCTGGCGGTCGAGGAGTCGCCGCCGGAGCTGATCGCGGCCGGGCAGGCGGCGTGGTTCCGCGAGCTCTACGCTGGCATCAGCGCCGGCTCGGTGGGCAAGTGGCGGCGGCAGATGTCGCGCTCCGACATCGCGCTGTTCGAGTCGATCGCCGGCGCCGAGCTCGAGCGCCACGGGTACCAGACCGGCCTCGGGCAGCACGCCGCCGCGCGTCCCCGCGGCCGCCTACCTGGCGCACAACTGGTCGGTGAAGCTGTGGCACTTCACGGTGCTGCACGTGTGGCGCGAGCGGGGACGCGAGGTGCCCTACCTGGTGCGGCGCAGGCTGTCTAAGTGATGCGGGAGCCGGCGGCCTTGTCCCAGGTGGCGGGGACGCCGCGGCGCAGGTAGCCCGTCAGCGCGATCACCGTGGCCAGGGTCACCAGCAGGTAGTAGTGCAGCACCCGCAGCGGGCGGAAACGGCCGCCGGTGGCGATCGAGAGCGCGGCCATCGCCAGCCCGGCCAGCTGCAGCGCCAGCACGGCCGCATAGATCCAGCCCTGGGTGGCCAGCAGCGCACTGGTGACCAGCAGCACGATGTGCAGCGGCCCGCTCCAGTAGCGCAGCAGGCGGTGCGAGACCAGCTCGATCCAGTAGGTCAGCCCCAGCCTGCGCAGGCCGAACATGTGCCCGCGGAACAGCATCAGCCAGGCGTGCTCGAACATGCGCACCTTGCGGCGGAACTCGTCCTCGATATCGGTGGTCATGCTCTCGACGCCGCGCGCATCAGGCTCGTAGACGGCCCGGTAGCCGTTCTGCACCATCAGGTACGGGAAGGACATGTCGTGGCCGAAGCGGGGGTCGACCTCGCGGTAGGCGTCGCGGCGGACGGCGTAGATGGCGCCGTTTGAGCCTGTGATGGAGTGCACACGCGACTCTCGCTCTCGCAGCCACATCTCGTAGCGCCAGTAGAGGCCCTCCTGGTTGGTGCCGCCCTCCGGGTTGACCAGGCGCACGTAGCCGCAGGCCATGCCCACGCGCGGGTCGGCGAACGGCTTCACGATCTCGAGCAGGGCGTCGGGGTCCCAGCGGACGTTGGCGTCGCCGAAGGCCACCACCTCCCCGGTGGTCTCGCGCACGGCCCGATCCTGGGCGGCGACCTTGCCGCCGCGGTCGCAAACCAGCAGGCGCACGCCGCGGTCGGCGTAGCGGCGGACGATCTCGTGCGTGGCGTCGGTGGAGGCGTCGGAGGTGACGACGATCTCGAGCCGGTCGCGGGGGTAGTCGAGCTCCAGAGCGTTCTCGAGCTTGGCCTCGATCACGTCCTGTTCGTTGTAGGCGGGGATGATCAGGCTGACCGTGGGCAGCACATCGGCCTTGGCTACCGGCCAGGGGCGCAGGCGCGACCAGGCGGCCACGAACAGCGGGTAGCCGAGGTGCGTCCAGACCAGCGCAGCCAGCGAGGCCCAGAACAGGATCTGGAGCAGTCCGATCACGGGCGAATCATAGGATCAGCCGTCCGCGGCGACCGCCGCAGGCCGGCGGTAGGCGGGGAAGTACGCGTCGGCGGGATCGACGCCGGCCCGCTCGCAGAGACGATCGTAGGCAGCCTGGTCATGGATCGCCGAGCCCACGTAGTAGGGGGCGCGGCCGGGGCCGAACGAGCACTTGAAGCCGTGCAGGGCGTCGCCCTCGCGCAGGCCGCCGCCCAGGTTGAGGACGGCGAGGCCGCTGTCTCGTGCGATCCGCATGGCCTCATGGATGACGAGGTTGGTGGCGGCGCTGCGGCGGCCCTCGTCGGTGGAGGCCGAGAGGAAGTAGTGCATGGCGCCGGCGCCGCACAGAAACAGGGCGGCGGCGGAGCCTGCGTCCAGCATCAGCAGGCCGTCGCCGAGCGCGTCCAGGGCCTCGAAGTAGGCGAGCGGGAACAGATAACCGCCATCCGCGCCGAGGCCGCGCATGGCGTCGGTGTAGAGCCCCCAGAAACGCTCCAGGTTACGGCTGGCGCTGACCGTGACGCCGCGGCGGACCGCCTTTCGCAGCTTGTTGCGGGCCTGCGGCACCATCCGGCGTACCAGCTCGTCGTCGTCGCCGTCCAGGTCGAGCACGATCATCTCCTGGACGTGGGTCAGGGCCACATCGTCGCCGGCGAAGCGCTGGTTCTGGCGCACCGGGTGGAAGCGGATGAACTCGGACACGACGCCGCGCTCGGTGCAGGCGGCACGGAAGGCGGCGCGCCAGTCGCCGGCGGCGGAGGGGCCGGCGAAGCCGTAGGCGCTGGTCAGGTCGCAGCGACCGTCGGGCAGGGGGCGGACGAGGAACGGGTACAGCACGCCGTCATGCGAGAACCCGGCCGGCTCCGCATCCTCGGCCAGCGCGGCGGCGGCGAGGAACTCTGGGCGGTAGTAGGGATCGCCGTCGCCCAGGCGACGCCACTCGTCGGCGTACTCGGCCGGCGACAGCCAGCCGCTCACGCGAGGTAACCGTCCGGGGGCACGTCCTCGACCCACTGCTCGCTCTCGTTCTCGGCGTCGAAGCCGTGGCGGAACAGGACGACGGGGACGGTGCGCAGCAGCAGGCGCAGGTCGCCGCCCAGGGTGATGTCGCGGACGTACCGCTGGTCGAGATCGATCATCTGCGACCGGCGCAGGGTGTTGCGGCCGGAGACCCCCGGCAGGTGGCTGAGGCCGGGCCGGACGGCCAGCGTTTCCAGGTAGTGGCTGCGGTAGCGGTCGATCAGCTCACGCGGCTTGGGTCGCGGGCCGACCAGCGACATGTCCCCCCGGATCACGTTCCAGAGCTGCGGCAGCTCGTCCAGCGAGGAGGCGCGCAGCCACGAGCCGAGCGGGGTGATGCGGGGGTCGTTGCGCTCGAACCAGAGGCCGGCGCCCTGGGCGGAGGCGCCGCGGATCATGGTGCGGAACTTGTAGATGGTGAACTCGCGGTCGTCGCGGCCGACGCGCTGCTGGGTGAACAGGATCGGGCGGCCCTGGGTCCGCCACAGGGCGACGGCGATCACGCCCATCACGGGTGCCGTGACGACGGCCATCAGGCCGGCACCGGTCACGTCCAGCGCTCGCTTGCCCACGCGTGTGTAGAGCCCCATGGCCGGGGATTCTAGGGATGGTCAGCCGCGACCGGCGCCGTCCACCAGCTCGCGGTAGAGCTCGATGTGGAGGCGGGCGGAGTCGTCCCAGGTGAGCGTGTCGCGGGCGCGGAGCGCGCCGGCGCGGGCCTCGGCCATGGCGGCCGGGTCGTCGAGCAGCTCGCGCACAGCGGCCGCCATCGCCTCGACGTCGCCGGAGGGGACGACCCGTCCGGCGCCGAAGCGGCGCACGTTCTCGCCCAGGCCGCCGACGTCGTAGGCGACGGCCGGGACGCCGGCGCCGAGGGCGCGGAGCAGCGTGCCGGACTGGTCGAGGCCGGGTTTGTAGGGGAAGATGGCGAGGGTGGCGTCGCCGTAGGCGCGGTCGACCTCGCTCTGGGGCAGATAGCCGAGGCGCCACTCGGCCAGCTCGCCGGCACGGCGCTGGTAGCCCTCGACCGGCTCCATCGGGTCGCCGGCCACGAGCAGCCTGCCGCCCTCGACCAGGCGGGTCACCTCGATCGCGTCGTCGATGCCCTTGTAGGGGCGGATCAGGCCGAAGCAGAGCAGGGTGCGGCCGTCGTCGGTGCGGGGCGGGTCGGAGCGGATGATCGGGTGTGGGATCACGCGCAGCTTGTGCTCGGGCACCCCCTGGGCTGCGAGCGCGTCGCGGCCGGACTCGGAGTGTGCGACCACGCGCTGGAAGCGGCGGTAGAGCGCGTCCCAGACGCCCTTCTTGGAGGAGGTGCGGCGCTGGGCGTTGTCGTGGGCGGTGTAGACGAGCGGGGCGCGGCTGCGCAGCAGCACGCGGTCGACCTCGGGGATGGAGAGCCACTGGACGTGCACGACGTCGGGGTGGCGGAGCGCCAGCTGCGCGAGGCCGAAGGGATGCTCGGCCACCTTCAGCGGCACGCGCAGGCGCGAGCGGCCGAACAGGCGGGCCGAGAGCGGATAGAAGACCAGGCTGCGGCGGTAGCCCTCGGGGTCGGGCATCTGCCCGAAGCGGAAGCGGGTGGTGACCAGCTCCACGTCCTCGCCCCGCGCGGCCAGCGCCGAGCAGAGGTGATGGTCGTAGTCGGGGCCGCCGAAGCCGGGCGGGTTGGCGATGACGATGCGCACCGGGGCAGGCTACCGGCCGGGACGGTGCCGGTGAACCACACGCCGGAGTGGGGTTAACCCCATGGCCATGCCCGGGCCGGGCGGGGAAGATGCACGCATGGACACCATCACTGACACCCATGATCTGATCATCGTCGGCGGCGGCGCCGCGGTGATCGAATCCGCAACGATTGCACGTCTCAACGGCCTCCACCCGATGGTGGTGCCGATGATCCCGACCCGCGTCGATTTGCTGCACCGCCCCCTCCGCGTTTGGGACGGGGATAGGGAGCTACGCGGCCGCGCGGTCGTGATCGCTGCGGACAACGGCCCTCTCCCGGCCGTGTACCGCGACTGGCTGGCGCACGACAGATACGGCAACCTGCTCACCGAAGAGGACTCGACGCGAACCAACGTCGAGGGCGTGTTCGCAGCCGGCCGCGAGGCCGCGCGCGAAGCGCTCCGGTGGCTGGGTGCCACGGAGGCAGCGACCCAGCCGGTCGCCGCCTGAGCAGTCGCGCCGGAGAGCCGCCCACGTCGGGGTCGGCGGCCTCCGGTGCCGGCTGCACTTTCGTGACAGTCCCATGACGCGTGCCGAAGGGCGCTTCCGCACCTCCCGGTGACGACCGGCAACGATCCCGTGGCGAGGCCGTCACGGCCCCCGGGTCGTAGTCAAACCCCGATCTCGGCCGGCATCCAGCGCTTCAGCCAAATCGGTGTAAAGCCGGCCGTGACGGGTGTCAGGAGACGCGCGCGAGGTTGCAACGGGGGCCGAGTCGGGCTCTGAGCCCGAACCGGTGGCGGCGGGCGGTGGCCGCGCGTTGGCGAACCGTGATGGAGGTTACGAGACGGTGCCGGAGACGATCTCGCGGGCCACGTCGAGCAGCGACGGCAGTGGCGGCGGGCCGACCCGGAACGTGCGGGCCCCGATCGCACGGCCCGCCAGCATGTCCGACTCGGCGTCCCCGATCACCACCGACCGCCCGAACTCGATCTCCGGGAAGGCCGCGCGGGCCTGCTCGAACAGCCCCGTGCCGGGCTTGCGGCAGTCGCAGCTGTCGCGCTCGTGCGGGCACACGAAGACGCCGGAGATCGGCAGGTGCGCCATGCGCGCGTTCACGCGGTCGACGTCCTCAAGCGTCATCCGCCCCAGCGCCACCCCGCGCTGGTTGGTCACCACAACCACCCGCCAGCCGCCGCCGGCCAGCATCCGCACAGCCTGCTCCGCCCCTTCGAGGAACCGGAACCGCTCCGCCGTCGTGATGTAGTCACCCTCGGGCGCCTTCTCGTTGATGGTGCCGTCGCGGTCGAGGAAGGCGGCGCGGCCGCTCATCCGCCGAACAGGCTGTGCTCGACCAGCTCGCAGATCGTGTGCAGCACCAGCATCGTGCCCTCCTGGATCTGCGGCGTCTGCTCGGCCGGGATCGTGAGCAGGTGGTCGCACAGCGCGCGCATCCGCTCCGCGCCGCCCTCGCCCGTCACCCCGATCGTGAGCAACCCCAGCTCCCGTGCAGCCCGCAGCCCCTCCAGCACGTTCGCCGACGCGCCGCTGGTGGAGAGCGCGATCGCCGCGTCGCCGTCGTTGCCGAACGCGCGCACCTGCCGTGCGAACACGTGCTCGAACCCGTAGTCGTTCGCGATCGCTGTCACCGCCGCCGTGTTGTCCGCCAGCGCCAGCGCCGGCAACGGCGCCCGGTCGAGCAGATAGCGCCCCGTGAACTCGGCCGCCAGATGCTGGGCATCCGCGGCGCTGCCGCCGTTGCCGAAGATCAGCAGCGTGCCGCCGGCGTCGAACCGCGCGGCCAGGTCGCCGGCTGCCGCCGCGATCGCCGCCGACGTCTCCTCGCCGGCGAGAGCCTGCGCCATCGCAGCGTGCACCGCCAGCCGCTGCCGAGCGCGTTCAGCCATCGCTCATGCTCCAGGTCGTCAGGCCCTCCGGCTCGAACGCGAACTCGGTGACCTGCCCGCCCATCCGTGTCAGCGCCTCGGCCACCCGGTGCTTCTTCTGGAACTCGCAGTAGAAGAGCATGTAGCCGCCGCCGCCGGCGCCCGTCACCTTCCCGCCCAGCGCGCCGGCCCGCCGCGCCGCCGCGTAGGCCTCGTCGATGAAGCCGGTGCTGATCTTGGGCGACATCCGCTTCTTCTGCTTCCAGGCCTCGTGCAGCATGTCGCCGAACTCGCGCGGCCGCCGCCGCACCAGCGCGTTCTTCATCTCCATCGCCAGATGCTTCTGGCTGCGCAGCGCGGCCAGCGTGCCGGCCTCGCCGCCCTCGTAGCGCGCGGTCTGATCCTCGATCACGCCGTCCGAGCGACGCGTGGCTCCGGTGTAGCAGAGCAGCATGTTGTGCTCGAGCTCGTTGACCACGTCCGCGCTCACCCGCAGCGGGTTCACGATCACGTGATCCGCGCCGAACTCGATGAAGTTGAACCCGCCGAAGGTGGCCGCATACTGATCCTGCATGCCGCCCAGCATGCCCATGTCGACCCGCTCGATGTGGTGCGACATCTGGGCGATCTCGTAGTCGGTCAGCGCCAGGTTGTGGTGCTCCCGCAGCAGGCCGACCAGCGTCACCATCACGGTCGAGCTGGAGCCGAGCCCGGACCCGGGCGGGGCGTTCGAGTGCAGGAAGATGTCGTAGCCGGGTGCCGACGGATCGCCCAGCCGCCGGATCGCCGCCTTCACCAGGTCGAGCCGGCCGTCGAAGATCGGCGCCTCATCCACGTTGTAGTTCACGGCCAGACCGAAGTCCGCCGATTCGATCCGCACCTGCCGATCCCGGCGCGGCCGCAGCAGCCCATACGCGTAGCGGGCGATGGTCGCGTTCAGCACCAGCCCGCCCTCCCTCTCCGGGAACGGCGGGACGTCGGTGCCGCCGCCGGCGAAGCTGATACGAAGAGGTGCGCGGGAGCGGATGTTCATCGGCAGTTCGCAGCGCAGCCTATCTGTAGACTTCCGCGCCGTGTCCCAGAACCCCAGCCCCGACCAGGACGGCGAAGTGCGCCTGTCCGAGTACGCCGGACGCGTCATCCGCAACTGGTACGTCGTCCTGATCACGGTCGTGGTGGCCGTGCTGCTGGTGGTCCTGCACACGGTCGGTACCGGGAAGCAGTCCCAGGCCCAGGCGACGGTGTTCCTGGGCACGCCGCTGACTCCCACCGGCGGGTCGGCCCAGCTGAACTCGGTGGTGGCCAATCCCACCAGCGCCCAGGCCTACCTGCACACGAGCTCCGTCCTGAACGCCGCCGCTGCCAAGGCCGGCATCAAGTCCGGCGCCGCGCTGCGGAGCCACCTCAGCGTGACCGCGCTGCAGAGCACCAGCACCAAGTCCACCGGCGCCACGCCGAACATGCAGGTCACGGTGCAGGGCCCCTATGACCGCACCTCCGCGCTCGCCGCGGTGCAGTCACTGGGCGACTCGCTGATCGCCTGGGCCAACAAGTACCAGACGGCGAAGATCGACGCGCTGACCGCCCAGATCGCCGTCGACAAGGCCAGCATGGCCACCCTCCAGCAGGCGCTGACGACGGCCCAGAAGCAGCTGAAGGCGCTGGCCCACTCGGGCATATCGAGCACCGACAAGGCGACCGTCTCGGCGGCGCTGCTGTCGACCATCTCCGACACCGGCTCGCGCATCGACGAGATCTCACTGCAGCTGACGCAGAATCAGATGTTCCAGGCCAGCGCCAAGGACGTTGAGGCGGCCGGATACGTGCAGACCCCGTCCGGCGGCCGCGTCACCGCGACAAACCGCAAGAGCAGGCTGATCGTGGCCATCTTCGTGGGCCTGGTCGTGGGCGTGATCCTCGCGCTTCTGTGGGACTCCGTTCGCCGCCGCCCGCGCAAGACCGAACCGGCGGCCGCGCCATGAGTACCCGCTCCTGCCCGGAGTGGCCGGAGCTGCTCGACCGCGCCCCCGACCTGCACTTCAAGCACTACACCGCCGACGAACTCCAGCTGGCCGCCGACATCGTGGTCGCGCTGGGCCCGGGCGTGCGCCTGTCCGAGATCGAGGTCTGCGCCGACACCCAGCGAAACGTGTTCTACGCAGCCCACACCGACCCCCGGCTGGCCGACGCACTCAGCGGCAGCTACTGGCAGGAGCTGGACAGCTGGACGGGGGAAACCGGATCCCCGTAAGCGGTTCCTGGCACACCGGGACGGGGGATACGCCGATCCCGGCGTGAATCCGATCTCCTATGTAGCGGGGATCGATCCGATTCCCACTCACGCTGGGGGGGAGACCAGATGAGAAACGCAGAGCCCACGCGGGAGCTCACGCCCGTGCATCCATCGTACCCGGACGAGGTACCCGAACACGATCCGATCGAGATCCAGCGACTGCTGGCGTGGTACTTCCACGGAGAGGATCCGCCCCGGGCCAGCGGCGGCGAGCGCGGACTTCGCGACGCGGCCTGACCGGGACGTGAAAGCGGCGGGCCGTCCTCCCTGGGGACGACCCGCCGCGCAACCGCTCAGAACCTGCGCGCCAGCCAGGCCTGGCTCCAGGCCAGGAACGATGCCACCAGGCGTCCCGGCTGCTGGGTGGCCGGCCGCACGGTGGCAAAGTCGCGCACCGGGTCGATCCCGGCCACGTCGGCCGTGGCCAGCGTCCCCCGTTCGAGCTCTCGTTCGACGGCCAGCTGCGACAGGAAGCTGACCCCGAACCCGGCCTCGACGGCCGCCTTGGCCGACTCCTGCAGGCCCAGCTCCATGGCCACGTTCAGGTCGCGGGGCCGCACGCCGGCGCGGCGCAGCTCCTCCTCGATCACCGTGCGGACGCCGGCCCCCGCCTGCATCAGTATCAGTGGCTCGCGCACCAGCTCGGCCAGCTCGACCGTGCGGCCGGCGAAGCGGTGGCCGGCCGGCACGGCCAGCACCACGCGGTCGCGCAGGAACGGCTCGTAGGTGAGGGCGCGGTGAGGTCGGGTGGCACCGACCACGCCCAGCTCGAGCTCGCGGGCCAGCACCCGGTCGATCACCGTCGAGGTGGCCTCGATCCGAAGCGACACCGAAACCTTCGGATGCTCCTCGCGGAACCCGCCCAGCAGCAGCGGCAGCACGTGCTCGCCGAGTCCCGTGCTGGAACCGACCACCAGCGACCCGGTCAGCTCACCGTCGCCGTCGGCCAGCTCGCGCTGGAACTCATCGGACAGCGTCAGCATCCGCTGTGCGTAGCGGTGCACCATCACGCCCCGCTCGGTGAGGCGCGCACCGCGTCCCCCACGGTCGAGCAACGGCTCGCCGATCTCACGCTCGAGCGCGCGTATCTGCTGACTGACGGCCGGCTGGCTGACGCCCAGCGCCTCGGCGGCGGCCGAGAACGAGCCGCGGTCGGCCACCTCGGTTAGCGTGCGCAGCTGTCGCAGATCCATAAGCAAAGCTTATCGCACACCGCGGTGCCACCTGCCGTTCGCCGAACGTGTCGAAACGCTTATGGGCGGCTGCCGGTCAGCCCCGCGCGAGCCCCTGCAGGGCCAGGTCGATCAGCCGGTCGGGGTCGCGCCGGACGCGGTCGTGCGCGGACGCGGGCTTGCGCTCCAGCACCAGATCCTCCAGCCGCTCCAGCGGGCGCAACCGGCCCTCCGCGATCAACCGCTCGTCGACGCCCCCCAGCCTTCCGGCGAAGGTCGTGTAGACCGGCGTGCCCAGCACCACCGCCTCGCGGTTCATCGTGCCTCCTGCGCTGATCACGAGGTCGGCGCCCGCCACCAGGCTCTGGCCGTCCACCGCTGACTCCGGCACCAGCAGCGAAGGCAGCGCCATGGTCCGGATCCGCTCTGCCTGATCCGGCGTGCGCGGCAGCACCACCCCGCGCACCTGGTCGCTCCGGCCCAGCTGCTCGAGCAGCGCGTCGAACAGCGGGTTCTCGAACCGGTGGTAGAGCGCCAGGTCGGCCGGCGGCCGCAGCACCAGCCCGATCCGCTCGCCGTCCAGCCCCAGCGCCGCGGGCACTGCCGCGTCCGGCCGGAAGTCGGCCAGGTAGTACTCCTCCTTCAGCCCCGGATACGTGACCAGCTTGGGTGGACGGGCGCCGTACCCGGCGACCCGCTCGGGCGGGATCGCGTCGGGCATCAGCACTCGCTGCGCCAGCCGGCAGTTGAGCCCGTGCTGCAGCCGCGCGTACTCGTAGTCGAACATCGTCGTGTTCGGCACCCGCAGCGCGCGGCACGCCATCGGCAGGTCGGTCGACCCGTGCGCCATCGCCACGTCGAAGCGGCCACGCCGCCCGAACCGGGTCATCGCCGTCACCCTGCCGGCCGCCGCCCGCGCCTTGCCCAGCCGCGAGCCCCCGCCGTGATGCCCGACCACCGTGTGCTCGATCCCGTGCAGCTCCAGCAGCGAGATCGTCTGCGCGAACGCCCGCGCCGTCACCGACACGTCCCACCCGCGCGCCTGCATCCGGCGCACAAGCGGCGCGAAGATGGGCACATGGGGCGAGTTGGTGAGGTCGATCCAGACGCGCACTGGCGTCAGATGCTACGCCGCGGCCGAGGCCGCACCGCGGACCGCGTTTACGACCTCGCGCTGCTGCTCCTCGACGAGCGTCGGGAACATCGGCAGCGCCAGCCCCTCGCGGGACGCCGCCTCCGTCACGGGCAGCGACCCCTCCCGGTAGCCCAGGTGCCGGAACACCGGCTGCAGGTGGTGCGGCTGGCCGTAGTACACGGCCGACGCGACGCCCGCCTCCTTGAGCCGCCGCTGCAGCTGCTCGCGCGCGGGCGTGCGCACCACGTAGAGGTGGTAGATGTGCGTGCGCCCGGGAGCGACCTCGGGCAGCGACACGTGCTCACCCAGCCCCAGGTCGCGATAGCGGCCGGCCGCCGCCACGCGGCCCTCGTTCCACCCGTCCACCTCGGGCAGGAACCGCCGCAGGATCACCGCCTGCATCTCGTCCAGCCGCGAGTTGACACCGATCTGCTCGAACACCCGCTTGTCGCGCGACCCGTGAAACCGCAGCAGCCGCAGCTTCTCGGCGATCTCCTCGCTGGAGGCGATCGCCATGCCGGCGTCGCCCATCGCCGGGAAGTTCTTGGTCGGGAAGAACGAGAACGTGGCCACGTCGCCGTAGCTGCCGGCCCGGTAGCCCTCGAACGTCGCCCCGAAGGCCTGCGCGGCATCCTCGATCAGCGCGATCCCGTGCCGGTCGGCCAGCTCCCGGAAGGCACGCAGGTCGGCGGTCTGGCCGAAGATGTGGACGGGCATCACGGCCCGCGTCCGCTCGGTGATGGCCGCCTCGGCCGCGTCCGGGTCGAGGCACAGGGACACCGGGTCGATGTCGGCGAACACCGGCGTGGCGCCACGGCGCGCGATCGCCTCAGCGGTCGCGAAGAAGGTGTAGGCGGTGGTCACGACCTCGTCCCCGGGGCCGATGCCGAGCGCCTGCAGGCCCAGCTCGAGCGCGTCGGTGCCGTTTGCCACGGCCACCGCATGCCCGTAGCCGACCGACGCCGCCACCTCGACCTCGAGCGCCCGCACGTTGGGGCCGAGGATGAACCGGCCGGAGTCGATCACGTCGCCAACGAGCTGCTTTATCTCGGGCAGCAGATCCTCGTACTGCGCCTTGATGTCCATCAAAGGAACCGACACAAGGAGGCCGAGTCTAGACGGCCGACTGCCGCCGTCGTCGCAGTAGCCACCAGCCCGCGAGCGCCACCGCAGCCACCACGACCAGGTAGTCGAGGTAGCCCAGCCGGTGGTGCCAGGTGTCCCAGTTCGCGCCCGCCGCATCGCCGATCCACACCAACGCGAAGCACCACGGCAGGCAGCCCAGGAACGTCAGCACCGAGAACCGCAGAAGCGGCATCCGCGCCACCCCGGCCGGCAGCGAGATGAACGTGCGCACCAGCGGCACCATCCGTGCGAAGAACACCACCGGCGAGCCGTAGCGCTCGAACCAGCGCTGCGCCTGGTCGATGCGCCGGGTGCTGTGGTCGTGCCGCAGGATCGCGTAGTCGACGCCGTAGGCCCCCACCCCCCAGGCGATCCACGAGCCCACGAGGTTCGCGAACGCGCCCACCAGCACCGCCTGCCAGAACACCAGGTCGCCCTGCGACACCAGGTAGCCGGCGTACACCATCGTCACCTCGCTCGGGATCGGGATGCACGCGCTTTCCAGCACCATCAGCACGAAGATCGCGGTCAGGCCGTGCGCCGCCACCTGGTCCTGAATCCAGTGCGCCAGCGATGTCAGCACGGCGGGTCAGACACGCGCCACGGCGATCAGGGACGGCATCTCGAACGTGATGTGGCCGTCAGAGCGGAGGTGCTCCAGCCGCGGTGTCAGCTCCGTGACGACGGCCGCCCGCCGGTCATCGCCGGCCGCGGCGAACGGGCCGGCGGCGGGGTTCGACCCGGCAACCCCGGCAGCGAACTGCTCCGGGCCACCGGCGAACCGAGCCCGCACCCGCTCGATCTCGATCACGACGTCGTCGTATCCCGCCTCCTCCAGCAGCCGCCGCAGCTCGCCCGGATCGGACAGCCCGTACGGCGCGCGCAGGATGTCCGCGACGTCGCGGCCGATGTGGCGCTCGATGGCCTCGGTCAGGGCATACCACCCGGCCGTGTCCGGCAGGTCGGTCCAGCATGCGATCGCCAGCCGGCCGCCCGGCGCGAGCACGCGGCGAAACTCGCGCAGCGCCGCGTCCCGGTCCGGGAAGAACTGCAGGCCCTGCTGGCAGGTGACGACGGTGAACGCCCCGTCGTCGAACGGCAGCTCGTCGGCGGAGCCCTGCACGTAGTCGATCGGCGCATCGCCCTCGACCGGCGGCCACGTCCGCGCCCGGGCGAGCATGCCCTCGCCCAGATCCAGGCCGGTGACGTGCCCGTCGGGACCGCTGCGGGAGGCCATCGTGCGGGTGAGCACGCCCGTCCCGCAGGCGACGTCGAGCGCACGCTCGCCGAGGCTCACCTCGACCGTATCGGCCACCGCCTCCGCCAGCGGCACGAACATTGCCGGCGCCAGATACCGCTCGTAGCTGGCCGGCGCGCCGGGGTCGTTCGCCGCCCAGTCCATGGCGCTGCTCACGACGATGCCTCCTGCTCGAGCAGCTCCAGCTGGCGGCTGAGGCCCTTCTCGATATGCCCCTTGGCCAGTCCCGCCAGCAGCCGCGGCAGCTCCACAACGGCGGTGAGCGTGACGCGGCTGCCGCCGCCGTCCGGCTCGACCACGAACTCGGTGCTGCCCTCACGGGTGCCGTCCACCCGCTGCTCCACCAGGCGCCGCGGCGGCTCCAGCTCCGTTCGCCGCACCAGCATCCGCTCGCTCTTGCCCATCGCCGACACCGTGCACGAGATCTCACCGGAGCCGAGCACCTTCACCTCCGACACCGACGTCGGCAGGGTCAGCACATGGCGGTGCGGATCGCTGATCACGTCCCAGACGTCCTGCGGGGCGGCCGACGGCATCCGCCTCGAGACGGACGCCTTCACGACGCGGCGGCGAGCGGGAAGTCGCGCACGGTCCGGTACAGCGTGTCTCGCTGCGACGGCCGGAAGCCCGCGTTTCGGATCGTGTGCAGGAAGTCGTCGACGCCCGCCCGGTGGGTCGTGCCCGCGGCCGAGACCACGTTCTCCTCGATCATGATCGAGCCCATGTCGTCGGCGCCGTAGAACAGCGCCACCTGCCCGATCTTGATGCCCTGCGTCACCCACGAGCTCTGGATGTGGTCGACGTTGTCGAGGTAGATGCGGCTGACCGCCTGCATCAGCAGGTAGTCGAAGCTGGTCGGATACCACGTCACCTGCTGCGCCAGCTCCGTGTTGTCGGGCTGGAACGTCCAGCTGATGAACGCACGGAACCCGTGCATCTCGTCCTGCAGCTCGCGGATCCGCCGCAGGTGCTCGACCCGCTCGTCCAGCGTCTCGACGTGGCCCCACATCATGGTGGCGGTGGTGCTCATGCCGAGGCGGTGGGCCGCCCGCATGATCCCCAGCCACTCGTCGGAGGTGGTCTTGATCGGCGAGATGATGGTGCGCACGCGATCGACCAGGATCTCGGCGCCGCCGCCGGGCAGCGAGTCGAGGCCGGCGTCGCGCAGCCGCGACAGCGTCTCGGACGGCGTCAGCTTGGCCTTGCGCGCGATGTGCTGCACCTCGCTCGGCGACAGTGCGTGCAGGTGGATCGGGTAGCGCGCCTTGATCGAACGGAACAGGTCCTCATACCAGTCGATGCCGAGCTCCGGGTTGTGGCCGCCCTGCATCAGCAGAGCCGTCCCGCCCAGCGCCAGCGTCTCCTCGATCTTCTTGTAGATCACCGGGCGCGGCAGCGTGTAGCCCTCGCGGCTGTCACCGGGCCGGCGGTAGAAGGCACAGAAGTTGCAGTCGGTGTAACAGATGTTCGTGTAGTTGAGGTTGCGGTCGACGATGAACGTGACCCGGTCGGCGGGCGTCCGCCGGCAGCGCAGCTCGTGAGCGACGCGTCCGATCCGCACCAGCTCGCGCGACTCGAGCAGCGCACGGGCGTCGTCGTCGGAGATGCGCTCGCCGGACAACGCCTTGTCCAGGGCCAGCTGCACCGGGCTCGTGAGGGTCGCACCGATCACCAGCCGGATGCTAGTTGAAACGCCGCGGCCGGTGAGGCCGGTAGCCTCGCGTGCTGATGTCCGCCGACGCCGCCGGAGCGATCATGCTGCTGGCCCTCCTGGCCTGGGTCTGGGTGGCCGGCAGCGCGCTGGCCCGTGACCGGCCGGCGTCCGAGCGGTTCGCGCTCGGAGCGCTGGCCGCCTGCGCTCTGGCCTGGACGGCCATGGTGGCCGGTGCCCTCGGCGTCGGCCTGCTGGGCAGCACCGTGGCCACGGCCGGGTTGGCTCTGGCGGCGGCGGCCGTGTGCCTTGCGCTGCGCCCGCGCCTGCGGGCGCCGCGGCCGGCGGTCGCCCCGCTCGTCACGGGCTGCGTGGCCGGGCTGGTGCTGAGCGCCCCGCAGCTGGCGCTATCGCTGGGCGCGCTGCAGCCCTCGCGCGGCGACCTGCTCTGGCACCTGGGCTGGATCCACCAGCTCGAGGGTGGTGCCGCCACCCCGGGCGGGGTCTACGCCGGCGAGCCGGACGGCTACCCATGGCTGTTCCACGCGCTGGTGGCCTGGATCGCAGGGGCGCTGCCGGGCGGTGCCGAGAGCGCGGTGTGGGCAATGCAGGGGTTCGGCCTGGCCTGCGCCGGCACCGGCATCTGGCTGCTGGCGATGGAGATCTGCGACCGCCGGCGGGCCGCCACCTGGAGCGTCGGTTTGTTTCTGGCGGCGGCCTCGCTGGGGTGGGCCGCCGACTCCCACGGCCACCGGTTCGACATGGCGACAATCGACGCCGGGCCCTTCCACGGGAGCCCGGTGCCGACCCTGACGCCGGCGACGACGTTCCTGCCGCCGATGATCCCACGCGACCTGGGCCTTGCGCTCGTGCCGATCGTGCTGTGGCTGGCGCTGCGGGCGATCCCGGGCCGGGCGCAGCGGTGGTGGGGCGTCGGTGCCGCCGGCGGTCTGGTGTTCCTGATCGCCCCGCCGGCCGGCCTGCTGTGCGCCGCCTGGGTGGCGGTGCTTGCGGTCATGGAGCGCCGCCGGGACGCCTGGCGGGCGGCGCCGGCCGCAGCAGCCGTGGTGTCGCCCTGGCTGGTTCCGCTGGCGCTCGCCTACATCCGCTACCACGGCTTCGTCCAGACCACGGAGCTCGGTGCGGGCACGCCGAGCGCCGGCCAGTCGCTCGCCGCCGTGGGCCTGACGCTGCCGCTGGCGGTCGCCGGCATGGCCGCGCTGGCCCGCGAGCGACGCCCGGCGCTGTCCCGTTCGCTGGCCCTGGTGGCCGTGCCGGGGCTGGCGATCGTCGCGGGGCTGGTGGCATCGCATGCCGATACCGGCGGCATCCCGGCCGCGCTGGTGGGTTGGCCGCGCTACCTGCCTTTCCTGGTGCTCGCGCTCTGCGTCCCTGCCGGCGTGGGCGCGGACGCGCTGATCACCGCCGCGGGCCGGCGCAGGCCGGCCGCCGCCCTGGCCACGGCCGCCCTGCTGGCCTGCCTGGCGGTGGGATCGACGGTGCTCGCCTCCGCCAGCATCTGGAGCGATCCGGTCTCGCCGCTGCTGGACTGCAGTTCGCTTCCGATCGACGCGAACACGCGCGTCGCCGTGATCGCTCCCCAGCCCGCCGCGGACTTGCTCAGTCTGCGGCTGTTCGCACGCAGCGGCGCCCGGTTCTACTACCTGCGCACGGCATCGGCCAACGTGCGATTCCGCAGCTGGCTGCGGGATGAGATCCCGGATCTGGCGGCCCGGCGCCGGGCGGTCGCGGCGACTCTGGCCGGCGGGCTGCCGCCGCCCGGCGTGGACTTCGTGTTCGCCCAGCCCGGCGTAATCGCCGCGGGGACGGGCACGCTCGTCGCGTCATGCTCCTTCGGTGATCGGCGGTGGGACCTGACGCGCACGGGCACGGCATGACATCGCCGGACACCCCCGGACGGTACCCTCCCGTGGGTGATCCTCGCCGTCGTGACCGTCGCCGTCATTCTCGCGTGCGGTGCGATCGCCACGATGGCGGCGCTCCCGGCCGGCAGCGCCTCGATCCCGGCCCGGCTGGCGGCGGTGTTCGGCCTCGGATACGCGATGGTGCTGTGGCCGGCGACGGTGCTGGCGCTGGTGCACCTGCTGCGGCCATGGTCGCTGGCACTGCTGCTGGCGACGGTGAGCTGCCTGCTGCTGGCGTGGACGCTGCGGCGAACGCCGCCCCGCGAGCTGCTGGCGGGCCTGCGCGGCGAAGCCCGGGCGGGCTGGCCCGTGGTGGTGTTCGGGCTGCTGGCGGTGGCCGCCATCGCGATCGCGCGGCTCAGCATCCCGGTCGACGCCTCCGCCGGCGGCTGGAGGTACTGGAGCGACGGGCTCGAGTTCGCGGACGCCGGCAGCGTCCCGTCAACGGTGCTGCAGTGGGGCGCGCTGCATGCCCCCGCGATCAGCAAGCTGGGTGCAAACTCCTTCGACGCCGGGCTCTCGTTCGTGCTTCGCGACCACCCGTTCTCCGCCATGGCGGCGGCGCTCTGGATCTCGGCGGTGGGGTTCGCCGCCGGCATGTTCGCGCTGGGGTGGGAGCTCGGCCTGCGTTGGTGCGCCGCCGCCCTGCCGTTGCTGGCGCTGACGGACCACGCCTGGCCGGGGGGCCTCGTGCTCGATGCGGACATCGTTCACAAGCTGACCTTCTTCCAGACCGAGGACAGCGGCCGCATGTGCATGCTGGCGGCGCTGGTGCTGGCCGTGCCGCTGCTGCGCGGCGACGCCGGCGCCGGCCTGCCCAGGGCCGTCGCGACGGGCGCGCTGATCGGCGCGGCCGCGCTGACGCACCTCGTGGCGGTGATCGGGATCGCCCCGCTGATGGTGGGCTACGCCCTGGCCGCGGCCGTCCGCAGCGGCCGCTGGCGGGCGATCGCCCGCTGGAGCATCGGCGCGGCGGCGGGCGGGATCGCGGTCGCGGCGATGGCGCTCGTGCTGGCGGGCGGTGACCTCGGCTTCCAGGGCGCCTCCGGCACGCCCTACCGGGCCGTCAACGGCCGCTACGACCCCACCGCGGCCCTGCTCGGTCTCAAGAAGACGCCGATCCCGAAGTCCCATCGTCGCTTCTACACCCCGCCGGTGACGGCCGCCCGCAACCTCTACTCGGCGGCCACCGCGCTGCCGGCCCGCGGCCGCACGCTGGTGCTGCCGCTGCTGGCGCTGGGGCTGCTGGGCCTGGCCGCCGTGCTGCTCGGTGGCCGTCCGGAGCGGCTGGCCGTGGCGGCCGCACTGTTCGCGCTGGCGTCGCTGTATGCGATCGAGCTGCTGTTCTCGGCCCGGTACGCCTACTACGTGCCGGCGACGTTCGGCGACCGGCGCGTATTCGAGTACGCCGGCCTGCCGCTGCTGGTGCTCGGGGCGGCGGGCGTGAACGCCCTGTTCAGCCGCACCCGGCAACTGCGCCCGCGGCTGCCCGCCATCTGCGCGGCCGCGCTGCCGGCGCTGATCGTCGCCGGCATCGGGTGGAACGGGCTCACGGCCGGCGTACACGGCGGGCCGGCGGCTTCCGCCATGATCGAGGCGGCGCGTGTCGCCACACCATGCAACTCCCGGCTGCTGACGCCCACGAGAACGCGGGGGTCATTCCAGGCACTGACCGGGCGCGCCAGCATGCAGGAGGGCCTGATGGTGTTCCTGCGGCCCGGACTGCTCGCCCAGGCGCTCGACATCGAGGCCCGCGCGCGACGCTTCTACGCCGACCCGGCCGCCAACGCCGACCTGCTGCGCCGGTGGTCGATCGACTACGTGCTGGCCCGGCCCGATCAGGCCAAACGGCTGATGCGGCTGCCCGAGCTGAGCCTGCGTGCCCAGGTCGGGCCCGTCTCGGTGTTCGCGGCGGCCGGGGCCGGGGCCGACGCACCTCGCCCCGACGACGTGCCCGGGTACCGTTGCACGAGCGAGCCGCTGCGATGACCGGGCGCTACACGCGAGCCGGTCTGCTGGCGCTTGCCGGCGCCGCCGCGGCAGGGGTCGCCGCCAGACAGCTGCTCGGCGGCGGCGGGAACACGGTATCGCCGCCTCCGGGGCCGGCGCCGAGCCGCTTCCGCGTGCGCAGCGCGTTCAGCGGACCGGACGGATGGGGACCGCGGTGGGTGCCTCTCCAGGGGCCGCTGCTGGTCGACGCCGGTCCCGCGGTGCTGACGGTGCCTGCCGGCGTGCACACCACCGCCGCGGACCAGCCGATGCCCGTGCAGCTGCTGGACGCGGTGCACGCAGACGGGGCCCAGCGGCTCGAGTTCAGCGTCTCGGACGCCAGCCTGCGGCCGGGGCTGCTGCTGCGGGCAGACGGCCCCCACACGTTTGTGGGGGTGACCATCGAGGGCGGACGGCTGGTGATCGCCGAGTACGCCTTCGACGGCCGCCGCGCCGTTGCCACCGGAGACACCGACCCGGTGGCCGCGGGCACGCGCCACGTGCTGGACATCCGCTACCAGGGCGGTCGCGTGTGGGCGAGGGCGTGGCCGGCGGACAAGGGGCGAGGCCGACTGGCAGGTCTCGGGACCGGTGCCGGCCGCGGCCGGGAACCCCGGCATCCTCGCCGTGCACCCCCTCAGCCTGCGGCCATGCCGGCTGGAGGTGCACAGCCATATCGTGGCCACCGACGCGAAGCCGCAGCCGACCAGCCCGGCCGCGCCGGTGCTGATCTCGGGCATCCCCAGCCGGCGCACCGACGGCGCCCACGACGTGCGCATGCGCGTGTGGAGCGCGTACCCGGCCCGCATCAGGTTCGAATGGTCGGTGGCCGGCGGCGGGTTCGACCACGGCCCCGAGCAGGTCGTCGACGGATTCCCGCTGACCGCGATCCACCGCATCCGCGCCGACGGCGACGTCCGCTGGCGCGTGCGTCTGCGCTCGCTGACGGGCGCCGCGGAGACGGTCACCCCGCTGCACGACGTCCCGCTGACCGGGCACGGAGACGGCCTCACGCTGCTCGGCGCCAGCTGTTACAAGCTGATCGGACCGGTGCGCAACCAGGGTTACCAGCGGCTGCTGGAGGCGGCCACCAGGACCCCGGCGGCGATGGTCTTCGAGGGCGACTTCGGCTACGCCGGCAACTTCAACGACGCCAGCTACAGCCGCTCGCCCGAGTTCTTCGCCGACCGCTTCCAGCGGTTCCTGGCCGACCCAGGGTTCGTCGCCCTGCGACAGCGCGTCCCGGTCGGGTTCATCATGGACGACCACGAGTACGGCCCCGACAACAACGCCGATCGCACGACGCTGCTGCCGTGGACGTGGCAGCTGTGGAACCAGATCTCGGCCGACTCCGAGCGGCGCGGCTACTTCGACGTCCGCGCCGGCGACGTGCACTGCCTGACGCTGGACGGCCGCCGCTACTGCGATCCGGCCGAGAGCCCGAACGTGCCCGGCAAGACGAAGCTGGGGATCGCGCAGCGCACGTGGATGGAGCAGATCCTGCGCACCAGCGATGCCTCGATGTTCGTGGTCTTCAGCGGCGACACCTTCGGCTCGCGCGTCAATCCCCGCAGCGGCCGTGTCGTGCGCGACAACTACGTCTACAGCTGGCCGCACGAGTACCGCCGGGTGCTGACCGCGTTCATGGACGCCCAGCTGCGCGGCAAGCGCGTGCTGATCGTGAGCGGCGACTGCCACTCGCTGCGGATCGATCACCATCCCGACCCGGAGGGCCGGCCCGAGGCGGCCGGCATGCGGATCACCGAGTTCACCTGCGCCGGGATCCGCTGCGAGCTGTGGTCGGGCGCGGCCCCGGGCGATCCCAACGTCGATCGGTCGCGCTACCGGCTGAACGTCTCCGGCGCCGGGCTGATCGAGATCGACCCGCCGGGTGCCGCCGACCGCACCGTCACGCTCCGCGCGATCGATGCCACGGCCGGACGGCCCCTGGACACCTGGCAGCCGCTGGTGCTGCCGTTCAAGCCCGCGTAGCCGGCGGGCTCAGGCCTCGGTGCGGACGCCCTGCACGAAGTGCAGCTCCGGCACGGTGTCAAGCTCGCCGGCCAGGTGCGCCAGCTCGAAGAACCGCACCAGCCCCTGCCGCTCACGCGGGCCGAAGTGGTAGCGCAGCTTCTCGAAGTAGCGGGCCAGGAAGCCGGCCGGCCAGCCGTACTCGGCCGATGCCCGGCGCGCCAGCGCCTCGGGCTCGGAGCGGGACACGGCCAGCGCGCGCAGGTGCGCCCGCTCCAGCTCCTCGAGGCCGTCCTCGATGCCCTGCCGGCAGGCCCAGACGGCGTACACCATCGGCAGCCCGGTGCGCTCCTGCCAGAGGCGTCCCAGGTCGTAGTGCGGCGTGGGATCGTCGAAGGCGCTCTGCAGGGCGGCGTCGCCGATCAGCATGCGGGCGTCGGCCGGCTGGTCGAGCGGCACCAGCTCCACCTCGCCCAGAAGCACCCGGGTCAGCACCACCGAGGTCGCGCTCTCGGGCGTGACCGCGACCGAGCGCACCTGCTCGATCGGCTTGCGCGTGATCAGCTGGATCGAGTCGACGGCGCCCTCGGTGGACACGCACAGTCGCGGCAGCAGCCGCAGCTTGTCGGCGTTTCGCGCATACTCGATCGAGCTGATCGGCGCGACGTCGATCTCGCCCGCCATCAGCATCCGGTTGAGCGTGGTGGGCACGCCGCTGACCTGCTCCAGGCCCTCGCCGTCCAGCTCGTAGAACACCGGCGCCATGTTGGCGTAGCTGATCCGCCCCAGCCTAAGCAAACGTGCGCACCACGTTGTACAGCGTGTCGCGCTGCACGGGGATCCGGCCGGCGTCGCGGATCAGCGTCACCAGGCTCTGCACCTTCTCCTCCTGGGGCGTGACGGCGCCCGCCGCGTGGGCGATCTGCTCCTCCATGACGGTGCCCTGGATGTCGTTGGCGCCGTAGTGCAGGGCGACCTGCGCCAGCGGCGTCGAGAGCATGATCCAGTAGGCCTTGATGTTGGGGATGTTGTCCAGCATCAGCCGCGAGGCGGCCACCATCTTGAGGTCGTCATAGCCGGTCGAGAAGCGCCAGCCGCGGCGCTGGAAGACCGTGTTCTCGGGGTGGAAGGGCAGCGGCACGAAGGCCAGGAAGCCACCGGTCTCGTCCTGCAGGTCGCGCAGCCGCATCCAGTGGTCGACCCGCTCCTCGTAGTTCTCGACGTGCCCGTAGAGCATCGTGCAGTGCGTGGGCATGCCGATTCCGTGGGCGGCGCGGTGGGTCGCGATCCAGTTGTCGGGGTGCTCCTTGCCCGGGGCCACCAGACGCCGCACCCGGTCGGCGAACACCTCGGCGCCGCCGCCCGGCAGCGAGCCCAGCCCCACCGCCTGCAGCTCGGCCAGGATCTGCGCGTGCGGCAGCCCCGAGAGCTTGTGCATGTGGTGGATCTCGGACGCCGTGTAGAGCTTCAGGTGCACGTCGGGCAGCGCGTTGTGCAGCTCCCGCGTGAGGTCGATGTAGTAGCTGTACTCCAGGTGCGGGTTCTCGCCTCCGACCATGTGGATCTCGCTGTACTGCTCGCGGTCGTGCACCTCGACGGCGTGCTCCACGAGCTTGTCGATCTCCCAGGTGTAGGCGGATGGCTGCTTGCCGGTGACCGCGAACGCGCAGAACTTGCACTTCACGCGGCACACGTTCGTGAAGTTCAGGTACAGGTTGTTGACGAAGAACACCTCGTCGGTGCCGCCGCGCAGGCGCCGGGCGGTGTCGGCCAGCTCGCCGAGGCCGGTGAGATCGTCGGTCTCGAGCAGCGTTACGCCGTCGTCGAAGTCGAGGCGCTCGTTGGCGAGCACCTTCTCGCGGATCTCGGCGAGCGTGTCCAGACGGGCGGCGGTGGCCATGCAGGCGTCAGTCTACTCGCGGAACTCGGTAGGCTGGCGCGGTGGCGGAACGAGCTCGCAGACAGGCTGGACGCCTACGCCGAGACGGTGCTCGCAACCGGCGCCGCCTCATCGATGGCGGTGGCGGTCACCGACGGAGAGCGGACGCTGGCCGCGCGCACCTACGGCGCCCACGACGGCTCGATGTTCCAGTTCGGCTCGATCGGCAAATCGTTCACTGCGATCGTGGCGCTGCAGCTGGTCGAGCGGGGCCTGATCGACCTGCACGCGCCGGTCACCGACGTGCTGCCGTGGTTCGCCGTGGGCGGGATGAACGCGCCGATCACGCTGCACCACCTGCTGACCCACTCCTCCGGCCTGATCCAGGGCGCGGAGATCGCGACCGGATCCAACTACGACGTCGTGGCGCTGGCGGACACCGCGGTCGGCTTCGCCCCCGGGGAGCACTTCTGGTACTCGAACGTGGGCTATCGCGTGGTGGGGTTGGTGCTCGAGCGGGTCACCGGCCAGAGCTACCCGCAGCTGGTGTCGGAGCTGATCCTGGAGCGCCTGGGCATGAACGAATCCGAGCCGTGGATCGTGCAGGAGATGCGGCCGCGGCTGGCCCAGGCCACCGTGCCGGCCTTCGACGATCGGCCCTGGCGGCCGGAGCACGGGCTGGTGCCGGCCACCTGGATCGACAGCGCCGAGGCCGACGGCTGCGTCTGCTCGAGCGGGGGCGATCTCGCGATCTACCTGCGGGCGCTGATGACCCGCGACGAACGGTTGCTCGCGGCCGATCGCTGGGCGGCCATGCTGGCGCCCCACGTCGAGGTCGACCAGGACGACGAGGGCGATCACTACGGCTACGGCATCCGGATCGGCCCGGAGGATTTCGGCCACGGCGGCGGCATGATCGGCACCGGCTCGCTGATGGTGGCCACGTACGACGGGCTCGGCGCGGTGGCGATGGCCTGCGGGTACATGGGCGGCACGGCCATGGCCAGGGCGGGGCTGGCGCTGGCCGCCGGCGGCGAGCCCGAGCCGTTCGCGCTGGAGCTGGCCGAGCCGCTGGAGGACGATGGCTCCTGCCCGGAGCAATGGCGGCCGTTCCTCGGCCACTACCGGGCGCACAACGCCTGGCTGACCAACTTCCGGGTGGTGGCGAAGGAGGGCGGGCTGCGATGGGTCTGCGACCACCTGAGCGACGAGCGGACGCCGTTGACACCGCTCGCGGGCGGCGACTTCCGGGTCGGCGAGCGGGACTGGTCGCCCGAGCGGCTGCGATTCGACACGATCATCGACGGCGTGGCCCAGCGAGCGCTCCTGTCCGGAGCGCCCTACACCCGCACGTTCACGTAGATCGCCGGGCTATGCGCTGCGGTCGGAGGCAAGCAGCACCGCCTCGCGCAATGCTCCCGTGTCAACCGGAGCGCTGACGGCATCCAGCTCGGCCGTGGCCCGCTCGGCCAGCCGCTGGGCCTCGGCGCGGGCGGCGGCCACGGCGCCGCTTCTCACGACCCGCGCCAGCGTCGGCAGCACGTCGTCGGGCCGGGCGCCTCGGGCGATCACGGCCGCCACCTGAGGGTCACGACGGGCGGCCACCAGCAGCGGCAGCGTGACCGTGCCGTCCAGCAGGTCGGTGCCGAGCGGCTTGCCGGTGGTGTCCGGGTCGCCGTCGCAGTCGAGCACGTCGTCGGCGATCTGGAAGGCCAGGCCCAGCGCCTCGGCGAAGCGGCCCAGCGCCGCCGCGTCGTCTGCGGACAGCTGCGAGAAGCGAGCCCCCAGCCGCGCCGCGGCCGAGAACAGGCGGCCGGTCTTGAGCGTGCATCGCTCCAGGTAGCCCTCGACCGTGACGCTCGGGTCGCCGGCCTGGTGCCGCTGCAGGATCTCGCCGCGGGCCAGGCCGAGGCAGGCGTCTGCCAGGATCGCGACGGCCGGCATGTCGCCGGTCGCGGTCAGCTCGGCAAAGGCGCGCGCGAACAGGTGGTCGCCGGTGGCCGTGGCCAGCCCGCGGCCGTCGGTGCGCCAGACGGTGGGATGGCCGCGGCGAAGCGGCGCCGCGTCCAGGACGTCGTCGTGCACCAGCGTCGCCATGTGCACCAGCTCGACGGCGCAGCCGGCCCGCACCAGATCGTCGCCACCACGGGCCGCGTCGGTGGCGCACATCGAGACCAGCAGCGGGCGCAGCCGCTTGCCGCCGGAGCGAAGCGTCTGGGCGCCGGCCCTGGCAACGGCGCCCGGATCGGTCGCCACCGACCTGCTCCAGCCGCTCCTCGACCCGCTCGGCGAAGGCCTGGTGCGCCGAGGTGGCCAGGCTCACCCAGGCACCGTCCCCACGTGCAGGGCGACCACGCCCATCATCAGCCGGCGGTACCCGACGTCGACCAGGCCGGACTCGCGCATGATCGCGGCCAGCTCACGAGCCGGAGGGAACCGGTGCACCGACTCCGGCAGGTAGCTGTACGCCTCGGGGTCGCGGGCCACGATCCGCCCCAGCACCGGCACTCCGCGATCCGTCCAGAGCTGGGAGAAGGGCCGGATCGGCGCCGCGGGCGTGCTCATCTCCAGGCACACGACGCGGCCGCCGGGGCGAACGACGCGCGCCATCTCGGCGAAGCCGCGGCGGTGGTCGGACAGGTTGCGCACGCCGAAGCCGACGCAGGCCGTGGCGAACTCGCCGTCTGCGAACGGGAGCGCAAGGGCGTCTCCCTGCAACCACTCGACGGCGCTGCACTTGCGCCGCGCCATCTCCAGCATCTGCGGCGAGAAGTCGAGCCCGACCACGCGGCCGGACGGCCCCACCGCGCGCCGAAGCTCCACGGCGAAGTCGCCGGTGCCGCAGCAGACGTCGAGCGCGGCATCGCCCGGCTGCGCGCCGGAAGCGCGCACGCCCAGCCGCCGCCAGCGCCCGTCGCGACCCATCGACATCAGCAGGTTCATGCGGTCGTAGCTGGGCGAGATGCGATCGAACATGTCGCGGACGCGCTCGGGCTGGAGGGTCACGGCGCACCCACCTGCGACTCGCCCCAGCGCTCGTGCAGGGTCACATCGACGCCGATCGAGTCCAGCACCCGTCCGGCCACGAAGGCGACCAGGTCGTCGATGGTCTGCGGCAGGTGGTAGAAGGCCGGCATCGCCGCGATCACGTCGGCGCCGGCGTTTCGCAGCCGCAGCAGGTTCTCGAGGTGGATCGACGACAGCGGCGTCTCCCGCGGCACCACCACCAGCTTGCGACGCTCCTTCAGCTGCACGCCGGCGGCACGGTGGATCAGGTTGGCTTCGGCGCCGGCCACGATCGTGCCGATCGACGCCATCGAGCAGGGGCAGACGATCACCGCGTCGGTGCGCGAGCTGCCCGAGGCGTAGGGCGCCGAGTAGTCGCGCTCCGCCCAGATACGAGTGTCGGCGCTGCCGTGGTCGGCCACGAACCGCTCCAGCGCATCGCCGCCGTCCATGCCGCGGTCGCCGTAGATCTCGAGCGCGATCACCTGGCGGCCGGCGGCGGAGGCGCAGACGCCGACGTCGGCGCCGTGGTCGGAGAGGGCGCGCAGGATGCGGGCCGCGTAGGGCGCGCCGGAGGCCCCGGTGATGCCGAGCATGACTCGCATGGGCGGGAGCCTAACTGCTAAACGCGGCTAGCTGCCGCCCAGCGGCTGCACGCTGTCGGTCTTGAGCGACGCGATCACCTGGGCGATCTGGTCGATCTGCTGCTGGTTGAAGGACTGGTCGAAGGCGGGCATGCTGGTGGATTGGTGGGCCAGGTGCCCGATCCAGTCCGACAGCTCCTTCTGGTTCGTGTTGAACATGGCCGAGCCGTTGGCCAGCGACGAGCCTGGTCCGGAGGCCCCGCCGGTCGGGAACGTGTGGCAGGTCGCGCAGGCGGCATCGGCGATCAGCTGCGAGCCGGGCAGCGCGTTGATCGCGGGGTTCTTGCTGATGTTGGCGCCGGAGATGGCGCCTGGCGCCGAGGCGCCGGCGAGCGTCAGCGCGATCAGCACCGCCGGCGTTGCCAGGCCCAGCGCTACCCCGGCCGGGCGCCGCGAGAGCCGCCGGTCGCGGCCCGTGTCGAGGAACGGCCAGGCGATCAGCAGCACCATCATCAGCGTGGGGATGATGATGGTGGCGAAGATCAGCTGCCATGGCTGCTTGAAGACCCGCAGCAGCTCGAACAGGAACAGGAAGTACCACTCCGGCCGCGGCTCGGTCTGGGCCACCGCCGGGTTGGCCTTGTTCTCGTACAGCGCCCCGAGCCAGCCGTTGGTGCCGGTCACATGGGATGCGTTGATCGGCCCGGCCGTGGCGTGCCAGACCACCGCCATCACCACGATGATCAGCACGACCAGCAGGTTCACGACCACGTCGTGGAACATGGCGTAGGGGAAGAAGGCGTGGCCCTCCCGCTTCTGGGCCGCGTGCTCGGTCTCGTAGCGGACGCGCCGGTTGATGACCTTGCGCGCCACTAATCTCCCCCGACTTCCTGCACCTCACGCTGCTCGGCGGCGGCCGTCACCGGCACCTCGACGGGCGCGTCCAGGTGCTGCTGGGGCTGCGGCTCATAGGCGGGAGCCGGCTCCGGCTCGGGCGGCCGTGCCGGCCACGGGGTCACGCCCAGCTTCACGACCAGCCACATGTGCACGAAGATCAGCGCGATGATGGCGCCGGGTATCAGCAGCATGTGCAGGGCATAGAAGCGCGAGATGGTCTGGGCGCCGATCACCGGCCCGCCCAGCAGGAACTTCGAGATGAACGGCCCCAGCACCGGCGCCGTGCCGTTGATGTTGATGGCGACCACGGAGGCCCAGTACGCGCGCTCGTCCCAGACCAGCAGGTAGCCGGTCAGGCCCATGCCCATCACGCTGATGAAGATCAGCGAGCCGGTCAGCCAGGTCATCTCGCGCGGGTACTTGTAGGCGCCGTAGAAGAACGTGCGGCCCATGTGCAGGAACAGCAGGATCACCATCACGCTGGCGCCCCACTTGTGCATGCCCCGGACCAGCCAGCCCAGCGTCTGCACGTCGGTGATGTAGCGGATCGATTCGTAGGCGCCGTTCGGCGACGGGTCGTAGGTCATCGCCAGCAGCGAGCCGGTGACGGCCTGCAGGATGAACACCGTCAACAGCGACGAGCCCAGCGTGTGGAACCAGCCGGTGGGCGGCACCTTGCGGAACAGGAACTTGCGCACCAGCGTCGGGAAGCCCGTGCGGTACTCGACCCAGTCCTCGGTGGCGAGCACCATCTGCTTGGGGCTGGGCGGCGGCGGGATCGGGATCGGCGAGGGCATCGGCTACTGGGGCTTGGGGACCGGGCCGTGGGTGTAGGTGACGTTCGGGTAGAGGACGTTCGGCACCGTGTCGCCGAACGGCCCCGGCGTCTGGACGGGCTGGCCCGGCATCTTGACCGGGAAGTAGGTGAGCTTGCCGTTCACGTAGTCGACGCTCCAGCGCTGCGTGATCACCAGGACGCCCTTCTGGATCTCCCATTGGAAGCGGTCGAGCGGGCGGATCGGCGGGCCCGCCGTGCGCACGCCGCGGGTGTCGTACTGGCCGCCGTGGCAGGGGCAGGCGAAGCCCTGCGGCGTTGCCAGGACGGGGCAGCCGAGGTGCATGCAGCGGTTCGAGAACACCACGAACATGGCGTCGGTGGCCAGCCAGTTGTGGTTCTGCTTGCCGGTGTAGTGCACCCAGGCCAGGCCGGCGCTGGTGTTCGGCTCGGCGGGATCCTCGACGTAGGTGGCTGCCGTCGGCTTGAACGCCGTCTCGGACGTGAACTTGGTGATCGGGCCGAGCGCGACCGACTTGAAGGTGGCCTCCTTGGTCAGCGGAGCCAGCACGTAGGCGGTGGCCGGAACCCCGATCACGGCGCCGATCATCGCGCCCAGCCCGACCGATGACAGGGTCAGGAACTGGCCACGGGTGACGGCCGAGTCGGGCGCCTGCGGCGCGGTGTATGCGTGGGCGTGCGAGCCGGCGGGCGTGTCCGCCACAGGTCCTCCAGTCAGTGCAGCGGCGCCATACTACCGCGCCTTCCGGTCATCTGTGCTTGTAACGGGTATGCCATATTCGGCCCAGCGAGCGGTCACCTGCGCGCGAATCTCGGGGCTCATCTCGATCACGGACGGCCAGCCTCGATCATAGCCCTCGCTCTCCCACTTGGCGGTGGCGTCGATCCCGATCTTGCCGCCGATGAACTGCCTGGTGGGCGCGTGATCGAGGTGGTCGAGCGGGCCGTCGGCCAGCACCACGTCGCGGGCCGGGTCGACGTTGGCGCCGGCCTGCCACATCACCTGGCCGTAGTCGTGCACGTCCACCCAGTCGTCCACGACCACGACGCCCTTGGTCAGCGACAGCAGGCCGGTGCCCCAGATCGCGTGCATCACCTTGCGCGCGTGGCCGGGGAACGCCTTCCTGATCGAGACGATCGCGAGGTTGTGGAACGCGCCCTGGAAGGGCAGGTCGTAGTCGACCACCTCGGGCATGGTCATGCGGATCGCGGGCAGGAACATGCGCTCCGTGGCCTTGCCCAGCCACACGTCCTCCTGGGGCGGGACGCCGACGATGATGGAGGGGTAGATGGCGTCGCGGCGCATCGTGATCGCGGTGACGTGCAGCACCGGGAACGGCTCGACCGGGGTGTAGTAGCCGGTGTGGTCGCCGAACGGGCCCTCGTCGGCCAGCTCGCCCTTCGCGATGTACCCCTCGATCACGATCTCGGCGCGGGCCGGCACCTCCAGGTCGACGGTGCGGGCGCGCACGAGCTCCACCGGCTCGCCGCGCAGGAAGCCTGCCAGCATCAGCTCGTCGATGTGCTTGGGCAGCGGCGCCGAGGCCGTGTAGGCGGTGATCGGGTCGAGCCCCAGCGCGACGGCGACGTCCATCCGCTCGCCCATGCCGCGCCAGTCGGCGGCCGCGTCCTTGTGGATCTGCCAGTGCATGGCGGTGGTGTCGGGACTGAACTTCTGGATGCGGTACATGCCGACGTTGCGCATGCCGCTGCGCGGGTCCCTCGTGATCACGGCCGGCAGCGTGATGAACGGGCCGCCGTCCTCGGGCCAGCAGGTCATGATCGGCAGCGCGTCCAGGTCGGGCGGGTCGAGCACCACCTCCTGGCAGGGGCCGCTGCGGACGGTCTTCGGCCGCGAATCGGCCAGCGACTTGAGCTTGCCGAGCGCGCGGATCTTCTCGCCGATGCCCTCCGGCGGCGTCATCTCGAGCACGCCCTGGATGCGCGCGCCCAGCTCATCCAGCGAGTCGACGCCGAACGCCATGCAGGTGCGCCGCTCGGTGCCGAACTGGTTGATCAGGAGCGGCAGCGAGCTGCCCTTGACGTCGCGGAACAGGAGCGCCGGGCCGCCGGCCTTGGTCACGCGATCGGTGATCTCGGTGATCTCGAGGTGGGGGTCGACCTGCGCCGTCACCTCGTGCAGCTCGCCCTCACGGCGCAGGTGGTCGAGCCAGTCGCGGAGGTCGGTGAACGCCATCGCGCGGGAGTCTATGCAGGTGCGGTTGGGACCGGCGGCGCGACGGCCGATAAGGATGGCATGACGACCTCTCAGGAGCCGGCCGGCACTTCCGGCATGATGGTCTGGCCGCTGGTCGCGATCGGCGCCGTGCTGGGCGGGCTGGGCGGTGGATTCGTGACGCACAACCTGCCGGTCGCGGCGGCCTGCGCGCTGCTGGGTGCGGGCGGGGTCGGCATCCTCGCGTGGCAGGCGGTCGGGCGTCTGGCACAGGAGCAGGAGTACGCGGACTGGGTGGCGCGGCGCGGCTGGCAGCCGGCGCGCAACCTGCCTGCGGCGCTGGTGACGTCGCTGCTGCGAGCCGGCGACACGCGGCGGCTGGAGGATGGCTTCGAAGGCGAGATCGAGGGGCGCAGGGCGGGGATCGGGCACTTCATCTGGGAGACCGTCGAGCGCTCGGTGGACGAGTACGGAAACGTGCACGAGACCCGCATACCGCACACGGACACGGTGCTGGAGACGCTGACCGGCCTGCAGTCGATGACGCGGCTGGCGCTCTTGCCGCGGCACCGCGGCCAGGGGCGGCTGACCGACGGGCTGGCCTCGGCGCTGACCACGGACCGGTCGGTGGAGCTGGAGTCGGCGGAGTTCTGCGACGCCTACCGGCTGTTCGTCGCCGATCAGGAGAGCGAGCTGGTGGTACGGCGGGTGTTCACACCGGAGCTGATCGTGCAGCTCGTCGACCTGGCGAGCGCGCGGCTGACGATCGAGTTCGAGACCGGTGCGCTGGTCTGCTCAGTGCACGGACGCGCGGGCAGCACGGAGCTGCTGGACGCGATGGAGGCGGCGTCGATGGCGGTCGCGGACGCCCTCTGCAAGGACGCAACGCCCGCGCCCGCCTACGTCCCGGCGCACGCCGCCCAGCAGTGACCCAGATCCCGTACCTGATGCCGCTGGCGCTGGCGGCCTACGCCGGCTACCGGTACTGGGCACGGGCGCAGAGGAGCGCCGAGATCGACAGCGCGACATCGGCTTGGGCGCTGCGCGAGGGGCTGGTGCCCGGCACCGAGCCGCCGGCGGGCGCAACCCCCACGCTGTCGCTGCCCCAGGGCAGCGCGCACGACTGCTGGCAGCTGGCGATCGGGGACGGCGGCGGCACGCTGTTTCGCTGGACATGGGTGATCGAGGAGGGACGCGACGTCCGGATCGGGGAGGCGACCGTGGTGGCGGCAATGCTGGCGGCCGGCTTCCCGCACTTCCGCGTGGTGCCGCGGCACGGCTTCGTGGCACCGTCGGCAGGCTGGGACGAGCAGGAGCTGCACCTGGAGTCGGTCGAGCTCGAGGCCAGCTTCCGTGTGCTGGCCGGACGCGACGGCGACCGCCAGGCGCTGCTCGAGCTGTTCGACCCGGAGACGATCGTGTGGCTGATAAACCAGGGCCGGGCGGCCCCGGTGATCGAGTATCAGCAGGGCACGCTGGTCGTCGCGTCGCAGCATCCGTGCACCACCGATGTCGAGCTGGATGCCCTGGCCGAGCAGGCGCGGCACCTGGCCGGCCGGGTGCTGGCGGAGGGCCTGCTGCACCGGCCCGATGCCTCGTCGCTGGCCTGAGCCGGGCGGGCGCCTAGAATCCGGACGCGGGGTTTCCCGCGCACGCCCGACCAAGGAGCTTCCGGACATGCTCGCCGCCATCATCGTGATCGTCGTGATCGTTCTGCTGATCGTGTTTCTGATCAGCCTCTACAACGGCATGGTTCGTGCCCGGAACAAGGTCGACGAGGCCTGGAGCGGGATCGACGTGCAGCTCAAGCGCCGGCACGACCTGATCCCGAACCTGGTGGAGTCGGTCAAGGGCTACGCCGCGCACGAGCGCGAGACGTTCCAGGCGGTGACGGACGCGCGCACGAAGGCGATGAGCGCGAGCGGCCCCGCGCAGGCGGGCGCGGCAGAGGGCATGCTGTCGCAGGCGCTGGGCCGGCTGTTCGCGGTGGCGGAGGCCTACCCGCAGCTGCGCGCGACGGAGAACTTCCAGCAGCTGCAGGGCGAGCTGACCAACACCGAGGACCAGATCGCGGCCGCGCGGCGCATCTACAACGGCAACGTGCAGTCGTACAACACCAAGATCCAGGTGTTCCCGAACTCGATCATCGCGGGCATGGGCGGGTTCACCAAGCGGGACTTCTTCGAGATCGAGGACGCGGGCGACCGCGAGCCGGTCAAGGTCGACTTCTCGACGGCGCCCACGGTGGCCGCCACGCCGGCGGCTGCCGACCCGGCACCGGCGGCACCGGCGGATACGCCGCCGGCCGCAGACCCGCCGCCCGCCGAGGGCTAGCGCGATGCCACAGCTGCTGGTGTTTGGCGCACGCAACCTCGGCAGGGTTATCGCCGAGCATCTGATCGCCCAGGGCTGGGAGGCGACCGGCGTCGCCCGCAGCGAGGAGACGGTCGCCGCCTTCCCGGGCCGCGGGTTGCAGGCTGACCTCACCGACCGTGACCAGATGCGGCGAGTGGTCGAGGAGGCGGGCGCCTTTGACCTGGCGGTGAACGCGTACTCGCCCAAGGGCCGCTTCGGCGGCGGCGACCTGACCACCACCGATGACGACGCGATGGCGCCCTACCTCGAGCAGCTGCTGCCCGAGGTGTTCTCGTTCTACCGCCTGGTCGGCGCGTCGCTTGCCGACCGCGGCGCCGGCACGCTGATCCAGGTGACCGGCGGATCGGCGCGACGGGCGCTGCCGGGCCGGGCACCATGGGCATCGGGGGCGGCGGCAACCCGGGCGCTCAGCCAGGCGGCGGCCAACGAGCTGAAGCCGAAGGGCGTGCACGCCTGCCTGCTGATCTGCGACGGCAGCTTCGGCGGCGCCGGAGACGACGACGGCGGCACGAAGATCGACACGACCGAGCTGGCGCGCGCGGTGCAGTACCTGCACGAGCAGGGCCGCTCGGCCTGGACGCACGAGCTGGTGGTGACGCCGGTCGGCGACCGCTGGACGCCGTGACGTAACGGCGCCGCAACGACCCGTCACGGCCGGCATTACACACAATCCGCCCCGCTTCGCAACGACGTCTGCAGCGGTCCGCCACGGCCGCCGCACCAACCCCTCACGCAGGCCGATGCGGTGTTTGACTCCAATAATCGGGCCGGCCGCTCAACCATCCCGAACGCGGCGCGACCACCCGTCACGACCTGTCACGGGATCCGCACGAACGCGTGTCGTGGGCCGAGTCGGGCTCTGAGCCCTGTTCGGCGAGCGCGGAGGTCACGCCCGGGTCACGGCGGGCGTGACGATCGGTCAGTCGCCGAGGGCGGCCAGCGCCGAGTCCCACAGCGCATCGTCGTCACCGGGCGCTCGCTGCTCGCCGCGATTGTGGCTGCAGCGTGCGATCAGCTGTGCCAGCGTCGTCACGGCGTCAAGATCGCCTGTGCCGCAGATCTCGACCAACCCGGCCGCGTACAGGTAGTCCCCGGTCAGCAGCGCCAGGTCGGCGTCGTCCTGCGCGAACAGCCGTGCGCGGCCGTTGTGCAGCAGGTAGCCCTCGCGGATCATCTCCACCCCCAGCAGGTACGGCTGCGGGCAGCGGCCCTCGAACTCCGGCGCGGGCGCCTCGCCCGGCAAAAGCGCCCGCTCCCAGAGCGGGCTGTCGGCCGCCGCTCGCGTCCGGATCTGGTCCAGCAGCGAGGCCATCAGCCGTCGAACTCCCGCGCCGCTGCGGCGGTCATCTCCACCTGCTCCGCCGTGTGCGCCAGGGACGGCATCATCGCCTCGAACTGCGACGGCGCCAGGTACACGCCCCGCTCCAGCATGTGCGCGTGGAACCGCGCATACCGGTCCGTGTCGCTCGCCATCGCAGCAGGGAAGTCGGTCACCGGGCCCTCGGCGAAGAACCCGGTCAGCATCGCACCCACCCGGTTCACCGTCACTCCCGGCCGCTCCAGGCCCGCCGCGACCGCCGAGGACGTCGCCTCCAGCCGATCGTAGGCATCCGGCTCCCGCAGCAGGGCCAGCGTCGCCAGCCCGGCCGCCATCGCCAGCGGGTTGCCCGACAGGGTGCCTGCCTGGTAGACGTCGCCCACGGGCGCCAGCTGCTGCATCACGTCGGCACGGCCGCCGAACGCCGCCGCCGGCAGCCCGCCGCCCAGGATCTTGCCCAGGCAGGTCAGATCCGGCCGGAACGCCAACCGCTCCTGCGCTCCGCCGTAGGCGACCCGGAACCCGGTGATCACCTCGTCTGCGATCAGCAGCGCCCCCGTGCCGTTGCAGATCGTCCGCAGCCCCTCCAGGAACCCCGGCGCGGCCGGCACCACGCCCATGTTGCCCGCCACCGGCTCCACGATCACGCACGCCAGGTCGTCGCCGTACATCTCGGCGAGCGCCCGCGCCGCATCCAGGTCGTTGTACTCCGCGATCAGCGTGTCCGCCGTCACCGCCGCCGGCACACCGGGCGTCGCCGGGATCGCGAGCGTCGCCAGGCCCGAGCCGGCCTGCGCCAGCAGCGCGTCCACGTGCCCGTGATAGCCGCCCGCGAACTTCAGCACCTTCGAGCGCCCGGTGAACCCGCGCGCCAGCCGCACCGCGCTCATCGCCGCCTCGGTGCCCGACGACACGAACCGCACCATCTCGAGCGAGGGCACCGCCCCCACCACCTCGGCCGCCAGCTCCACCTCCAGCGCCGTCGGCATCCCGAACGACGTGCCCCGCACCGCCGCCCGGCTGACCGCGTCCACCACCGCCGGGTGCGCGTGGCCCGCGATCAGCGGCCCCCAGGACAGCACCCAGTCGACGTACCGATTGCCGTCGGCATCGATCAGCCAGGCGCCCTCGCCGGCGGCCGCGAACAGCGGGTGCTCGCGCCCCACCGACCGCATCGCCCGCACCGGGCTCGACACCCCGCCTGGGATCAGGCGACAGGCCTCCCGGTACAGCCGCTGGGACTCGACCTCGGTCTGCGGCCCTCCTAGGAGAGCCAACCGGCGGCCCGTGACGCGTGGTACGTGATGATCATGTCGGCGCCGGCCCGCTTGATCGCCGTCAGCGCCTCCAGCGCCGCCGCCCGTTCGTCCAGCAGCCCATCGCGCGCGGCCGTCGTCAGCATCGCGTACTCACCGCTCACCTGGTAGGCCGCGATCGGCGCCAGCGTCGCCTCGCGCACGCGCCGGATCACGTCCAGGTACGGCATGGCCGGCTTCACCATCACCATGTCGGCGCCCTCGTCGATGTCCAGCAGCACCTCGCGCAGCGCCTCGTTGGCGTTCGCGGGATCCATCTGATATCCCCGCCGGTCGCCCTCCGACGGCGTCGAGTGGGCGGCCTCGCGGAACGGGCCGTAGAAGCTGGACGCGAACTTGGCGCTGTAGGCCAGGATCGCCGTCGAGGTGAGCCCGTCGGCGTCCAGCGCCGCCCGGATCGCCGCCACGCGGCCGTCCATCATGTCGCTGGGTGCCACGATGTCGGCCCCGGCGACGGCGTGCGAAACCGCCGTCTGGGCGAGCAGCTCCAGCGTCAGGTCGTTGTCAACGGCGCCGTCCCGCAGCACCCCGCAATGCCCGTGCGAGGTGTACTGGCAGAGGCAGACATCCGTGATCAGCACCAGCTCCGGCACCGCCAGCCGGATCGCCCGCAATCCAAGCTGGACGACCCCCTCCTCGTCGTACGCGGAGCTGGCCGCCTCGTCCTTGTGATCCGGGATGCCGAACAGGATCACGGCCGGAACCCCCGCCGCGTGCACCGCCCGCGCCTCCTCGACCAGCGTCTCGATCGAGTGGTGGTACTGCTCGCTGAGCGAGGGGATCGGCGTGGCCGGACCGCTTCCGGCCCGCACGAACAGCGGCTGGATCAGGTCGGCCGCCGAGAGGCGCGTCTCGCGCACCATGCCCCGCAGGGCATCGGTGCGGCGCAGCCTGCGCAGGCGTGTGGCCGGAAACGACATGACCCTGATTGTATCGCCGGGCCTTTACATGACCACCAGGTGCGAATAGGATTGCCACGAATGGACTCCCGGGGAAGGGCCGGCATGCTGCAGCACGATCACGAGCTTGACTACTCGAACGAGGCCCTGCGCAAGCTCGGAGCCCGGATCCGGCATCTCCGCCGCCGGCGCGCGATGACCCAGCGCGATCTCTCCTTCGACGGCTGCTCCTACAGCTACCTGGCCCGCATCGAGGCCGGCGACCGCAGGCCCAGCCCGCGAGTGTTGGTCGAGATCGCCCGCCGCCTCGGCGTCACGCCCGAGGAGCTGACCGGAGAGGTCTCGAACGAGCAGCGCACCCGCTCGCTCGAGGTGCTGGACGCCATGATGATGATCCGCCTCGAGCAGTACGAGGAGGCCGAGGAGCTGCTGCGCGGCGTGCTGCGCGAGGCCGAGGTCGACGCCGACGCGGAGCGCATGAGCGAGTGCTACGAGGGCCTGGCCCTGATCTCGGCCCGTCGCGGCCGTGACGGGCAGGCGCTGGAGCTGTTCCAGCAGGCGCTGGAGGTGGGCGATCCGCCGCACCCGGCGCAGCGGCCCGACCTCTACATCGAGATGGCGCGCCTCCACATCGGCGCCGGCGACGCGGCCCGCGCGATCGCCCTCATGAACGACTGCGCGGAGCAGCTGCGACAGCAGCCCGGCCGCGACCTGGCCAAGCTGGTGCGCTACACGCTGCTGCTCAGCCAGGCCTACTCCGACGCTGGCGACTACGGCAGCGCCGGCACGGTGCTGGCCGCCGCCCTGCGCGATGGCGCCGAGGAGGTCGACCTGCAGAGCCGGGCCCGCGCCTACTACTCGCTGTCACGCCTCTACGCCAGCACCGGCCAGGTCGGCCAGGCCATCGCCTACGCCGACCGCGCGCTCGCCATCTACGAGCTGATGGACGACAATGACGCTCTGGCGGATGCACATCTGTTGTATGCGCAGAACCTGCTGGACGCGGGCGAGACGGCCCGCGCCGAGGAGCACCTGACCGCCTCGCGCAGCCTGCTGGGCGCCCGCCCGAGCCCGCTCGACCTCGGGTTCGTGGTGGTCGAGGAGGCGCGCTGCGCACTCCAGAAGGGCGACACGGAGCTGGCCTCGAGCAAGGCTCGCGAGGGCGTCGAGCTGCTCGGAAACGGCGCCCTGCCCGGGCAGCTGGGCGACGCCTACCTGGTGCTGGCCCGCGTCTACGACGAGCTGGGCGACACGGAGCGGGCCGAGTGGGGCTTCACGGCCGCGATCGACGCGATCCGCCAGCAGAACGGCTGGACGCGCGAGCTGGCCAAGGCCTACCGCTGGTACGGCAAGTTCCTGAAGCGGATGGGCCGCGCCGAGGCCGCGCTGGAGGCGTTCGAGCTGGCCGCCGACCTGGCGCCGTCCAACCAGGACGCGATGGCGCCAACGCCGCAGTCGGACGTGAGCAGCTCAGCCGCTACGAGCCGGCCGTAGCCGGGCCGCCGCCCGGCGGCACCGTGGGCGGCGCAGGCCCCTTCGGCTCGATCGGCACCTCCACCGGCACCGGTGCGTTGCCCCACGGTTCCAGCCCGATCCGCTCCCGCATGAACGAGAACAGCTCGCGGCCGATGGCCAGCAGCGGCAGCGTCACGAACACGCCCGCGAAGCCGTACAGCTGCTGGCCCGCGAGCAGCGCGAAGATCACGAGCAGCGGATGCACCCCGACCGCGCCGCCCATCAGCTTGGGGATCACGATGTGGCCCTCGACCTGGTGGATGAACAGGAAGGCCAGCGCGACGGCGATCGCGGCAGTGGGCGACTCGGCCAGCGCCACCGCCATCGGCGGGATCGCGCCGATCCACGGCCCCACGTAGGGGATCACCTCGGTCAGCGCGGCGAACGCGCCGAACGCGATCGCATACTGGCTGCCGCCCTGGAAGATCCCGAGCTCTCCCAGGATCCACATCAGCCCGCCGGCGGTCGCGCCGATCACCAGCGACACCAGCGTCTGCCCGCGGACGTAGGAGAACAGCGCCCGCTCCAGGCGCACCACCAGGTCGTCCTCTCCTTCTCCGTGCGGGAACAACCGCCTCAGGAACCGCGACAGCCGGGGCGCGTCGAGCAGCATGTACACCGACACGACGATCACCAGCACAACGTTGAACAGGCTCTCGGCCACGCCCAGCAGCACGCCCTGGGCGACGCCCACCGCCTGCCCGGACACGCTCTGGATGTCCAGCGAGTTGACCTTCTGCTGCACCTTGTCGCCCAGCTGGCGGACGTTTATCTGCGACAGACCGTGGTGGTCGAGCCAGTGTTGCAGGTCGTCCAGCCGCATCTCGGCGGGTGTCTCGGTCTGGCCGGGCGCGGTGCTGAACTCGTTCTCGACCACGGTGCTGGCCGACTGCACCTGGGTCGCGATCACCGTCCCGGCCACGACGCCCAGGGCCACGAAGGTGATCGCGAACGTGAGGTAGACGAGGAACACCGCCAGCGCGCGCGGGATCCGCAGCGCGCAGAAGGCGCGCACGATCGGGTTCAACAGGATCGCGATCAGCGCCGCCACCAGGAAGATGAACATCGCATGGCTGACCGCGGACGCGAATTGCCAGGCCCCGACAACGATCAGCGGCAGCCCCACCAGCTGGACCCAGCGCGGGATCCGTACCTTCCGCGTGGCGTCGGGCGGCATTGCGGCCATCCTATCAACCGGTCCCCCCGGCACCCGGCCTGGGCTAATCTGGACGGGTGATCGCGACCCGTCAGCGACAGCGACGGCGACGGCGCACCGTCCGACGGCGCGACCCGCACCGGCAGCGACGCCTGCTGGCCGTGGCAGCGGCCATCGTGATCGCGGCGGTGGTGGTCGTCGTCCTCCACTCCGGATCCTCGTCGCGGGACACCAGCGGCATCGCCTCACCGCACTCGCCGCAGCTGGCGCCGAACGCGCCGCCCAGCCCGCCCCAGACGCTGGCCACGGTCAGCGGCCTCAGCCTCGAGGTGCCCGTCTCCGACGGCCGCATCACCGCCATCGTCTACCACGCCACCGGGGCCACGAACGCGATCCCGCTGAGCCCGGCCGGCACCCAGAAGAACGCCGGGTTCCTGGCGCGCCTGGGGAATCGCCTGTTCGGCAGCGGCGGCGGCGGTGCGCCGTCCTACTACATCGACAGCAACGGGGACGGCCCCGACACGGGGTCGGTGGACGTGGGCGCACCGGCCGGCACCGACGTCTACTCGCCGGTGGACGGAACCGTGGTCAGCGTCCAGCCCTACGTCCTGAACGGCAAGGTGCGCGGCAGCATCGTGCAGATCCGGCCCAGTGACCTGGCGGCCGTGATCGTGACCGTGGGCAACCTCGACGAGCACCTGGACGTCGACGTGGGCTCGCCCGTGCACGCGTCGCAGACGCCGCTGGGCAAGATCGTCGACCTGTCCAAGCTGATCCACCAGACGGTCGCGAACTACACGTCCGACTCCGGCAACCACGTCTCCATGCAGGTCAGTCCGGCCCCGGGAGCCAGCCCGCTCCTGTAGCCACGGCCGTGTGCCGTACGATCCGGCCGTGCGGATCCTCTTCATCGCGGACATCTTCGGAGCGCCCGGCCGTCGCGCGGTGGAGATGCACCTGCCGGAGCTGCGCGCCGAGCACAGCGTCGACCTGGTCGTGGCCAACGCCGAGAACGCGGCCGACGGCGTCGGCGTCACCAGCCGCATCGCCACCAAGCTGTACACGGCCGGCGTGGACGCGATCACGCTGGGCAACCACGCCTACCGGCAGCGCGAGGTGTACCCGTTCCTGGAATCCAACGACCGGATCGTGCGACCCGCCAACCATGCCGCCAACGCCCCGGGCCGGGGCGTGGCAGTCGTCGAAGCCGCCGACGGCACCCGCGTCGCCGTGATCAACCTGATCGGCCAGCTCTACCTGGACGCCGCCCAGAGCCCCTTCGAGGTGGTCGCCGGGCTGGTCGCCGACGCGCGTTCCCGGGCGAAGGTGGTGCTGGTCGACTTCCACGCCGAGGCCACGAGCGAGAAGGTGGCGCTGGGACGGCTGCTCGACGGCCGCGTGACCGCGGTGATCGGCACCCATACCCACGTCCAGACCAACGACGCCGCGGTGCTCCCGGGCGGCACCGCCTACCTCACGGACGGCGGCATGACCGGCCCCCACGAATCCGTGATCGGCGTGCGCACCGAACTGGTGCTGCGGCGGTTCCAGACCGGGCTGCCGGTGCGGTTCGAGCCGGCCGAGAACGACGTGCGCATCGAGGGCGCACTGATCGAGTGCGATCCGGCCAGCGGGCGCGCCTCCTCGATCGAGACGTTCCGGTTCAGCGCGGGCTGAGCGGCTCCGGCGACGGTGCCCGTCGCGGCACCAGCATCGCGAACAGCGCCAGCGGCAGCCACCAGCAGATGTACGGGTAGAACCAGTAGCTGGAAACCACCTGCGTCGCGATCAGCGCGGCTGCGGCCAGCGCCGCCACGGCCACCGCGTCCTTGCGTCCACGCGGCAGCACCGCCAGCAGCAGACAGCCCAGCACCACCGCCACCTGTAGCGCCTGCTGCAGCCAGTGCAGGGTCGGCCACCCCGGGTGAAACGCACCCAGCGTCCAGATCGAGAGCGGCGTCACCCGGTTCAACTGGTAGTGGAACGTCCGGTCCCAGAAGACCTGTAGGCCGTCGCTCTGCCGCGCCAGCATCGACAGCAGCAGCAGCGACGTCAGCAGGAACCCGGCCAGCGTCGCCACTCGCCGCTGCAGCGACATCAGCAGCGGCAGCAGCGCCAGCGGGCCGAGCTTGGCCAGGCCGGCCGCCGCCATCAGCCCGCCCCGCAGCCACGGCACCGACAGGGCGGCGATGAACCAGGCCAGCAGCGCACCGACCAGCGCGTCGTTGGTGTTCATGTTGAGCGCGTAGAGCGTGAACGGGTTGGCCACCCAGGCGAACGCCAGCAGCAGACCCAGCCGCGGGTTGCCGAACCGCCAGCCGGCCACGAACAGGCCCGCCATCGCCAGCAGGTCGAACGCGCAGGCGGCCACGTGCGCGGCCGGCAGGTCGTCCCAGAGGCCGCTCCAGCCCAGGGTCGCCACGAACGGCATGTACGCCACGTACACCGCCGGCCCGTACGTGTCGCCGCTCGAGACCGGCGACTCGCAGCGGCCGCTGGTCGACTGGACGTAGCCGATCGGATCGCCGTTCGCGTAGCGACCGGCGCAGGCCGTCCCCTGGCTGGTCGGCATGTTCCCGTAGGGCTGGCTGCCGTTCAGCAGCCGGTCGGCGCCGACCACGCCCGCGTAGCCGACGTCGAGGATGTTGGAGTCGCGGTTGTTCAGCCCCAGCCGGAAGCCGACCAGGGCGAAGCACAGCGCCACCAGCACCAGCGCATGCGTCGTACCGATGTCGATGCCGCGCGGCCGGTGGCTGCTGCCCAGGCGGATCATCCTGACCAGCAGGTAGATCAGCGGCGGGTAGATCAGCGGCGTCGAGATGAACACGTCGCCCTGGTTGAACCAGTGCAGCGAGACGCCGAACGAGAGCAGCGCCAGCAGGTCGAGCGTACGCATGGTGAAGGGCCGGCGCCAGTCCACCAACCCGCCCAGAAACAGGGCGCAGAGCGGCAGGAACACCCACCAGCGGTTGGCCAGGCGCCCGTACGACGAGGGCTCGCCGCGGGCCAGCTGCCAGGCCACCTGCGGCCCGGTGCGTACGTCCGTCAGCATCATCGCCGTGTCGTTGACGCGGGCCGCCGCCACCTGAGCGCCGTCGCGGTCGTCGAAGGCGATCGTCCACACGCGGTCGTCGCCGAGCGTGGCCGTGGCCTCGACGCCCGGGTACTGGGCGATCCAGCTGCGCAGCGCGCCGGAGCGCCGCGCCAGCGTGACCGCCTCTGCGGACGTCAGCCGGGGCGGCCCCAGCTTCGGAGTGACCGTGGTGTTCAGGATCGCGCTGGTGGAGTCGTCGATCTTGAAAGAGGCCAGCACGTTGTGCTTGCCTCGTGGCTCGAGCACGGCTGTCCACGTCCCGCTGGGCGCATCGAAAACGACCTCCCAGTGCGCGCCCTTGTTGGCCACGAACAGCGGCCCCACCGCCGGGTCGCTGGCGGCGATCGCGATCACGCGCGCCGGCGTCAGATGTGGCTTGGCGTCGGCATGCAGCGACGCCCGGCGCCAGCAGCAGCGCCAGCACGACCGCGATCGCCAGTACGACCGCGATCGCGCCTCTAGCGGAAGCTCCAGAGCTTATTGCCAAGGAAGCTGATGGGGGTTGCGACCACGATGGCGATCGCCGCGGCGACCGGCTTGTGCAGTCCCGCCACCTCGACCAGCAGCGCCAGCGCCACCAGGTCGATGGCGAGCGCGAGCACGCTGACCGCCAGGAACCTGGCGTACTGGACGTGCGGTTCTCCGTGCTCGATCTTGAACGTCCACACCCGGTTCCAGACGAAGTTGCTGGTTGCCGCCACCACGAACGCGAGCACGAACGCGATCGGGTAAGGCAGGTCACGGTAGAGCAGTGTGAACAGCCCCACGTTGATGACGTAGCCGGATCCGCCCACCACGCAGAAACGCCCCAGCTCCAGCCAGTTGTGATGGCTTCGCATCCCGACGTTGAACCGCTCGGCATGGCCTCTCAGGCCGACGCTGGCCACGTCGGTGCGGGCATCCTTCATCGATCAAACCCTAGATGATTGATCGCGCCGGCTCCGCAGTGCGTGAGAAGTGCCGCAGCGCCAGCGGCGTCAGATCGGTGATCGAGGGCTGGGCTCCCAGGCCGGTGGGCGCCTCGAAGCCGGCCGTGATCAGCGGCACCAGCGAGTCCTCGGCGCGCAGCGAGCCGTGGCTGCCGCCACCGGCGTGGTGCTGGCCGCCGGCGTCGGCGAACTCGTCGCCGAGCCGGGCCGATACGATCACGTCGCCCGACGTGGCGCACGACACGGCGCCCTCGATCCGCTCCAGCGCGTTCGGGTAGAGCGCGGGGTCGAGCAGGTCGCGGTCGCCGGCCAGCTCCCAGCTGTTGCCGCGGGCGTCCTCGAACCCCTCGCCACGCCGGAAGCGCAGCTCACCACCCTCGCGCCGCACCGCGTACCAGGCGCCCTCCTGCCACATCACGACATCGCTGAACGGGTGCCGGGCGTACCGGTGCCCGACCTCGCTCGCGGTCAGCCGGCCGCCGGGCAGCAGGTATGCCATCGCCACCCGGTTGCTGGCGGCCACGGCCAGGTCGCACTCGGCCGGATCGGAGTGGCGGCTGGAGCGGAACAGCTTCAGCCCCTCCAGCGGCTCGTGCGCGTCGACGGCCCGCTCCACCGCGCTCTGGCTGTGGTCGGCCACCACCATCACGGCGTAGCGCTCCAGGAACTGATCCCACCCGCCGGCCGCTTCGACCAACAGCCCCAGCGAGGCGTCCGCCTGCTCCACCGCGCCGATCACGTCCCCGCCCCGGTGCTGAGCGGCGTCGGTCTCGTAGAGGTACAGGAACAGGAAGTCGAACCCGTCCCGGGTCACCAGCCAGCGGCCGACATGGCCGCCATGGCGGTCGACCGAGCCTCCGAAGTTGCGCGGCGCCCCCGTGTCGTCCGACCAGAACAGCTCGCCGAAGAAGTACCGGCGCGGCCCGTACACGGCATCCACGATTCCCACCCGGCGGGCGATCCGGCGCGCCGCCTCGCGGGTGATCGGATGGCGCACGCGGCCCCGGCAGATGTAGGTGTTGACCGCTGCGGTAACGAGGCCCTCGTCTTCCAGCGCCTCGAACACGGTCGTCGCGCGCGGCGAGAGGTGCAGCAGGTTCAGGTTGACCAGCACGTCGTCCACCATCTGCCGAGTGCCCTCGGCCAGCGTCGCCAGGAACGACGACCCGTACTCCACGAAGCGGCCCTCGTCGCGGTGGTACCAGGTCATGCTCGGGATCCTGTGCCCGGCCGGGTGACGGCCCGTGATCAGCGACGACAGGCAGACCGGGGTCAGCGATGGGAAGGTGGAGGCGCAGGCATCGGTGCGTTCGCCCAGCTCCTGCAGGTGGGCCAGCGTGGGCGCGCGGCCGGCGGCGACCACGCGGTCGAGCAGGGCCGGCCCGAGCCCATCGATCACCGCCAGGATCAGCTTCTTGGGCATGACCGCTGATTGTAGGTCAGCGGCGGTCGCGGGCAGGTGTGCGGCGGGACGTTCGCGAGTCGACCTTCGCCGTTTTCAGCGCAGGACGCGCAGGCCCTTGTACTTCTCCTGGTCGCGCCGGCGCGTGCGCGCGAACAGCACCGCCGCCGCCCCGGCCAGCAGGAAACCCACGAACGGCACGGCCCCGGCCACCGACGTGGCCACACCGGTACCGTCCTCGACCATCGCGGTACCGCGCACGTCGCCGCCGGCGCGGATCGCCCGGATCCGGATCTGGCGCAGCGTCAGCGCGACGGCGGCGGCCACGCCGGCGCCGACCGCGAGACCCACGTAGGGCAGCTCGTCGCCGGCCACGAGCTCGAACACCAGACCACCGCCCACCACCCGCCGCAGCAGGCGCCCGCCGGCCTCGGCGCCGGGCCAGATGGCGTCGGCCGCCAGCTCGATGCATGCCAGCACCCACAACAGCGCCACCGTCAGCGGGTCGTCGGCCCAGCCCAGCGACCCGTCGGCGAAGCCGAGCGCCGCCACCGAGGCGGCCACCGCCAGCGGAGCCGTCGCGAAGAAGCCGGCGGCCACCGCCAGCCCCAGCCCCTGACCGATCGCAATCGCCAGATCCATCGGTGCGAGATCATAGAGTAGGGTCAGGCCATGGTCTGGGTGGTACTCGGCTTCCTGGTGATCGTCTTCCTGACCGTGGTCGCTCCGCTGATGCGGCAACGCTCGGTGGTGGCGGCGCGGGCGCGACGGCTGTCGGCGCTGCAGAAGCAGCGCGGCAGCCAGGTCATCACCATCATCCACCGGCAGGAGCAGATCGGGCTGTTCGGCGTGCCGCTGGTGCGCTTCATCGACATCGATGACTCCGAGCAGGTGCTGCGCGCGATCCGGTTGACGCCGGACGACCGGCCCATCGACCTGGTGCTGCACACGCCCGGCGGACTGGTGCTGGCTGCCGAGCAGATCGCACACGCCGTGCGCGACCATCCGGCCCGGGTGACCGTGCTGGTGCCCCACTACGCGATGAGCGGCGGCACCCTGATCGCGCTGGCCGCGGACGAGATCGTGATGGACGCCCACGCCGTGCTGGGACCGGTCGACCCGCAGCTGGGCGACATGCCGGCCGCATCCATCCTGCGCGTGGTGGCGGCCAAGGAGCCGGCTCAGATCGACGACCGGTTCCTGGTGCTGGCGGACATCGCCGAGAAGGCACGGCGCCAGGTGCTGGCCTTCGTGACCGACCTGCTGGACGACCGGATGTCGCCGGAGGACGCCGGCCGCCTGGCCGAGCTCCTGGCCGGCGGCTACTTCACCCACGATTTCCCGATCACCGTGCACCGGGCCCGCGAGCTGGGGCTGGCCGTCGGCACCGATCTGCCGGTGCTCGTCTACGAGCTGATGGCGCTGTTCCCGCAGCCGACGCGCGGCCGCCCCAGCGTCACGTACCTGCCGCTGCCGGCTCCGGGGCCGGGACCGGGAAGGACGCCTCCGCCGCGGGTGGGATGAGCACTCTCAGCGCCTGCGGGTGGTAGCGCACCGCGGCCGCCTCGATCTGCCCCAGGTACTCGCCGTCCAGCTGCAGCCCGACCGGGACGTCGCAGGCGACGTCGAGCGCGGCCACGTCGTGCAGGTAGCTGACGTGGCGGTCTCCGCCCCGCGCATGCCGCGCCCACACCAGGCCGTAGGCCGGCAGCCGCCAGAGCTGGTACGGCCGCAGAGCCGACACGACCACGGCGTCCAGCGCCGACGCAAAGCTGGCACGGGGCGTCGTGCGCACCGGCAGCAGGCCCCAGTACGAGTAGGGATGCTGGTTGGCGATCGCGAGGTATGACCCGCGCACGGTGCGATCGCCGGACGTGACGGTGATCCGCGCCGGCATCGACAGCCGGTCTTTCCACAGCACCCGCCCGGCGGCCGCCACGACCGCGCTGTCGCGGGGCCTGCGGCCGTCCGCCCGCTGATGGCGCCGCTCGTCCACGATCCGCGTGGCCTCGGCCTCAAGGCCCATGCCGGCCGAGAACGTGAACATGCGGCCGTTCACCGAGCCGAGTCCGACCGCGCGCCAGCGCCGCTCCGCGATCGCGCCCGCCAGCACGGCCGCCGCCGACAACGTCTTCCTGGGCAGCCGCAGCTGCCGTGCGAACACCGAGCTGGCGCCGGCCGGCACCACACCCATCAGCGCCTCGGGCGGCATCCCGTTGGCGACCTCGTTGGCGGTGCCGTCGCCGCCCATCGCCACCACCACGTCGGCGCCCGGCGCGCGCGCCAGGTCGGTGGCGTGCCCGGGCCGCTCGGTCAGGCGCACCTCGATGTCGCCCACACGTGCCAGCCGCGCCGCCACCTGGTCGATCAGCGCGCCCTGCACGCCGCTGGCGTTCGGGTTGGCGATCAGGCGGACCTGCATGCGGGCTACGATAGTTGGCGTGACGGCAGCAAACCTGCGCACGTACACGGCAATCGCCGGAGTGCCCGCCGCGCTGGTGGTGCTGCTGCACCTGGCGCTTGACTGGAACGGCGCCGACGGCATCACCGGCCGCCGCGACCTGGCCTTCAGCCACGGCGTGGCGCTGGCCGTGGTGCTCGCGGCCGTCCTGATCTCGAGCCGCGTCGCGCTCCACATCGAGACCGGGGCCGGCGCGCCGGTGGCCGACGCTGTCGCCATCATCGGTTCGGTGGCGGTGCTGGCGAACCTCGCCCGCGTGTGGCGCGACGGCTCCAACCCGCTGCACCGGTTGAGCATCACGGTCGCCCACATCACAGCGCTGCTGCTGGTGGCTGCGGCCTCGAACCTGGTCGCCCGCCGCGAGCAGCGGCGGCGCTCCAATCCCGCTCCAAGCCTGTAATCAGGCCTTAACTCCGGCCACCTACAACACGGGCCATGAGAAATTATCTGAGATACGGAGCGCTGGTTGTCGTGGCAGCGCTCGTGGGTGCCGGATCGGCCTACACAATCAACTCGACACATTCGGATACACGCACCATCGTCCACACGGAGACCCAGGTCTCGCCCGTCAGCGCATCGAGCCCGACCGGTCTCTCCGTCAACCAGATCTACCGCAAGGATGCACCCGGAGTGGTCGTCGTCACGGCCACGTCCACCACAACCGCGCAGAACCCGGCCGACCCGTTCGCCGCCCCCCAGCAGCAACAGCAGCAGGCGCTGGGCTCGGGCTTCGTGATCGACAAGAGCGGCCATATCCTGACCAACGCCCATGTCGTCCTGAACGCGTCCAAGGTGCAGGTCGCATTCGGCTCTGACACCCAGGCCGCCAAGACCTACACCGCCACCGTGGTCGGCTTCGACAAGAGCACCGACGTCGCCGTCCTCAAGGTGGACGCGCCGGCCGACGCGCTGACGCCGCTTCAGCTGGGCAACTCCTCGACCGCTCAGGTCGGCGACCCGGTGGTCGCGATCGGAAACCCGCTGGGTGAGACGCGCACCGTCACCACGGGCATCGTCTCGGCCCTGAACCGCGACATCGGCTCGCTCCAGGGCGACGTCCAGATCCGCGGAGCGATCCAGACCGACGCCGCCATCAACCACGGCAACTCCGGCGGCCCGCTGATCAACGACGAGGGCCAGGTGATCGGCATCACCAGCCAGATCCTGTCCGACGATCCCAACAACCCCGAGAGCGGCAGCATCGGCATCGGCTTCGCCGTCCCGATCAACACCGTGCGCACGGTCGCCGAGCAGATCATCACCAGCGGCAAGGCCGAGCACACCTACCTCGGCATCCTCGGGTCCGAGCTGACGCCCGCCCTGGCCAACGCGCTCAACCTGAGCATCGACCACGGCGTGCTGATCGGCAAGGTCGAGGCCGGCTCACCGGCCGCCAAGGCCGGGCTCAAGGCCGGCACCACCCAGGCCACCATCCAGGGCCAGACGGTCGTGCTGGGCGGAGACGTGATCACCAAGATCGACGGCCACGAGATCAACACGTTCGACGACCTGGCCAACGGCATCAGCTCGAAGAAGCCGGGTGACACCGTTCAGCTCGAGATCGTCCGCGACGGTCACACCATGACCGTGAACGTGACGCTGGCAGCTCACACGAACTAAGCGTCGGCAGAAACCTCGACGATCACATCGTCGACCGAGTCGAGGGCGTCGCGGACGGCGTCCTCGACTCGGCTTGCCAGGACGTGCGCCTCACGCACGCTGCGGCCCGGCTCCGCCCGCAGCGAGGTCACCACCAGCAGGCGCTCGCCCTGGCGGTAGACCACCACCTCCGCCGCACCCTGCCCGGCCACCCGGGTCACCGCCTCACTGGCGGCGCGCACCAGCTGGGGCTGCTCGGCCCCGATGTCACGGGCGGGCTGAGCGCCCAGAGCGGAAGGCTCCACGTGCGCATAGACGCGGGCAACCCCGAACTCGGAGCGGATCTCCCGCTTCAGCTGCTCGACCGTGAGCGCGGCGTCGCGCATCGGCATGTCCTCGGGCAGCCGCACGTGCAGCGTGATGGCCCGGCCGCCGGGGCCTTGCTCGAGCACCGAGATGTTGTGCGTCTCGACCACACCCGGCACGCGCAGCGCGGCCGCCGCCACACGCTCGTTGGGCGCCTCGGCGCCGGTGCTGGGCTCGACGTGCACCGTCACCTGGGCGGGCCCGATCTGCGAGCCCACCGCATCCTCGACCTGATCCATGGTCTGGTGGCTGCGCTCCAGCCCCTCGAGCCGGGAGACACCGATGACCACGTCGGCGAAGGTCTCGCCGCCGGCCTCCCGCACGCGCACCGACCGCACCTCGGCAACGCCCGGCACGTCCTGGGCGATCTGCCCGATCCGCCGGTCGAGCCCGCTCGGCGCGCGGTCCATCAGCGCATCGATGTTGCGCACGGCCAGCCGCGCCGCCGCGACCAGCACCAGCGCTGCCACCGTCAGCGCCGCGACCGCATCGGCCCGGGGATACCCGGCGGATACCAGCGCCAGGCCGATCAACACGGCGGTGGTGCCGGCGAAGTCGGACGCGAAGTGCCACGCGCTGGCCAGGAGCGCCGCGTTTCGCTCCCGGGTGCCGGTCCTGAACGACACCGACCAGCGCGCGGCGTCGACGATCAACACCCCGAACAGCAGCACGAAGGCGTACCACTCCGGCTGCACGTCGCCGCCGCCGGAGCGCAGCCGCATCACCGCCTCGAAGCCGATCCAGATCGCCACGGCCGCCAGGATCGCCGCCTCCGACAGCGCCGCGAGGTGCTGGGCCTTGCCGTGGCCGTACTGATGCTGCTCGTCGGGCGGCCGCTCGGCGACGCCCACGGCGTACAGCGAAAGCAGCGCGGCGACAGCGTCGAGGCCGGAGTGGAGGGCCTCGGCCAGGATGCCGAGGCTTGACGTGGCCAGCCCCACCAGCAGCTTCGTGGCGACCAGAGCAAGCGCCGCCAGAAACGACAGAAGCGCCGTACGGCGCGCAGTTGACATGGGGGCGATTGTACGCAAGGCTGTTTCCAATCGTTCCCCGGGGATACAGTACGGAGGGCCATGAGCTCCAGCCAGGAAGCGGAGAAGGCCATCGAACGTGGGACCGAGCAGGTGCGGGTGCTCGTGGTTGACGACCACGCGGCGGTGCGCGAGGGGGTCAAGATGATCCTCGCCCGCGACCGCGAGATCGCCGTGATCGGCGAGAGCTCGAACGGCGACGCCGCGATCGAGATGGCCGAGCGCCGGCGCCCGGACGTGATCCTGATGGACGTGCGCATGCGCGGCATGGACGGGTTCGAGGCCACGCGCCGGATCACGGCCGCACACCCGGGCATGGCCGTGATCCTCTACACCGCGTTCGGCGAGCGCGGGCTGCTGGCGGAGGGGCTCGACTGCGGTGCCCGCGGATACGTGCTCAAGGATGCGCCGCCCGACGACATCGTGCGCGCCGTCAAGCGCGTGGCCGAGGGGGGTGCCTATGTCGACCCCACGCTCGCGTCGGAGCTGGTGTCGCCAAAGGCAACGGAGCGTCTGCCGGCGTTGTCAACCCGGGAGCGCGAGATCCTGGGCCTGCTGGCCAACGGCTTCTCGAACCCGGAGATCGCGTCGCGTCTCTTCATCAGCCCCGAGACCGTGCGCACGCACGTCCGCAACGCGATGACCAAGCTCGAGGCCGACACCCGCACGCAGGCCGTTGCCCTGGCGCTCCGCTACGCCCTGATCGATTAATGCGCCTGGGCCGCCGAGCACAGCCGCCTGGCCGCGACGTCCTGCTCGACCACGTGCTGCTCACGATCGACGGCGAGCGGCAGGAGATCGCGAGCCGCCTGCACGATGGTCCCCAGCAGCTGATGACCGCGATCCGGCTGCTCGCCGACGGCGCCCAGCACGCACTGGAGACCGGCCAGACCGAGCAGGCCGGCCGCACGCTGGAGCGGCTGCAACAGCTGACCATGGAGGCGGCCGATGAGCTGCGGCGCCTGAGCGGCAGCCTGCATCCCGTCGCGCTCGAGCAGAGCGGTCTGGTGCAGGCGCTCGCGGCGCTGACCGAGACGCTGCAGGACGAGCACGGCATCGCGGCGCACCTGACGGCGCCGGACGAGCGATCCTCGCGTGACAACGCCCACGACGCGGCCGTCTACATGATCGCGCGGGAGACCGCGGTGAGCGCCGCCCGGGCTGGAGCCACGTCCGTGGCGATCGAGCTGACCCAGGGCCATCGCTCCCTGCGGCTGCGCATCGAGATCCGCGGCGGTGGCGATCCCGACCCGGCCGTGGCGCTGCTGCTGCACGAGCGGGCGGTGCGGATAGGCGGCACGCTGGAGGTGACGGATCAGGATCCGATGGTGGTCACGCTGACCGCCCCGGTGCCGTGACGACGATCCGGGTCGGGGTGCTGGGTGCGGCGGCCAGCGACCAGATCGTCCAGGCCGACGGCAGCATCCTGCGACGGCAGGGCGGCTCACCGCTGTACGCCGCGCGGGCGCTGCGGGCGGCCGGCGCCGAGCCGGTGACGATCGAGACCGGCAGCCTGGTGTCCTACCTCGACCACACCGCCGGGGGCACGCGCCAGGAGATCCTGTCGCTGCCGGAGCCGCTCGGACGCGGATCGCGCCGCGGCCCTGCTGCCACGGTTGCGCGGGTGCGAGTGGGTGGTCCTGGGCGGTCAGACCAGCGGCGACTTCCCGCCCGAGTCGATCGCGCTCCTGGCCGGCGCCGGTCACAAGATCTGCCTGGACGCCCAGGGGCTGGCCCGCGGCAGCCGGATCGGGCCCGTGCGGCTGGGCCCGATCGACCCGGGGTGGGTTGGAGGGGGTGACGGCGCTCAAGCTGAACGACGCCGAGGCCGGCGCATCCGGCCCGCTGACCGTGCCCGAGCTGCTGCTGACGATGGCCGAGCGAGGCTGCACGGTGACGGCCGGCGGCGTCGCGCACCGCCTGCCCGGCTCGGGCCGGCGGTTCGCAGATCCGACCGGGTGCCGGTGACTCGTTCTGCGCGCTCTACTGCCTGGCCCGGAGCGGCGGCGCTCCCCCGCCGGAGGCGGCCGCCTGGGCGCAGGACCGCGTGGAGCAGCTCTATGAGGGTTAGATGGTCTGGCGGCGACGCGACGCTGTTGCGCCGAGGCAGATGCAACGCATAGGCTTGCCGGCCACGTGAGCGAGTCGATCCGGATCCTGATCGCGGAGGACAATGCCCTGCTGCGAGGCGTCCTTCGCGACGCCCTCGCGGAGGCCGGGATGACGGTGGTGGCCGAGGCCAGCGACGGCTCCGAGGCGGTGGCATTGGCCGAGGAGACAACGCCGGACGTGGTCGTGATGGACATGCGCATGCCCAACGTGGACGGGATCGAGGCGACCGAGCGGATCGCGCAGTCGCTGTGGGCGATGCCGGTGGTGGTGCTCTCCGCCTACGACGAGCCGCAGATGATCGAGGCGGCGCTGACCGCGGGCGCCACCAGCTGCCTCAAGAAAGGCGTCGGGCTGGACGAGCTGATCGAGGCGATCCGGGCGGCGCAGCGCCGCTAGGAAGCTCGGCCGACGGCGGCCGGCTGGGCCGCGGCCACCAGCCCCTGGAACAGCGGACCGCCCCGCTCGGCGTGCTCCTCCGGGTGCCACAGCACGCCGATGCAGAACCGCGCGCCGCCAAGCTCGACGCCCTCCACCACGCCGTCGGGTGACCGTGCCGTGACCGCCAGGCCCTCGCCGATGCGGTCGGGAGCCTGGTGATGGCACGAGTGCACCTCCACTGCCGGGCCCAGCAGCGCCTCCAACCGGGAGCCCGGCTCGATCGCCACGCGGTGCAGCGCGAACGTGCCGGGCGCCGCCTTGTGCAGCGACCCGTCCACGATCTCGGGCAGGTGCTGGTGGAGGCTGCCGCCGCGCTGCACGTTCAGGAGCTGCATGCCGCGGCAGATCCCGAGCACCGGCAGGTCGCGGTCGAGCGCGGCCGCCAGCAGCTCCAGCTCGGAGCGGTCGCGGTGTGCGATTACGCCCAGCGTCTCGGGGTGCTGCTGTTCGCCGTAGAGGCCGGCGTCGAGGTCGGAGCCGCCGCTCAGCACCAGCCCCTGCAGTTGGTCGAGCAGGTCGGCGGTGCCCTCGACCGGCGGGATCACGACCGGCAGCCCACCGGCCGCTACCACCGACTGCGAGTAGGCGGCGGGCACCATCACGGCCGGCATGTCGTGCCAGTGCGAGAAGCTCGCGGGCACCTCATAGGCTGTGATGCCGATCAGGGGCCGGTTGCGGTCCATACCAGTAGGAGTATATGAATGGCCCGGATCCACGGAACCCGCGAAGCGAGGGGACGGACACGGTGACACTGGACGAGCTACGCAGCGAGGTCGCAGACGGCGCCATCGACACGGTGCTGCTGGTCATGACCGACATGCAGGGCCGGCTGATGGGCAAGCGCCTGCACGCGCCCTTCTTCATGTCGGACATCGCCGACCACGGCGCGGAGGGCTGCTACTACCTGCTCACCGTCGACGTCGACATGACCCCGGTGCAGGGATTCGAGATGGCCTCATGGGATTCCGGATACGGCGACTTCGTGTTCCGCCCCGACATGGCCACCATCCGGCGGCTGCCCTGGCTGCCCGGCACCGCCCTGGTGATCGCCGACCTCGAGTGGCAGGACGGATCACCGGTCGTGGCGTCGCCCCGGCAGGTGCTGCGCCGCCAACTCGACCGGCTGGCCGAGCGCGGATGGACGGCCAACATCGGATCGGAGCTCGAGTTCATGCTGTTCCGCGACAGCTACGACGAGGCCCGTGCCAAGCGCTACCACGACCTGGCGCCGGCCAACCCCTACAACGTCGACTACTCGATCTTCGGCACCACCGTGGTCGAGGACGTGCTGCGGCCGATCCGGATGGGCATGACCGGTGCCGGCATCCCGGTCGAGGATTCCAAGGGTGAGTGCAACTTCGGCCAGCACGAGGTCAACTTCCGCTACTCCGACGCGCTGACGATGGCCGACAACCACGTCATCTACAAGAACGGCGCCCGCGAGATCGCCTGGCAGCACCAGAGCTCGATCTCGTTCATGGCCAAGTGGGACGAGCGCGAGGGCAACTCGTGCCACATCCACTGCAGCTTCTGGGACGAGAGCGGCAGCCTGTTCCCGGCCGCGGACGGGCACGGCATGAGCGACACCTTCCGCCACTTCATCGCCGGCCAGCTGGCGTACACGGAGCAGCTGACGTACTTCTTCGCGCCCAACATCAACTCGTACAAGCGCTTCGCATGGGGCTCGTTCGCACCCACCACGCTGGTCTGGGGCACCGACAACCGCACCTGCGCCTTCCGCGTGGTCGGGCATGGCAACGGCCTGCGTCTCGAGAACCGGATGCCGGGCGCAGACTGCAACGCCTACCTGGCCTTCGCGGCCATCATCGCGGCCGGCCTGCGTGGCATCGACGAGCAGCTCCCGCTCGAAGATGCCTACTCCGGCAACGCCTACGATGCCAAGGACCGGCGCCGCATCCCCGGCTCGCTGCGCGACGCCATCGAGCTCCTGGAGGGATCGCAGATGGCGCGTGAGGCGTTCGGAGAAGACGTGGTGCACCACTACCTGCACTACGCTCGGATGGAACAGCGCACGTTCGACGCCGCCGTCACCGACTGGGAACGGTTCCGCGGCTTCGAGCGGATGTAGCCGCCCGGAAAGGAGCAGCGATGTCCACCACCGTCACAGAGGGCCTGCTGATCGCGGGTGAGCGCGGGGAGGCGGCCGAGGGCCGCAGCTTCGAGGTGCTGAACCCGGCCACCGGCTCGCACCTGGCGAACGTTGCCGAGGCCGGCGTCGAGGATGTCAACCGAGCGGTGGCTGCCGCGGTCAGCGCCTACGCGCAGTGGGGCGCGCTGTCGCCCGTCACCCGCGGCCGCACGATGCACCGCTTCGCGAACCTGGTCGAGGAGCACGCCGAGCAGCTCGCGTTGCTGGAGTGCCGAAACGTCGGCATGCCCATCTCCGACGCACGCGGTCAGCTGTCGATGATCATCGACGTGATCCGCTACTACGCGGGTGCCGTGGACAAGTTCTTCGGCCATACCGTGCCGGTCGAGCGCGACGGCGTGGCGATGACGTTCCGCGAGCCGATCGGCGTGGTCGGCCTGATCACACCCTGGAACTTCCCGCTCAACATCGCCAACTGGAAGATCGCTCCCGCGCTGGCGGCGGGGAACACCGTCGTGCTGAAGCCGGCCAGCCTGACGCCGCTGTCGGTGCTCCGCTATGCGGAGCTGGCGGCCGAGGCCGGGCTTCCGGCCGGTGCCCTGAACGTGGTGCCGGGCCCGGGTGGCACGGTCGGCGGCGCGCTGGTTGCGCATCCCGATGTCGGCAAGATCGGATTCACCGGCTCCACCGAGGTCGGTGCCGGCATCGCCCGGGCGGCGGCCGCCACCATCAAGCGGGTCACGCTGGAGCTGGGCGGCAAGTCGGCCTGCGTCGTGTTCGAGGACGCCGACATCGAGAAGGTGGGCGCGCTGGCGCCGTTCGCGGTGTTCGAGAACTGCGGCCAGGACTGCTGCGCGCGGTCGCGCCTGATCGTGCAGCGATCGGTCAAGGAGGAGCTGGTCGAGCGGTATGCCGCCACCACCGCCGCGATCCGCGTAGGCATGCCGGATCTGCCCGACACGCAGGTGGGGCCGATGATCTCGGCCGGCCAGCGCGAGACCGTGGAGGGCTACATCGCGACCGGCGTGGCCGAGGGGGCCCGGATCGTCACCGGCGGGGAGCGCCCCGGCGGCGACCTCGAGTCCGGCTTCTTCCTGCGCCCGGTCGTGCTGGAGGACGTCACCAACCAGATGACCGTGGCCCGCGAGGAGATCTTCGGCCCGGTCGTGAGCGTGATCCCGTTCGACACGGAGGAGCAGGCGATCGCAATCGCCAACGACACGCCCTACGGCCTGTCAGGATCGCTGTGGACGCGCGACGGGGCCCGCCAGCTGCGGGTGGCACGAGCCCTTCGCACAGGCGTGCTGGGCGTGAACACGAACTCGAGCGTGTTCGTCCAGATGCCGTTCGGCGGCTACAAGCAGTCGGGCGTCGGCAAGGAGCTGGGGATGCACGCGCTGGAGCACAACACCGAGCTGAAGAGCGTGTTCATCTCGACGGAGTAGCGCGTGCCGCGACCGGCTGCCGGTCAGGCAGCTCGGCCGCGGGTGATGCGGCGAAGGACGCCGCGGCGCTTGCCACGACGGTCCTCGCGGTCGTACGCACGCGCCATCCGGATCAGGTAGTCGCGCTCGCTCTCACGGCGAGGGCGGGAAGGCTTTGCAGCCTGATATATTGGGAGATATTTGATCATAATCACAGTATATCAGATCATATTCGCAAGATTTCAACGTAATCCACTCCTTAACGTCCTCGAAACCGGACAAACACTAGTTTCCGGAACGTGTAGTTCTAGTTCTGGCAGTAGAGGCCCGAGCCGATTAGCAGCGGGATCGAGACCAGACCAATACAGACGAATGGCAAGACGCCCAGCACAAACCAGACACGGTTAACGCGGGCCACCACCGCACCGGCGCACCACGCGCTTGTCGTTACGCTGATCCTCGCTCCATGCGTTCGTCTCGTGGTCGGGCTCGGAACGTCGTTCGTCGTCGCCATCCCGTGTTGCTGGCCTGGATCACACTCGCGTTCAAGATCGGATGCGCCGGGTCATAGGGTGCTGAGTAGCGCCAGCCCGCCTCGTCACGCATATCCCACGCCCGCGCGACAGTCATTCCTCACCGGGTGCTACCCCAAGAAGGACTGAGGGGGATCCACTCTCGGCGTTCATGCCCTCGGCAGGATTCGAACCTGCGACGCCGGCCTTAGGAGAGCCGCGCTCTATCCCCTGAGCTACGAGGGCACGCTCGTCCAAGCGTACTCCACGTCGCCGCGGCTACTCTGACGCAATGACCGACCTGGGACAGGCGGCGCTGGGCGCTTGGAGCGGCGGTGAACACATGCACTTCGGCCTGCCGGTCGGGCGCGAGCGCCTGACCGGGCTGCTGCGCCCGGGAGATGACATCGGCACCGTCATCACCGCCGACGCCTACGGGGCCGGGGAGGCCGACCGCGACGTCGGGCGCGCGCTGAACGGGCTCGACCGTGACGGCTATCGCCTGGTCGGCATGATCGGCCACGACTTCACGACCGGCCAGCGGGCCGGCGCCAAGGGCTACCCGCGCTTCACCGACCCCGCTCTGCGCGAGCCGCAGCAGTACGGGGACTACCTGCGCGCCGCGGCCGAGGCCAGCCTCGAGCGCTGTGGCACCGACCGCTTCGACCTGCTGATGCTTCACAATCCCGACCACACGGGCTACAGCTCACCGCTGGTGTGGGACGCGATGGCCGGGCTGCGCGACGCCGGACTGACCGCGGCCATCGGAGTCGCCCCGGGGCCGGCCAACGGGTTCACGCTGGACGTGATCTCGTGCCTGGAGCGGTTCGGCGACCGGATCGACTGGGCGATGCTGATCCTGAACCCGTTCGAGCCGTGGCCGGCGCGGCTGGCGCTGCCGGCCTGCGAGCGGGCCGACGTGCGGGTGCTGGCGCGGGTCGTCGACTACGGCGGCGTGTTCTGGGACGACGTGCTGGACGAGCGGCAGTTCGCCGAGCACGACCACCGCCGCTACCGCCCGGCCGGGTGGGTGGGCCGCGCCCGCGGGAAGCTGGACCGGATCCGGCCGATCGGGGAGCGCCACGGCCTCACACCCCTGCAGCTCGCGGCGGCCTGGACGCTGGCACAGCCGGCCGTATCCTGCGTGGTGCCGACGCTGATCCAGGAGGCCGGGAGCGACGCCAGGCCGGTCGAGCAGAAGCGGTCGGAGCTGGCGGGGGTGCCTGCGGTCTCGCCGCTGTCCGATGCCGAGCTGGCCGAGATCGACGCCGTCGGCGACAACGCCGGCAGCATGGCGCTGAAGGGCGGGTCGCCGGTCCACGAGGGCGAGCCACGGGCAGATGCCTGGCCGCTCGACGACGACCTGCGGTCGGTCGCGCAGCGCTGGGGGATCGCGCCGGAGCGCGATCTCGTCATGCACGCCTGACCTAGATGATTGATTCCATATCCGCGTGATGTCCTGAGCGGCTGGGAATCAAGCAGCGCAAGGATCGAGGGAGGGTCGATATCGGGAATATCGGCCCGACCGAGGACGCCGCGATGCGCCGGTTCCCGGCCGCAGCCCACCAACCACGGAAGTACCACGACATTCTGAGCGATCAGGCGCGCGTGGATATGGAATCAATCATCTAGTACTCGCGGTACCCCGTCACCACAACCGCGCCGCCGCGGCGGCGGTCGGGCCAGAACCCGCTCAGCAACATGTTGGTGAACCAGATCACGATCGCGGCCTTGGCGATCTGCCAGAACCCGGAGGCGTCGAACCCCGGCACCAGCCAGGCCGTCAGCCAGACGATGCCCATGTTGATCAGGAACAGACCGATGCCCAGCGTGAGGATGATGAACGGGATGCCGAGCACCACCAGCACCGGCTTGACGAAGGTGTTGACAGCCGCGAAGACGAGGCCGGCCACGACCAGCGCTCCGTAGCTGTCGTAGCTGACGTCTCCCACCAGCCAGGCGGCCACTCCCAGCGCGACCGTGTTCACCGCCCACGTGAACAGGAACCGCATCAGCCATCGGGATCGCTGGGTTGCCATCACCGAATCTTGGCCTGCGCCGGGCTCATGCGCAAAAGCTAGTCTGCCTCGCCATGATCGACACCGCCCTGCACGAGGAGGCGATCAGCCTCACGCGCGACCTCGTCCGCGTCGACAGCTCCAACCCGCCCGGCAACGAGACGCCGGCCGCGCTGGTGCTGAAGCGCTACCTCGAGGCCAACGGCCTGGAGTGCGAGCTGGTCGCCCGCGACCCCGACCGCGCCAACCTGGTGGCCCGCATCCCCGGCAAGGGCACCGGCCCGTCGCTGGCGCTGCTCGGGCATACCGACGTGGTGCCGGCCGACGCACGGGACTGGCGGCACGGCCCCTTCTCCGGCGACGTCGACGACGACGGGTACCTGTGGGGCCGTGGCACCGTGGACATGAAGAACGAGACGGCGACGCGCGCGGTGGCGATGGCGGTGCTCGCGCGCGAGGGCTTCCAGCCCAACGGCGATCTGGTCTACATCGCCGAGGCCGACGAGGAGGACGGGACCCACCCGGTGGGGATGGTCTGGCTGGTGGGCGAACGCCCCGACCTGGCCACCGACTTCGCCATCAACGAGGGCGGCGGCGATCGCACGGTGCTGTCGGACGGGCGCGTGTTCGTGCCGATCTGCGTCGGCGAGAAGTGCTGCCTGGCCGCGCTTGTGACCGCGCTGGGCGAGGCCGGCCACGCCTCCACCCCGAACGCGGGCGCGAACGCCGTGCCGCGGCTGGCGACGCTGATCAATCGGCTGGCCGCCTACCGGCCGGAGCGGCGGCTGCTGCCGGAGACGCGGGCGATGCTGGAGGCCCTGATCGGCCCGTTCGACGAGGACGACCTGGACGCGGCGCTGGAGCGGGCGGCCAAGCTGCACAGCAGCTTTCCCGAGGTGATCCCGGCGCTGTTCGGCATCACCATCGCACCCACCCGCCTGGTGGGATCGAGCGCGCGCAACGTGATGCCCGGTCGCGCGTCCGTCGAGTGCGACTGCCGCATCCTGCCCGGCGACACCCCCGAGACGCTCGAGCGAGAGCTGCGGGCGGCGCTGGGCGACGACCTGCCCTATGAGATCGAGTTCCTGGAAGCGCCCGTGGGCGGCACCGTTGCCTCGGTCGACACGCCGCTGTTCGGGATCTGCCAGAGCTTCTTCGATCAGCGCGACCCCGGCGCACGGCTGCTGCCGATGGTGTCCACCGGCTTCACCGACTCGCACTTCGTGCGGCAGGCCTACGGCACGGCCGCCTATGGCCTCTGGCCCTGCCGCCACACCCCCAGCGAGGTGCTGTCATCGGGGATCCACAACCGCGACGAGCGCCTGCACGTGGACGACCTCGCCTACGGGCTGGACTTCACCCTGCACGTCTGCCGCGAGGTGGGGGCGCTGACCCGCTGAGCGGCGGGCGGAGCCGTCCGCTCGATCATGATCTAGCCGGACGCCCAGCCGCGGAAGGCGTGCAGCAGCGCTGCCCGCGCATCGGGCGAGATCTGCTGCTCGCGCAGCGTCCCGGTGAGGCGAATCGTCTCGCGCATCTGCTCCAGGTAGGAGGTGCAGCCGTCGCAGCCGGCGATGTGGCTCTCGAAGCGCGCGTGCTGCTCCGGCGACAGCGCACCCTCGAGGTAGTCGGTGACCAGCTCGACCAGGTCGCGGCAGGCGATGGGGGCGGCGTGGACGCTCACGCGGCGTCCTCCGCCAGATAGCGCTCGAGCGCCGCGCGCACCTTCGAGCGGGCACGGTGCAGCAGCACCCGCTGGTTGGTCTCGCTCAGCTCCAGGAGCAGGCGCACCTCGCCCGACGAGAAGCCCTCGACGTCGCGCAGGCGGATCACCTCGCGCTGCGTGGGCGGGAGCTGCTCGATCGCGGCGTCGATCACCGACCGCGTCTCGGCACCCAGCAGCGTCGCCTCGGGCAGGCCGTCCCAGCCGCGCGGTGGCGACGCCCAGGCCCCGGCGGCGGGGTCTCCTGGCGGCAGGAACCGATCGGGATCGACGGCGGGGCCGTCGTCGCCGTCGCCGAGCGACGCGAACGGGATGCTCCGCCGCTCGCGCTGCGCCCGCGTCTTGGCGGTGTTGGTCAGGATCCGGTAGATCCAGGTGCGCAGCGAGGAGCGGCCCTGGAACCCGTCGATCCCGCGCAGGACGCCCAGCCAGGTCTCCCCCACGACGTCCTCGGCGACGGCGCGCGACCCCACGTACATCATGGCGACGCGCACCAGCGAGGCCTGGTACCGGTCGATCAGCTCCGCGAACGCGCCCTCATCACGCGCGCGCAGCGCTTCGACCAGCCGCCGCTCGTCCGGCGAAAGGCCCGGGAAAGCGGGTGGGGTGGGAGGATCGGCCATGGCCAGCACGATTCTGCCTGAGTCTGGCGAATCGGGCGGATCGTTACGCGGGCAGCGAGCGCGCGGCCGGCGCCACCCGCAGCGCGAGCGCGGCCACCAGGCCGCAGCCGATCGACGCCGCACAGACCATGACCAGCCGGCTCCAGCCGGCGTCCAGCCACAGCCCTGGAAGGTAAGCGCCCAGCGCGCCGCCGAGGTAGTAGAGGGTCAGGTGCAGGCTGGTGGCGGTGCCGCGGTGGTGGTCGACCAGGCGCGGGATCAGCAGCTGGCAGGTGGTCACGGTCGAGAACATCGCGAAGGCCATCAGTCCCAGCCCCGCCACCACCACCGGCAGCGAGTCGACCAGCGTCAGCAGGCAGCCGGCCAGCGACATCGCAACCAGGGCCGGCAGCAGCCGCTGCGGGCCCAGCCGTTGCGCCAGGCCGCCCACCACGGGCACCGCGATGCCCACCAGCCAGACACCGTAGACCAGGCCGGCGCCGGTCAGGCCGAGGCCGATCTCGGGGGAGGTGAGCCGGTACGTGCCGTACGTGAAGATGCCGACGAACCCGAAGAACACCGTGGCGGCGCAGAGCGCATTGGCCAGCAACCGGCGGTTGTGCAGATGCGACGCGACCACGCCGCCCAGCCGGCGGCCGGTGTGGGCGGGTCGGTCGCGCGGCAGCCATCGCCACATCGTGAGGGCGCCGAGGGCTGTCGGGAACGCCAGCAGCGACAGCGCCACGCGCCAGCCCCAGACGTCGGTCACCAGCGCCGTCCCCACCCGTCCCACGAAGCCGCCGAACACGAGCGACGAGGTGTACGCGCCCATGGCAACACCCACGCTGCGGCCCGCGAACCGCTCCGACACGTACGGCACCGCCACCACCAGCAGGCCCGGCATCAGCAGCCCCTGGACGGCGCGCAGCAGCAGCAGAACGCCCAGGTTCGGCGCCAGGCCGAGCAGGGCCGTCGGCACCACCAGCAGCGCCGCCGAGCCGATCATCACGCGGGCGCGGCCGACGCGGTCGGACAGCGGGCCGTGCACCCAGCCGCCGAAGGCCACGCCCAGCACCACCACGGTGATGGAGAGGCCGGCCGCCGAAGGCGACACGTCGAGGCCGTGCTCGATCTCGGGCAGGATCGCCTGCGTGGCGTACATGTTCGCGAACATCGCCGACGCGCCCAGGAACAGGGCGATCGCCGGGCGGGCCCGGCCGCGCGTCAGCCTGCACGCCCGGCCACGTGCGGGGGACCCGGCAGCACACGCAGCGCCACCTCGCCCCGCAGCAGCCGCAGCAGCTCGTCGCCGGCCAGCTCTCGCCGCCAGCCGCGCAGCAGCGGATGGTCGTCGCCGCCCTCGGCGACCACCCGGATCAGCGACTCCAGATCGTCCCGTGTGGCCACCAGCTCGGATGCGATGCCGGCCTGGGCGCAGACCGCCTGCAGCACCGAGCTGGCCAGCGGCAGCACCACCTTGATGCGGTTGCGAAGCTCGGAGGGCAGCTCGGCGGCCCGCTCGGGCGCGGGGCCGTCGGCCTCGGCCAGCACGGTCAGCAGTCCGTCCAGCTGGGGGCCGTTCTTCAGCTGCAAACCGCGCACCGCCCGTGCCTCCTCGGCCGTGCGCGGCCGCCGCCGGGCAAGCTCGATCAGGGTCGGGTCGCGGATCAGCCAGCTGGTGGGGATGTCGCGCCGCCGTGCCTCGCGCTCGCGCCAGGCGGCGGCTGCGACCAGGGCCACCAGCTGCTCGCCGCGCAGCTTGCCGCGGCCGGCCACACGGCGCCAGGCCTGATCGGGATCCTGCACCAGCTGCGCCTCCGGCCCGTAGCGCCGCTCCATCTCCTCGTCCGCCCAGCGCTCGCGACCCAGGCTGCCCAGCCGCTCCAACAGCGCATCCATCGCCGCCAGCAGGTGCCGCACGTCGTCGCCGGCGTAGGCAACCTGGGTGGCCGTCAGCGGCCGCTTCGACCAGTCGGTGAAGCCCTCTGCATGCTTCAGCCGCACGCCCAGCGTCTGGTCGAGCATGCGCTCCAGCGACAGCGAGCCGCCCAGCCCCGCGAACCCGGCCGCGAGCTGGGTGTCGAACACGGCCGCGGCACCGGTGCCGAAGTGCAGGGCGAGGCCGGTCAGGTCGGCGCCGGGGGCGTGCATCGACTTGACCACCGACCCGTCGGCGACCAGGTCGGCAACGGGCTGCAGCGGCGCTCCCCGCAGAGGGTCGACCACGGCCAGCCGCTCGGCGGTGGCGATCTGGATCAGGCAGAGCACCGGCGCATACGTGCGCTCCCAGACGAACTCGGTATCCAGCGCGCAGCGCCCCTCACCGCGGGCGTCGGCCAGCAGCGAGGCCAGGCCGGCGTCGTCGGTGATCTGCTCGATGCTCATCGAGCGGCACCGTAGCGCGCACCGCGGCAGGCGCACGACCCCCGGCACGCATAAGCTATGTGGACAATGGATCTACCTGCATGGGCGATCTGGGTCGTGGTGGCGGTGGCGATGCTCGCCATCGAAGCCACCACGTCCTCGTTCTTCACGATCTACTTCGCCGTGTCGGCCGCAATCGTGGCCGTGCTGACGCTGCTCGGCATCCCCGTGGCCTTCCAGATCATCGCGTTCGGCCTGCTCGGGGTCGGCACGCTCGTGCTCACGCGCCCGGCGCTGCTGCGGATCGCAGGCACCGACACGCCGGTGGTGCCCAGCGGCGTCGACGCCATGCGCGGCCGCATCGGCGTCGTCACCACCGCGATCGGCGAGCTGGAGTCGGGACAGGTCAAGCTGGGCGGCGAGACCTGGTCCGCGCGCAGCTACTTCGAGCACGAACCGATCGCGCTGGGCACCCGTATCGAGGTGGTCGAGATCAAGGGCGTCACCGCGCTCGTGATCGCGGCTCCCGACGACCGTACCGAACTCCCGAAGGAGACCTGATGGCACCCCTGATCGTGGCACTCGTGCTGGCGCTGTTCGCGGTGATCCTGGTCGCCTCGTCCGTGCGCGTCGTCCGGCAGGCCCGCGTCGGCATCGTCGAGCGGTGGGGCAAGTACCGCGCATCGCTGCCGCCCGGCCTGCACCTGATCCTGCCCATGCTCGACCGGATCACCGCCGTCGTCGACATGCGCGAGACGGTGCAGGCGTTCGCGCCGCAGCCCGTGATCACGCAGGACAACGTCACGATCGGCATCGACACGGTCGTCTACTACCAGGTCACCGACCCGTTCCGCGCCACGTACGAGGTGGCCAACGTGCTGATCGCCATGGAGCAGCTCGCGATCACCACGCTGCGAAACGTGGTCGGCTCGATGACGCTCGAGGGCACGCTCACCAGCCGCGATGAGATCAACACCCAGCTGCGGATCGTGCTGGACGAGGCCACCGAGAAGTGGGGCGTGCGGGTGACCCGGGTGGAGCTGAAGAGCATCGACCCGCCCCGCTCGATCCAGGAGGCGATGGAGCAGCAGATGCGCGCCGACCGCGCCAAGCGGGCGGCGATCCTGTCTGCCGAGGGCGAGAAGCAGTCGGCGATCCTGCGCGCCGAGGGCCTGCGCCAGGCCGCGATCCTGAACGGCGAGGCCGATCAGCAGTCGAACATCCTGCGCGCCGAGGGCGAGAAGCAGGCCCGCGCGCTGCGCGCGCAGGGGGAGGCGGAGGCGCTGGCAACCGTGTTCAAGACCGTCGCCGAATCCGGCATCGCGCCTGCAGACATGCTGGGCTACAAGTACCTCGAGGCGCTGCCGGCGGTGGCCGACGGCGACTCCAACAAGCTGATGCTGCTGCCCAGCGGAGCGTCCAACGCGATGGGCGCCATCGCCGGCCTCGGCGCAGCGTTCAGCGAGGGCGCCGCACCCACCCCGGCGACGCCGGCGGCACCCAAGCGGCGGCCCGCGTCGCCGCCCTCTCAGCCGCCCGCATCTGACCCGCCGGCTGAGTGACGCCGGTCACGTCCACACCATCGCGGCGCCGCTTGTAGAATCCGGGCGCCTGTGACCCGAACGCATCGCCGCCGCCGCTGGTTCCTCGCCGCAGCCCCGCTCGGAGTGCTGGTCGCACTGACCTTCGCCCAGACGGCGATGGCCGGGACGGCGACCCTCAACCAGCCGGAGTCGCCGAACGCGCAGAGCATCGACAGCACCTACCGGGCGGTGCTGGGCGTGACCGTCACCATCTTCGTGCTGGTGGGCGGCTGGCTCGTCTACTCGGCCATCCGGTTCCGGGAGCGGCCCGGCCGCGAGTACCCGGATCCACCCCAGGTGCGCGGCTCCACCCGGCTCGAGATCGGCTGGACGATCGTCCCGATCCTGATCCTGGTCGGCCTGTCCGCATTCACGTTCTACAAGCTGCCGAAGGTGGAGGACGTGCCCAAGAACGCGATGCAGATCGGGGTGACGGCGCAGCAGTACTCCTGGTCGTTCACCTACCCCGACGGCAAGCACCCGGCCGGGCCGAACACCCTGGTGGTACCGGTCGACACCCCGATCCACCTGAACATGACCTCCAAGGACGTGGTGCACGACTTCTGGGTGGAGCAGCTCGGCCAGAAGCAGGACGTGTTCCCCAACCGCATCACCCACACCTGGTTCCAGGCTGACAAGATCGGCGATTACACCGGCCAGTGCGCGGAGTTCTGCGGATCCGGGCACGCCACCATGACCATCCTCGTGCGCGTGCTGTCCAAGGAGGACTACGTCAACTACATGTCGACCAAGGCGACCACCTAGATGGCCACGGCGGCCTCACCGGCACAGGCGTTCCCCGCTCCCAGCGGCTCGACGCTGCGCTCCTGGATCACGACCGTCGATCACAAGCGGATCGGCCTGCTCTACCTGCTGGTGACGATGTTCTTCTTCCTCACCGGCGGACTGATGGCGCTGGTGATCCGGCTGCAGCTGGAGACGGCCAGCGGCACCGTCGTCTCGGCCGAGACCTACGACCAGATCTTCACGATGCACGGCACCACGATGGTGTTCCTGTTCGTGGTGCCGGTGATGGCCGCGTTCGGCAACTACATGGTGCCGCTCCAGATCGGCGCCCGCGATATGGCCTTCCCGAAGCTGAACGCCGCCTCGTTCTGGCTGCTGCTGTTCGGCGGCATGACCATGTACTCGAGCTTCGCGTTCGGCGGCGCCCCGGATGCGGGCTGGACCGGCTACCCGCCGCTGTCGATTATCTCGGCCGGCCACGGCATCGACTTCTGGATCGTGGGCCTGCACATCCTGTCGCTGTCGTCGATCCTGGGCGCGATCAACTTCATCTGCACGATCCACAACATGCGCGCGCCCGGCATGCGGCTGACGCGGATGCCGCTGTTCACCTGGTGCATCGACTTCTACTCGATCATGATCGTGGCCGCCCTGCCGGTCTTGTCGGGGGCGCTGACGATGCTGCTGCTCGACCGCAACTACGGCACGCACTTCTTCACCGCGAACGGCGGCAACCCGGTCCTCTACCAGCACTTCTTCTGGTTCTTCGGGCACCCCGAGGTGTACGTGGTGGCGCTGCCCGGGTTCGGCATGATCTCGGAGATCCTGCCGGTGTTCTCGCGCAAGCCGATCTTCGGCTACAAGGCGCTGGTCTACTCGGTCGCCGCGATCGCGTTTCTGGGCTTCCTGGTCTGGGGCCACCACATGTTCGCGGTGGGATTCTCGACGCCGGTCGACATCTGGTTCATGGTCGCATCGCTGGCGATCGCGGTGCCCACCGGCGTCAAGATCTTCAACTGGATCGGCACGCTGTGGATGGGCCGGATCCGCTACGAGCCGCCGATGCTGTTCGCGATCGGCTTCATCCTGCTGTTCATGATCGGCGGGCTGTCGGGCATCTTCCTGGCCGTCTTCTCGATCGACCTGCAGGTCACCGACAGCTACTTCGTGGTCGCCCACTTCCACTACGTGATGGGATCGATCCCGGTGTTCGCCGTGATGGGTGGGCTGCACTACTGGTACCCGAAGATGACCGGCCGTATGCTCAACCGCAGCCTCGGCATCTGGAGCTTCTGGGTGCTGTTCGTGGGCTTCAACCTGACCTTCTTCCCGATGCACGCGATGGGGCTTTCCGGAATGCCACGCCGTATCTCCAGCTACCCCACGCACCCCGGCTGGGAGCGCATGAACGAGATCGCCACCCTGGGATCGTTCGTGATCTCGCTGGGCGTGCTCCTGATCGTCTACAACTGCATCACGTCGCTGCGCAGCGGCCGCGTGGCCGGCGACGACCCCTGGCAGGCGAACACGCTCGAGTGGTACACCAGCTCGCCGCCGCCGCCCCACAACTTCGATTCGCTGCCGCCGATCCGCAGCGAACGGCCGCTGGCCGATCTGCGCGCCGAGGCGGCGGAGGCAGCGGGGTGACGCGATGAGCATGGCCACAGCACCGCACCCGCTGCGATCGTCGCTGCGAAGCGTGGTCGCCGACTACGTGACGCTGACCAAGCCGCGGATCATGATGCTGATCCTGATCACGGCCTACGGCGCGATGGCATTCGCCGCCGACGGGCTGCCGTCGGCACGGCTGACGGTGCTGACGCTGTTCGGCCTGGGCCTGTCGTCGGGTGGTGCCAGCGCCCTCAACCACGTGATCGACCGCGACCTCGACGCCCGCATGCGCCGTACCGCCGGGCGGCCCGTCGCCAGCGGACGCGTGTCGGTGGACGCGGCCACCGGTTTCGGGATCGGTCTGATCGTGGCCTCGACGGCGGTGCTGGCCGCCTACGTGAACGTGCTGACCGCGGCGCTGGCGCTCTCCGGGGCACTGTTCTACGTGATCGTCTACACGGTCTGGCTGAAGCGCCGCACGCCGCAGAACATCGTGATCGGCGGTGCCGCGGGCGCGGTCCCGCCGCTGGTGGGATGGGCGGCCGTGACCGGGCACGTGGGCCTGGCGGCGCTGTTCATGTTCGCGCTGGTGTTCTACTGGACGCCGCCGCACTTCTGGGCGCTTGCCATACTGGCGAAGGACGACTATGCGGCGGCCGGCGTGCCGATGCTGCCGGTCGTGCGCGGCGACCACGAGACCGCCCGCCAGATCCTGCTCTACACCGTGCTGCTGGTCGGCCTGTCTGTGCTGCCGTTCCTGTCACAGACGTTCGGGCTGGTCTACCTGATCAGCGCGGTGCTGCTGGGCGGGTGGTTCCTGCGGCTGGCCATGCGCCTGCTGCGCGACACCAGCCGCGCGAACGCGCGCGGGCTGTTCCTCTACTCACTTGCCTATCTGGCGCTGATGTTCGCCGCGATCGGCATCGACCGCATCAATTTCTAGGAGATACGCAACATGCTGGACAAGAAGACCGCGAACGCGAACATCAGGCTGGGACTGATGCTGGCCATCGCCGTCGGGCTGCTGTTCATCGGCACCATCGTGATCGGGCTGGTGGTCGTCAATGTCTGAGCACGACGACAACCCGTACCACCTGCCCATGCCGTCGGCGCAGCCGCTGATCGCATCGCTGGGCGCCGCCACGATGCTGGTGGGCCTGGTGCCGGACTCACGGCTGTGGCGGATGACGATCATCTCCCTGGGCGCAGTCATCCTCACCATCGGCGTCTGGCTGTGGGTGTCGGACGCGGTCGAGGAGTACCGGAACCTGCCCGACGAGTAGCGACCCGGCCTTTCTGCGCGACGTCGAGGACGCCTGCCGGGGGCTCCCCGGCATCGTCATCGAGCGGCGCGAAGGCTATCTGGTGGCAACGATCGAGCTGGACGGCGACCCGCCCGGGCTGTCGGAGCCTGCGCGGGCGCTGCTCTCGGCCTTCCCGGCCACGGATGGCCGGCGGACGCTGCGGGTGGACGTGCGCAACCGCCACTGGGCGGCGCTGGTGATCGAGATCGCGCGGGCGGGTGGCGGCGGCGGAGCGGTCAGCCGCCGGTGACGAACGCGATGTTCTTGTCCTGCGCGTTGGCGAGCGTGGTCGCCGCCTCCAGCACGCCGTCGCGAGCCAGGCCGGTCACGACCACCATCGCCAGCACGTCGCCGTGCTGCCAGCCGTAGACAGCGACCTGGCGGCGGGGCGGGTACAGGGTGGAGATGATCGGCGACACGGTCGTGCCCTTGATCAGCCATCCGTCCTGTCCGGGCAGCGGGCCGGGCGCGGTGGCCGGCTTGCCGTGATAGGCCTTGACCATCTGGCGCTCGAAGCCGGCCGACACCGCGCTCAGGCCGGCACCGGTGAACAGCTCGGCCCGGCTGAGGACGGTGATCGAACCGTGCACCTGCGACCAGCCGGCGCGCGCGCCCGCCTTCCAGGTGTGCGCGATGACCTTCGTGGCCGCGGGCGACTGGCCCCTGCGGATCTCGAGCGAGGTCGTGACGCGGGTCGAATCGGCGCTCTGGTCGTAGGTCGGGCCAACCTGCGAGGCCTGCAGCAGCAGCGGGCCGACGCTGGAGGGAGCGTCCAGCAGGCCCGGCGCCTGCTGTGGCACCGAGGGCTGATCCGGGCTGCGGATGAACAGCCACCAGGCGGCAAAGATCGCGACCGCCACCAGCAGGCCGGGCACCAGACGCGAGATGAACGACTCGTTCGAGACCATCGCCCGCCATATCGGCCGGCGGCGGCATCGACTTGAGCGATGCGGGCCTCACGCCCGCGCGGCTCATAGCAGGTAGACGACGGTGTACAGGAAGATCCAGACCACGTCCACGAAGTGCCAGTAGAGCCCGGTCACCTCCAGGCCGAGGTGGTCGTCCGGCGCGTATTTGCCGCGACAGGCGCGCACGAAGGCGATGGTCAGCAGCGTGGCGCCGATGAACACGTGCATCCCGTGCAGGCCCGTGAGCGCGAAGAATGTGGTCGGGAAGGCGCCGTCAGAGGGCACGAAGCCAAGCGCGTGGTACTCCCGCATCTGCAGGCCCAGGAAGGTGAGACCCATCAGCAGCGTCAGGCCCAGGCCGGTGATCAGGCCCAGCCGCCGGCCACGCGACGCGGACACCAGCGCCCAGTGCATGGTGAACGACGAGGCCACCAGGATGGCGGTGTTGATGCCGGTGGTGGCCTTGGGGATCTCGAAGCCCCCGAACGGATACTCGCCGTGGCTGAAGCGGACGTAGAAGTACGCGGTGAAGAACGACCCGAACAGCATGATCTCGGAGCCGATGAACATGACCATGCCCAGGAACACGGGCGACTGCAGCAGGCTCTTGTGGTACGCCGAGACATGCGCGCGCTCCTCCGGGGCGGGCATGTCACGGGCTGCGGCGATGGAGGTCATGCGCCGGCCGCCGGGTTGCTCTGGACGTCGACCACGACGTGCTCGACGGGCAGCTTGGCGTCGTGGCGGACGCGCTCCACCAGGTCGCGCCGCATCCAGCCGGAGCGGGTCTGGGGCAGCGTCGAGATGATGATCTCGGCCGGCGGATCGCTGGACTCGACCTGGTCCATCACCGCCGTGTAGGGATCGCGGTCGACCACCTCACCCTCAGCCTCCACGCCTGCCTCGCGCAGCCTCGTGAGCGTCTGCTCGAGCCGGTCTCGGGTGGCCTGAGCCAGCTGCCGGTCATCGGTCACCCAGTCGCCACCGGGCTCGTTCTGCGGGCAGATCACGGTCACCCGCACCGGCTCGCTGCCGGCCCGCTGGCGCACGGCGTCGATCAGCGCGTCGCCGGCGACCGTCTGGTTGGCCACCACCAGGATGTGCTTCATCGCGGTCAAGAGCGCCTCCCTCTGCGGCGTCGACCCTGCCACCGCGGTGGCCGTGGCCACCCCGGCGAACTGCGGATCAGGCTCGTGCACGGTCACGATCGCGTGGCGGGCGCCGGGCACGCCGTACTCGTACGGCCCGCCCACGACCTGCGGCGGCTCGTCGAAGTTGAAGATCGGCGGCGGCGAGCTGACCTGCCACTCGAGCGTCAGCGCCCGCCACGGGTTGGCGGGGGCGATCGGGCCGCGCGCCCAGCTGTTGATCACGTTGTAGAGGAACACCAGCGTCGATGCGCCCAGTATGAACGCGAAGATCGAGATGATGAAGTTGAGCGTGGCGAACCGCGGGTCGTAGTCGGCCACGCGACGCGGCATGCCCTGCAGGCCCAGCCAGTGCATGGGCATGAAGGTGGCGTTGAACGCCACGAACGTGAGCCAGAAGTGCAGGCGGCCGAGCCGCTCGTCGTACATCCGCCCGGTCATCTTCGGGAACCAGTGGTACAGCCCGGCATAGATCGTGAACACCGACCCCCCGAACAGCACGTAGTGGATGTGGGCGACCACGAAGTAGGTGTCCGAGACGTTGATGTCGACCGGCAGCACGGCCAGGAAGATGCCCGACAGGCCGCCGATCACGAACGTGAATATGAAGCCGAGAGCGAACAGCATGGGGGTGGTCAGGTGGATGACGCCCTCCCACAGCGTCGCCACCCAGGAGAAGATCTTGATGCCGGTGGGCACGGCGATCAGCATCGTGGTGGCCATCATCGGGATCCGCAGCCACGGCGCCATGCCGCTCACGAACATGTGGTGGGCCCAGACGGTGAAGCCGAGCACGCCGATGGCGACGGTCGAGAACGCGATCAGCCGGTAGCCGAAGATCGGCTTGCGCGAGTGGATCGCGATGATCTCGCTGATGATGCCGAAGCCGGGCAGCATCATGATGTAGACGGCCGGGTGCGAGTAGAACCAGAAGATGTGCTGGTAGAGGATCACGTTGCCGCCGTACGCCGGGTCGAAGAAGTGCGTGTGCATGACCCGGTCGTAGAGCACCATGAACTGCGAGCCGGCGATGAACGGCGTGCCCAGCACCACCAGCGACGATGTCGCCAGGTTGGCCCAGACCAGCAGCGGCATCCGCCAGAAGCTCATGCCGGGCGCGCGCATGGTCACGATCGTGACCAGGAAGTTGACCGCCGTGGCGATCGATGAGGCGCCTGCGAACTGGACGCCGATGGTGAAGAAGGTGTCGCCGATCGGCGCGTGCACCGAGAGCGGCGCGTAGTTCGTCCAGCCGGCGTCGAACGGCCCGACCGCGAACGAGGCCAGGAAGATCAGGCCGCCGGGCAGGAGCAGCCAGAACGAGAGCGCGTTCAGCCTCGGGAATGCCATGTCCTGCGCGCCCAGCATCAGCGGCACCACGAAGTTTGCGATGCCCGCGAACGACGGGATCACGAACAGGAAGATCATGAGCGTCGCGTGCGCCGAGAACAGGCCGTTGTACGTGCCGGGCGAGAAGTACTGGGTGCCGGGCGAGGCCAGCTCGGCGCGGACGCCCTCCGCCAGCGCTCCGCCGATCATGAAGAAGATGAAGGTCAGCACCAGGTACTGGATGCCGATCACCTTGTGATCGGTGTTGACCTTGAAGTAGTCCCGCCAGCTGTAGGCGCCGTGAGCGGAGTGGTCCTCCTGCACCCAGTCGGGGCTGCCGATGATGTAACCCCACCAGTAATCGAAGCAGCCGATGCCGACGGTGAAGCCGATCGCCCAGAACGTGAGGCCGAAGGTGGCGGCCACCTCCTGCATCTCGGCGCCGTGCAGCGGGTCGCCCAGCAGGTAGCGGATGAAGGCGGCGATGCCGATGGCGATGAACGCGAACAGGAACGAGACCCACAGCGCCCTCAGCCAGCTGCCGTGCAGCCATGGGCTGCGCGGCTCGGAGCGCACCGGGCCGTGTGAGTGGCCGTGCCCCGCCATGTCACCTGCGTGCGCTACCGCCATCGGACTAGGCACCTCCCTGGGACTGCTGGCTCTTCTGCGTCGCCAGCCAGTGGGTGAAGCCAGCCGGCTCCAACACGTGCACCGGCGCCCGCATCAGCGAGTGGCCAGGGCCGCACAGCTCGGTGCAGATCAGCACGTACGTGCCGACCCTGGTCGGCGTGGCGTAGGTGTAGTTCATGAGGCCGGGCACGGCGTCGGCCTTGACCCGGAACTGGGGAACGTAGAAGGAGTGGATCACGTCGTGCAGGAGCGACGTGATGGCGAACTCGGTCGGCCGGCCCTTCTCGAGCACCAGCTCGTGCGTGACGACGCCGTTGGGGTAGCGGAACGTCCACTCGAACTGCTCACCGGTGACCCGCACCACCAGCTCGTTGCTGGTGGTTTGCTCGTTCTTGACCAGCACCACGCCGCCGGCCACGGCGAACGCCATCACGATGATGGTGGGGATGACCGTCCAGATGATCTCGAGCGTGGTGTTGCCGTGGATGGGCGGGCCGTCGCGCAGCTCGTCGCCGGGACGGGCACGCCAGCGCCACACCGAGTAGACCAGGAACACGGTGACCAGCGCCATGATGAACGACGACATGATCATCAGGGCCAGGTAGAGATCGTCCTGCCGGTGGGCCTGCACCGCGGCCGCCACCGGGAACCAGGAGGGTGTCACGAGGATGGCGACGGTACCGATCGCCCCCACGATGATCGCGACGATCCCAACCTTGATGGCAGACAAGCAACTCTCCCTGTGCCGGCCGCCCCGGGAGCGGGGCGCTGCGGGCGCATTCTAGGGAAGCGACGGGACGAGGGCAACGGCAACCGATCGCCATGTGAGCTTCGACCCGTGGCATCATGCGTGGTGGCGTCGTGAGCTTCATCCTCACCCACCTCCCGCACATCATCGCCCCGCTGCTGGGGTTGGCCTTCCTGGCGCGCTTCGCGCTGTACGTGCGGCGGCTGCCGCCCTCCGACCTGTCGGATGACGAGCTCGCCGAGTGGCACGCGAAGCGCGCACGCCCGTCGCAGGCGCGGTCAGACAGCGCGGAGCAGCCACTGTCCCGCTAGGGCGCTACCGTCGATTCACTCCCACACGGGCGGCCCCGTGCGCAGCCGCAGCTCCGTGCCGATCCCCAGCCCCACGGCGTTGTCGAGCACGTGCTTGGCGGTGGTGATGTCGTCCATGGCCAGGCCCACCGGGGAGACGACGATCCGCTGCTGCGGCGACGTGCGGCCGGGGTGGCGTCCCGCCACCACGTCTGACAGCTCCACCGCCTGCGAGCCGTCGGCCGGCACCACGCCCTCGCGCACCAGCCGCTCCGCGTAGCGCCCGTCGTGGGTCGACTCGTGCACCCAGTCGTCCACCACCAGCAGGTCGGTGGCCGCGTGCAGGGAGACCGGCCCGTCCAGGCTCGAGACCAGCACCACCGTCACACCCTCGTCCAGCCAGTCCGGGTCGAAGGTCGGTTGCACCGCCATCGTGGCCGGCACCACCACCTGTGCGCCGCGCACCGCCGCCTCGGCCGTGTCCGAGGACCGCATGTCGAGGCCGGTCGCTTCGGCCTGGCGTCTGCAGAACCGCTGCGCCCGCTCGCGGTCGGGGTCATACACGTCCACCCGCTCGAAGCGCCGGCATCACGACCCGCAGCGCATCCAGCTGCGTGTGTGCCAGCACGCCCGCGCCCAGCAGGCACGCGCGCCGCTCGTCGCCCGCGGCCAGGTGTCGCACGGCGACGCCCGTGACCGCGCCGGTGCGCATGGCCGAGACGACCGTGCCGTCCATCACCGCCAGCGGCAGCCCGCTCTCGCGGTCGGACAGGAGCACCAGCGCGTTGGCACGCGGCAGCCCGCGCCGGGCCGGGTTGTCCGGCACGCTCGGGATCCACTTCAGCCCGGCCACGTCGAACTCCCCGCCGACGTAGGCCGGCATGGCCATGATGCGGCCGTGCTTTTCCTCGGTGCCGGGCTCGTCAGACCAGGTGATCATCACCTTCGGAGGCATGAACACCTGCCCCTCGGCCTTGACCCGGAAGGCGCGCTCGATCACGTCCACGATCGCCGCCATGTCCAGCCCACCGGCCGCCACCACATCCTCCTGCGAGAGATAGCGAAAGGCGGTTCCGGCCATGACGCGGCATCATACGCAGGCGATGCGCGCCATCACCCTGCACACACACGGCGGCCCCGAGCACCTGATTCCGGCCGAGATCCCCGACCCCACGCCGCTCCCGGACGAGGTGGTGGTCGACCTCACCGCCGCCGCACTCAACCGCCGCGACGTCTGGCAGCGCGCCGCGCCCGGCAACGACGGCGCCGTGCTGGGATCCGACGGCGCGGGCATCGTGTCGGCGCTGGGCAGCGACGTCACCGGGGTCGCGGTGGGCGACGAGGTCGTGATCAACCCCAGCGTCGGCTGGGGCGACGCGGAGGACGCGCCGGCCGACGGCTGGGCGATCCTGGGCGTCCCCCGCCAGGGCACCTACGCCGAGCGGATCGCGATCCCGGCCGACCACGTGCGGCCGCGGCCGCACGAGCTGACGTGGCACGAGTCCGCGGCGCTGCCGCTGGCCGGGCTGACCGCCTGGCGGGCGCTGGTCACGCGCGGACGCGTCCAGCCCGGGATGCGCGTGCTGGTGACCGGCGCCGGGGGCGGCGCCGCCACCTTCCTGGTGCAGATCGCCCGCGCCCACGGCGCCGAGGTGACCGTCACGTCGTCCAGCGACGACAAGATCGAGCGCGCGATCGAGCTGGGCGCCGCCCACGGCGTCCGTTACACCGATCCCGGCTGGCCGTCGCAGGTGGGCGAGGTCGACCTGGTCGTGGACAGCGCCGGCGCGCCCGCGTGGCCGGGCGCGCTCGACTGCCTGCGCCGCGGCGGCACCCTGGTCAGCTTCGGGCGCACCGGCGGCGTGTCCACGGAGCTCGAGATCCCGCGGCTGTTCTACGGCCAGTGGAACCTGCTCGGCACGACCATGGGCAGCCCCCGCGAGTTCGACGCCCTGCTGGCGCACGTACGGCAGGCCCGGTGGCGCCCGGTCGTGGACAGCGTGTGCCCGCTGGACGACGCGGCGGCGGCGCACGCACGGCTGGAGCAGCCCGACCGGTTCGGCAAGGTGGTGCTGGAATGTCGCTCCACCTGACCCAGATCCGCCTCTCCTTCGGCGGCGACGAGGTGCTGAGCGACGTGTCCGCGATCGTGCGGCCGCGCGACCGCGTGGCGCTGGTGGGACGCAACGGCGCCGGCAAGACCTCGCTGCTGCGGATCATCGCCGGCGAGCTGGAGCCGGAGGGCGGCACCATGTCGCTGACCGGCGGTACCCGCGTGGCGCTGCACGACCAGCGGCCGCCGCTGCGCCGGGGCATCACGCTGGGCGACTACGTGGGGGAGGGCGCCGCCGCCGCGGCCGAGCTCGAGGCCGATCTGCGCCGGATCGAGCGGCGAATGGCCGAGGGCGACGGCGACGACGCCACGCTGCGCGACTACGGAGCCGCGCAAGCGGCCTTCGAGCGGGCCGGCGGCTACGCCTGGCGCTCGCGCCTGGAGGGGATCGCGCGCGGCCTCGGCTTCTCCCCGCAGGACCTCGAGCGGCAGCTGGACACCTTCTCCGGCGGCGAGCTGACCCGGGCCTCGCTGACACGGGCGCTGGCCGGGGAGCCCGACCTGCTGCTGCTGGACGAGCCCACCAACCACCTCGACGTCGACTCGATCGAGTGGCTGGAGGAGTACCTGGACGGGCTCGACGCGTCGCTGATCTTCGTCTCGCACGATCGCTGGTTCCTGGAGTCGGTGGCCACCAGCGTGCTGGAGTTGGAGCGCGGCAAGGGGCGCATGACGAAGGGCAGCTACTCCCACTGGCGGCTGGAGCGGGCCGAGCGGATGGCGGCGCAGGCCGACCAGTACGAGCGCCAGCAGCAGGAGCTGGCGCACCTGCAGCGGTTCGTCGACCGTTTTCGCTACGGCACCAAATCGCGCCAGGCGCAGAGCAAGCTGAAGGTGATGGCTCGGATCGAGCGGGTCGACCGCCCGCGCGAGCAGCGGTCCCTGAAGTTCGACTTCCCTCCGCCCCCGGCGCGGAGCGGGCGGGTGGTGATGGAGGCGGAGGGCCTGTCGGTGTCGGTGGCCGGCCGCGAGCTGGTGCACGACGCCACCTTCCACATCGAGCGCGGCCAGCGGGTGGCGCTGATCGGGCGTAACGGCGCCGGCAAGACCACGCTCCTGGAGACGCTGCTGGGCCGCCGGCCGGCGGAGCACGGCCGCGCAAAGCTCGGCCACGGTGTCACGCTCGCCTACTACTCACAGCAGTCGCTGGAGCTGCCGGAGCAGGCGCGGCTGGTGGACGCCGTCGGGCACGGCACGAAGCTGACAGGGCCGCAGGCACGGATGCTGCTGGGTCGCTTCCTGTTCTCCGGCGACCAGGTCGAAAAGCCGGTCAGCGTGCTCTCCGGCGGCGAGCGGCGGCGGCTGGCGCTGGCCCGGATCGTGGTCTCGGGTGCCAACCTGCTGGTACTGGACGAGCCCACCAACCACCTCGACATCGAGAGCCGCGAGGCGCTCGAGGACGCCCTGGACAGCTTCCCCGGCACGATCCTGTTCGTGTCCCACGACCGCGCCCTGATCGAGGCGCTGGCGACGCGCACCATCGCCATCGAGGACGGGCGGCTGCGGCTGCGTGACGGCGGGTTCGGCGAGTACGCGCGCGACCACGAGCCGGTCGTCGCCAAGGATCCGCCCCGGCAGGTACCGCCGAAGCCGAAGCAGCCGCGGCCGGCACCGGCCAAGACGGCGGCGCCGAAGCCGGCCCGCAGCGGCCGCTCCGGGCGCGAGGCGCGGGAGCTGGAGTCGCAGATCGAGCGGCTCGAGGAAGAGCTGGGGGCCGTGTCGGCACGGCTCTCCCAGCCCGACGCATACCAGGATCACACCGCCGTGGCCGACGATGGTCACCGCCACCAGCAGCTCCAGGTGGAGCTGGCCCACCTGTACCGCGAGTGGGAGCGCCGAGTGGGCTGACGACGCTCGGCGTTGACCATCTGCAAAACGGGATGCAGAATCGATCATGGCCCGCAGCGCGCCACGCCGTCGTGTGCGATCGATGCGTCCCCGTCTGGCGCTGCTGGTGGGGCTGACGCCGATGATGACGCGCGCGCTGGAGGGGCCGCTGGGACTGCGCATGGACGTGGCGGCGGTGGCCTTCCCCGGCGACGCCTTCGAGGCGGCCGCCGCCGAGCTGCGGCCGTGCCTGGTGGTGGTCGACGTCACCTACCTGGACGAGGCGCGCGTGCGGCCGTTGATGATGGACCGCTTCTCGCGGAAGGGGTCGGTGCTGGTGTTCGTGTCCGAGAGTGGCCGGGCCTGGAGCGACGACCTCGAGTCGGGCTGCTCGGGGCCGATGGAGACGTTCACGGTGGCGGCGCTGCTGGGGCTGGTGGCACGGCCGGCGCTGACGCTTGTCCCGGCTTACCCAGCCTGAACGCCTCGGTTCCTGCCGGCGCCGGGGGAGATTTCCTCACCCCCCGGATCGGCCAAACCGCGTATTGCAGACCGCGCCGCAACGACCGGAACATTGCAGGATGACGGCGACCGACTCAGCGGCCATCTGCGCCCTGACAGCCGAGCCCGCACTGAAGCTGGTGGGATCGTGAGCGAGCAGCCGCTGTTCGTGCTCGTGTACATGGGCGGGGCCGCCGCGATGGCAGCGTGGGTCGACCTACGGCTCGCCGACCGCAGGCCGACCAGCTGGGGCACGGTGGGGATCGCCATCGCCGCCTCGATGCTGATCGACGCGAACATCGGAGCGGTGCTGCATCTGTCGGAGCCGATCGTGAGCGTGATGGTGTTCGGATTCGCCGCGCTCGTGTTCTCGCTCCTGGTGTGCCTGTGGACGCTGCGGATGCTGCGCGCCGCAATGCCCGCCTGACCGATCGCACCCCAAGGGACGCGGATCGAGCGACGCCGCGACCGCGGCGTCCGCTAGTTGACGGGCATCACCTGTCCGTGTACCTTGGCAACGCGACCCTGACGCACTTGTTTTCAGGGCAACGTGATATAGGAAAGCGGCTCCCACATGGCACGTGTAGGTATCTGCGATTCGCACGAGATCGCGATGGCCGGCCTCAGCTCCACGCTCACCGAGCACGGACTCGAGGTGGTGGCCACCGCATATGACCGCAAGGAGGGGCTGGCGCTTGCCGGCGACTCGGCGGGCCTGGTCGTGCTGGTGGACATCGACCTGCGCGGCGGCGACCGCGCGGCCGGCGACGTGATCGAACAGGTGCTGGCCGCCGGTGGGACCCCGATCGCTACAGGGGTCAGCGGTGAATCGGAGGTGTTCCTGCGAGCGCTTCGCTTTGGCGCGCGAGGGTACCTGACCAAGGATTTGCCGACCCGGGCCTGGGCCGATGCGATCCGCGCCGCCGACCGCGGCGAGGCGCTGGTCTGCCGCGCGATGACGTCGGCGCTGGTCGACGAGTACCGCGCGATATCGCTTGCCACACCCCTGGGCGAGGTGCTGCCGTCAGACCGGCGGCTGACGCGCCGCGAATGGCAGGTGCTCGAGCTGGTCGCCGAGGGCAAGACCAACAGGTCGGTCGCCACCGACCTGAGCATCGCGGAGGAGACGGTTCGCACCCACGTCTCGAAGATCCTGAGCAAGCTCGAGACGCCGAACCGATCGGCCGCTGCAGCCAGATACCACCGGCTGCGCGCCGCGAAGGGCTGACGGCACCCTCCGCTCGAGCACGGCCGGCGGGTGAGGAAGATTCACCCACCAATATGGCCGCATCGTGCGATGGTGCAGGCCGGGAACCCATCAGACACTTGCGGACGATGGATGTTCGCCGAATCCGACGCGCTCGCCCTGGCCGGTCCTCCGGACGGGTGCTGCTTGTCGGGTTTCCTCCGCTCATGCTGAGCGCTCTCGAGCCCGCCTTCAAGAAGGTGGCCGAGGTGTCCAGCGTGCCGTTCCCGGGCGTTGCGTTCGATAACGCTGCGGAGGATTTCGACCCCGACCTGGTCGTGGTCGACGTCACCTATCTGGACGAGTCAATCGTCCGCCCGCTGGTCACCCACCGCTTCGTCGCATGTAAGCCGAAGGTGGTGTACCTGTCGGATCAGCGTCAGGCCTGGATCGACGACCTCGCGGCCGTCGAATCAGGGCCCCTCGAAGACGCGAGCGTTGCCGGTCTGGCAAGGCTCGTGTCCGGCTCCGGCCTACGAGTGGTGGCGGAGCAGTGACGAGCAGGTGGACATCCAAGGCACGGCCCGCCGCAGTGGTGGGCGTAATCAACGGGGCAACGCCCCAAGGAGGGAAGTCATGAATGACTTCATTCTGAAGGTCGCGGCTCGCCGCGACAGCGAGGACGGCCAGGCCATGGTCGAGTACGGCCTGATCCTCGCCCTGGTGTCCGTCGTCGCGATCGTCGCCCTCAAGCTCGTGGGCACGGACGTCACGGCTGTGTTCAACAGCGTCGCAGCCTCGCTGGGTGCCGCTCTGTAAGGCGAGCTTTGCCGGTATGGCAAGGCTCGTGTCCGAAACGGGGCAACGCCCCAAGGAGGGAAGTCATGCGTGACTTCATTGCGGAGATCGCGGCTCGCCGCGACAGCGAGGATGGCCAGGCAATGGTCGAGTACGGCCTCATCCTGGCCCTGGTGTCCGTCGTCGCGATCGTCGCTCTCAAGCTCGTGGGCACGGACGTCACGGCCGTGTTCCAGGGCATCGCAGACTCGATAGGCGCCGCTCTGTAAGGCCCTTCGGCGGCGGTGGCGACCTTGCCACCGCCGCCGAAACCCATCCAACCGGTGACGGAGATCTTCATGGAACTCGAGCAATCTCATAGTTGGCAGGACGAAGGCGGCCAGGCGATGGTGGAGTACAGCTTCATCCTCTCGATGGTGGCGGTCGTCTGCTTCGCCGCCCTGCAGCTCATCGGCGGCGACGCCTCAGCCGTCTTCCAGCAGGTGGCCAACGGGTTCCCGGGCGTCTAGATGCGAACACCCCGACACCCCAGGTCAGATACGCGGGAACGCGGCCAGGCGATGGTCGAGTTCGCGCTCGTGCTGCCGCTGCTGCTGCTGCTGATCTTCGGCATCTTCGATTTCGGCCGTGCGATCAACTACTGGATCGACGCGACCCATATGGCCAACGAGGCGGCCCGCTACGCCGCGGTCGGCAACACGCCGACCGGCTGCTCGAGCATCGCGAGCTGCGTCCAGGCGCAGGCCGACAGCCCCGAGCTGAAGAACGGCGGCACCAACGCCGTACCCAACGCAGTCAAGGTGTGCGTGGCGCAGCCGTCGACGACGGCCGTGGGAACGCCGATCACCGCCACGGCGACGTTCACCTACAACTGGCTGCCGTTCCTGGGCCTCTCGGCCACCCAGACCACCGTGCAAGCCAGCGACACGATGCGGCTCGAGAACTGGAACGGATCCGTGGTCGGGTGCTCGTCGTGAGATCCATGCACCGCCGAAGCTCCGAGAGCGGGGGCGTGCTCGTGCTGGTCGCCGTCACGCTCCCGGTGATCGTGATGCTGGCCTCGTTCGTGATCGACGTCGGCAACTGGTACGAGCACAAGCGGCACCTGCAGCTGCAGGTCGACTCGGCCGCGCTGGCGGGCGGTGGCCTGTATGCGGCCATGCCGTGCAGCGACACCAACATCAGCGCGGAGGCCCGAAAGTACGCCGGCCCGGCGGCAACCGGGGGTGGCACCTACAACGCCCAGGTCGGCAACACGCCCGCCGCGAACCTGCACGTCCTGATCAACTCGACCGACTACTACAACCAGGGCGGATCCGACAACAGCGCGGGGACGCCCTGTAGCACCGGCTTCGTGGACGTGAAGGCCACAGAGACCGACGCACCGTGGTTCCTCAAGGTCGCAAACCTGGTCGGCATCGGAAATCCCACCATCAACGCCCACGCTCGCGTCAGCCTCAAGACGGAGACGACCGGCGGCGGCTTCCTGCCGATCGCGCTGCCCGTCAGCGACCCCAAGCTCGGGCAGGTCACCTTCGTTGACGAGGCCACCAACGCGGTGCTGGCGACCGCCCCCCTCACTCGCGACGGCGCCGCCAACGGAACCGCCATATGGGACAACATGACCCAGCCGATCACCCTGCCCGTCGGCACCGGCGTCTCGAACATCGGCGTCAACGTGGCGCTCAGCGGATCGAACTCGGTGACCTGCGGCGCGGCGCTGGTGCAGTGCTACACCGGGATCAACTTCGTCCGTGGCTACTCGACGTCGGCGTTCGTGAGCGGTGGGCCACCGCTGCTGCGCGACGTGCACCTGATCCCCGGCACCTGCAGCAACGCGAACTTTACGTCGGCCTCGTGCACCGTGGGCGCCAGCGCTCAGGTTGACGTCGGTACTCACGCCATCGTCCAGCCTCAAACCAAGCCGGCCTCTCCCTCGGCCGCGATGACGGCCACGATCGGCGGCACCACGTATCCCCTCACCTACGACTCCGCCAGCCAGCGCTGGCTGACGACGGGAACGCCCGCCACCATCTCGCCGGGCGCGGGCCAGGTTCCCGTCACGATCGGCTGGGAGGTGCAGGACGGCACGGTCAACGGACAGCCGTGTACGGCTAAGAGCCAGAACCCGTGCAAGGGCAGTTTCGCCGGCACCGCGCACCGGGCATACGGCGCGATCAACGCGAGCAACGGCTCAGGGCCGATCCAGACCATGCAGATCCTGCAGGGCGCCGGCGTTTCGAACCAGAGCTTCGCACAGGGCACGAACCAGACCGGCATCGTCGTCCAGATCGGTATCCAGGACGTGCTCGAGCTCGCGAAGGCGAGCGACCCGCCCGTCCAGCTGCGTGTGGTGGTGGGCAGCCAGAACCAGTCCGTGGACTGCGACCCCGCCATCTCCAACCTCGAGGGAGAGCTCGCGGCAGGCTGCGCGCCCCTCTACGGCCGAAACGACGGTTCGCAGTCGTGCCCGAACTCACCGTCCGCGCTCTGGAGCACCACGCAGCCGTGGTTCTGCGTTGCGACGCAGACCGGCGGCGCGACAAACCAGATTCCCGCGGGCCTCAACGAGCGCATCCTGGGATCGCCCAAGCCCAGCTCGTGCACTTCGCCCAACCACTGGCCCAACTATTCCCCCGGCGACCCGCGGGTCGTGCAGGTCTTCGTGACCCCGTTCGGGTCGTTCGACGGGCAGGGAAACACGACGGTGCCGGTGACCCGCTTCGCGGCCTTCTACATCACCGGCTGGACCGGGCAGGGGTCGGGTTTCAACAACCCCTGCCAGGGCAACGGCGACGACCCCGCGCCCGACGCGGCGACCATCGTCGGCCACTTCATCCAGTACATCGACACCGCCAGCAACGGCACCGGCGGTGGAACGTGCGATCCCAACGCCGTGGACTCATGCATCCTCGTGATGACGCAATAGCAATGACAAATCGAACCATGAAGGAGCGGTAATCGTGCAGCGATTCACCTCATCGAGAAGCGGAACGTTGGTACTGGGCGGCCTGGCGGCGCTCGTGGCCGGCGCGCTGCTGCTGATCTACGTGTCGCAGGTGCGCCAGGACGCAAACAGCCAGTCGGCCACAGTGTCGGTGCTGGTCGCCAACAAGCTGATCCCGCAGAGCTCGAGCGGCGACGTGATCGCCTCGCAGAAGTGGTACTCGGTGGTCAGCACCCCCAAGGACCAGGTCAAGGACGGCGCAATCACCGATCCCGCCTCGATCAGCGGCAAGATCGCTGCCCACGACATCTATCCGAACCAGCAGCTGGCCACGTCGGACTTCACCGATGCCCCCACCGATGCCGTCACCACCAAGATCACCGGCAACCAGCGGGCGATCTCGATCCCGCTCGACAGCGCAGCCGGTCTGACGCCGTTCCTGCAGGCTGGTGACCACGTCGACATCTTGGCCGGGTTCAACGTGATCCCGATCGGGCCCAACGGAGCCCCCCTGAACGGCAACTCCCAGGCGCGTCCGGTCGAGAAGGTGATCGCGCAGGACATCAAAGTGCTGGAGGTCCCGAGCACCAGCAGCAGCAGTACCACCACCAGCAACAGCGGCAACATCGTGGTGCAGGTGACCGACCAGCAGGCCTGGAACATCGCCTTTGCGATCAATAACGGCACCGTGTTCCTGGCGGGTACGCCGCAGGCCGGCAACGTGTCCAGCAAGCCCAGCCTGGTGACGCTCGAGACCATGCTGCTCGGCATCCCGCCGGTGAAGGTCTTCCGCTCGCTCGGGGGCCGATAGATGGCGACGGCGGTCAGGACGCTCGTAGTGCTCGATCCGGTGGTGCCCCGAGACGAGGTGGTCTCGGCGCTGCCGACCGACGGCGTCGACGTGGTTGCGATGATCGACGGGTTCTCGGACGTGGAGGATGCGCTGCAGCGCACCAGGGCCGACATGATCGTCGTTGCCTGTGACCATGCCAACGAGGCCGTGATCGACATGATCGCCGACGCCCGGCGCAAGCGACCTGACCGCCCCGTGGTCGTGCTCTGCAGCGGCGCGCCCAACGGCTTCGTGCGGCGGGTGTTCGAAGCGGGAGCGGACGACATCGTCGAGCTGCCCCAGTCGGCGGAGAACGTGCGGTTCCTGATCGAGAAGGCGATCGCCCGCCGGCAGCGGCCTGATCGGGATCCCGCACGGACGATCGTCGTGCTGGGCCCAAAGGGCGGCACCGGCAAGACGCTTACCACCTGCAATCTGGGTGTGCTGCTGGCCTCGCAGGGCCATCGCACCGTGGTCGTTGACCTCGACCTGCAGTTCGGCGATGTGGGGCTGGCGCTGGGCATGCGCCCCGAGCGGACGATCTACGACCTGTCCGTGGCTGGCGGCACGCTCGACGCCGAGAAGGTGGACGACTACCTCGTCCACCACCAGTCGGGGCTGCGGGTGCTGATCGCCCCGTCTCGGCCCGATCAGGCCTCGTCGGTCACGGTCGAGCTGCTGCTCGAGCTGTATCCGATCCTACGCGACGAGTTCGACTACGTGATCGTCGACACCCCACCCGGATTCACACCGGAGGTGATCGCAACCATCGACATCTCGACCGATGTGTGCATGGTCGGCACGCTCGACACGCTCTCGCTCAAGAACACGCGATTAGGGCTGGAGACGTTGACGCTGATGGGCTATCCCGAGGCGAACGTGTCGCTCGTGCTGAACCGGGCCCAGACGAAGGTCGGAATCAGCGCGGAAGACGTGGCCCAGGTCGCGGGCCGGGTGCCCGACGTGCTGGTGCCCAGCGACCGGGACATCCCGCGTTCTGTGAACGAGGGGCTCCCGGTGGCCCTGTCACACCCGAAGTCCGACGCGGCGAAGGCCTTCGCCGCCCTGATGACGCGTTACCTCCCCACGGCCGCAGTCCCGGAGTCCCAGGGACGCCGCCGCCTGCTAGCAAGGAAGGCATGATGGATCTCCAGGAACGACTCTCCGCCAGCAGCTCCGTGAGCGACGCACCGGCCACGGCCGATCCGTTCGCCGACGTCAAGAACCGCATCCACATGGCGGTCATCAGCGAGCTCGGTCCCCAGCTCTACTCGGACGATATCGATGAGGCGACGCTGAGTGAGCGCGTCAAGGCCGCCATCGGCAGTCATCTGTCCAAGGAGGCCGGCCTGTCGCACACCGACCGGGTCACCATCGCCGAGGCGGTCACCGACGACATCCTCGGCCATGGGCCGCTCGAGCGACTGCTGCTGGACGACACCATCACGGAGATCATGGTCAACGGCCCCCATGACATCTGGGTGGAGCGGGCCGGCCGCCTGTCCCCGGTGCCGATCCACTTCGCCGATTCGTCGCACCTGCGCCGCATCATCAACAAGATCGTGGCGCAGATCGGCCGCCGGATCGACGAGTCCTCGCCGATGGTGGACGCCCGCCTGCCCGACGGAAGCCGCGTGAACGCGATCATCCCGCCGCTGTCGCTGAGCGGGCCGCTCGTGACGATCCGCAAGTTCGGCGAGACGCGCCTGAACCTGGACGACATGATCAGGATCGGAACGCTGTCCGAGACCACGGTGGACTTTCTCAGCTGCTGCATCCGCGCCGAGCTGAACATCCTGATCTCGGGCGGCACCGGCTCCGGCAAGACCACGCTCCTGAATGCCCTGTCAACGGCGGTGCCCGAGGACCAGCGCATCATCACGATCGAGGACGCCGCCGAGCTGAAGCTGAACCAGCGACACGTGCTGCGGCTCGAGTCGCGCCCGAACAACATCGAGGGCGAGGGTGAGGTCGCCATCCGCGAGCTGGTGCGTAACTCACTGCGCATGCGGCCCGACCGGATCATCGTCGGCGAGGTGCGTGGAGCCGAGGCGCTGGACATGCTCCAGGCGATGAACACCGGCCACGACGGCTCGCTCTCGACCGTCCACGCAAACAGCACCCGCGACGCGCTCGCGCGCGTCGAGACGATGGTGCTGATGGCCGGCTACGACCTGCCGCTGAAGGCCATCCGGGCCCAGGTGGCGAGCGCCCTGGATCTGATCGTGCATCTGGAACGGCTGCAGGACGGTTCGCGCCGCGTGATGCAGATCACCGAGGTGCAGAGGATGGAGTCCGACGTCGTGACCCTGCAGGACATCTTCCAGTTCGAGATCGACCACCTGACGGCGGAACGCCAGGTGGCCGGCAGCCTGCGCCCGACCGGGCTTCGGCCGAGCTTCCTCTCCAAGTTCCATAAGCACGGTGTCGATCTGCCGATCGAGATGTTCCAGATTCCCGGCGGCCATGTCGCAAAGGCCTCACGATGAGGTGGCGACTGCTGACCGGTCTCGCATTCCTGGCCGTGCTGGCCGCCTCGGCGACGCCAGCCCTGGCGGCGGGCGGGTTCACACTGACGCCGCGCTCGGGCGACCAGTTCCCGACCCGCACCTATCTGCTGACACTGCCGCCCGGCAAGACCGCCGGCACCGGCACGCTGCACGTGACCGAGAACGGCGGCCCCGTGGCCGGACTGACGGTTACGCCACTGACCGACACGTCGGAGCTCGGCGTCGTCCTCATCATCGACGCCAGCAGGAGCATGCACGGCACGCCGATCAACGCTGCGATGGAGGCGGCGCGCACGTTTGCAATGCATCGCGATCCGAAGCAGCCGCTCTCCGTGATCGTATTCAATGATCACGCGACCGTGGTGCTGCCGTTCACGACAGATCAGGCGAAGATCGACGCCGCGCTCGTGGCAACGCCAACCCTCGGCACCGGAACGCACATGATCGACGCGGTTCAGACCGCCGAGCAGGAGATCGCCGCCGCGCACATCACGTCGGCCTCCATGGTCGTGCTGTCCGACGGTGCCGACACCGGCAGCACCGCCACGCTGGGCTCAGTCACCGGCACCGCGCGGCAGGAGCATGCGCGCATCTTCACGGTCGGCCTGGAATCGGAGCAGTTCCAACCTGGAACGCTGCGGAGCCTGGCGAGTGGGGCCGACGGGACATTCACCGCGGCGAGCTCGGTCTCGCAGCTGTCCCACATCTACGACCAGCTGGGCGCACAGCTCGCGAATCAGTACCTGGTCAGCTACCAGTCGCTCGCCTCCGCCAACGCGCCCGTCGCCGTGAACGTCACGATCGACCGCGTGCCGGGTGCGTATTCCACCTCGTACACGGCTCCGTCGCTGACCAGCGTGTCGACTCCCCCGTACCATCGCAACGCCTGGTCGCGGCTGCTCGGCTCCTGGCTGAGCGCCCTGTTGGTCGCCGTGGTGGGCGGCCTGCTGGCCGCCTTCGCGGTGATCACGATCACGCAGCCGCGCAGCCGCGCGCTGCGGCGGCGCGTGCAGCCGTTCGTCCCCGAGAACGCACCCGATGCGTCGGCACCGGCGATCACGGAAGCCCTCTACGAGCACACCGAGCGAGTGCTCGGCGGCACCCGCTGGTGGGATCGCTTCAGCGAGGACGTCGAGCTCGCAAAGATTGGGCTGAGCCCGGCACAGGCGGTGGTGGTCGGGATCACCGGTGCACTGCTGCTTGGGATTGCGATGGTTGCGATCGCAGGATCGTGGGTGATGATCATCTTCGCGCCGCTCGTGCCCGTGATCGGGCGAGTCCTGATCTCGGTGAGGGCGGACCGCCAGCGGTTCGCCTTCGCGACGCAGCTGCCCGACAACCTACAGGTGCTCGCGTCGGCCCTACGCGCGGGCCATAGCCTGGTGGGCGCCCTGTCGATCATGACTGAGGACGCCGCCGAGCCCTCGCGCTCGGAGTTCCGCCGCCTGGTCGGGCAGGAGCGTGTGGGTGTGCCGGTCGACGAGTCGCTGGCAGAGATCAGCAGGCGCATGCAAAGCCGTGAGGTGATGCAGATCGCGCTCGTCACGATCGTGCAACAGCAGACCGGCGGCAACACCGCGGAGATCCTCGACCAGGTGGCGACGAACGTGCGAGGACGGTTCGAGCTGCGGCGGCTGGTGCGCACACTGACGGCGCAGGGTCGCATCTCCCGATGGGTGGTGACGGCGCTGCCGATCGGGCTGTTCCTGCTCATCTACGCCCTCAACCCAAGCTACGCGAGCCCGCTTCTCCACACCACGCTCGGCCAGGTGCTGCTGGTGATATCGGCAGGCATGACCGTGCTGGGCTCGTTTGCCATCAGCAAGATCGTCAACATCGAAATCTAGGAGCCGAAGTGAACACTCTCATCCTGATCCTCGGCCTCCTCGCCTGCGGGGCGGCCATCACACTGGTCGTCCGGGCGCTCTCGGTCGGCCGCCTGCGCGCCAGCCAGACGGTCGGACAGATCGCCGACTACGGGTACGTATCGCCCGGGCCCACGGCTCATGTGCCGGCACGACGGCCGCTGTCCGCCATGGCCGGTGCCCTTGCCGACAGGCTCGGCACGGCCCTGGGCGACAGCGGCGACCAGTCGAAGGTCAAGGCCCGGCTGATGGCCGCGGCGATGTACGAGACCTCGGTGGTCAAGTTCACGGGCTACCGGCTGCTGGCGACGATCGGAGCGGCGGCGCTGTGGCTCTGGGTGTCGACCACAAGCGGCATGTCGCTGCCGCTGGTGATCGGCGGCGCGGCGCTGGCCGCCGTGATGGGCTGGGTTGCTCCGATGGCCGTCGTGCGGCGCCGGGCGGATGACCGCCTGCGCCAGATCGAGCGGGAGATGCCGGATCTGATGGACCTGCTGGTGGTGACGGTTGAGGCCGGCCTCAGCTTCAACGGATCGCTGAAGGTCGCAACCGAACGCCTCGAGGGGCCGCTCGGAGACGAGCTGCGTCTGACGCTGCAGGAGCAGAGCCTCGGTCTCTCGACCGAGCAGGCGCTTCGCAACATGCTGGTCCGCTGTGACACCGTCGGCGTGCGCTCCTTCGTGCGGTCGGTGCTACAGGGTGAGACGCTCGGCGTCTCGATTGGCCAGATCATGCGTAACCTGTCGCACGAGGTGCGGATGCAGCAGAAGGCCTACGCCGAGGAGCGAGCCCAGAAGGCACCTGTGAAGATGCTGTTTCCGCTGATCTTCCTGATCTTCCCGGCCATTTTCGTGGTGCTGCTCGCCCCGGCCATGATCGAGTTCGTCAAGGCCTTCCACGGCATCCACCACTGATCAGCGCATCGCTGAGCGCAGCGAGCCCGTCGCCACCCGCAGCAACCAGATAGTCGCCACGAACCGGTATACCAGGGCGGGAAGAAGCACACCGAACACCGACAGGTACAGCCGCAACGGCTGGGTCATGGAGGCCAGGTCATGCTGAAGGAACGGCGAGATCACGTACATCCCGACCATTGAGACGCCGAAGTGGATCAACGCGCGCCGAAATTCGGTCGGCGCCCGCTCAGGGAAGCGCACGACGACCCAGATGGCCACGGCGGCAGCAGCCGCTAGGAAAAGGACGCTGAAGATTCCAACCGTCACGTCATCACCGTTCCTGCGTCGGGAGATCGGGTGTGGAGCTCATCGGCTGACGACCAGCCGCGCTGTAGTGTAATCGGTCTAGTGGAGGCCGTGGAAAATCCGTCCCGCGGCGCGACGGGGGGATGCCGCGGTCAGCCGACACCGAACGTCGCCAGCACCGCCTCGGCCACGTCCCGCAGCGGCCTGCCCGTCTGCTGGCTGGCGCCGCGCAGACGTGCGAACGCCTCCCCCTCGCTGAGCCCGTCCTTCTCCATCAGCAGGCCCTTGGCGCGCTCGATCACCTTGCGCGCCTCCAGCGCGTCGCGCAGCGAGCCCGCCTCGTCGCGCAGGGCCTGCAGCTCGGCGTGCCTGGCCCGTGCCGCCTCGATCGCGGGCAGCAGGTCGCTCTCCCGGAACGGCTTCACCAGGTAGCCGAACACGCCGGCGTCGACCGCGCGGCCGACCAGGGCCGCCTCCGAGAACGCCGTCAGCATCACGATCGGGATCTGCCGCTGCTCGAGCATCTGGCGGGCGGCGTCGATGCCGTCCAGCTCCGGCATCTTGACGTCCATCACCGCCAGGTCGGGCCGGTGCTCCGCGGCCAGCGCCACCGCCTCGCGACCGTCCCGGGCCTCGGCCACCACCTCGAAGCCGGCACGCTCCAGCATCGCCCGAACGTCCAGCCGGATGATGGTCTCGTCCTCCGCGATCAGGACACGGCCGGAAATCGCACCACCGCCTTCCCTCGCAGGTCGATGCGCCCACGCAGCTCCTCGCGCACGAGCGCCGCGGCGATCGTCAGGCCCAGCCCCTGGCGCGGGCCGGGCGGCGGCCCCTGACCCTCGTCGCCGACGCTCATCACGATGCTGCCGCCGTCGCGCACCAGCTCCACCGAGATGCGCCCGCGGCCGTGCTCGAGCGCGTTCTGGAACAGCTCGCAGAACACCAGCGCCACGGCCGTCGCCCGCTGGCCGGGAAGCACCACCGGCTGCAGCCGGCTGTCCACCTCACGCCCGCCCAGGCCCTGCCCCAGCATCGCCTCCAGCCGCCCGATCAGCCCGGCGCAGTCGACGTCGTCGTGCTGGGACGTCGTCAGCAGGTCGTGCACTGCCGCGATCGACAGGATCCTGTGCACGCTCTCCTCGAGCGCCCGCTCGGCCGCCGGGTCGTCGATCGCGCGCGCCTGCAGGCGCAGCAGCGAGGCCACGGTCTGCAGGTTGTTCTTGACCCGGTGGTGGATCTCCTGGACGGCCAGCGACTCCAGCTCCGACACCCGCGCCCGCGTCTGCTCGTACAGCTTCGCGTTCTCGATCGCCTGCCCGACCTGTCCTGCGATGGCGGTCAGCAGCGCCACCTCATCCTCGCCGAAGGCACGCGGCAGCCGCGTGCGCACGTTCAGCGCCCCCTCCAGGCGGTCGCGGGCGTGCACCGGCACGGCCAGGATCGACTCGTACTCGTCCTCGGGCAGGTTGGGGAAGCCGACGAAGCGCGCGTCGAGGTGCGCCGCCTCGGCGATCATGACCGGACGGCCCTCGGCCGCCGACGTCCCGGTGATGCCCTCGCCCAGGTGCATGCGCGGACGGTGGCTGGGGTCGCCGAAGCGCCCGTCGTGCGTGGCGCGCAGCTCGAGCACGTCGTCCGTCTCGTCGTACAGGTAGACGAAGCAGGCATCCGCCTCGAGCACGGAGGTGACCTTGGCGGCGATCCGCTCGAACACGATGTCGAGGTCGAGCGAGGAGTTGACCGCCGCGATCGTGTCGGTCAGCAGCTCGAGGTGCCGAGCCGTACGGTCGGTGGCGGCCATACGTGAGTGTAGATGCGCGGGTTCCGTCTTATGCGAGAGTGCCGACATGACACTTCCACTCAAGCCACCGATCAAGCCCCAGCTGGCGAAGCCGATGGACGAGCTGCCCGAGGGCGAGGGCTGGTGCTACGAGCCCAAGCTGGACGGATTCCGGACGATCGTCTTCGTCGACGGCGACTCGCACCTGCTGCAGTCGCGGAACGGCAAGCCGATGGACCGCTACTTCCCGGAGCTGCGCTTCCCGCCCGGCCGCTACGTGCTGGACGGCGAGCTGATCATCCCGGACGGCGAGGCCGAGGACTTCGAGGCGCTCCAGAACCGCATCCACCCGGCCGCCTCGCGCGTGCAGATGCTGGCCGAGCAGACGCCGGCGCGCTTCGTCGCGTTCGACCTGCTCGCGCACGAGGACACCGTCACCCTCGACCAGGAGCTGGCCGCGCGGCGGGCGCTGCTGGAGCAGGTGGTGGCCGACCCGGTGATCCTGATCGACCAGACCACCGACCGGAAGCGTGCGGGCCGCTGGCTGCAGGAGCGCGAGGGCGTTGTCGCCAAGGTGGACGACGCTCCCTACCGCCCGGGTGAGCGCGTGGGCATGGTGAAGGTGCGCCGGCAGCGCACGATCGACGCCGTCGCGATCGGCTGGCGCGAGCGCAAGGCCGGCGGCGCCGTCGCATCGCTGATCCTGGCCCTCTATGACAAGGACGGGGAGATGCGGCACGTCGGACACACATCCGGTTTCACGGCCAAGCGCGCGCGCGAGCTGCTCGACGTCGTCCGGCCGCTCGAGACCGGCGAGCACGGCGAGCCTGGGCCGAACCGCTGGACGGGCGAGCGCGACACCGCCTGGCACAGCCTGCGGCCGGAGCTGGTCTGCGAGGTGCAGATCGAGCACACCAGCGGCGGGCGCATCCGCCACGGCGCGAAGCTGCTGCGCTTCCGCGACGACAAGCTCCCCTCGGAGTGCCTCGTCGACCAGATCGATCGATGAGCGCGCCCGAGCCGCCCGCGATCACCCTCGCGCACCTGTCCGACCTGCACTTCGGCACCGAGGACTGGACGATGGCGGCGCGGCTGCTGGACGACATCGCGGAGCTGCGTCCGCGCCTGACCGTGGTCAGCGGCGACCTCACGCAGCGCGCCCGGCGCCGCCAGTTCGCGGCCGCCCGGGCCTACCTCGACCGGCTGGGCCCGCTGCTGGTCGTGCCCGGAAACCACGACATCCCGCTCTACGACGTCACCCGGCGGGCGCTGTCACCGATGGGCCGCTACCGGTCGATGGTGACCGACGAGCTGAACCCCTTCCACGTGGATGACGATCTGGCCGTGCTGGGGCTGAACACGACCAGGCCGGCGCGCTGGAAGGAGGGCGGCATCTCACCGGCCCAGGTGCAGCTGATCCGATCGAGCTTCGCCGGCGCGCCGTCCGCGGCCCGGCGGGTGCTGGTCACCCACCACCCGTTCCTGCCGCCGCCGTCGCTGCCCCAGGCGATCGTGGTGCACGGCCGTGAGGCGGCGCTGGCGGCCATCCGCGACGCCGGCGTGGAGCTGCTGCTGGCCGGCCACCTGCACGTGGGCTACGCCGACGTGGTCGGCGGCGACGGCGGGCCGCTGTCGGTGCAGGCCGGAACCGCGTTCTCGCGCCGGCGCCGCGGGCAGCCCAACGCCTACAACGTGATCACGCTCGACGCGGGCGGCGTGCACGTGCAGCCACGGGTCTGGGACGGCCGCGGGTTCCGGCCGGCGGCCGGGCCGGACGCCCCGCAGGGGGGCGCCTGACCCGGCGCGTGGCCGATCGTCCGCTACAGCATGGGCAGGTAGCGGTCGAGCTCCCAGGCCGACAGCTGCACCCGGTACTCGTCCCACTCGCGCCGCTTCAGCGCCAGCAGCCGGTCGCGGAGCTCGGGGCCGAGCGTCTTCTCGACCACCTCCGACTCCTCGGCAGCCGCGATCGCCTCGCCCAGGCTCTCGGGCAGCGACTCGATGCCGAGCGACCGGCGCTCGGGCGACGTCAGCTCGTAGAGGTTGGTCTCCATCGGATCGGGCAGCTCGTAGCCGCGCTCGATCCCCTCCAGCCCGGCGTGTAGCAGTCCGGCAAACGCCAGGTACGGGTTGCAGGCGGGATCCGGGCATCGGATCTCGGCGCGGGTCGCCTTCTCCTTGCCGGGGTGGTACAGCGGCACCCTGATCAGCGCGGAGCGGTTGCGCCGCGACCAGGCCACGTACACCGGCGCCTCGTAGCCCGGTACCAGCCGCTTGTAGCTGTTCACCCACTGTGCGAACAGCAGCGATATCTCCCGGGCGTGCCGCAGCTGGCCCGCGATGAAGCTCTTGGCCACATCGGACAGGTACCAGGGGTCGTCGGCGTCGAAGAAGGCGTTCGAGTCGCCGATGAACAGCGACTGGTGCGTGTGCATGCCGGAGCCGTTCTCGCCGAACAGCGGCTTGGGCATGAACGTGGCGTGCAGTCCGTGCCGCTGCGCGACCTCCTTCACCAGCGAGCGGTACGTCATGCAGTGGTCGGCCATCTGCAGCGCGTCCGCGTAGCGGATGTCGATCTCGTGCTGGCTGGGGCCGACCTCGTGGTGCAGGTACTCGACCGGGATGCCCATCTCCTCGAGCGCCAGCACGATCTCCTTGCGCAGGTTGACCGCGGCGTCCATGGTCGTGTCCTCGAAGTAGCCGCCCGCGTCCAGGGTGTGCGGCCGGCCCTGCTCGTCCATCCGAAACAGGAAGAACTCGAGCTCGGGACCGATCTTGAAGCTGTCGAAGCCGAGCCCGGCCATGCGGTCGAGCGCGCTTCGCAGCACCTGCCGGGAGTCGGCCTCGTACGGCTCCCCGTCGGGGGTGCGGATGTCGCAGAACATCCGGGCCGACGCGTGCTCGCCCGACTCGGGCGGCATCATCCGGAAGGTGGCGGGATCCGGCATGGCGATCATGTCGGACTCCTCGATCGCGTTGAAGCCGGTCACCGACGACCCGTCGAAGCCCATCCCGTGCTCGAGCGCGGATGCCAGCTCGTCACGCGTGATCGCGAAGCTCTTGAGCCTCCCGACCAGATCGGTGAACCACAGCCGCACGAACTTGATCTCCGCCTCGCCCACCTCGCGCAGCACCCGCTGGCGCAGCTCGGCGACCCCGGCCGTGGTGGTATCGATCGTCTCCATCGTGCTCCCTTCGCTCGGTTTCCGGGCACAAAAAAACGCCCCCAGGTGGCTCCCGACGGAGTCACCTGGAGGCGTCATCGCCCCTCGCGGCCGGCGCCGTTGCCGACCGCACGAGCACGATAGCCGATCGCGCGGATGGGGTGTCGCGGCCGGCTGGTTGCCGCTAGCTGGTCGCGGCGATCACGGCGGCCAGCACGTCCACGACCTGCGGGTCGAAGTCCCTGCCCGAGCAGCGGCGCAGCTCCTGCACCGCCTCCTGCGACGGCCGCGCCTTGCGGTACACGCGGTCGGTGGTGATCGCGTCGTACGCGTCGCAGGCCAGGATCACACGCGCCCCCAGCGGGATCTCGGGGCCGGCCAGGCCGTTGGGGTAGCCGCTGCCGTCCCAGTGCTCATGGCAGCTGATGACCAGCTCCGCCGCGCCGGCCAGCGCCCGCACGGGCTCCAGGATCTGCGCGCCCAGCTGTGGATGCGTCTTCATCACGGCCCACTCCGACGTCGTCAGCGGGCCGGGCTTGTTGAGGATCTCGGCCGGGATCCCGATCTTGCCGATGTCGTGCAGGGCCGCGGCCACGCTGATGTCACGCAGCTCGGAGCCGGAGACTCCCAGCCGGTCGGCGACCGCCGTGCACAGGCCGACCAGGGCCTGGGCGTGGTCGTTGGTGTAGGCATCCTTCGCGTCCAGTGCGTTGCCGAGGGCCTGCATGGTGGCCAGGAACGACGTGTCGAGCTCGTCGTAGAGAGCGCGGTTGGTGATCGCCAGCAGCGCCTGGTCGGCGATGCCGAGCAGCATCCGCTGGTCGCGCGGAGAGATCGGCCCGCGGCGCGGCCCCCGCTGCACGATCACGGCGCCGCGGTTGCGCGACCGCTCGCCGATCGCGATCACCGCATACGTGGTGCCGGCCGGCGCGGCATCCAGGCACCCGGTCAGGGCCGGGGTCTGGTCGAGATCGAGCGAGGCGATGCGCCGGCCGGAGAGCGCCTCCGCCAGCGGCTGGTCGGTGACGCGCAGCTTGGTGCGCATCAGACGGTGCGCCTCGCGGGGCGTGTAGCCGACCGTGGTCGCGGGCACCAGCACGTCTCCGTCGCGCTCCCAGATCGAGATGCCGGCGCACTCGACCAGCCGATCGATCGCGATCGCGAGCATGGAGGCAATGCCCTCGACGTTCTCCTGCAGCGACAGTGCCGCGCCCAGCTCGAGCAGGGCCTCCGAGATGTCGGCCGCCTCCTGCTGCTCGGCGATCAGGCGCACGTTCTCACAGGCGATGGCGGCGTGGGCCGCGATCACCTCGAGCAGGCGCAGGTCGTCGTCGTCGAACCGGGCCAGGCCCTCCTTGCTGAGCACGATCACGCCCACGGACCCATGCTCGGACACCATCGGCGCCACCAGCATCGACTCGTCGATCGGTTCGGTGCCCGGGATCTCGACGCTGAAGGGCACGGCCGACGCGTCGTCGACCCGCAACGGCTTCCTCGTCTCGAACACGCGACCCGTGATGCCCTCGCCGACGGCGACGACCAGATCCTCGACGTCCTCGCCGGCGTAGACCTCGCCCACGCCCATCAGCGCGGCCGGAAGCAGCAGGTCTCCATCCTGCGAGACGACGTAGAACCGGCAGGAGTGGTAGTCGATCAGCGTGTGCAGCTGCCCGACGACGATCCGCCCCACCTCGGGCAGCGACCGGACGCCGATGAAGGCTCCGGCGAGCGACCGCACGAGCTGCATCTGCTCGAGTGCACGGTCGCCGCGAGCGGCCTGCCCGGGAGCGATCGCCTGCTCCAGCAGCATGTACTCGCGTGCGGCCGACACTGCGGCCACCATCTCCAGACAGGAGGCCAGATGCGCGGCCAGGGCGTCGGCGCAGGCCTGGTCGGCTTCCGACAGCTGGCGGCCGGGATGCGCGGTGGCGGCGATCACATGGCTGACCGCGCCTTCGGACACGATCGGCACCGCGACCAGCTGCAGCCGGCCGAACGCGCCCTGCGTGATCCCGCTGCCATGGCCGTCGCAGAGCTCGACGGCGGCGGCCATGCGGGCATCGCCGACCCGGTGGGGTCGGGCGCCGGAGCGGGCCCAGCGGCCCTCGCAGGCGATGCCGGTCTCGGTCAGCTTGACCGCCGCGACAGCGTCCAGCGCGAGCAGGCGCCCGAAGCCGGCGCATCCGGCTTCCAGCAGCGCGCCACGCTCGCGTTTGGAGCTGAGCTCGGCAAGGGTCGCCACGAGGTCCAGCGAGGCGTCGGACGCGTCGGCCGGGACGGCGGTGACCCGAGAACGGTGAGGCATCTGCAGGGAACCTAGGCGAAGACGTCGAAGATATGCAATCCCCAGTTCGGGGTAACGGCTCTACTGCAAACCCGACAACCGCTGCTGGAGCCGTTACCAAAAGCCGAAACCCGGCTCTGCCGTCCGGCAGCCCTTTGATACTGCAACCACCGTCGCCGTGAACGATCGCATCACCGCCACCCCGGTTCATCCCGCCAACGGCGCCGGCAACGCGACCTTGCCTGCGGCTACCTGGTGCGACTGGTGGCCCTGGCTGTACGCGATCGACCTGCACCGCCCGTGGTCGAACAGAACACCGCTGCCGCCAGTTTCGGTCTCGACCGATACCCACTAGATCGGATGATTGACTCCAATCATCTAGCCTGAGAGACGGCATGGCGCACGCCCACCACCACGGGCACCACCACCCTCAGCCCGATCGCGATCGCGGCCGCCGCGGGCTGACGATCGCCCTGGGGCTGACGCTGGCCGTGTTCGCAGCGGAGGTGCTGGGCGGCCTGGCAGGCGGCAGCCTGGCGCTGCTGGCCGACGCCGGCCACATGCTGACCGACGCAGCCGCGCTGCTGCTGGCGCTGCTGGCCGGATGGATGGCGAGCCGGCCGGCCCGCGGCCGCCACACCTTCGGCTGGCAGCGAGCCGAGATCCTGGCCGCACTGGCCAACGGCCTGGTGCTGGTGCTGATCGCGGCTGCCACGCTGTATGCGGCCCTGCTGAGGATGTCCGACCCGCCCACGGTGAAGGGCGGGATCACCCTGCTGGTGGCGACCGCCGGTCTCGTGTTCAACCTGGCGTCCGGTGGGGTGCTGATGCGGTCGGGCGGGGGCCTGAACGTACGGGCGGCGCTGCGCCACGTGCTGGCCGATGCGCTCTCCTCGTTCGGCGTGATCCTGGCGGCGCTCTGCATCATCGCCTTCGGCTGGCAGATCGCCGATCCCCTCGTCAGCATCGCGATCGCCGTGATGATCCTGCTCGCCGCCGTCTCGATCGTGCGCGAGTCGCTGGACGTGCTGCTGGAGGCGGCGCCGGAAGGCATCGACGTGGAGCGGATGGGGCAGGCGATGGCGGGCGTGGACGGCGTCGTCGAGGTGCACGACCTGCACGTGTGGACGGTCACGTCCGGCTTCGCCGCCGTCGCCGCGCACGTCACGGTGGCTGCGAGCGCGGAGCCGTCGCTGGTGCGGCGCCGCATGGCTGAGATGCTGGAGCGGCACTTCGGCGTCACCCACTCCACGCTGCAGGTGGAGCGGGAGGGCGCCGAGCACGCACTGCTGCAGATCCGCCGCGGCGACGACGCCGTCGGCGGCTGACATCACAGCGCCGTGGCCTGCTCCAGGGCGCGGGTCTCCTCCGGTGACAGCTCCAGGTCGCTCTCTCCTGCGGTCACCTGCTTGATGTAGATGCGCGCGTACTCGCGATCCTGGATCGCCGTCAGGATCATCCCGTTGGCGCCCGCATCCAGCAGCGCCAGCGACACCGACTGGCGCCCGCCGGTGCCCTCGAGCGCGTCGTAGCGCAGGAGCGCCCAGCGCTGCAGGACGCCGTCGAGGCGCCCGGTCACCTGCTGCAGGCCCTGCTCGACGTGGTCGGCCCGCGACTCGACGTGCTCGACCCGCGCCAGCAGGCCCACGGCGTACTCGACCAGGTCGTGCTGGTCGGCGCCCAGCAGCAGACGCTGGCCGCGCCGCATCCGGCGCAGCTGCACGACCAGGTAGATCGTGGCCAGCCCCAGAAGGACGGCCAGCGCGCAGGCAACGGCGGCGACCAGCAGGGCGGTGTCGGCGGTGCTCACAAGCTGAAGATGACCTGATACGTCTGCGAGTTGTTGCTGGCGGTGCGCTCACCGGGCACCGGCGTCACCAGGACCTTCAGCGGCACGGGCTTGTCGAACTGCAGCGTGGTCGACTCGAAGCCGCTGATCGTGACCGTCTCCTGCTGGCCCTTGTTGATCTTGGGGATCGTGGCGGTCTTCGTGACCGCGTTTGCACCGGTTCCGATCGTGAGCTTGACCGGGATGTTGTACTCGGTGAAGTCGCCGCCGTTGGTGGCGCTGACCAGGAACGACATCCCGTGCACCTTGACCGTGTTCACCGTCCCCGCCTGCAGCGTCACCAGCGTGCCGTCGCCCTGCTTCGCCACCACGGTGTCGAGCTTCAGCCCGTGCAGGCCGTGGGCCGCGCTGCTGGGCTTCCAGCGCTGCAGCACCGCCGCCATGCCGGCCGGGGTCAGCGCCTCCGCGTCGGACTCGTCGAGGAACACCGACGTCGGCACCTGGACGTCGATGCCGTCCTTTTGCAGGGTGGCCGTCGCCGGCGTCGAGTAGGAGTCGGTGTAGATGATGTCTGAGGCGAGCATCCGCTGCGTGCAGGGCACCAGCAGCTTGCCGCCGGCGAGCGCGGGCTTCGCGTGGTAGGCCTGCGGCATCGCGCTGATCATGCAGTCGAGCCCGTTCACGCGATAGGACAGCGTCTGCAGCAGCCACGGCTGCAGCGATTCCACCTGCTTGGTGGGCTTGAGGCTGGTGGCCGCGGTCACCGCGGACTGGGCCTGGCCGCGCATCTTGGTCAGCCGCGCGCGCACCTGCTTCAGCTTGACCGGCTGCTGCGAGTTCAGCAGGTCGTGCAGCTGGGCACCGGCGGCGTCGGACTTGCCCAGCACCGTCTTCACCTCGTTGAAGTAGGCCTGGTTCTTCGACGTCGCGCTGCTGCCGCTGCAGGCCTGCGTGAGCAGCAGAAGCACCAGCACCACGACAACGATGCCGGCGGCCAGCATGCCCAGGCGCCCCCACTCGAGGCCCTCCAGCGACGGCATGCCGGCCGGCCGCGAGAGGGATGGGCGCTTGCCGGACGACCGGCCGCGGCTGCGTTCGCGCGGGGGCCGTGCAGGCCGGTCTGGCGACCGACCTTCTTCGCCTGCGGGACTCGTGGGAGCGGTTTCCTGGGTGCGGCTCGGCTCCTCCCACTCGCCATCGAAGAAGTCGTCTGGCGGCACGAACGGACCCTATCACCGCCCGCGGATGCAAATCCGGGCAGGAGTCCGGGGCTGCAAGGCAAATCACTGGTCGTGGCCCAGCCCGCATCTGTCGCACCCTCCCTCGAGCTGACCGGCCACACGGTCGCCGCGCGCTACGTGCTGACCGGCCTGCTGGGACGCGGCGGATTCGGCACCGTCTACTCGGGTCGCGACCTGACCGGCGCCGGGGAGGTGGCGGTGAAGGTGTTCAGCCGCTCCGAGGGGTTCGCCTCGCGCGCGGCCCGTGAGGCGCGCACGGCGACCAAGCTCGACCATCCCAACATCCACACCTGCCTGGGCGTCGAGCAGGACGAGGACCACGCCTACCTGATCTCGCGCCTCGTGGTCGGCAAGCGGCTCGACCGATCGCAGCTCTCCGACGAGGAGGCCGTGCGCGCGATCGCCGCCGTGGCGGACGCGCTGGCCCACGCGCACGAGCGCGGCGTCGTGCACCGCGACGTGAAGCCGTCGAACATCCTGATCGGCGACGACGGCGCGATCGTGCTGACCGACTTCGGCATCGCACGCGACGAGGACGCCCGAGACCAGACGCTGGACGAGCGCGTGCTGGGCACGCTCTCGTACATGGCGCCCGAGCAGGCGTCCGGCGACCAGGCCACCGGCGCAACCGACGTGTGGGCCGCGGCGCTGACGCTGTACGAGGCCCTGACCGGGGCCAACCCCTTCCGCACGAAGTCGCTGAGCGACCTGCTGGAGCGGCTGGCCGCGGGCACCACGCCGCTGGTACAGGAGCGGCCGGACCTGCCGCGGGCGCTGTCCCGCATCGTCCAGCAAGCGCTGCACCGCGACCCCCGCAAGCGTCCCTCGGCGATCGAGCTGCGAGACGGCCTGCTGGCAGCGATGCGCTCCGAGGCCGTCGACGACGACGACGTGGTCAGCGCGGCGCACAAGCGGAGCTCCGCGCGAGCTTCCCCGGTTCGAGCGCATGCAGCGGCCGGCCGCCACCGCCCTGGTGTCGCTGTCGCTGGTCTTCATGCTGTCCGCCTTCCCCGTCTACCCGCAGGCGTGGACGCTGCCGCTGGCGGCGGCGGTGGCCGCCCTGTACTGGCGCTGGCCGGTGGCGGCCACGAGCGTGGCCGCAGCCCTCTGCCTGCCCGCGTTCTGGAACTACTCGCAGGCGGCTGCGCTGATCTACGCGCCGCTGGCCGCGATCTGGATCCGGGCCGGGCGCAAGTGGGGCGCACGCATGCTGGTGCCGTTGACCGCCATCCCCCTGACCCTGATCGGCATCGGCCCGGCCGTGGTGCTGGTGGCAGCCACCGCCCCCACCGCGAGGCGCCGGGCGGCCGAGGCGGCGGCCGGCGGCCTGGTCGCGATCGTGACCGCGCCCCTGATCGCAGCTCGGGCGACGCAGGCGCTGCCCAATGCGAACTCGCCGCTGGTCTACCTGACGGCGCTCGAGCGGTCACCGGCGACCCTGCTGGTATGGCTGGCCGTGATCGGTTTCAGCGTGCTTCTGCCCGTCGCCTGGTCTCAGGCCGGACAGCGGCGCGTGCAGGCGCTGGCGCTTTGGGGAATCGGGTTCGCGCTGGTCGCAGCCGGACTGCCGGCGGCTCTGGCAAGCCATCCAGGGGCACTCGCACCTGCGGTAGGAGCGGCGGCACTCGTGGCTATACTGCCTGCCGCCTCGGCGGTTGCTGCGCCCCGCTTCCGGCTGGGCCGGTAACGGCCGTCGCCACCGTACTCCCCGACCGGAACGCACGGCTGACCCTCCTTCGAAACATCGAGCAGAAGATCAGCGGCCTCTTCGAGGGCGTGTTCTCGCGCACGTTCCGTTCGACCGTGCAGCCGGTCGAGCTGGCACGCAAGCTGGCGAAGGAGATGGACGACCACAAGACCATCTCGATCCACCGCGTCTACGTACCGGACGAGTACACGGTCTTCCTGAACCCGGCCGATCGCGAGCAGTTCGCGGCCTACGAGACGCAGATGCGAAACGAGCTGGTCGAGTACCTGGTCGAGCACGCCCGGCGCGAGGGCTACTCGCTGGCGGCGCGTCCGCTGGTGCTGCTGGAGACCGACGACGACCTCACCGTCGGCACCTTCGGGATCGCCGTCTCCACGCAGAGCCCGGCCAGCGCAGCCGAGGCGGCTCGCGCACCGGAGCCCGCACAGCCGGAGCCGGAGCCGGAGCCTCCCGCCCGCGACCCGCAGCCGCCGACCGTGCCGGCGACGGCACCGCCCGTCCCGGACATGCCGCCGGCCGCGATAGCGACCCCGCCGGTTGCCGCCGGCGCCACCATGATCTACGCCCCGGGCGACGATGACGGCGAGCAGCAGCCGCCGGCCGCGGCCGAGCCGGAACCGCGCCAGGAGACGGCCACGCTGGAATGGGCCGAGGGCACGGTCACAATCGGCCCGCGGGTGGTCACCATCGGCCGCTCCAGCGACTGCGACGTGCGCGTCGACGATGCCAACGTGTCCCGCCGCCACGCCGAGGTGCGGCGGATCGGCGACGGCTACTCCCTGGTCGATCTGGGCTCGACCAACGGCACCGAGGTGAACGGCCAGCGCATCCAGGAGACGGCGCTGATGAACGGCGACGTGATCTCGGTCGGCACGACCCGGATCACGTTCGAGCGGCGCCTTGGTTGAGCAACTACTGCTCGTCCTTCAGGTCGCGTTCGTGGTGCTGCTGTACCTCTTCATCTGGCGGGTCGTGCGGGTCGCCTCGCGCGACATCTCGGTAGGCCAGGAGAGCATGGTCCTGACCCCGGTGCGGCCGGCCGACGCGCCACCGGTGCGGGCGCGCGGCGTGCTGGTGGTGACCGCCAGCCCCGAGCTTGCGCCCGGCACCCGGCTGGAGATCCGGGCCGAGCTGGTGGCCGGCCGTGATCCGCATAACGCCATCTCGATACCCGCGGACGGATACGCTTCCGGTCGCCATGCCCGGTTCCTGCGCGGAGACCAGACAGACATCGTGGAGGATCTCAACTCGACCAACGGGACCTACGTGAACGGCCAGCGGCTGAGCGGCGCGCAGCCGCTGCGGCCCGGCGACGTGGTCACGATCGGGCAGACGCAGCTCGCCTACGAGGCGCCGACGTGACCGCGCTTGGCGTCGTGGACGAGGCCGGCCTCACGCAGACCGGCCACGTGCGGCACAACAACGAGGACTCCTACCTGATCCGCGGCGACCTGTTCATGATCGCCGACGGCATGGGCGGCGCCGCCGCGGGCGAGGTGGCCTCCTCCATGTGCGCCCAGGCCTTCGCCGAGATCGACCTGATCCGCAGCCGCGGCGACGGCGCCCTGCGCGACGCCATCGTTGTCGCCAACACCCGCATCCACGAGCGCGCCGCCAGCGACCCGGCCGCCTCCGGCATGGGCACCACCGTGACGGCAGCGCTGGTCGAGGGCGACGGACGGGTGGCGCTGGCCAACGTCGGCGACAGCCGCGCATACCTGCTGCGAGAGGGCGCCCTGCGACGCCTGACGGAGGACCACTCGGTCGTCGCCGAGCTGGTTGCGACCGGCCAGATCTCCGACTGGGAGGCGAGCAGCCATCCGCAGCGAAACGTGGTCACGCGGGTGCTCGGCGCCGAGGCCTCCGTGCAGGTCGACACCTTCTGGCTGGAGGCGCAGGACGGCGACCTGGTGCTGCTCTGCAGCGACGGCCTCACCGACATGGTGTCGGAGGAGGAGTTCGCGAAGCTGCTTGCGGCGGACAAGAGCTGCGAGCAGATCGCGCGCGACCTGGTGCGCGCAGCGCTGGCACAGGGCGGCGAGGACAACGTCACGACGGTGCTGTTCCGGATCGGGCCCAGCCGGGCACAGGAGGCCGCGCAGCCGCGAACGGTGCTGACCCAGGATCCCGACCTGGAGCCGGTCGACGATCACGGCCGGAGCCGCAAGCGCACCGTGCTGCGGATCGCCACGACGCTGGGCGTGATCGCGATCCTGGGCGCGGGCAGCATCTACTTCCTGCGCTGGGCGCACTTCGTCGGCGCCGACGAGTCGAGCGGCCATGTCGCCGTCTACCAGGGCCTTCCGATCGAGCTGTTCGCCGGGGTCAAGCTCTACCACGAGGTGTCCGACACGCACATCGCCTACGCGGGGCTCGACCAGGCCACCCGCAAGAAGCTGTTCGACCACACGATCCGCTCCGACGCGAGCGCCCGCTCGGTGGCCGAGAGCGCCGGCAGCTCTGGCCCATGAGATCCGCGCGCTTCCGCGAGCTCTGGAACCTGCTCGCGGTCGCCGTCCTGACGGGCGTCGGCTTCCTGAGCGTCTACACCGCGCGCCAGCAGGAGATCACCAGCACCTCGCTGATCTACGCCGCGTTCTTCCTGGCGCTCTACTTCGTGGCGCACCTGGGGCTGCGCGCGGGGCTGCCGGACGCGGATCCCTGGCTGCTGCCGCTGTCGGCGCTCTTGACGGCGATGGGGCTGACCGAGATCTATCGCCTGAACCCGCTGCTGGCGCGGGATCAGTCGATCTGGATCGTGGTCGGTCTGGGCGGGTTCCTGGCCCTGATCCTGCTGGTCGGAGACGCCCGCAAGCTGGAGTCGTACAAGTACACGCTGGGCGTGGCGGCGGTGGCGCTGCTGGTGATCACGATGCTGCTGGGCACGACCATCAACGGCGCCAAGCTGTGGCTGCGGGTGGGCGGCGTGCAGGTGCAGCCGGGCGAGTTCGCAAAGCTGCTGCTGGTGATCTTCCTGGCCGGTTACCTGCGCGAGAAACGGGAGCTGCTGACGATGGCGCACCGCCGGATCCTGGGGGTGGGCCTGCCGGCCGCCCGGCACCTGGGGCCGTTGCTGGCGATGACGGGCGTGGCGCTGGGCGTGGTCGCGGTGATGAACGACATGGGCACGGCGCTGCTCCTGTACGGCATCTTCCTGGCGATGGTCTACATCGCGACCGGCCGCCAGCTGTACACGGTGGCCGGGCTGGCGCTGTTCGTGGGCGGATCGTTCCTGGTCTACCGCCTGATCCCCGCACGTGCAGGAGCGCTTCCAGGTGTGGCTCGACCCCTGGAAGACCCCGCACACCAACGGCTACCAGATCATCCAGTCGATCGAGTCGATCGCCGACGGCGGCATCTTCGGCTCCGGGCTGGGGCGCAGCTTCCAGGTGTTCAGCAACGGCAGCTCGGTGATCCCGGCCGCCCAGACCGACGGCATCTACGCGGTCTGGGCCAACGAGACCGGGCTGGCCGGAGCCGCCGGGATGCTGCTGATCTACCTGCTGTTCGCGTATCGCGGATTCAAGATCGCGAGCGTCGCCGATGACAGCTTCTCGAAGCTCCTGGCCGCGGGGCTCACGTTCACGGTGGTGCTGCAGGCCTTCCTGATCGTCGGCGGGATCACCCGCCTGATCCCGCTGACCGGCATCACCCTGCCGTTCGTCAGCTACGGCGGCAGCTCCGTGGTCTCGAACTTCATGCTGCTGGCGCTGCTCCTGATGGTGTCGGCCCGCACCGCGAGGGTGCGGAGATGAATCTGCGTATCGGCACCCTGTTCAAGCTGTGCGCGGGCGCCTGCATCGTGCTGATCTCGTTCACCGCCTACTGGCAGATCTGGGCCGCGTCGGGGCTGGCCGCCCGGCAGGACAACGCCCGCCTGGTCTACAGCCAGCTGCAGATCAAGCGCGGGCTGATCCTGGCCGCCAACGGCCACACGGTGCTGGCCACCAACACCGAGCACACCAAGGACGGCCTGAACGTGTTCCTGCGCCGCTATCCGCTGGGGCCGTTGTTCGGCCACCCGCTCGGGTACAACACGGTCGGCTCCGGGCGCTCCGGGCTGGAGCTGTCCCAGAACGACTACCTGACCGCCTCCAACGCCGACCTCTCGACCGTGCTGGGCCGGATCGGCGACAAGCTGCAGGGCGAGACGGTGACGGGCAACAACGTGGTCACCAGCCTGTCGGTGCCGGCCCAGCGGGCGGCGATGCGGGGCCTGGCGGGCCACTCCGGCGCGGTCGTTGCGATCGAGCCGAGCACGGGACGGGTGCTGGCGATGGCCTCGACGCCCGGCTACAACCCGAACACGGTCGCCCGCAACTTCGCGAAGCTGAACAAGCCCAGCAGCGGCTCGCCGCTGCTCAACCGCGGCACCCAGGGCCTGTACGCGCCGGGCTCCACGTTCAAGGTGGTGACCGCCACCGCGGCGCTCCAGAGCGGCAAGTTCACGCCCGAGACGCTGATCAACGGGCACGGCAGCTGCATCACCGTGCAGACGGTGCCGCTCTGCAACGCCGGCGGCGAGAGCGCCGGGGTGGTGTCCCTGTCCGACGCGCTCACGTTCTCCTACAACACGGTGTTCGCACAGGTGGGACAGGCCGTCGGGCAGCAGCGCCTGTACGCAACCATGCGGGACTACGGGTTCTTCCGCGATCCGCCGCTCGACTACCCGTCCGACGAGATGGAGCCGAGCGGGCTCTACAGCCACGGCCACCTGCTGTCGCAGCGGGCGCCGATCGACGTCGGCAGGGTGGCGATCGGGCAGGAGCGGCTGGGGGTGACGCCGATACAGATGGCCGAGGTGGTGGCGACCGTCGCCAACCACGGCGTGCGCATGCGGCCGAGCCTGGTCGACCGGGTGGTCTCCCCCGGCGGCAGCACCATCCAAACGACGCATCCGGAGCAGCTCGTGCGCGTGATGTCGCCGCAGACGGCGACCGAGTTAACGGACATGATGCGGCGCGTGGTAGAGGAGGGCACCGGTCAGGCCGCGAATGTTGGAAACCTGTCGGTCGCAGGCAAGACCGGCACCGCCGAGACGGGAGTATCAGGACTCAACACCGCATGGTTCATCGCATTCGCACCCGCGGACAACCCCAAGATCGCGATCGCGGTCACGATCGAGCGCACCCCGGAGTTCGGCGGCACCATCGCCGCGCCGATCGCGGCCAAGGTAATCACCGCGTACCTGGGCCAAGGCGTGGCAAAGTAGGGCCGACCTACGAGGCAGGGCCAAACTAGTTGGGTGTAGACAACATCATCGGCGAGGTGTTCGACGGCCGCTACCGCCTGGAACGGCGGATCGGGGCCGGCGGCATGGCGGACGTCTACCTGGCGCAGGACGAGTCCCTGCATCGCCGGGTCGCGATCAAGATCCTGGCCGATCGCTACACCCGCGACCCCGGCTTCGTGGAGCGATTCCGCCGCGAGGCGACGGCCGCGGCCGGCCTCAGCCATCCCAACATCGTCTCCATCTACGACCGCGGCGAGGCCGAGGGCACCTACTACATCGCGATGGAGTACATCGAGGGCCCGACGCTGAAGGAGGAGATCACCGAGCGCGCGCCGTTGCCCGAGGCGGAAGCCGTCGGCTACGCGGTGCAGGCACTGCAGGCGCTCGAGTTCGCGCACCGCCGGGGGGTGATCCACCGCGACATCAAGCCCCACAACATGATGCTGACGCCCGACGGCCTGCTGAAGGTGACCGACTTCGGCATCGCGCGCGCCACCAACGAGGTGGAGATGACGGAGGTCGGCTCGATCGTGGGCACGGCGCAGTACCTGTCGCCCGAGCAGGCCCGTGGCCACAGCGTCGGGCCGCAGTCGGACATCTACTCGATGGGCGTGGTGCTCTACGAGATGCTGACCGGCGAGGTGCCGTTCACGGGCTCCTCGGCGGTCGAGATCGCGATGAAGCAGGTGAACGAGGCCCCGCAGCCGCCCAGCAGCAAGAACCGGCTGATCACCCACGGCCTCGAGCAGGTGGTGATGCGGGCGCTGGCCAAGGACCCGGCCCTGCGCTTCCACTCGGCCCGGGAGATGGCCGACGAGCTCGAGCGCACGCGCCGGGGCCTCGCCGTCTCGCAGGACACCGCGCAGGCGACGGCCGTGATCGGCGCGTACGAGGCCGGGCAGGCGACGAGCGTGATGGGCGTCCAGCCGCCCCCACCGCCGCCGCCGCAGGCCAAGCGCAGCGCCGTCCCCTGGCTGCTGGTGGCGCTGCTGCTGCTGGCAAGCGCGGTGGTCGGCTACGTCGTCTACCAGCAGCTGCAGGGCAGCGACCAGGTGAAGGTGCCCGATGTGCGCGGGTTCACCAAGACGCAGGCGCAGACGCAGCTGATCCAGGCCGGGTTCACGACCGCCGTTGACCACAAGACGTCAAAGAACGTGGTCAAGGGCCAGGTGATCGACACCGATCCATCGCACGGCAGCGAGGTCGACAAGGGCTCGAAGGTGACCATCATCGTCTCGAGCGGGCCCAAGAGCGTGACGCTGCCGAACCTGCGCGGGAAATCGGCGAGCCAGGCGACCTCGACGATCGTCGGTCTGGGTCTGCCCGTTCCCACCCAGACCCCGATCACGTCCCAGCTGCCGGTCGGCCAGGTGGTGCGCACCGACCCCAAGGCGGGCGTGATCCCGCCGAACACGGTCGTCACCCTGTTCGTGTCGACGGGCAACGTGAAGGTGCCAAACGTGGTCGGCATGACCTGCGACGCTGCCAAGCAGACGCTGGCCGCGTCCAGCCTGCAGGGCAGCTGCACGAACACGCCCAGCGACACGGTGCCGGCCGGCCAGGTGATCAGCCAGTCGCCCGGCGCGGGCGCGCAGACCCCGCAGGGCAGCACGGTGTCGCTCCAGGTCTCGTCCGGCCCGGCCCAGGTGCAGGTGCCCGACGTGACCAACATGGACTACCACGACTGCCAAGCAGACGTTGCAGGGCGACGGGCTGCACGCCCAGCGCTCACGCTGCCTGGCGTCAGATCCCACCATCCCCGACGGCACGGTGGTCAGCACCGACCCGCCGCCCGGCACGATGGTCGACCCCAAGACCGACGTGACCGTGTTCGTGGCCGACTCGACGTCGACCACCCCCTGTCCGTGAGCGAGCGGCCGCGCATCAGGGTGGCGGTGCTGGGCGGCGGCCGCAGCTCCGAGCATGAGGTGTCGCTGCGGTCGGCGGCATCGGTGGTGGCGGCGCTCGACCCGGAGCGCTTCGACGTGGTGCCGGTGCAGATCGACCGCGGCGGCGCCTGGCAGATCGAATCCTCGGCGCAGCTGTCCCTGGAGGAGCCCGGGAACAGGCAGATCGAGTCGTCCGCGCGGCTGTCGCTGGAGCCGGGTGCCGAGAGCCGCTCGTTGGTGCCTTCGGCGCCGGCCGGGCTGCCCGCTCCCGCGGGTATCGGCCCGATCGACGTGGTGCTGCCGATCCTGCACGGCCCCTTCGGCGAGGACGGACGGCTACAGGGGCTGCTGGACATGATCAACATCCCCTACGTCGGCTCCGGCGTGGCCGCCTCGGCGCTGACCATGGACAAGGACAAGGTCAAGTACGTGCTGCGCGGCGTGGGCATCGCCGTGGCCGACCACGTGGTGCTGCGGAACCGCCGGTTCGGTGCGGCCGATGCCGAGGCGGTCGAGCGCCTGGGCTATCCCTGTTTCGTGAAGCCGGCCAACCTCGGCTCCAGCGTCGGCATCAGCAAGGTCACCGCGCCGGACGGCCTGGCCGCCGCCGTCGAGCTGGCGTTCCGGCACGACCGCACGGTGCTGGTGGAGGAGATGATCGTGGGCCGCGAGGTGGAGCTGGGCGTGCTCGGGAACAGCGATCCGCTGGTCAGCCCGCCGGGCGAGATCGTGATCGCAAACGACTCCGACTGGTACGACTACTCGGCCAAGTACGACGAGGGCGCCATGCAGCTGCGGGTGCCCGCCGACCTGCCGGAGTCCGTCACCGCCGAGCTGCAGGACGTCGCCCGCCGCGCCTTCGAGGTCTGCGGCTGCAGCGGGATGGCCCGCATCGACTTCTTCGTGACGCCGGAGGATCGGGTGGTGCTGAACGAGATCAACACCATCCCCGGCTTCACCGCCACCAGCGTCTACGCGGAGCTGTTCGACGCGATCGGCATCGGCTACCCCCAGCTGCTGGAACGGCTGATCGAGCTGGCGCTCGAGCGGCACGCGGACGACCAGACCTACAGCTACTGAAGGGTGTGGCGGGGAACACCCGTCCTTTGACAAGAACCCTTTCGAAAGATATCTTTCGAAAGATGGATGACAAGCGCACAGTCCGGCTCACCGACCCGCGCGCGCTGCGTGCGCTGGCCCACCCCACGCGGCTGCGCCTGGTCGGGCTGCTGCGCCGAGAGGGCCCGCTGACGGCGACGCAGGCGGGTGCGCTGCTCGGCGAGGTGCCGGCCAGCGCGTCGTTCCATCTGCGGCAGCTGGCCAAGTACGGTCTGGTCGAGGAGGCGGCGGGAGGGCGCGGCCGCGAGCGGCCCTGGCAGGCGACGGCGATGTTCACGAGCTGGTCGGCCGCGGGCGGGTCGCCCGACCTGGCCATCGCCGACCAGATGCTGACCGCTGTTGTGGCCGAACGCTACGCGGAGCAGCTGCAGGCGTGGCTGGCCGCCAAGCCCGGCGAGCCGGTCGAGTGGCAGGAGGCGGCGGGGCTGGGAGACGTGCTGCTGTACGTCACCGCCGAGGAGCTGAAGCAGATCACCGAGGGGCTGGACGACCTGCTGCAGCCCTATCTCGACCGTGTCGGCGACCGCAGCCGGCGGCCCGACGGCGCACGGCTCGTGAGCTTCATCCGGATGGCGCTTCCCACGGACGAACCGGATGCGCGTTGAGCTTCCCGCACGCCGCCTGATCCCGGAACTGCTGGCCCAAAACGCCGCGTTCCGCGGGTTCTGGCTGGCGCAGTCGATCTCGCTGGTGGGCGACCAGGTGTCGACGCTGGCGCTGCCGCTGGTGGCGGTGCTGACGCTGCACGCGGGGCCGGCCGAGATGGGCTACCTGGTCGCCGCCAACCTGGTGCCGAGCCTGCTGTTCTCGCTGCACGCGGGCGTCTGGGCCGACCGCCGCGGCGACCGGCGCGGGCTGATGATCGCAACCGATGTGGGCCGGGCCGCGCTGCTGGCCACGATCCCGGTTGCGGCCGTGCTGGGCGTGCTGTCGATGACCCAGATGTACGTCGTCGCGTTTCTGGTGGGCAGCCTGACGGTGCTGTTCTGGGTCTCCTACAACGCCCTGTTCGTGGTGCTGGTGCCGCGCGAGCAGTTCGTCACCGGCAGCTCGCTGCTGAACGGCAGCCGGGCGGTGTCATACATGGCCGGTCCCAGCATCGGCGGCCTGCTGGTGCAGGCACTGACGGCGCCGCTGGCGGTGGGCGTGGACGCGCTCTCGTTCGTGGCCTCGGCGCTGTTCATGCGCGGGATCGATTCGCCCGAGCCCGAGCCCGACCCGGACGCCGGCAGCGGGGGTGTGATGGCGGGACTGCGGTTCATCGCCCGCAACCCGATCATGCGCGCCTCGCTGGGTGCGACGGCCACCATCAACCTGTTCAACTTCATGTTCTTCGCGCTCTGGATCCTGTTCGCGACCAGGACGCTGCACGTGAACGCCGGCGCGCTGGGCCTGGTGATCGGGGCCGGCGCGATCGGCAGCGTGATCGGGTCGGTCGTGACGGCGGCCGTGCAGCGCCGGGTCGGCGTCGGGCCCACCTTCGCGATCGGCTGCGTGCTGTTCCCGGCGCCGCTGCTGCTGGTGCCGATGGCCGGCGGCGCCCGGCCGCTGGTGCTGGGCATGCTGTTCCTGGCCGAGTTCTTCAGCGGCATGGGCGTGATGATGCTCGACATCACGGGCGGGGCGATCTCGGCGGCGCTGGTGCCCGCCGGGCTGCGCTCACGGGTTGCGGGGTCGTACATGGTCGTGAACTACGGCGTGCGCCCGATCGGCTCGCTGGTCGGCGGCCTGCTGGGCGCATCGTTGGGGCTGCGGCCGGCGGTGTGGGTGGCCACCGTGGGCGCCGTCGCCGGCGTGTTGTGGCTGCTGCCCTCGCCGATCATGCGGCTGCGCGAGCTGCCCCAGCCGGCCGAGCAGCCGGCCGACCTACGGTGAGGCGGCCGCGCCCGCGGTCAGCTCGGCGAAGCGGGCGGCGCCGACGTTCCCGCCGGACAGCACCACGCCCACGCGGCGTCCCGGCAGGTGCACGTGGCCGGCCAGGAGCGCGGCCAGGGCACAGGCGCCGCTGGGCTCGAGCACCACCTTCATGCGGTCGAAGGCGAACAGCATGGCGTCGATGATCTCGCCGTCGGAGACCAGCTCGACCGAGTCGGCCAGCCGCCGGTTGACCTCGAACGTGAGCTCACCGGGCGTCTCCACCTGCTGTCCGTCGGCGATCGTGCGGGGCACCGGGATCCGCACGCGTTCGCCGGCCGCCAGCGAGCGACGGGTGTCGTCGCCCTGCTCCGGCTCGACCCCGATCATCTCGATGTCCGGCGCGAGCGACTTGGCGGCGGTGGCGCAGCCGGCCAGCAGCCCGCCTCCGCCCACCGGCACCAGCAGCGCGTCGAGGCTCGGCGCCTGCTCCAGCAGCTCCAGCGCAGCGGTACCCTGGCCGCTCATCACCAGCGGATGCTCGTAGGGCGGCACCAGGGTGAGGCCGCGCGACTCGGCCAGCTCGCGGCCGAGCTGGTCGCGATCCTGGGAGTAGCGGTCATAGGTGACCACCTCGGCGCCGTAGCCACGGGTGGCGTCCAGCTTGGCCGCGGGCGCGTCCTCCGGCATCAGGATCACCGCCGGCGCGTCGAGCATCGCCGCTGCAATGGCGACCGCCTGGGCGTGGTTGCCGGACGAGTACGCGGCGACGCCCCGGGCGCGCTCCTGCGAGGGCACCCGTGAGATCATGGAGTACGCGCCGCGGAACTTGAACGCACCTCCGCGCTGGTAGCACTCCGCCTTGCAGAACACCGTGGCGCCGGTGGCCGCGTCGAGCGTCCGCGACGACAGCACCGGTGTGCGGTGCGCGACGCCGTCGAGGGCAGCCGCGGCGGAGCGGACGTCGTCGATGCCGATCATTACCGCCGAAGACTACGAGGCTAGATGGTCGCTAGAAATCGAACGGCACGATGCCGTCGATCTCGAGCGCCGAGCGGAAGCGGTCGACCGCCTCGTTCATGTTCTCGCGGGTGACGCGGTCGAGCTCCTCGATCAGGCGGTCGGTGGCGTCGTTCAGCACGTCGTCGAACCGCTCGACCTCGTGCGCGTCATACGTATCGGTGTGGCGCCACTCGCAGTCGGGGCAGCGCAGCGCCAGCTGCCAGCGCATCTCCTCGACCTCGTTCCACTCGGTGGGATGCACCCGCTCGCCGCCGCATCCGCCGCACAGCTCGAGGCGGCGGACATGCAGCTCGGCGCCGGCCTCGAGGTCGCGGAGGTCGGTGACGGCGGGCCGCTCGCCGTCGATCGCCTGGTAGTAGACGATCTCGACGGTCTTGCCGCTCGGCAGCACGATTCGCTTGATGTGAAACTCACCCATCGTCCCGATGTATCGGGTGCGGCCGGGCACTTCTTGAGGGGCAAAATACGCGAGCTGATCAGATCATGTTGATCAGCATGCAAACGGAATCAGGGGCCGCCGAAATCGTTGGTCGCGTAGTTCGCGAGATGGCCGCTCCAGATGCCGCGCGCAACGCCGATTCCGATCCGGCGGTAGTGCCCGTTCGAGCAGGTTCGCGCGGTGCGCCGGACTGGCGATCCAGGCCCGCAGCATCCTGCGCGGGCTCCATAGCCCAACCCCGAGGTTCTCGCCCGCCCAGTTCCCGCGGAAGCCGTAGTAGCGGAGGCGCGTCAGCCAGGTGGCGCCCGAGGACGAGTAATGGGTCAACACGTGGTGGCGGGACATCCACAGGCTGTGCGCGCTGGCCGCATCGCCGAGATGCGGGCCCAGCTTCAGCCGGTGGACCCCGTGGTTCGACCGGTAGTGGTTGATGCGGTGCAGCAGTTCGAGCCGCCATGCCCTGGCAGAGAACGACGCCTGCGCAGGCGCCGCGACCGATCCCAGCAGCACCAGCGCGAGCAGACAGACCATCAACTTCACCTTCACCTGTGACCCCCTGTACTCGTTGCAGCGAGTCCGATGCTAGAGCACTTCGCGCAACACGAGAGGGTACTTACAAGGTTTTAACGCAACCCGAGAGGTGCTTACAACGCTCTAACGAGTCAGGCAGACGTACGTTCGACCGGCGGCCGCGGCGACGGGCCTAGCGCCCGGTTGCGGCCACCGCCACGGGCACGCCCAGAGCCTCGTCCACGGCTGCGTCGAACACGTCAAGTGACTCCTCGACCTGCTCGTCGGTGGCGACCAGCGACACCAGCACACGCAGGCAGTTGCCGTGCATGCCTGCCTTCAGGATCAGGAGGCCGCGACGCATCGCCGCATCGGCCACGGCTGTCGCCAGATCAGACGCGGGCGCCTTTGAGATCGGATCCTCGACGAACTCGGCGGCCAGCATCGGGCCCAGGCCGCGCACGTCGCCAAGGCGCGGGTGCCGCAGCTGAAGCGCCTGGAATCGCGAGCGCATCCGCTCGCCGATGGCCGTGCCGCGCGCGAGCAGGTCGCGGCGCTCGATCTCATCCAGCACCGCGATGCCGGCCACGCAGCCCAGCGGCGAGCCGACGTAGGTGCCGCCGATGGTGGAGTCGCCGGCGGCATCCATCACGGCCGCGCGCCCGATCACGCCGGATATGGGAACGCCCGCGGCGATCGACTTGGCGACGGTGATCAGGTCGGGCTCGACACCGAAGTGCTCGATCCCGAACATCTTGCCCGTGCGCCCGTAGCCGGACTGCACCTCGTCCGCGATCAGCACGATGCCGTGGGCGTCGGCGATCTCGCGCAGGCCGCGCACCCACTCACCCGGGGGCACCACGAAGCCACCCTCGCCCTGCACCGGCTCGAAGATGATTGCGGCCACCTGCTCGGCCGCCACGTGGGTGGTGAACATCCCCCGCAGCGCTGCCAGCGCGGCGGCGGCGGGATCGGCCGAGTCGTCCCGGTAGGGGTACGGGTAGGGAGCCCGGTACACCTCGGGAGCGAACGGGCCGAGGCCGGCCTTGTAGGGATGTTGCTTGGATGTCAGCGACATCGCCATCAGGGTGCGGCCGTGGAAGGCGCGGTCGAAGCAGATCACGGCCGGGCGGCCGGTGGCCAGCTTCGCGATCTTGATCGCGTTCTCGACCGCCTCCGCGCCGGAGTTGAAGAACGCGGCCTTCTTGGGGCCGGCGATGGGCGTCTTTGCGAGCAGCCGCTCGGCCAGCTCGATGTAGGACTCGTACGGCACCATCGTGAAGTCGGTGTGCAGGAAGCGGTCGATCTGGGCGTGCAGCGCGGCCGACACCGCCTCGTTGGTGTGCCCGACGTTCAGGCAGCCGATGCCGCCGGTCCAGTCCAGGAACGTGTTGCCGTCGACGTCGGTGACCGCGACGCCGTGAGCGTGGTCGATCACGATCGGCAGGTAGATGCTCTTCGCATCGGCGATCACGCGCTGCTTGCGCGCCAGGATCTCGGTCGAGCGCGGTCCCGGCAGTTCGGTGCGCAGGTCGATCGTCGGTGCCATCTCTGTCCTCCCTCCAGCCCGCCGCGGCTGCGACGGGCAAACGGCAAGAGGATACCCAATCCGCTGGGCGCCATCCTGCGCATACACTCCGCCCGATGGTGCTGTCCGATCACTCGATCCGTGAGGAGATCGCCGCCGGGCGAATCGTGGTCGATCCCTTCGTCGATGCGATGGTGCAGCCGTGCAGCATCGACGTCACGGTCGGGGACAGTTTCCGCGTGTTCCGCAACTCGCGCTACCCCTACATCGACGTCAAGCGCGAGATGGAGGATCTCACCGAGCTGGTGCGGGTGGGCCCGGACGAGCCGTTCATCCTGCATCCCGGCGAGTTCGTGCTGGGCGTCGTGGCCGAGCGCGTCGCGCTGCCCGACGACATCGTCGCCACGCTCGACGGAAAGAGCTCGCTGGGCCGGCTGGGGCTGGTGGTGCACCAGACCGCCGGCGTGATCGACGCCGGGTTCGACGGCCACATCACCCTGGAGCTGGCGAACATGGCGAACCTGCCGATCACGGTCTACCCCGGCATGCCGGTGGCGCAGCTCAGCTTCCTGACCCTGTCCACGCCGGCCGACCATCCCTACGGGTCGGACAAGCTGGGCAGCAAGTACCAGGGCCAGGCCGAGCCGACGCCCAGCCGCTACTACCTGAACTTCGCGGAGCGCCCTTGAGGGTGCTGGTTGCCGGCGGCACCGGCTACGTCGGTGCCGAGGTGGTTGCATCGCTGGCGTCGGCCGGGCACTCGCTGCGGGTCCTGGTGCACGCTTCCGAGCCGGCCCTGCCGGAGGCGGCCGAAGCCGTGCGGGGCGACGTCTCCGACGCGGCGTCTCTGGAGGCGGCGGCCGCCGGCTGCGACGCGATCGTGAACATGGTCGCGATCCTGGAAGGGCCGGACGCGGCCTTCGAGGCGGTCAACGCCGGCGGCCCGCGCAACGTGGTGGCAGCGGCCAACGCGAACGGGATCCGCCGGGTCGTCCACATGAGCGCGCTGGGCGTGACGGCCGAGCACGCGCCGCTCACGCGCTACTGGGGGTCGAAGTACGCGGGCAAACAGGCGGTCACATCCAGCGGCCTGGACTGGACGGTGCTCGAACCGAGCTTCGTGTTCGGGCGCGGCGGCGGCGCGCTGAAGGCGTTCGAGAGCCTGATCCGGATGCCCCTTGCGCCGGTGATCGGAGACGGCCGCTACCGGCACCAGCCGGTCTGGGCCGGCGATGTGGCGACGGCGTTCGTGCGGGCGCTGGAGCGGCCGGAGACGGCCGGCAAGGTGATACCGCTGGGAGGGCCGCAGGCGTTCACGTTCGACGAGCTGTTGGACGAGCTGGCCCGGGTGACCGGCCGGGCGCCGCGGCGGAAGCTGCACGTACCGGCCGGATTCGTGAAGGCGCAGACGCCGCTGTTGTCGCGGCTGCCACCGCCGCTCAAGGTCACGCGGGAGCAGATCGTGATGCTGCTCGCGGGCACGGAGTGCGATCTCGAGCCGATGCGAAGCGCGCTCGGCATCGAGCCGGCGTCGCTCGCCGAGGCCTACACGCGCTGATCACCGAAATCGGGGTTTGCGTCGTCGCCATGCGTTGCTACACTCGCCCTACCACGGAAAGGAGGTGGTCCGACTTGTTAGATGGTTCAAGACGGGCGAGTGGAGGTGCTCGCGGGTAGTCGCGAGTCCCTGAACCTACGGGGAATCGCTGCAGCCGGCGTTGGGACAGCCGCCGCCACCAGGTAGGTGGACGGCAGGCACTCGCCGCTACCCAATCCACGCGAAACGCCGTTAGGGGCGCGCCGGGTATACCCGGCGCGCCCCAATCATTTAAGCGGCTACATGCCCCAGCGGTCGGGGCCGACCAGCTGCAGCTCGGCTGCCGCGGCGCCCAGCGCCGAGATCTCTCCGTCACCGCGATCGTCCACCCGCACCGAGACCGTGCGGGCCAGGGCGTCCTGCACCCAGACGCTGCCGGACTCGCCGACCAGTTCCGTCTCGGCCTCCTCGCCCTCGCCGCGGCGAGCGCCGACCGTGTAGGTCTGGCCCGGCTCGACGGCGTGGCGCTTCATGTAGTGGAGCATCTCCTCGGCCTCGTTCTCGAGCCGCAGGACGACGATCGTGCTGCCCACGGGCACCGACGGCAGCGGCTCACCCGGCTCGCGCGGGTAGTCGCCGATCGGATGGCCGTGCGGGCAGGTGTGCACGTCGCCGATCATCTCCAGCATCTTGGCCTCGAGACGCGGCGAGATCGAGTGCTCCATCGCGTGGGCCTCCTCGTGGACGTCGTCCCAGGGGATGCCCATCACCTTCACCAGGTAGGCCTCGACCAGGCGGTGGCGCGCGACGATGCGCTCGGCCACCTCACGGCCGCGGTCGGTGAAGTTGATCAGCTTGGCTTCGTCGCGGCTGACCAGGTCGTCGTCGACCATGCGGCGCAGCATCTCCGAGACCGACGGCTGCGAGACCTGCAGTGCGCGGGCCAGGTTGGCCTGTGTGCGCTCGATGCCCGACTCGTACAGCCAGTAGATGCTCTCGAGGTACTCCTGTGTGGCCTCGGACAGCGACTCCATGACCGCATCCTAGCCGCGCTCAGGTTTCGATCAGGACGTCGCCGTCGCGCACCGTCACCGGAAACGTCTCGACGCCGGATGTTGCCGGAAGCGTCAACGCATCGCCCGTGCGCAGGTCAAACGTCGCGCCGTGGCGCGGGCACTCGACGGTGAGGCCGTCGCGGTCGCCCTCGCAGAGCGGGCCGTCGTCGTGGCTGCAGCGGTCCTCGATCGCGTAGTAGCGTCCGTCGATCAGGTAGATGCCCACGAACAGGGAACCGGCCTGGATGATCTTGACGCCGCCCTCGGGGATCTCCCCCTCGGCGGCTACGCGGACTTCCACTCGATCCCGTCGGAGGGGTCGTTCCACTCCGGGCGGCAGAGGCTCGCCGGTCAGCTCGCTGAGCGCCACCTTGAGCACGCCCACCGAGAGCATGGCGCACTTCAGGCGGATCGGCGAGAGCGGGATGCCCAGCTCCTCGAGCACGTCCTCCTTGCCGATCTGGGCCAGCTGGTCGACCGGCTTGCCCTTGACCACGTCGGAGAGCATCGACGCGGCGGCCTGGCTGATGGCGCAGCCGCGCCCGCTGTAGCGGATGTCGGTGACGACGCCGTCGTGCACCTCGAGCTCGACCGCCAGCTCGTCGCCACAGAGCGGGTTCACGCCCTCGGCGGCCGCCGACGGATGATCGAGATGCCCGTGATTACGCGGGTTGTTGTAGTGATCGAGGATGTTTTCCCGGTAAAAGTCGTCCATCGCACTTGAAGTGTACCGGTGCCCCGCGAGCCGCCCGTCTACACGGAGAAGGTGCGCTTGACCTTCTCGATGCCGAGCGCCAGCGCATCGATGTCGTCGCGGCCGTTGTAGATGTAGACGCTGGCGCGGGTGGTGGCCTGCAGGTCGAAGCGGCGCATCAGCGGCTGCGTGCAGTGGTGGCCGGCGCGGACGGCGATGCCCTCCGAGTCGAGCACCTGGGCGACGTCGTGGGGGTGGACGTTGCCCACGTTGAAGCTGAGGATGCCGGCCCGGTTGGGCGGCTTCGGCCCGTACTGGGTGACCGCGCTGATGCCGTCAAGCACGTCGTAGGCGTAGGCGGTGAGGGCATGCTCGTGCGCCTCGATCGCCTCCATGCCGATGCCCTGCAGGTACTCGGCGGCGGCGCCCAGCGCGATCGACTCGGCGATCGCCGGGGTGCCGGCCTCGAACTTCCAGGGCAGGTCGTTCCAGGTGGTCTTCTCCAGCTCGACCGTGCGGATCATCTCGCCGCCGGTCAGGAACGGCGGCATCTTCTCGAGCAGCTCGGCGCGGCCCCAGAGGATGCCGGCGCCGGGGCCGCACATCTTGTGGCCGGAGAGGGCGTAGAAGTCGCAGCCCAGCGCCTGGACGTCGACCGGACGGTGGGGGGCGGCCTGCGCGCCGTCGACGACCAGGACGGCGCCGCGGTCGTGGGCCCAGGTGGCCAGCGCGGGGATGTCGTTGATGGTGCCGAGCGAGTTGGAGACGTGGGCGACGGCGACCAGCTTGACGTTCTCGATGGCGGCCAGGCGCTCCTGCGAGTCGGGGTCGAGGCTGCCGTCGTCGGTCAGGCGCAGGTAGTGCAGGGTGGCGCCGGTCTGCTGGGCGAGGAACTGCCACGGCACCAGGTTCGAGTGGTGCTCCATCTCGGTGGCGACGATGGCGTCACCGGCGCCGACGAAGGTGCGGCCGTAGGCATAGGCGACGAGGTTCAGGGCCTCGGTGGCCTCGCGCACGAAGATCACCTCGCGGCGATCGTTGGCGTTTATGAACCCGGCCATGATGTCGCGCGCGCCCTCGTAGCGCTCTGTGGCACGGGCGCCGAGGTAGTAGACGCCGCGGTGGACGTTGGCGTAGGAGGTCTCGTAGACGTCGACCAGGGTGTCGATCACCTGCCGCGGCTTCTGCGAGGACGCCGCGGAATCGAGGAACACCAGCCGCTTGCCGTGCACGGGCTGGGCCAGGATCGGAAAATCCGCACGGATCTGCTCGAGATCGAGCGGGGTGGTGAACTCGGCGACTGCCATAGCGGCAGTGTAGATGCGCCCGCTCCCCTCCTCTGCCCATCGGCTGTGCACTTCCTACTGATGTGAGGTATATTCCTACTGTCAATAGGTAGGAGGAAGAGATGAAGTCCACAACAATCACGGAGAACCTGACGCAGCTCAACCGCTGGCGGTTCGTCAATGCGTTCCTCGTTCGCGAGGAGGATGGCTTCACGCTGGTCGACACCACGCTTGGCGGCGGCGCCGGGGCGTTGATCGCAGCGGCGGAGGAGGCGGGCGGGACGATCCGGCGGATCGCGCTGACGCACGGTCACGGCGATCACGTCGGCTCGCTCGACGCGCTCAAGCAACGGCTTGGCGGCTCGGTCGAGGTGCTGATGCCCGAGCTTGACGCTCGCATCCATGCAGGCGAGAAGGTCGTCGAGGGCAAGGTGCGCGGCAGTTGGCCGAAGCTCGAGACGGTGCCGGACGTGCGGCTTTCGGGCGGCGACCGGGTCGGCAGCCTCGAGGTCGTTGCGAGCCCCGGTCACAGTCCGGGTCACGTCGCGTTCCTCGACACGCGCGACCGCACGCTGATCGCGGGCGACGTCTTCACCGCCTACGGGCAGCTCGCGGTCACGAGCCACTTCTACCTGCGCTTTCCGTTTGCTGCGATGGCGACCTGGAACCGGGCGAAGGACGTCGGGTCGGCCCAAAAGCTGCGCGCGCTCGACCCGCCGCTGCTGGTGGTTGGGCACGGGCCCGCGCAACGCAATCCGCGCGCCGCGATCGACCGGGCGATCGCACGCGCCAGCCGGTCTCTACCGGCCGCGGACGCGGCGGTGCACGGCTGATGCCGCGCGCCGGCCTCGACAGCGAGGCGGTTGTCAGCGCTGCCGAGGAGCTCGCGGACGCCGAGGGGCTCGAAGCACTCACGCTCGCGACGCTTGCCAGTCGGCTTGGAGTGCGCCCGCCCTCGCTGTACGCGCACATCGAGGGGCTTGCCGATCTGCGCCGGCGGCTCGCGGCTCGTGGCGCCCGCCGGCTCGCTGCGGCGATGCAGACGGCCGCCGCGGGCCGCGCCCGCGGCGACGCTCTGGCGGCCGTGGCCGACGCCTACCGAAGCTACGCCCGTGAGCACCCGGGCAGCTACGCGGCGCTGCAGCGGGCGCCCGATCCCAACGACGCGGAAGCCAGCGCTGCGGGAGCCGAGGCGGTCGACGTCGTCCTCGCCGTGCTTCGCGGCTACGACCTCGAGTCGGACGACGCGATTCACGCCACCCGCATCATCCGCGCCGCCCTCCACGGGTTCGCCTCGCTCGAGGCCGGCGGCGGCTTCGGGCTCCCTCTCGACGTCGACGAGACCTTCGCCCGACTCACACAGCTCCTCCACCAGGGCCTCGCCGCAGCCACACCGACCTCGCCGTCGTAGCGACGCTGTCAGATGGTCTGCGGCACTTCGGTGGCGGCGATCGCCATCGCCAGCACCAGCGGCGCGCCCGCCTGGCGCGGCGTGTCCGGATGCTGTTCGAGGAACCGCTGCGAGTGCTCGAGCAGCGGCGCGATCCGCTCGAGGGCCGCGCCGGCCGCGCCGGGGTTCGCGTCCCGGCAGGCCATCTGCGACAGCCACAGCATGTCCAGCGCCCGCTCCGAGCTGCCGGTGAACATGATCCCCAGCACCAGCATCAGGCCCGCGTGCAGCCGCGCCAGCTTCGCGTCCAAAAGGATCTGCTGCGGCGCACGCGGCGCCGTCGTCGGCGCCAGCGGCTCTCCCGCCACCATCCGCGTGACGGTGCCGCCCACCACCGCCCGCCGCGTCTCGGGGTCGATCCCGAGGCAGGCCAGCATCCGCAGCACCAGGTACAGCCCCACGAAGGTGCGCCCGTAGGGCGGATCGGAGCCGAACACGATCCGCTCGGCCGGCACCCGCGCGAACAGCGCCATCGTGTCCATCATGTTCATCCACGACGTGTCGAACACCGCCGCCGGGTGGTCTCGCAGCCCGTCGGCCAACACGCCCTGATCGGCCACGCCCACGTGCGCCATCACCAGCGGCGCACCCGGGTGGCGCTGGGCCAGCTCCACCAGCTCGGGGCCGAACGCCTGGGGCAGTCCGCGACCGGCGTGGATCAGGATCGGCACGCCGGCCTGCTCGGCCAGGGCGAAGATCGGCTCGCAGAGCCCGTCCAGCGAGAACGCCTGCGCCCGTGGATGCAGCTTGATCCCGCGCGCACCCGCAGCCAGGCAGCGCTCGGCCTCGGCCGCCGGCGATTGCTGCGGGTCGAGCCGGCAGAACGGGATGAACCGCCCGCCGCTCTCACGTGCCCACCCAAGCACCCGGTCGTTGGGCAGGCTGTAGGCCGGATCCCGCTCCGGGTCGTGCAGCGGGAACACGACGGCCCGCTCGGCCGCCGCCGCATCGAGCATCTCCACCAGCCCCGCCGGGTCGAGCGACATGCCGTCCTCGTCGTGGCCGAGATGCGTGTGCACGTCGATCACCTCGGCGCCGCCGGGTCGCAGATGCATCAGCTCCTGCTCGAGCAGGTCAAACACGGGCTGGTGCGGGTCGCTCACCTGCCCGCCTCGCTCAGGAGACCTCGTCCGTGGCCATGCGCGCCTCCAGCTCTGCGGCCAGTGACTCGCGCACCTCGTCCGAGCCGATCCGGTCGAGGATCGGCTGGAAGAACCCGCGCACGATCAGCCGCTCGGCCTGCGGCCGGCTGAGCCCGCGGCTCATCAGATAGAACAGCTGCAGCTTGTCGATCTGCCCGATCGTGGCGCCGTGCGTGCAGCGCACGTCGTTGGCCTCGATCTCGAGGCCCGGGATCGAGTCGGCATGGGCCTCGTGCGACAGCAGCAGGTTTCGGTTCTCCTGGTAGGCGTCGGTCTTCTGCGCACCCTTGTCGACCCGGATCACGCCGCGCCATACGGCGCGCGAGTGGTCGGCCAGCACGCCCTTGAAGAACAGGTCGGACGTCGTGTTCGGCGCCGCGTGCTCCTGCGTCGTGTCGTAGTCGGCGTGCTCGGTGCCGGTCAGGAAGTACGCGCCCGTCACCTTCGCGTTCGCGCCCTGGTCGGCCAGGTAGCTCTCGATCCGCGACTTGGCGCGTGTCCCGCCCAGCCCCAGCACCACCCAGTCCACCTCGCCGTCGCGCCCGATCGTGGCCCGATGCGAGCCGAACTGCCGCGTCTGGGGATGATGCTTCTGGGTGGTCACGTACTCCAGCCGGGCACCATCGCCGATCACCAGCTCGACCACGGTGTTCACGTAGCCGGGCACGTTCGAGCTGTAGTCCTCGGCGAAGGTGGCACGCGCGCCCCGCTCGAGCACCACCAGCGTACGGTGGTAGATGGCCGCGCCCTCGGCCGGCACCTCGATCGAAGCCCGCAGCGGCACCGTCACCTCGACGCCGGCCGGCACCAGCAGGAACACCCCATCCGTCCAGTTGGCCGCGTTTCCGGCCGCGAACTTCTCCTCGCCCGACACCACCGAGCCGAGGTGCCCTTCCACCAGCTCCGGCCGCTCCGCGACCATCCGCGCCAGGTTGCCGAACACCACCCCGTCGGGCAGCTCGGTATCGCTCAGCAGCAGCCCCGCCGGCTGCTGCTCCGCCAGGTCGGGATCGAACCCGCGCAGGTTCGTGTAGCGCCACGCCTCGTCGCGGTTGGTCGGAACCGGCAGCGACTGATAGCGCTCAAGCGCCGCCGCGCGCTGGCCCGCAAGCCAGGCCGGCTCCGACACCGTCTGCGTCATCCGACCGAGCCCTCCATCTGCAGCTGGATCAGCCGGTTCAGCTCGACCGCGTACTCGAGCGGCAGCTCCTTCGTGATCGGCTCCACGAACCCGGAGACGATCATCGCCGAGGCCTCCTCCTCCGACAGCCCGCGGCTCATCAGATAGAAGAGCTGCTCCTCACCGATCTTCGAGACCGTGGCCTCGTGCCCGATCTCGACGTCGTTCTCGTCGATGTTGATGTACGGGTAGGTGTCGGTGCGGCTCTCTTCGTCGATGATGAGCGCGTCGCAGACCACCTTTGAGCGGCTGCCCACCGCAGCCCTTGTTCACCTGCAGCAGCCCGCGGTAGGAGCTGCGGCCGCCGTCCTTGGAGATCGACTTGGAGGTGATCACCGAGCTGGTGTTGGGCGCGGCGTGCGTGATCTTGCCGCCCGCGTCCTGGTGCTGGCCCTTGCCGGCGAAGGCGATCGACAGCACCTCGCCGTGCGCGCCGTCGCCCTTCAGGATCACGGCCGGGTACTTCATCGTGATCTGCGATCCGAGGTTGCCGTCGACCCACTCCATGGTCGCGTTGCGCTCGGCCACCGCCCGCTTGGTGACGAGGTTGTAGACGTTCGTCGACCAGTTCTGGATGGTCGTGTAGCGGCAGCGCCCGCCCTCGGCGACGTGGATCTCGACGACGGCCGAGTGCAGCGAGTCGGTCGAGTAGATCGGCGCCGTGCAGCCCTCGACGTAGTGCACGTAGGCATCCTTGTCGACGATGATCAGCGTCCGCTCGAACTGGCCCATGTTCTCGGCGTTGATGCGGAAGTAGGCCTGCAGCGGCAGCTCCACCTTCACGCCCGGCGGCACGTAGATGAACGAGCCGCCCGACCACACCGCCGAGTTCAGCGCCGCGAACTTGTTGTCGTTGTAGGGGATGATGGTGCCGAAGTACTGCCGCACCAGCTCCTCGTGCTCGCGCAGCCCGGAGTCCATGTCCAGGAAGATCACGCCCTGCTTGGCGAGATCCTCCTGCAGGCTGTGGTAGACGACCTCCGACTCGTACTGGGCGCCGACGCCGGCAAGGTACTTCTTCTCGGCCTCGGGGATGCCCAGCTTGTCCCACGTCTCGCGCATGCCGTCGGGCAGGTCGTCCCAGGACTTGGCCTGCTCATCGACCGGCTTCAGGTAGTAGTAGATGTTGTCGAAGTCGATCGTGCTGAGGTCGGCGCCCCACTGCGGCATCGGCCGCGACAGGAAGTGCTTGTGGCTCTTCAGCCGGAAGTCGAGCATCCACTCCGGCTCCGACTTGTGCGCCGAGATCTCGCGCACGACGCTCCTCGTCCAGGCCGCGCCTGGTGGCGAAGACCGATGTCACCTCGTCGTGGAATCCGTACTTGTAGTCGCCGATGGCGACCGCTTCGCTCTCTTCGCGTGTTAGTTCGGTGTCTGACATCAGACAGCCGCCTCCTCAACGCCATATGGCGTATAGCCGTCGCGTTCCAGCTCGTCGGCCAGCTCCGGGCCGCCCGAGCGAACGACGCGCCCGCCCACAAGCACATGGATGTGGTCGGGCTTGATGTACTTCAGAAGCCGCGAGTAGTGGGTGATCACGAGCGCACCCATCTCGGGGCCGACCAGGCTGTTGACGCCGTCGGAGACGATCCGCAGCGCATCGATATCGAGCCCGGAGTCGGTCTCGTCCAGGATCGCGATCTGCGGCCGCAACACGGCCATCTGCAGCATCTCCATGCGCTTCTTCTCGCCGCCCGAGAAGCCGTCGTTGAGATACCGGCTGGTCATCGTGCGATCGATCTTGAGCTGCTCCATGTTCTCCTGCAGCAGCTTGCGGAACTCGGGGATGCGGATCGGGTTGTCCTCGCCGTCCGGCGTGCGCCGGTGCGCGTTCACGGCCATCCGCAGGAAGTTCGCGACCGTCACGCCGGGGACCGCCGACGGGTACTGGAAGGCGAGGAACAGGCCCAGGCGGGAGCGCTCGTCCGGCTCCAGCTCCAGCACCTGCTCACCCATGAACTCGACCTCACCCTCGGTCACCTCGTAGGAGGGATGGCCCATCAGCACGTGCGCCAGCGTCGACTTGCCGGAGCCGTTCGGCCCCATGATCGCGTGCACCTCTCCCCGGGAGAGCTCGAGGTCGACGCCGCGCAGGATCTCGGCGCCGTCGATCGAGGCGTGCAGGTTACGGATGATCAGGTCTGGCATGTATTCCTCTCAGGGAGGTGAAAGTCGGTGCGCATACGGGCCCGGGCATGCCGTTCCCGTGGTTCAAGTGTAGCTCCCACCCCGTATTCGGTCGCCGAACCCGTGGTACTCTGAACCCATGCCCGACGTATCTCCGATTCAGCTCATCATCGTCCTCATCATCGCGTTGGTCGTGCTCGGCCCCAAGCGGCTCCCCGAAGTGGGACGCTCGCTGGGCAAGGGAATCCGGGAGTTCAAGGACTCTGTCAGCGGCCATGACGACAAGGACGAGGCTCCGCCGCAGCCGGCCGCCTCGCTCGAGCCGCCCGCAACGACGTCCTACACGGCTCCCACCACCGAGCAGGGCCCGGTCCACCACACCAAGGACTAGCAAGTGGCCCGCGCCCGGCGCGTCAAGCCCGATGAGCAGCTGACGCTCGTCGAGCACCTGGATGAGTTGCGGTCGCGGATCGTCGTGGTGCTGGCCGTGCTGACCGTCGCGAGTCGCCGTCTGCTTCTACAAGTCGGCCGCGATCCTGAACTTCCTGGCCGCCCCGCTGCATTCCAACACGCCCGGCCATCCCGAGCGACGGCCTACAAGTTCCTGGCCACCAGCCCGCTGGACGGCATCCTCACCTCGATCTCGATCGCGATCTACGCCGGGCTGCTGCTGACCATGCCGATCGCGACGTACCAGCTGTACGCGTTCGTGATCCCGGCCTTCGCCGAGCAGCACCACAAGCACCTGAAGCCGCTGGTGATGATGATCCCGGCCCTGTTCGTGTGCGGCGTGATCTTCGGCTGGTACCTGGTCGTGCCACCGGCCATCGACTTCCTGGTCGGGTACAACTCCAACGCCTTCAACTACCAGCTGCGCGCGAAGGACTACATCCAGTTCGTGCTGCTGACGCTGCTGGCGATGGGCATCGTGTTCGAGATGCCGGCCGTGATGCTGGTGCTGGCCCGCCTGCGGATCATGAGCTCGGCCCTGATGCGCCGCCACTGGCGGATCTCGATCGTGGTGCTGGCCGTGGTGGCGATGCTGCTGCCCGGCGTCGACCCGATCTCGTTCATCGTCGAGTTCATCCCGCTGCTGGTGCTGTACGGGCTGTCGTACTTCATCGTGGTCGGCGTGGAGCGGGCCCGGGGCGCCGACGAGCCCGATCCTGAGCCGCTGACGTGATCCTCGGCGCCGACTGGGTGCTGCCCATGGATGGGCCGCCGCTGCGCGACGGCGCGGTGCGCATCGAGGGCGGCGTGATCGCCGAGGTGTCCGACCGGCTGCAGCCCGACCGCCGCTTCGCCGACGCGGTGATCCTGCCCGGCCTGGTCAACGCCCACACCCACCTCGAGTACGGCTCCATGAGCGCGATGGGCGACGGGCTGCCGTTCTCGCCCTGGATCGAGCAGCTGATCGTGCGCAAGAGCGGCCTCGTCCGCGACGACTACCTGGCGCAGTCGCACGCCGGCGTGCACGCCTCCCTGGCCGGCGGCGTCACCACCATCGCCGACTGCTCCTACGCGGACACCGTCGCCGAGGCCGCGATCGCCCAGGGCCTGCGGGCGATCGTCTACCTCGAGGCGTTCAGCGATCAGGGCGACCCGGCCGGGCTGATGGCCGGCCGGCTGGACGCGTTGCCGTCCCACCCCCTGATCACGCCCGGCATCTCGCCGCACGCGCCCTACACCGTCACGACCGAGCACTACGAGCAGCTGGTGGAGCTGGCACGGGCGCGCGGCATCCCGGTGGCCACCCACCTGCTCGAGTCGGAGCGCGACACCCAGCCGCTGGCCGACCTGGCCGGCGTGCTCGGCCCCGACACGGTCGCGATCCACCTCGTGCGCGCCGACCCCGACGCGATCTCGCTCCTGGCCGGCCTGGGCGTGCCGGCCGTCCACTGCCCGCGCTCGAATGCGCTGCTGGGCTGCGGGACGGCGCCGGTGCCGGAGCTGCTGGACGCCGGCCTGGCGCTGGGTCTGGGCACCGATAGCCCCGCCTCGGCGCTCACCTTCGACATGTGGGACGAGATGCGCGCCGCGATCCTGCGTGGCCCGTGCGCGAGCGCGCCGGCCGGACGCGCTCAGCGCCGAGCGGGTGCTGAGGATGGCCACGATCGACGGCGCCCGCGCGATCGGGCTGGCCGATTCGATCGGATCATTGGCGCCTCATAAGCGCGCCGACCTGACCGTGCTCGACCTGTCGGATACGCCGTTTCTGCCCTGGGAAGACCCGATCACGGCCGCCGTGTACGGCGGCACGCCCGATCGCGTGCTGCTCACGATGGTGGATGGCCAGATACGCTTCAACCGCGACGGTGGCGCTGCCGATACCGAACCGGCGCGGCGCGTTCGCGCAAAGATGCTCGATCGCTGATCCCCGGCCGCAGGAACGCTCACACACATGCTGTTCGAAAAGATCCGACGCACCCAGAAGCCAGTCTTCATCTTCCTGGGACTGGTATTCGCACTCAGCTTCGTCTTCCTGGGCGTCGGCTCCGGTGCGGGCGGGATCAGCCTCGGGAACCTGCTTGGCCAGTCCAGCGGCAGCAGCACCCCCAGCACGAGCGACCTGCTGAACAAGGTGCACTCCGACCCGAAAGACGCCACCGCCTGGCGCCAGCTGGGCGACGCCTACCAGACCAGCGGGCAGACGACCTCGGCGCTGGGCGCCTACGCGCAGTACATGAACCTGCGCCCCAAGGACGCGAACACGATCACCCAGGTCGCCACGCTGTATGAGACGGAGGCCCAGAAGCAGGCCCAGCGCGCCGCCTACTGGCAGTCGCTGGCCAGCCAGTACGGGACCACCACCAGCCCGCTCCCGGCGGGCGGCGAGAAGCTCGGCACCAGCATCGGCGCGCCGCTGGTCTCGACCGCCCAGCAGCCCTTGACGCAGCGCGCCCAGACCTACCAGCAGCAGGCCCAGCAGGACGTGCTGCAGGCGATCGCGCTGTGGAAGAAGGCGATCGCGCTTCAGCCCACCAACTCCACCTACGAGCGCGCCATCTACCGCGACGCGCTGGCCGTCCAGGACTACAAGACCGCCTATGACGCCGTCAAGCGTGTGCTGGTGCTGGAGCCGACCGCACCCGACAAGAAGCAGCTGACGACCCTGCTCAAGCAGCTGAAGCCGCTGATCGGCCTCACCACCAGCGGCAACACCGGCACGACCCTAGATGATTGATCGGTATCTCTCGCGAGCCTGGCCGCTGCGTTCGGTTTGAGGTCGGCGGCGGCGGGGGTGGCTACGGCTGCGAACTATCGTCTCGACTGCGTCCTCGGTCGCGCCAATACGACCCGGTATTGACGCTCCCTGCGTCCTTGCGAGACTCGGTTCTCGCCCGGTCGTGATCTGCGGCGCAGATCTCCGACGCGCAGGCGACGCCTTGCGCCTTGGACATCACGGAGATACCAATCAATCATCTGGCTTTAGCGTGGAAAACACCCTGCAAAGGGTGTGGCAAACCGTATCGTCCGCATGTCGCCGGTGTGGCACGATGGTCACGATGACGCCGTCAATCCTGATCGTCGACGATCACCCGAGCTTCCGGGCAACAGCCCGGGCGCTGCTCCAGTCGGAGGGGTACACGATCGTGGGTGAGGCGGTCGACGGAGCGTCGGCGCTGGCCGCCGTGCGCGAGCTGCACCCCGAGGTGGTGCTGCTGGACGTGCAGCTTCCGGACACGGACGGTTTCGCCGTGGCGGCAGAGCTGGCCCGGAGCGACGACCCGCCCGCGATCGTGCTCACCTCCAGCCGCGACGCCAGCGACTTCGGCCCGCTGGTGGCGGAGAGCGGTGCCCGCGGCTTCGTCCCCAAGGGTGAGCTGTGCGGACGCACGCTCGCCGAAGCTCTGGAATGACCTCGCGCCGCCTGCGGATCGCGGCGCTCGTCGCCGGCCTGGTGCTGAGCGTCCTGGTCGGCGTCGGCGAGAGCTCGACGCACGTCCACCACAACACCGCCGCCTACCTGATCCTGGGCCTGCTGGTGGGATGGTCGTTCATGATCGCCGGCCAGGTGGCCTGGGTGCGGCGACCCGGCAACCTGATCGGCCCGCTGATGTGCGCGACGGCGTTGTCGTGGCTGTGCAACGGGCTCACGGACTGGCCCAGCGACGTCGTGTTCACCGTCGGCGAGCTGTTCGCCAGCCTCTGGCTGGGGCTGCTCGTGCACACCATCCTGGCCTACCCCAGCGGCCGTCTGCGCACGCTGGATGCGCGCATCGTGACGCTGCTCGTCTACCTGGACACGTGGGTGCTGAGCCTGGTGGTGCTGCCGTTCACGGAGCCGCGGCTGGACGGCGCCGACCGCCACAGCGCGCACAACCTGCTGCTGGTCGACCACCACCACGACCTGGTGCGCGGCGCCGATACCGCATCGCTGCTGTTCGGCATCTGCCTGATCGTGGCGATGCTGGTGATCCTGGCCCGCCGCTGGCGGGCGGCCAGCGCCGCCGCCCGCCGGGTGCTGACGCCGATGTACCTGACCGGCACGGTCTGCATGCTCGCGATCGGGGCGGTGGCGATCTACTCGGGGTTCGTCGAGCAGACCGGCGACGTGCCGTTCTACGTGTTCGCCGTGACGATGGCGGCGATCCCGCAGGGCTTCCTCTACGGCCTGCTGCGCACGCAGATCGGCCGCTCCGGCGCCGTGCGCGGCCTGATCGCCGAGATCGAGGCCAGCGACGAGCCGGAGCGGCTGCGCGCGGCACTGCAGCGCGCGCTCGGAGATCCCACGCTGGAGCTCGTCTACTGGCTGCCCGAGGACGACACCTACTTCGACATCGAGGGCGCTCTGGTGGCGCGACCCGACGCCGGCGAGGGACGGGCGGTGACCACCATCGAGCGGCGCGGCCGCCGCGTGCTGCAGATGGCACACGACGCGTCCCTGCTGGACGACCCGGCCCTGCTGGGAGCTGCGACGGCCGCGGCGGCACTGGCACTGCGCAACCAGACGCTGGCCGGTGAGCTGCGCTCGCAGCTGCGCGAGGTGGCCGCCTCCGAGCAACGGCTGAGCGACCTGCTGGAGGGCGTCCGGCTGATCGCCGTCAGCCTCGACACGGCCGGCCTGATCACGTATGCCAACCCGTTCCTGTGCGAGCTGACCGGCTGGTCCCGGGAGCAGCTGGTGGGGCGGGACTGGCTGGAGGTGTTCAACGGCACCGAGGTGCAGTTCCTGGAGCGGATGGCCGAGGACGACGTGCTGGCCTACGAGGAGAACTGGATCCGCACCCGCGGCGGCGAGATCCTCGACATCGCCTGGAACAACACGGTGATCCGCGACCGCGACGGGCGCATCATCGGAGCGACCAGCATCGGAGAGGACATCACGACCCGCCGGCGCAACGAACGTCGGATGGGGTTCCAGCTGTCGCTGGCGCGGGCGCTGGCCCGGGCCGAGCGGCTGGAGGACGTGGCCGAGCCGATGGTGGAGGCGATGGGCACGACGTTCGACTCGTGGGCCTGCGTGTACTGGAAGGCCGAGGACGAGTCGCTGGTGCCGGTGGCGGTGTGGTCGGACGGCGCCGCCGTGGCGGAGGACTTCAGCGAGCGCGTCCTGGCCAGCCGGCCGGTCGGCGACGCCGGCCTCGCCACCTACGTGCGAGGGACGGCCGAGGCCCGCTGGGACATCGACCTCGACGACGACCCGGTGGTGATGGCCAATCCGCGGGCCGGACAGCGGCGCGGGTCGTTCGCGTTCCCCATCATCGCCGCCGGGCAGGTGGATGCGGTCGTGCAGCTGTGCTCCGACGACATCCGCGGTCCCGACGACGACATGCTGGCGCTGCTGGAGGCCGTGGCCGACCGCATCGGCCAGCTGATCGAGCGTCGGCGGGCCGAGGCGGCGGTGGCCGAGAGCGAGGCGCGCAAGTCGGCGGTGCTGTCATCGGCGCTCGACTGCATCATCACGATCGACTCCGCAAACCGGATCCTGGAGTTCAACCCGGCGGCGGAGCGCACGTTCGGCTACCGGGCCGAGGACGTGCTCGGAAAGGACATGGCCGAGCTGCTGATCCCGCCCCAGCTGCGCGAGGATCACCGCCGCGGCCTGCAGCGACAGCTCGAGAACGCCGGCGGCCGCCTGGTGGGCGCCCAGGTAGAGCTGACCGGCATGCGCGCGAGCGGTGAGGTGTTCCCGATCGAGCTGGCGGTGACGCGCATCGACACCGACGACCTGCCGTTGTTCACGGCCTTCGTGCGGGACATCACGGAGCGCAAGCGCACCGACGAGGAGCTGCGCCGCTCCCGCTCCCGCATCGTGAACGCGGGCGACGAGGCCCGTCGCCGGCTGGAGCGCAACCTGCATGACGGCGCTCAGCAGCGGCTGGTATCGCTGTCCCTGTCGCTGCGCCTGGCCCAGTCGCTGTTCCAGCGTGAGCCGGCTGCGGCCGACGAGATCCTGGAGTCGGCCAGACAGGAGCTGTCACAGGCGCTGGAGGAGCTGCGCGAGCTGGCGCGGGGCATCCACCCTGCGATCCTCACCGACCGCGGCCTGCGGCCCGCCCTGGAGGCGCTGGCGACGCGTGCTCCGCTGCCGGTGGAGCTGGAGCGAGGTCCCGGATCAGCCGCTGCCCGCACCGATCGAGGCGGCCGCCTACTACGTGGTGGCGGAGGCGCTCACCAACGTTGCCAAGTACGCCAACGCCAAACACGCTACGGTCCGCGTCATGCGCGCCAACGGGCAGGCAACGATCGAGGTCTCCGACGACGGGGTCGGCGGCGCCGATCCCCTGGGCGGCACCGGCCTGCGCGGGCTGGCCGACCGGGTCGAGGCGCTGGACGGAACGCTGGCCGTGCAGAGCAACGGCTCCGGCACCTGCGTGTCGGCGGTGATCCCGTGCGAGTAGTGCTGGCGGACGACTCGGTGCTGCTGCGGGAGGGTGTTGCGCGGTTGCTGGTGGACGCGGGGTTTGAGGTGGTTGGGCAGGTGGACAATGCGGAGGATCTGGTGCGGCGGGTGGGGTTCTCCAAGCCGGATGTGGCGATCGTGGATATCCGGATGCCGCCGACGCATACCGATGAGGGGCTGCGTGCGGCCAAGCAGATCCGGGTGCGGTATCCGCAGGTGGGGGTGCTGGTGTTGAGCCAGTACGTGGAGGCCGGGTACGCGATGGAGCTGCTGGCGGAGTCCAGCGAGGGTGTCGGCTACCTGCTGAAGGACCGCGTGTCGGATATCGACGAGTTCGCCTCCGCGGTGCGGCGGGTGGGACAGGGCGGCAGCGCGCTGGATCCGGCGGTGGTCAGCCAGCTGGTGGGTCGGCACCGCCGTGACGATCCGCTGGCCGAGCTGACGCCACGCGAGCGCGAGGTGCTGGAGCTGATGGCCGAGGGCCGCTCGAACACGGGCATCGCCGAGCGGATGGTGGTGACCGAACGCGCCGTCGAAAAGCACGTCACCAGCATCTTCCAGAAGCTGGGACTGCCCCAGGCATCCGAAGACCACCGCCGCGTCCTTGCCGTGCTCACCTACCTGCAGGACTAGATGGTCGATGGTCGGCCGCACCGCCGCGTAGAGTGGCGGCCGTGATCAAGTACCTCGGCTCGAAGCGGCTGCTGGCACCGTCGCTGGCCGAGATCGCCCGCAGGGCCGGCGTCGCCTCCGCGGCCGATCTGTTCGCCGGCACCACGCGCGTCGGCCAGGCCCTCCGCGCGGCGGGCATCCGGGTGCTCTCGAACGACACCGCCGCCTACTCCCAGGCGCTCGGGCGCGCCTACATCGAGGCGGACGGCTCGGTCGACCGTGCCCGCCTGAGCACGCTGCTCGACCACCTGAACGCGTTGCCGGGCGAGCGCGGCTACGTGACCGAGACGTTCTGCGAGCGCGCCCGCTACTTCATGCCCGAGAACGGCATGCGCATCGACGCGATCCGGGCCGAGATCGACCGGCTGCCACTGGACGCGGTCGAGCGGGGACTGCTCCTGACCAGCCTGCTGGAGGCGGCCGACCGCGTCGACAGCACCGTCGGCGTGCAGATGGCCTACCTCAAGCACTGGGCCCCGCGGGCCTCCAACCCGCTGCAGCTGCGCGAGCCGACCGCCGTGCCGGGCCCGGCCGGGACGCCGCGGATGGGCGACGCCAACCGGCTGGCGGCCGAGCTGCGCGACGTCGACCTGGCATACCTCGACCCGCCCTACAACCAGCACAGCTACGCCGGTAACTACCACGTGTGGGAGACGATCGTCCGCAACGACGCACCCGGCCACTACGGCGTGGCCTGCAAGCGGCTCGACGTGCGCGAGCGTCGCAGCCCCTACAACTCGAAGACGCTGGCCTGGGACGCGCTCACCGACCTGGTGTCCAGCCTGACGACACCCTGGCTGGTGGTGTCGTTCTCAAACGAGGGCTTCCACGCGCCGGCCGACGTGCAGGCGCTGCTGGAGCAACGGCGCCACGTGGCCACCGTCGCGATCGACGCGCCCCGCTACGTGGGCGCGCGCATCGGCATCCACAACCCCTCCGGCGAGCGGGTCGGGCGCGTCTCGCACCTGCGCAACACCGAGGTCGTGTTCGTCTGCGGGCCGGACCGCGCGGCCGTCGAGGAGTGCGTGGCGGGCGTGCTGCCGGTGGCGGTATAGGGGAACCATTCGCTCCGGTCGCCGGTCTGATTGCCGACGATCGGAGGAGACACGATGCGATTCAGCACGGTGGCAGCGATCACTGGCAATCCTGGTGGCGGCGTCGGGCGTGGCCGGGTGCAGCGGTTCCAGCAGCGGTTCGAGCAACGGGGCGAGGGCGCTTGCTCCGGCGGTAGAGAAGCATGGCGCGGGGGGCGGCGGCGCGGCGTTCGGAGACGTCTCGGGACAGGCGGATGCTCTCGCGGGGCCGGGAAAGGCTCCCCAGAACGCGTCACTGCGTTCGCACGACGGGCTGCCGCAGATGCCGTCGACCGTCATCAAGACCGGCCGGCTGTCGATCCGGCTGGGCCACGGCGACCTGGGCAAGGCGGTCGACCGGGCCAACCTGATCGTCGCCCGCTACGGCGGGTTCATCAGCTCGAGCAACATCTCGTCCGGCAAGCACGAGACCATCCACGATCGTCCTGCGCGTCCCCGCCAACCGGTTCGACCAGGCCATGACCGACCTCGGCGGCCCCGGCATCGGCACCGTGCGGTCGGAGCAGCAGAGCGGCGAGGACGTCGGCCAGCAGCTGGTCGACCTGTCGGCGCGTGCGCGCAACCTACGCGCGCAGTCACGGGCGCTGATACGGCTCATGAACCAGGCCGTCACGGTCAGCGACACGATCAAGATCCAGAACGAGCTGTTCGACATCCAGGGCCAGATCGAGGAGCTCGACGGCCGGCTGCGCTACCTGCACGACCAGGCGGACATGTCGACCATCACCATGCTCCTGGCCCAGCCGGCCGTCGCGCACCACCACCAGGACAGGCGACGGCGATCGGAAGCGCGCTTCGCCGCAGCTGGCAGCGTGCCACCGACGTGGTCACCGCCGTGATCGTGGGCGCAGGCGTGGTGATCCCGATCGCGCTGCTGGCGCTGGTCGCGCTGCTGGCCGGCCGCTGGCTGCTGCCGGCCGTGCGCAGGCGGACGTCGCCAGCGCCGGCCACGGGGGAGTAAGCCTGCGGGAGGGGCGGGCGCCGGCCTGCCCCTCCCGCATGTCGCTAGAAGACGACGGTCTTGATCTTGACGCCCACGCACCCGGCCTTCGAGACCGCGAACGTGATGTTGCCCGCCTTGGTGGGGTGCACCTTGAAGGAGGCCGTACCGTTCGAGGCACTGGTCTTCGTCACCTTCGTCACTCCGGCACCGGAGACCACGATCTTCGCGCCCGGGACCAGATGGCCGAGCGCATCCTTGACGGTGACCTTGATCGTCGCGGTCGTCTTCTTCGGCATGGCGGACATGTTCGACGTGGCCGCGAGGTGCGTGGCGAACACCAGCGACTGGGCCGCCGACCACGTGCCACCCTGGCCATGTGAGTCAGCGGCCTGCACGCGCCAGTAGAGCTGGCCGCCGTTGGAGTAGTCCTGCGCCTGCAGCAGCGGAGCCCAGCTGGTCGTGTCGGTGGTACCCGAGTCGATCGAGCTCGAGAAGCTGGGGTCGCGCGAGACCTGGATGTTGTAGCTCTTGGCGCCCGCCTTCCAGTCCCACGAGAACAGCACGGGCGTCTTGGCGATGCCGGACGGCGCGATCAGTGCCCAGTCCGGTCGGTGCATGGATCGAACGCGTGAAGATCTGGTTGCCAGTCATCGGCCCGCCGGTGCTTCCGCCGACGCCAAGCCGAAGTTGGCCTGCACCCGCCACTTGAAGTCGCCCAGGCCATAAGCCGTGGTCGGAGACATCGTGGTGCTGGTCAGCGTGGTCGTGGTCGTGCCGTTGCTGGGCTGGTCGATCTGCACCGTGTATGAGGTGGCGCCGATGACAGGATTCCAGCTGAACGTGGGCACGACGTCGGACGCGGTCGGGTTGCTCATGCCGGTCAGGTCGGGCGTCGGCCACGTCTGGTGGTAGACCCGCGACACCGACCAGGGCTGCGCCCGGCCGTTGTAGTCGATGGCGCGCACCTGCCAGTAGAGGTCGTCGGACGGGTACGCCTTGTCCAAGCTCGTGTACGACGTGTCCGAGGTGGTGATGTCCTCGATCGTCCCGCTCGATCCGAAGTTGGGGTCGGTCGAGACCATCAGTTCGTACTGGCGGGCGCCGTCGATCGGATCCCACGTGAAGGTGGGCGTTCCGCTGACGGTCGTGCTGTCAGCCGGCGACACCAGGGTCGGGCCGACCTGCGGGCGGTCGAACGACTGCGGGTGTCCGCTGTTGGGCGTGGTGGCCGCGCCGGATCCATCGAAGCCGGTCGCGGGCAGCACCACCCACCAGTAGTGCGTGCTCTGGTTCTGGTACGTGCGAGCCGAGCCGCCCGAACGCGGCGCGTACGCCGGAATGTCCGTGAACCCGTAATCGACGATCGTGTTGAACGCCTGCGTCGCGCGCCACGATCACGAAGTAGCTGTTGGCGCCGGCAACGGGTTCCAGGTGAACAGCGGCACCGGCCCGGTGGTGCTGCCGGTGATCGGGCCGTTGTAGTCGGCAGCACCCAGGTAGCCGGCTGGTGCAGGGGGCGGTGCACGGGTTTCCGGTCGGCAGGCTGGTGAACTGGAATGCCGGCGCCGTGCCGTCGTCGTTGGGATCGAGGAACGTGGGATCGCCGGAGACGTCGACGGTGCCGAAGCCGCCGGTGCTGGCGGTGTCACGGAACGGGGTGACGCGCACGCAGTAGCTCATGCCCGGCGTCAAGCCGTATGTGTCGGTCGTGACCGAGGTGCCGTTGTTCGGCCACGGATTGAGGCCGTTCCAACCGTTTCCGGCCGGCGTGAAGGCGGTGGCCGCGGTGCGCACCTGCCAGCGCGGAACGCCGGAGGTCGTCCACTGGCACTGCCCGGCGACGTACTGCACCATCAGCACGTCGTAGGCCGATGCGCCCGGCACGGCATCCCACTTCACGATCGGCACCTGCGTCTGGTATCCGGCGGTGCCGCCGTCGACATCGGTGCCGGGATCGGACTGGTTGTCGACCATCCGCAGGTCGGCGACGCTGGGCGTTGCCGGCGGGGCGGTGACGAAGCTGTCGTAGGACTGGGTGAAGTCGGAACCGACCGTCCAGTTGCCGACCGAGCCGGATGCGTCGACGGCGCGCACGCGCCACGCATACGTGGCATTCGGCAGCAGCGTCTTCGGCGTCAGCGTGGTCGAGATCGTGTCGTTGCAGCAGACCTTGGAGGCGGCCGACCAGGTGATGTCGTCGGTGTTCACCTCGACCTGGTACTTGACCGCGCCGGACACAGGGTTCCAGCTGAACTGCGGGTCGTACATGGTCCACTGCGCGGTGGCGCCTGCCGACGAATCGATGCTGCTCGTAACACCGAGCCCCGAGACCGTCGAGGGCCAGACCCACGTGAAGGCGGATCCGATGCCGCCGGCCGGCGACGTGCCGACCGGGTTGCCACGCGCATCCTTGGCGGTGACCGTCCAGTAGTGCACGCCCGGTGCCAGCCAGGCGGCCGGCGCAAAGTTCGTTCCCTCGGTGTCGGTCGAGGTGGGGTTCGACATGTTCGACGAGTTCGAGAGCGACACGGTGTACTGGGTGGCGCCGTCAACAGGCGCCCACTTCAGCACCACCGGGGTCGGGTACGTCACCGTGCCCCCATCGGCCGGGCTGATCAGCGACGGGCCGGTGCCGGTCTTCGTCCAGTTGACCGGACTCGACCAGGGGCCGTTGTTGCTGCTCGCGTCAACGGCGCGCACGCGCCAGGTGTAGGGGCCGTCCGGGACCGTCGTGGTCAGCGTCGCCTCCGTGTTCTTGGTGGAGAGCGAGACCAGCGGGGTGCCGATCGTGCTGCCCGAGTCGAGCTCGAAGAGGTAGTGGTCGGCCCCGGCTACGGGCGTCCACTGGAAGGCCGGATCCGGGACGCCGACGGTCGTGTTGGTGCCGACCGGCGTTCCAAGCGACCCATAGCCGGGCGCGGCGAAGGCCAGCATCGCGACCATGGTGATGAACAGAGGAAGGGTGCGAGCGTGACGCTTCATTTGACCGGAGGCTCCTGGGGTGCGGGCTGCAAGGGACCGATCCGGCGCGGGCGCCGGGCCTTGTCTCATCGTCGGCGCAAATGCGTGAATCGCCCTCCCCCGCCGGGGTGATACCGCGTTACCGCCACCATCGCGGCTGCATAGTGGGAGACTCTGCAGAGAAGCGTAAGAATCTTCTTTCCAAATGCACCGCGATTCCGCATACTCACCCAAGCAAACGAGGAGGCGCCTGATGATCCGCAGCGGAGACGAGTACCGAGCATCGATCCGGGACGGCCGCGAGGTCTGGATGAACGGCGAGCGGATCACCGACGTGACGGCCCATCCGGCCTTCAGGCCGCTGGTCGACGCCCGTGCCCGCATCTACGACATGGCCCACGACCCGGCCACGAGCGACCTGATGAGCTACCAGGACGCCGACAGCGGCGAGCGCCACGCGATCGGACTGAAGCTGCCGCACACCCGCGAGGACTGGGAGCAGAAGCGCCGTGCGGTGGACGCCGTGATGGACGACCTGGGTGGCGTCGTGATCCGCGTCGGCGACGAGACGGTGGGCGAGATGTGGTCGCTGTACGACGGCCAGGACGTGCTGAACGAGGTCGACCCGCAGTTCTCCGCCAACATCGAGCGACACATCCACCAGGTGCTGCACGGCGATCCCTTCCACGTCTCCGCCAACACCGATCCCAAGGGCGATCGCTCCAAGCGCCCGCAGGACCAGGACCCCGACATGCTGCTGCACCTCGTCCGCGAGACCGACAACGGCATCGTCGTTCGCGGAGCCAAGTACGAGACCGCTGCGGCCTACGCCAACCAGGCCTTCGTCAAGCCGACAATCGCCAACTGGGGCGACAGCGAGCTGTCCGACTACGCGCTCGGCTTCATCTGCGACATGGGCGCGCCGGGCGTCAAGCACATCTGCCGCACCGGGTTCGCCGGCCGCGCGCCGGCCGAGGACTACCCGCTGTCCAACCGCTTCGACGAGGTGGACACGCTGGTCATCTTCGACGACGTCGAGATCCCCTGGGAGAACGTGCTGTTCTACCGCCACACGCGCGCCGCCGCCTTCATCCGGGCGACCCTGCACCGCTACAGCGCCTTCCCGTTCGTGCAGCGGATCCAACGGGTCGCAGACATGCTGATCGGCGCCGCCCTGTTCAACGTGCGCCAGACCGGCCTCGAGCGGCAGCAGGCCGTGCAGGAGAAGCTGGCCGTGCTGGCCTGCTACCGGGAGGGCATCAACGCCCACCTGACCGCCGCCATCGCCTCCGCGCAGCCGTCGCCGGGCGGCCTGCTGATGCCCAACCAGTCGCTGCTGATGGCCGGCCGCGTCTACGCCTGCACGCAGCTGCCGGCCATGATGCACATCGCCCGCGAGCTGGTGGGTGGCCAGATCTGTGTGACGCCGGACGCGGCCACCTTCCGCAGCCCCGACACCGGGCCCTGGATGGAGAAGTTCTACTCCATCAACGAGCGCTGGCAGGCGGAGGACCGCCGCCGGCTGCTGGCCTTCGCCCGCGACCTGCTGAACTCCGACTACGCCGGACACCGGCTGACCTTCCAGCTGTTCGCCCAGTCACCGCCGTTCGCCCACCTGGCCTCGGTCTACCGGGCGTTCGACTTCGACGGGCCGCTCGAGTTCGTGCAGCGCTCGGCCGGGCTGTCCGAGCGGGTGCTCGCCGAGGAGGTGGGCGCGGCATGAAGCACACACGGATACGGCCGTTCAACACGCGTGACACCTACCCCGAGCAGAACCTCGACAACGACCTCTGCCAGGCCGTCCGCGCCGGCGACACCATCTACCTGCGCGGCCAGATCGGCCAGGACCTGGACACGCGCGAATCGGTCGGGATCGGCGACGTCGAGGCCCAGGCCGAGCGGGCGATGGCCAACATCGCGATGCTGCTGGACGAGGCGGGCGGCGAGCTCTCGGACATCGTCAAGATCGTCGTCTACCTGACCGACGTGCGCTACCGCGAGCCCGTCTACCGCGTGATGGGACGCTGGCTGAAGGGCGTCTTCCCGGTCTCGACCGGCCTCGTGGTGACCGCCCTGGCCCGCCCCGAGTGGGTGGTCGAGATCGACGCCACGGCCGTCGTCTCCGGAGCTACGGAGTGACCTTCTCGCTGGCCGGGCGCTGCGAGCGCACGGGCATGGTCGGCATCGCCGTGTCCTCGTCCAGCCCGGCCGTCGCCGCACGCTGCGCACATGCCCGTGCGGGCGTCGGCGCGGCCGCCTCGCAGAACATCACCGACCCGCGGCTGGGCATCGAGCTGCTCGACCTGATCGAGGCGGGCGCGCCGGCCGACCAGGCGGTGGCGCGGGTGTCCGCGACCGCCCCGCACGCGAGCTACCGCCAGCTGACGGCGGTCGACAGAAACGGCGTCACCGGCGCCTACTCGGGAGAGCACACGCTGGGCCGCCACGCGACGGCCCAGGATGCGGGCGCCGTGGCGGCGGGCAACCTGCTGGCAGCCGACGAGGTGCCGACGGCCATGCTGGCGGCGTTCGCCGCCGACCCCGCGGCGCACATCGGCGACCGGCTGATGGCCGGCCTCGCAGCCGGCCTGCGGGCGGGCGGCGAGGAAGGCCCGGTGCGGTCGGCCGGCATGCTGATCTGCGACGCCCAGGCCTGGCCGGTGACCGACCTGCGGGTGGACTGGGACGATCTCCCGATCGACCGGCTGCACGGCCTCTGGCTTGTGTGGAAGCCGCAGGCCGACGCCTACGTGACGCGGGCGCTGGATCCCGGCACGGCACCGAGCTACGGGGTGCCGGGGGACCCCGGCCGATGAGGTTCTCGTTCCGCCAGCTCGAGTACTTCGTGGCGGCCGGCGAGACGGGCAGCGTCACCCGGGCAGCCCAGGGCTCGCACAGCTCGCAGCCGACGGTCTCGGCCGCGATCGCCAAGCTGGAGGCGTCGCTGGGCGTGCAGCTGTTCGTCCGCCACCACGCCCAGGGCCTGTCGCTGACGCCCGAGGGACGCCGCTTCCTGGGCGAGGCCAAGGCGCTGATGCGCCACGCGTCCGACGTCGAGCGGTTCGCGACCGCGCTCAGCGACGAGGTGGGCGGGACGCTCGACCTGGGCTGCCTGGTGACGCTGGCGCCGCTGGTCGCGCCCAGCCTGGTGCGCGGGTTCCAGTCGGCGAATCCGCGCGTGCAGGTGGAGCTGGTCGAGTCGCACCAGGACGGCCTGCTGGAGCGCCTGCGCACGGGGCTCTCGAGCGTCGCGCTGACGTACGACCTGCAGCTGCCGGCGGATGTCGACTTCGAGCCGATGGCGCAGCTGCCGCCCCACGCGCTGCTGGCCGCCGGCCACCGGCTGGCGCTGCGCAAGAGCATCGCCCTGTCGGAGCTCGCGCGCGAGCCGCACATCCTGCTCGACCTGCCACTCAGCCGCGAGTACTTCATGCAGCTGTTCGGTGACGCGGGCCTGGAGCCGAACGTGGCGATGCGATCGGAGCACCCCGAGACGATCCGCACGCTGGTGGCAAACGGCTTCGGCTACGCGATCGTGAACGCGCTGCCGCGCACCGGCACGGCCCTGGACGGCAGCCCGGTGGTGGCGGTGCCGCTTCGCGGCGACCCGCGCCCGATGCGCCTTGGCGTGGCAGCGATGCGGGGGATCCGCGAGACTCGCACCGTGAACGCCTTCAAACAGCACTGCCGCGACTCGATCACGCCGGCCGGCGTGCCCGGCATGCCGCAGCCCCTGGAGTGACGCCGATCGACCACACAGCCACCAGCACGCATCCGCTCGACCCGCTCAGCCCCGACGAGCTGGAGCGGTCGGTGGTGGCGCTTCGCCGCGCCGGCCTGGCCGAGCTGGGGTCGCGGGTGATCAGCGTCGACCTGCTCGAGCCGGACAAGGCCGCGCTGCGCGGCTGGCGCGAGGGCGGCGCGTTGCCGGAGCGCGAGGCGCTGGCGGTGGTGCTCGACATCGGCGGCGAGGCCAGGGAGTGCACCGTCGCCCTCGACGGACGACACGATCACCGGCACCCGCTCGCTCGACGGCATGCAGCCGGCGGTCAGCATGGACGAGTACGTCGAGGCTGCTGCAGCCTGCCGGCGAGATGCCGGCTACCGGGAGGCGCTGGCCCGGCGCGGGATCGAGGGCGACCGGGTCGAGCTGGTGCACATCGAGCCGTGGACGGTGGGCAGCTTCGAGCAGGGGCCGCGGCGGATGACGCGCTGTCTGTCGTGGCTGCGCTCCTCGCTCGACGACGTCAACCCCTACGGCCGGCCGCTGGGCGGGCTGGTGGCGCTGGTCGATCTGACCGAGATGCGGGTGCTGCGGATCGACGACCACGGGACGCTGCCCGTGCCCGACGGCGACTGGGACTACCGCGAGGGCGGCGGCGACGGCTTCCGCGACGACCAGCGCCCGATCGAGATCACGCAGCCCGAGGGCCCCAGCTTCACGCTGCACGGCCGCGAGCTGCGCTGGCAGAGGTGGCGGCTGCGGGTCGGCTTCTCGCACCGCGAGAGCCTCGTGCTGCACGAGATCGGCTACGAGCAGGACGGCGAGCTGCGGCCGATCTGCCACCGCGCGTCGATCGCGGAGCTGGTCATCCCCTACGGCGATCCCAACCCGACCGTGCACTTCAAGAACGTGTTCGACATCGGCGAGTACGGCGTCGGCCCGCTGGTGAACGCGCTCGAGCTGGGCTGCGACTGCGTCGGCGACATCACCTACCTGGACGCCGCCTGCGTCAACAGCCGCGGCGAGGTGGACGTGCTGCCAAACGCGATCTGCATCCACGAGGAGGACTACGGGATCCTCTGGAAGCACCACGACGACAACACCGGCCACACCCACGTGGCGCGATCGCGGCGTCTGGTGATCTCGTGCATCACCACCGTCGGCAACTACGAGTACGGCTTCTTCTGGTACCTCTACCAGGACGGCGGCATCCAGTTCGAGGGCAAGCTGACCGGGATCGTGCTGACGGCCGGGGTGCCGGCCGGCGAGCCGCAGCACCACGCAACCGAGATCGCGCCGGGGGTGGCGGCCGGCTACCACCAGCACTTCTTCACCGCCCGGCTGGACATGGACGTGGACGGCGAGCGCAACGTGGCGTTCGAGGTCGATTCCGCGCCCGAGCCGGCCGGCCCGGACAACCCGGAGGGGACGGCCTTCACCACACACCGCCGCACGTTCCGGCGCGAGTCGCAGGCGCAGCGCGACGTGGCGCCGCTGCAGGCCCGGCGCTGGCGGGTCGAGAACCCGGCCCGCACCAACCGCATGGGCGAGGCCGTCGCCTACGAGCTGGTGCCGGGCGAGAACGTGGCGCCGATGGCGCTGCCCGGCTCGCAGTTCCGGCGGCGGGCCGGCTTCCTCGACCACCACCTGTGGGTGACGCCCTACCGCCGTGACGAGCGGTTTCCGGCCGGCGAGTACCCGAACCAGCACGAGGGCGGCGACGGGCTGCCGCGCTGGACGGCGGCCGACCGCCCGCTCGAGAACGAGGACGTGGTGCTGTGGTACTCGTTCGGCGCACACCACATCCCGCGGCTCGAGGACTGGCCGGTGATGCCCGTGGCCTACTGCGGATTCCACCTGCGGCCGGTCGGGTTCTTCGACCGCAGCCCGGCCCTGGACGTGCCGCCCCCGCACGGGGCGGACTGCAACCACCGGTGACCGCAACGTAGGGATCTCCCCGACGCCGGCCCAGGGTGCGGCGGCACATGATCGTTGCGGCGGCCGCCGGCCGTCACGACATGGAGGAGGTCTGAGATGAGCCAGAGATGGGTGCGGACGGCGCTGGTCGCCGCCTGTGCGGTCGCCTACCTCGTGGTGTGGGCGGGGACGGCCGAGGCGGCGACGCCCCGGCAGCTCTTGCACCGCTACCAGCCGGTGACGGTGCTCGATCCGTTGGAGCAGTTCGCTCCGACGGAGGTGAACGGGTTCGTGAACGACTCGGTGCTGGAGATCCAGACGGCACCGGGCGTGTGGAGCGTGGCACAGGCGAACCCGACGTTGGCGACGCTGCCAACGCAGCCGGCACAGAGCTGCATCGATGCCGGCCTGGCGGACAGCTGCTACCGCCTGAACCAGGCGGCCTGCTCACCGGCCGACGGCATCGCCGGCGTTGCCTGCTATAGCAACGCGGAGCAGGCAGGTGATCCGCGCAGCGTGGTGTACGGTCGCGTCGACCGCACGCCGCACAAGATCGTCGTGCAGTACTGGTACTTCTACTACGACGACCTGTACTCGTACGACTACCCGCCGGACGACCTGTTCTGGCAGGCGCACGAGGGCGACTGGGAGGTCGCCAGCGTGGTGCTCGACCGCCGCACGCAGCAGCCGCTGTACGCGGCGTACAGCCAGCACTGCACGGGCGAGCGGCGGGCCTGGAGCGACGTCGACCGGATCGGTACGCACCCGGTCGATCACATCGCGATCGGCTCGCACGCGAACCTGTTCGACGCCGGATCGCATCCGGTGGCAACGCAGTGCATCCCTCCGGCGGCGCTGCAGATCCTGGCGGCGAACGGCCTTCCGGCACCGGTTGACCGGGCCGGAGCAGGGGCAGTCGTACGGCCCGGAGTCGGTCGCGGGTGCCACGCCCACGGCGATCCGCCGGGTGGACGAGTCCGACCCGGCGGTCGCGTTCTCGGGAACGTGGGGCGAGGATCAGGTGTTCCACGCCCCGCCGCCGATCGGCACGGTGACGCTGGGCACGTCGCCGCTGTCGCCGTCGATACCAGGCGACATGGACGATGCCACTGACGACGTTCGCGCAGTGGCCCGTCGGGTGAGGTAGGCATGGTGCGGGTGTCCGGTCAACCACGGGCCGGGCACCCGTTCCATGGTAGGCTGCGGCGCTTCCACGGCCACGTTTTTCGAGAGGTCCCCGAGATGATCAAGAAGCTCCTGGCAGTCGCCTTCGTCGCCCTCGCAGTGGCCGCATCCGGCTGCGGCAGCTCCAGCTCGTCGTCCAGCTCGGCGCCGCCGGCCAGCTCCGGCGGAGCGGCCGACTGCTCGCCGGCCAGCCTGCAGACGCTGACCTCCGGGAAGCTCACGATCGGCACCGACAACCCGGCCTACTCGCCGTACTTCACGGGCGGGCCCGGACATGCGTGGTCGGGCAAGTACAACAACGACCCGTACACCGGCAAGGGCTTCGAGGCCGCGGTCGCCTACGCGGTTGCCGAGAAGATGGGCTTCACCAAGGACCAGGTGACATGGGCCGTCACGCACTTCGACCAGAGCTTCGCGCCCGGGCCGAAGAACTTCGACTTCTACCTGGCGCAGGTCTCGATCCGGCCCAAGCGGGCCGAGAACGTCGACTTCAGCCTGCCCTACTACCGCGCCAACCAGGCGGTGGTGGCGCTGAAGAGCGACCCCGATCACCAAGGCCACGACGCTGGCCGACCTCAAGCAGTACAAGCTGGGCACGCAGGTGGGCACCACCAGCTACGACTTCATCACCGGCACGATCCAGCCGAGCCAGCAGCCGTCGGCGTTCAACACCACCAACGACGCGATCCATGCGCTGCAGGCCGGCCAGATCGACGGCATCGTGGTCGATCTGCCCACCGCCTTCTACATGACGGCGGTGCAGATCCCCAAGAGCACGGTGGTCGGGCAGTTCCCGACGTCGCCGGGCGGCGACCAGTGGGGCCTGGTGATGACGAAGGACAGCCCGCTGAAGACGTGCGTCGACAAGGCCATGGGCGCGCTCACGGCCGACGGGACGCTCGCCAAGCTGCAGCAGACCTGGCTGTCCGACAAGGTCAGCGCCCCGGTCCTGCAGTAGCGAGATGCTGCGGGGCAGCAACGGAGCCCGGCGCGGAGGTCAGATGCTGCCGGCGTCGGCCGGCAACGTGTGGGTGGCGCTGGGCAGCACGGTGGTGGTGTTCGCCGGGCTGGCGCTGATCATCGTCAACTCGTCGGGGTGGCCGAAGGTCAAGCACACCTTCTTCGACCCGGCCGAGTTCCGGGCCTACTTCGCCACGATCGGCCACGCGTTCGTGCTGAACATCAAGATCTTCCTGGTGGCCGAGGTGCTGATCCTGATCCTGGCGATGGTGCTGGCGGTGCTGCGCAGCCTGCCGGGAGCCGGTGTTCTTCCCGATCCGGGTGCTGGCGATCGGCTACACCGATCTGTTCCGCGGCATCCCCACGATCCTGCTGGTGCTACCTGTTCGGATTCGGGATCCCGACCCTGCATCTCTCCCACGTCACCATCAACCCGGTCTACCTGGGCGCGGCCGCGCTGGTGGTGATCTACACGGCGTACGTGTCGGAGGTGTACCGGGCCGGCATCGAGTCGGTGCATCCGAGCCAGGAGGCGGCGGCCAGATCGCTGGGGCTGACCCGCGGGCAGACGATGCAGACGGTGATCCTGCCCCAGGCGGTGCGGCGCGTGATCCCGCCGCTCCTGAACGACTTCATCGGGCTGCAGAAGGACACGGCGCTGATCTCGGTGCTGGGCCCGGTCGAGGCGCTGCAGCGGGCGACACTGGGTGCCAGCCAGCGAGTTCAACTACACGCCCTACGTGGTGGCGGCCTTCTTCTTCGTGCTGATCACGGTGCCGCAGGCGCGGCTGACCGACTGGCTGATCGCGCGCGACCGCAAGCGGCAGATGGCGGGCGGGCGGGTGTGAGCACCGCAACCCCGGCGCTGGTCTGCAGGGACGTGCACAAGTCGTTCGGCAAGCTGGAGGTGCTGAAGGGCATCGATCTGTCGGTGGACGAGCACGAGGTGATCTGCCTGATCGGCGCCTCCGGATCGGGGAAGTCGACGCTGCTTCGCTGCATCAACCTGCTGGAGCGGATCAACAGCGGCAGCATCGAGGTCGCCGGCCAGGAGATAACCGCGCCGAACGTGGACGTGAACCAGGTGCGGCGCGGGATCGGGATCGTGTTCCAGGCGTTCAACCTGTTCCCGCACATGTCGGTGATGGGCAACGTGACGCTGGCGCCGCGCAAGGTGATGGGGCTGTCGCGGTCGCAGGCGGAGGCGGAGGCGGTGGAGCTGCTCGACCGCTTCGGGCTTGCGGACAAGCGCGACGAGTACCCCGACCGGCTGTCGGGCGGGCAGCAGCAGCGGGTGGCGATCGTGCGGGCGCTGGCGACGCACCCGCAGCTGATGCTGCTGGACGAGGTCACAAGCGCGCTCGACCCGGAGCTGGTGGCGGAGGTGCTGAACGTGATCCGGGAGCTGGCGGAGGGCGGGATGACGATGCTGATCGCGACCCACGAGATGGGCTTCGCGCGCGACATCGCGCGCCGGGTGTGCTTCCTGGACGAGGGCGTGCTGCTGGAACAGGGGCCGCCCGAGCAGATCTTCAGCTCACCCCGCGAGGAGCGCACGCAGCAGTTCCTGCAGCGCATCATCGAGGCCGGCCGCATGTGAGAAGCCGGGCGATGGGCCGTTGGTAGACTGCGCCGCCGGGGCCGTTAGCTCAGCTGGTAGAGCAGGGGACTCTTAATCCCAAGGTCGTAGGTTCGATCCCTACACGGCCCATTCGCGGAGGTCAACGTCCCGTTGTTGACTCCGCCCGGATCGAACCGAAAGGAGAGTCACGTGACGGTCCACGAAATGCTCGAGTCGCACCCGCGCTCCATCACCCTCGACCGCGACCTGCTTCTGCGCTGTATCGACGAGTGCGCCGACTGCGGAAGTGCGTGCACGAGCTGCGCAGACGCCGACCTCGGCGAGCCAGACGTAGCTCGAGATGGTCCGCTGCGCTCGCCTCTGCCTCGACTGCGCCGATACCTGCGATGCCACCCGAAGAATCGTGATCCGGCAGACCGAGCCCGATCTCGGCGTCGTCCGCGCGGTGATCGAGGCCTGCGCGGTGGCTTGCCGAGCCTGCGGCGACGAGTGCGAGAAGCACGCGGCCCACCACGAGCACTGCCGCCTCTGCGCCGAGGTCTGCCGTCGCTGCGAACAGGCCTGCCGCGACCTGGCCGCAACAATTCGGTAGTTAGGGCCCCTGTCCGACATCCACACGCCGCGCGGCACCGTAGGACGTCCAGGCGATTGGGGTCAGATTCGACAGTTCGGCGAAAACGGGGGTAGAGTGGTCGATAGGTTCCAGAGTAAAGGGTGGGGGCAGATGCGAGATCGAATGCCGTTTGTGGGCAGGCGCGTGGTCGTGGTCGGCTTTGCCGTGCTCGCGGCCAGCCTGTGGGTGACGAGCGCCCTGGGAGCGACCTCCGGCTTCTCCGGCAGCGTCTCCGCCGGCGGCGCGCTCTATAACAAGAGCATCCCCGTCTCCGACAGCGGCACGATCAGCGCCACCCTCTCTTGGTCGACCCCCTCGGCTGTGCTGACGGTCGCCATCGTCAACCCGTCCGGCACCCAGGTGGCACTGAACTCGACCAACGCGAACCCGAAGACGGTCACCTACAACGCCACCGTCACGGGCACCTACAAGATCCGGGTCAAGGCCAAGTCGGGCAGCTCCGACTTCACCGGCAGCGTCACCTACCCGGGCATCTCTGTGCCGACGTTCGCCGGCCAGCTCGGCGGCGGCACCATCGGCCACGCCACTGTACCCGTCCGGCCTCGACGTCGGCCCTGACGGCACCATCTACGTGGCCGACACGGGTAACGACCAGGTCGCTGCCTACAACCAGGCGGGCACCCAGCTCTGGCGCAAGGGCATTCGCGGCAACCGCACCGCCGGCAACTTCGCCAACCCGCGCGACCTCACCTACCTGAACGGCGACCTCTACGTCGACGACACCGGCAACAACCGCATCCAGGTGCTGGACGCGTCCACCGGCAGCACGATCGGGTCGCCCTGGACCGGCCTTCCATCCACGCTCGGCATCACCGCCGGCAAGGACTCGGCCGGCAACAACATCATCCTTGTCAGCGAGGACACGTCCAACAAGATCGCCGTCTACTCGACCACGGGCACGCTCAAGTGCACGATCCCCGTGCCGTCTACGGGCTCAGGGTCGACCCGCAAGCAGGCGCTTCCGCGTGACGCCGCCACCGACGCCGCCGGCAACGTCTACGTGGCCGCCTACCAGCAGGACCGCATGGACGAGTTCGGGCCGGTGGTCGGAAACACCTGTCCCACCGCCATGACCAGGACATGGGGCACGTCCGGCAACGGCGCGCTCCAGTTCAAACGCCCGTACGGCGTGGCCATCGACGGCAGCGGCCATGTGTTCGTAGCCGACTCCGACAACGAGCGCATCCAGGAGTTCAACAGCACCGGCAGCACGCTGATCGCCACCTTCGGTGCCGGCTCCCCGACCGGCGACTTCCAGCAGCTGCGCCGGGTCGCGGTCGCAAACGGCCAGGTCTACGGCGCCGATCTGTGGGGCCTGCACATCGATCGCTTCACCGCGCCCGGCCCGACGCCGGCCCAGACCTACCCGGCCACCTTCGGGGCGCCCCCGCAGGGGTCGTTCAACGAGCCCTCGGGCATGACCTTCGACAGCAACGGCAACCTGTACGTGGCCGACAGCGTCAACCAGCGCATGCAGCAGTTCAGGCCGGGCGCGGACGGCGAGACCTGGTCGAACGGCGCGATGTGGGGCGCCCGCGGGTGGGGCGCCAGCGACCTCAGCGGCTTCAACTGGCCGCGCGACATCAGCTTCTCTCCCGGCACCGGCGGTAACCCCGGCACGCTGTGGGTGTCCGACACCAAGAACAACCGCCTGCTCGAGTTCGACATGAACGGCACCTCCACCGGCAACTCGGTGATCGTGGGCGGCGCGCTGACCTGGCCCTACGCGGTCGACGCCAGCGGCGGCAACGGCAGCCTGATCGTGGCCGACACGTTCGCCAACAAGGTCGAGAGCTGGACTCGAGGCAGCTCAACGCCCAACTGGTCGACCAACACGGCCGGCGGCATCGGCTTCAAGAGCCCCTACGACGTCGCGGTCGCGAACGGCATCGTCTACGTGGCCGACTCGGCCAACAAGCGCATCGTCGAGCTGAACGCTGCGACAGGGGCGTACACGGGCGTATCCATCGGCGCCGGCACCCTGCACTCGCCCCAGGGCGTGGCGATCGATCCCACCAACGGCAACATCTGGGTGTCGGACACCAGCTTCAACAAGCTGGTCGAGTTCCCCGCCGCCGGCGGCGCCCCGATCCAGACCGTGGCCGCGCCCAACGGCGCGTTCAACCACCCCACGCACCTTGACGTGCACGTGGACGCCTCGGGCAATCCCTATCTGTACGTGGCCGACGTCTACAACGACCGCATCGTGATCCTCAACCTGAACGAGGGCCCATGACCCGCTCGCTCCGCAGCCGCTGGCGCGTGCCGCTGGCCGCACGTCGCGGTGGCCGTGATGGGGCTGACCCTGGCCTCCGCCGCCGGTGCCGCGCCCACCGTCACCTTCCAGAAGTCCTACGGCTTCAGCGGCCCGGCCGGCCTCTACGCCTACGGCATGGAGTGGGACGCCTCCGATAACACGATCCTGGTCGGCGACTACTGGAACTACCGCGTGCAGCGATTCTCGGCCACCGGCACGCACATGGCCACCTACGCCGACGTGACCGGCCCCAAGGCCAACGGCGGCATCGCCAGCGCCCCCTACGACATCGCCTCAGACCCGACCGATCCGGTCGGCGGCGGATCCTCGTTCTGGGCGGCCGACCAGGGCAGCTCCAACTTCGCCGAGTTCTCGCACTCCGGCACCTGGCTGCAGACGATCGGAAAGCAGCAGTCCACCGTCACCGGCATCGACGCCACCCATCCCGGCCACAGCTACGCCTTCGGCTGCGGCAACGGCCAGATGAACGTGCCCACCCACATCATGGTCGACACGGTCGCCTCCAACCACTTCCTGTACGTGTCCGACCCGGCCTGCCGGAACGTCTACATCTTCAACCATCAGGGCGCGTTCCAGGGCCAGCTGGACTGGACGGGCTCGGGCGTGGGCACGCCGATCCCGCGCGGCCTGGCCGAGGACGCGGCCGGCAACATCTACGTGGCCGAGTACAACTCGCGCCGCATCTTCGTGTTCAACTCGACCACGCGAAAGATCATCGCCTCGAGCGCCACCCTCAGTGACCTGCGCGACGTGCGCGGGATCGCACTCGATCCCACCCGACATCTGATCTACGCGGCCGGAGCCGCATTGAACCGCGTCTACGAGTTCTCCTACGACCCGGCCACCATCGCCAGCGGCACCGGCCCGGGCAGCACCGTGGTGCGGTTCGTGAACGAATGGCGGAACACCGACGGCACCAACTACGCGCTCAACCACCAGGCCTTCGACTCGATCCGGTTCGTGGCGGTCGACCCTGTTCCGGGAACGTCTACACCGGCGACACCTGGGGCTGCCCGGCCTACGCCAGCCAGTGCGTGTCCACCACGCCGGTGCAGGACCCCGGCTACCGCGTGCTCAAGTTCTCGCCCAACGACTGGACGGCCAAGCCCAGCTGCAATCCCTCCAACGCGACCGCGCAGAACACCTGCGCCGGCGCCACCCCGCTCAGCTGGTCGGCCGGCACCGAGCCGCCGCCGCAAGGCGGGTTCAACCAGCAGAACGGGATCGCCGTGGTGCCTAACGACTCGGAGGCGACCGGCGGCGCCGACGGCCTCTACGTGGTCGACACGTTCGAGCAGCGGGTGCAGAAGTTCGACACCAACCAGACCTGCGCGTCTGCCGGCAGCTGCCCGGGCTGGATCCGCCAGTGGGGCGGCCGCGCGCCGTCCAACCCCAACAACGAGGGCTTCGGCTATCCGCGTGCACTCACCTATGAGGCCGACGGCCACCACTACATCTGGGTCGGCGACAACAACAATGACGTGATGGCGTTCACCCAGCAGGGTGGGTTCGTGCACCGGTTCGGCTCGCAGGGCAAGTCGCCCGGCATGTTCTCGGGCGGGGTGCAGGGCATCCGCGTGCAGGGCGGCCGTGTGTATGCGACCGACGTGGCGGGCTGCCGGCTGCAGGTGTTCGACGAGGCCCAGCTGCTGTCGGTGCCGAGCGGCACCAGCGCGCTTGAGGACGTGGTCGGCGGCTGCGGCACCACCGGCAAGCTGATGACCGCGCCGCGCGGCATCGCGGTCGATCCCACCAACCCCTCGATCGTGTACGTCGCCAACACCGGAAACGGTGTCATCACCAAGTGGCAGCTGAACCTGGGCGCTCCGGGCAGCTTCAACGGCGGCGGCACCGCCACCCAGATCAAGCCCAGCTGTGACGGCAAGGCCCTGGCCCAGCCTTGGGGCATCACCTACGAGGACGGCTGGTACTACATCGGCGACGTCAAGAACGACCGCGTCGTGCGCTGGCAGCCCGGCACCGGCGCCGGCACCTGCCAGACCGTCGTCAACGGCAAGTCCGGCGGTGCCGGGTTCTTCCAGGCCGGCATGGTGGGAGCCAACTTCGTCGAGTTCGGCGCCGACCCCTCGGCGGGCGTGCACCGCATGTACATCAGCGACAACAGCCGCCACATCTTCTCGTTCAACGTCACCGGCTGACGCCGACGGCGTAGCCCGCGTCTGGGGCCGCCGCGACGCGTAGGGGATGCCCTGACGCCAGCCACGGCGACGCGGCCCTACCGTGGGCGCATGAGCCTGATCGCCATCCCCGCAGTCACCGCCACCCGACCCCACGCCTCGATCCCCTGGCCTGGCTGGCTGCCGGCAAGATCACCGTCGCCTGCCTGCTGGCCTCGAGCTTCGTGGTGCCGGCCGCCGGCGGCTTCCACGGCCAGGCGCTGTGGCTGCGCGGCGTCGTCTACCCCGTCGGCCTGATCGTGCTGCCGCTGATCTGGGCCGCGCGCGGTCGCGGCCGCTACCCGCTGGCCGCCGACGCCTACCTGCTGGTGCCGTTCGCCTTCGACGCGGCCGGCAACAGCCTCGGCCTCTACGGCCGCATCGACAACTTCGACAACTTCTCGCATCTGGTCGGCACCGTCGCCCTGACCGGCTTCGCAGGCGCGTTGCTCGCCACCCGCGGCACCGACCGCCTCGTCACGATCCTGGCCGCGGCGGGCGTGGCGGCCATGCTCGGCATCGGCATCGAGCTGACCGAGTGGACGGCCTTCACGCACCCCGTCGCCACCGGCTACGGCGCCTACCGCGACACCGTCGGCGACCTCTTCATGGACGTCGCAGGAGCGGCCCTGGGCGCGATCACGCTCTGGCTGACCGGCTGCGCAGCCTCGGCATTTGACCGCTGATCTACGCTGCCTGCATCCGTCCCAGGAGGCCGCGTTGCCAGGTCAATGCACCCATCTCGACCAGATCACGATCACCGACCTGCCGGAGCCGATCGCAGGCTGTGAGGACTGCCTGCGCATGGGCAGCCGCTGGCTGCACCTGCGCATGTGTACCAGCTGCGGCCACATCGGCTGCTGCGATTCGTCGCCCAACCGCCACGCCACCGCACACGCCAACGAGACCAGCCATCCCGTGATCCGCTCGGCCGAGCCCGGCGAGGACTGGTTCTGGTGCTACCCGGACGAGGTGGCCTTCACGGTCGACTCACCGGCATGACCGACCAGACGCCCGCCGCAGTCGAGACCTCACGGCCGGTGCTGCTGGCGGTCGACGACGAGCCGTCGGTGGCCCGCGCGGTCGAGCGCGACCTGCGCCGCCGCTACGGACGCGACTACCGCGTGCTGCGGGCCGGCAGCGGCGAGGAGGCGCTGGCCACCCTGCGCGAGGCGAAGCTCCGGGGCACGCCGATCGCGCTGCTGCTGGTCGACCAGCGCATGCCCGGCATGTCCGGCGTCGAGCTGCTGGAGGCGGCGCTCGAGATCGCACCGGACGCGAAGCGCGCTCTGCTGACCGCGTACGCCGACACGCAGGCCGCGATCGACGCGATCAACCGCGTCTCGCTCGACCACTACCTGCTGAAGCCATGGGACCCGCCCGAGGAGCAGCTGTACCCCGTGATCGACGACCTGCTCGATGCCTGGCGGGCCGAGGCGCCGGCCGACGCCGACCGCATCCAGCTGGTCGGCCACCGCTGGTCGCGCGAGTCGCACGACGCCCGCGACTTCCTGGCCCGAAACCAGGTGCCGTTCCAGTGGCTGGACGTCGAGCGCGAGGACGAGGCACGGAGACTGCTGGCGGCCGCCGAGGGCGACGGCGTGCTGCCGCTGGTGCTGTTCCCCGACGGCGGCTCGCTGCACGGGCCCACCATCACCGAGCTGGCCGAGCGCACGGGCGTGCTGCGCCGCGCGGAGCGGCCGTTCTACGACCTCGTGATCGTGGGCGGCGGGCCGGCCGGGCTGGCGGCCGCCGTGTACGGCGCATCCGAGGGCCTGACGACGGCGCTGGTCGAGCGCGACGCTCCCGGGCGGCCAGGCCGGCCAGAGCTCCCGGATCGAGAACTACCTGGGCTTCCCGGTCGGGCTCAGCGGCGGTGACCTCGCCCGCCGCGCCACCACCCAGGCCCAGCGCTTCGGCGCCGAGCTCTTGACCGTCCAGCAGGTGACCCGGATCGAGCAGCGGGGCCCGTCCAAGGTCGTGCACCTGGCCGGCGGCGAGGAGCTGGGCGCGGCGGCCGTGATCGTCGCCACCGGCGTCGACTACCGCCTGCTGGACGCGCCCGGGGTCGAGGAGCTGACCGGCCGCGGCGTCTACTACGGCGGCTCCCGCACCGAGGGCGTGTCCTGCCGTGACGAGCACGTCGTGGTCGTGGGCGGCGCCAACTCCGCCGGACAGGCGGCGATCTACTTCGCCAACTACGCCCAGCACGTGACCATCCTCTACCGCGGCGACAGCCTGGCCAAGAGCATGTCCCGCTATCTGATCGACACGATCGAGGCCACGCCCAACATCACCGTGCGCACCAACGCCGAGGTGGCCGCCGCTCACGGCGACGACCAGCTGAAGCGGATCACCGTGCGCGACACGGCCAGCGGAGCCGACGAGGAGATGGAGCTGGCGGCGATGTTCGTGTTCATCGGCGCGCGGCCGCAGACCGAGTGGCTGCCCGACGACGTCGCCCGTGACAAGCGCGGCTTCGTGCTGGCCGGCAACGAGCTGCTGCTCGAGCACGTGCGCCCGCGCTGGCGGCTCGACCGGAACCCCTACCTGCTCGAGACAACCATGCCCGGGCTGTTCGTGGCCGGCGACGTCCGCAGCCAGTCGATGAAGCGCGTGGCCTCGGCCGTGGGCGAGGGGTCGATGGCCGTCAGCTTCGTGCACGAGTACCTGGCCGGCGCGGAATGATCGAGCTGCTGGCCGATCTCGACCTGTTCCAGGGAGTCGACGACGAGACGCTGGCCGCATTCGCAGCGCACGGCGTCGAGGAGACGCTCCCGGTCGGCGCCACGGTCACCGTCCAGGGCAAGCCGGTGGAGCGGTTCTACGTGATCGCCGAGGGCACGATCGAGTGGTCACGCTGCATCAACGGCATCGACATGGTGCTGAGCGAGCGGCACGGCCCCACCTACTCCGGCGCGTCCAACCTCCTGACCGGGGATCCCGCCGTCGCCACCGGCCGCGCCAGCACCCCGGCGCGCGTCGTCACATGGGATGCCGAGAGCTTCCTTGCCTTCCTGCAGGCAACACCGCTGGCGATGCGGACGGCCGTGCGGCTGATCGCGCCGATCGCGCAGGCGGCCGAGTCGAGTGTGCGCCAGCAGGAGAAGCTGGCCGCCCTGGGCACGCTCTCCGCAGGGCTCGCCCACGAGCTGAACAACCCGGCCGCGGCCGCCCGGCGCACCGCTTCCGAGCTGGCCGAGGCCCTGGACACGCTCCAGGACACCGCCCACCAGTTCGTGTCCAGCGGCTTGGAGCGGGAGCAGGTGGCGCGTCTGGTGGAGCTGCAGCAGGCTGCCCGGAAGGCTGCTGCCGGGACTGCCTCGGGCGACGCGATGGACGCCGCCGACCGCGAGGACGCGCTGGCCGCGAAGCTCGACGAGCTGGGTGCCGACGGCTGGCGGCTGGCGGAGCCGCTGGCCCAGGCCGGCGTCGACGACGCCTGGCTGGAGCAGGTGGCCGAGGCCGCCGGGGGAGCGCGGGTGGCGGCGTTTGAGTGGGTGGCGGCATCGCTGACCGCAACCGGCCTGGTGGCGGAGCTGCACGAGTCGACGGCGCGCATCTCGGAACTGGTGTCGGCGATCAAGGACTACACGCACATGGACCGGGCGGCCGTGGCCGAGGTCGACCTGCACGAGGGCCTCGACAGCACGCTGACCATCCTCGGCCACCGGCTGAAGCAGGGCAGCATCACCGTCGAGCGGCACTACGACCGCACGCTGCCACGCGTGACGGCGCACGGATCGGAGCTGAACCAGGTCTGGACGAACCTGATCGTGAACGCGCTGGACGCGCTCGACGGGCAAGGGCACGATCACCATCACCACCAGGCGCAACACCGCGGGCGTCGCCGTTGACATCGCAGACAACGGCCCCGGCATCCCGGCCGAGGAGCAGACCCGTGTGTTCGAGCCGTTCTTCACCACCAAGGGCGTGGGCGAGGGCTCCGGCCTTGGCCTCGACATCGTGCGCCGGATCGTGGCCGGCCACCGCGGCGACATCACGGTGCGCTCGCAGCCCGGGGCGACCACCTTCACGGTCACGCTGCCGGTGGCTGCGGCCGTGTAGCGCAGAGCCGGCGCGCACGGCTATAACTCGCCGGATGCGCAAGCAGTCGATGCAGTTCTTCGAGCGCCTGGTCGACGCCGCCGGCCCCAGCGGCGACGAGCGGCTGCCGGCCCGCGTCTGGCGCGAGTACACCTCGGCCTTCGCCGATACGCGCCACGACACGCTCGGCTCGAGCTTCGCGGAGGCGGTCCCCGACGGCGATCCGAAGGTGGCGATCTTCGGGCACATCGACGAGATCGGCCTGGTCATCAACCACGTCGACGACGAGGGCTACCTGTGGTTCGGCCCGCTGGGCGGGTGGGACCCGGAGGTGCTGGTCGGCCAGCGCGTGCGGATCCTGGGCAAGGACGGCCCGCTCGCGGGGGTCGTCGGCAAGAAGTCGCGCCACCACCAGGACGCAGCCGATCGCGAGAAGCCGTCGAAGCTGCGCGACCTGTGGATCGACGTCGGCGCGGCGGACGCGAAGGACGCAGCCAAGCTGGTCGGCGTCGGCGACCTCGCGGTGCTGGAGCAGCCGCTGGTGCGGCTGGCCAACGGGCGCATCGCCACGCGCGCCGCCGACAACCGCTGCGGCGCGTTCGTGGCCGCCGAGGCCGTTCGGCTGTACGCCGAGAAGCCGGGCTCCGCCTCGCTGACCGGCGTCGCCACGGTCGGCGAGGAGACCAGCTTCCTGGGCGCATACACGTCCGGCTACGCGTCGGCCCCCGACGTCGCGATCGCGGTCGACGTGACCAACGCGACCGACTACCCGAGCACCAGCAAGCAGCAGTACGGGCACGTCGAGCTGGGCAAGGGCCCGGCCCTGTCACGCGGCGGCGGCGTGCACCCGCGGGTGTTCGAGGGCCTGATGGAGACGGCCGAGGCGGAGGGCATCCCCTACCAGGTGGAGCCGTCCGGCGGTGACACCGGGACCGACCTGGACGCCGTCAAGGTGACGCGAAGCGGCGTCCCAGGTGGCGTCGTCAGCATCCCGCTGCGTCACATGCACTCGCCCAACGAGGTGCTCGACCCGGCCGACCTCGAGGCCTGCGCGGTGCTGGTGGCCGCGTATGCGCGGCGGCTGGCCGACGCACCAACCGCCGAGTAACCGGCGGTACCATCCCGGCATGCGCCGCATGCTGACCGTGGCCCTCGGGACGATTGCGGCCGTGCTGTTGTTGGTGGTGGTGCTGTTCGGCCGCGCCCACTCCGACGCGATCAAGCAGCCGGCCCAGCTGACCCTGCCAGCGCCGGCCAGCCGCACGCCGGCCGCCGCCTTCACCGCCACCACCATCGACGGCGGCAAGGTCGGCCTCAGCGGTTACCGCGGCAAGCCGCTGGTGATCAACTTCTTCGCCGCCTGGTGCGATCCATGCCGGCGCGAGGCGGCCGCCTTCGTGCAGCTCGACCACCGCTTCGCCGGCCGCGTCAACCTGCTGAGCGTGGCCGTGCGCACCCCTGAGCTGTCGAGCGTGCGGGGGTTCGTCCACGACCACGACATGACATGGCCGGTGGTGTGGGATCAGCACGGGCACCTGATCGACCCCTACCACGTGCTGGGCCAGCCGATCACCTACATCATCGATGCGCAGGGCCGCGTGGTGTACCAGATCATCGGCCAGACCACCGAGCAGCGCGTGGGCGGCGTGCTCGACCGGCTGCTGGCATGAACGTGTCGGCGACCGCGCTCTCGGTTGCGTTCGCGGCCGGGTTCGTGTCGTTCGTGTCGCCCTGCGTGTGGCCGCTGATTCCCGGATACCTCTCGTTCGTGAGCGGCGTGGCGGGAGCCGACCTGACCGGCCACCGCCGGCGGGTGACGCTGGCCGCATGCTGGTTCGTGGTGGGGTTCACCGCTGTCTTCACGCTTGTGGGGGCCGGCACCGGCGTGCTGGGCGCGCAGTTCATCGACCATCAGCGCGGCCTGGAGCTGGTGGCCGGCGCGTTTGTGATCGCGATGGGCTTGGTGATGCTGGTGCCGACCGCCAGCGTGATGCGCAGCAGCTGGAAGCTGCCGGCCCCGGCACGGCCGCACGGCCCGATCGGCGCCGCGGCGGCGGGCGCCGCATTCGGCGTCGGCTGGACGCCCTGCATCGGTGCACAGCTGGCGGCGATCCTGGCCATCGCCGGCAGCCGGGGCCACGCCGGCCAGGGCGCGCTGCTCCTGATGGTGTACGGGCTGGGCCTGGGCGTCCCGTTCATCGCGGCCGGCATCTGGCTGCCGGCGGTGATCGGCGCCACCCGCACGCTGCGCGACCACTGGGGCCTGGTCACCAGGATCTCGGGCGCGGTGCTGATCGTGGCCGGCGTGCTGCTGGCCAGCGGCCGGCTGACCGACCTGACCGCGCGCCTGGCCGGCTGAGCCGGGTCACGGCCGGCAGTGGCACCACTGTCACGGCGATGTTTCTCGCGAAAGCCCCCGCTTCCGCACGCCGCGGTCACGAGCCGGTCACGCACCCGGCAGCGACCTGCAACGCACCCCGAAGCGGCCTCTGAGCCCTGACCGGGTGCGATCTGCGCAACCATGCCAATCCCATGTCACAGGCGCCGCGACACATGTCACGGCGCTGTCACGAACCCGTGGCGGGGGCGGAAGCGGGGTTTGACTCCAATCTGGGCGCGGGCGGCGGTCGAGCCCGTGACCGTGCCGTGACGGAGGTGTCGCCGCTGTCGGGGGCGATCAATCATCTAGGCTGGCCGCCGTGAAGGTCGTCTCGGTCGTCGGCAACCGCCCCCAGTTCATCAAGGCCGCTCCGCTGGCACGGGCGCTGGCCCCGGTCTGCGACCACGTGCTCGTACACACCGGCCAGCACTACGACGAGGAGCTGTCCGCCGTGTTCTTCGACGAGCTGGGACTGCAGCCACCCGATCACCGGATCGAGACCGGATCCGGCAGCCACGCCCAGCAGACCGGCTCGATGCTGGTCGGCCTGGAGCCGGTGCTGGCATCCGAACAGCCAGACGTCGTGCTGGTCTATGGCGACACCAACTCGACGCTGGCCGGAGCGCTCGTCGCCGTCAAGTCCGGCTACCGGATCGGGCACGTCGAGTCGGGACTGCGCTCGTTTGACCGGGCGATGCCGGAGGAGGTGAACCGGGTCGTCACCGACGTCATCAGCGACCTGCGCTTCTGCCCCAGCCAGGTGGCCGTCGACAACCTCGCGGCCGAGGGCATCACCCAGGGCGTGCACCTGGTCGGCGACGTGATGGTGGACGTCGCCGTCCAGTTCGGCGCGCTGGCCAGGCGACGCTCGACGATCCTTGAGCGGCTCAGCATCGAGCCCCGGGGCTACGCGTTGATCACCGTGCACCGCCAGTCGAACACCGAGGCCGCCGCGCTGGGAGCGCTGGTCGAGGTGCTGGAGTCGATCGAGGGGCCGCTCGTGTTCCCGCTGCACCCCCGCACCGAGTCCGCGCTGTCGCGGCGCGGCCTGCTGGAGCGAGCCGAGCGCGCGGCGCTCGTCACGCCACCGCTCGGCTACCTCGACTTCACGGCCCTGCTGGCCTCTGCCCGCGTCTGCCTGACCGACTCCGGGGGCGTGCAGAAGGAGGCCTACCTGCAGTCCGTGCCGTGCCTGACGCTGCGCGACACCAGCGAGTGGGTGGAGACGATCGAGCTGGGCTGGAACCGGTTGGTGGCGATGGATCCCGCGGCCGTGGCGAAGGCGCTCGCGGAGGTACGGACCCCGGCCGAGCACCCGCCGCTCTACGGCGACGGGCACGCCGCCGAGCGGATCGCCGAGCTGGTTGCCGCCCCGGCCCGCTGACGGTCGGTACGATCTGGCGCTGATGCCCTCCGACATCGCGATCATCGGCGCCGGCTACGTCGGTCTCCCGCTCGCCGTCGCCTTCGCCCAGGCGGGCCAGCGCGTGCACTGCATCGACACCGACACCGACAAGGTGGATGCGATCGCGGCCGGCCGCAGCTACATCAGCGACGTCGGCGATGACGTGCTCGGGCCGCTGTCCGGCTCGGGCATGCTCACGGCCGGCGGCGACTTCGCGGCCGTGGCCGACACCGGCGCGATCCTGATCTGCGTGCCCACGCCGCTCTCTGACAACCGCGAGCCGAACGTCAGCATCGTCGCGGAGGCGGCATCGGCGATCGCCCCGCACCTGCGCCGTGGCCAGCTGGTGGTGCTGGAGTCGACCACCTACCCGGGCACCACCCGCGAGCTGGTGGCGCCGCTGCTCGAGCGAGGCGGGCTGCGCGCCGGACAGGACTTCAACCTGGCCATGTCGCCCGAGCGGATCGACCCCGGCCGCACCGACCACACAGTGCGCACCACCCCCAAGGTGGTGGGCGGGCTGACGCCGGCCTGCACCGAGCGCGCCGTCGCGCTCTACACGGTCTGCGTGGACACGCTCGTCCCGGTCTCCTCCCCCGACGCCGCCGAGCTGGTGAAGCTGCTCGAGAACATCTTTCGCAGCGTCAACATCGCGCTTGTCAACGAGCTGGCGATGCTCTGCGACCGCATGCAGCTGGACGTGTGGGAGGTGATCGACGCGGCCGCCACCAAGCCCTATGGCTTCATGCGCTTCACACCCGGCCCCGGCCTCGGCGGGCACTGCATCCCGATCGACCCCTTCTACCTGTCCTGGCGCGCCCGCCAGTTCGACTTCCAGACCGAGTTCATCGAGCTGGCCGGCAAGGTCAACACGACCATGCCCTACTTCTGCGTCGAGCGCATCTCCCAGGCGCTGAACCAGGCGCGAAAGCCGGTCAACGGCAGCCGCGTGCTGGTGCTGGGCGTGTCCTACAAGCCCGATGTGGGTGACGTGCGCGAGTCGCCGGCGCTGAAGCTGATCGAGCTTCTGGGCGGGCTGGGCGCCGACATCAGCTACCACGACGCGTTCGTGCCCGACCTGCTCGAGCAGGGGCTCGACCTGCGTTCGGTGGAGCTGGCCGACGGCGCCGTCGAGGCCGCCGACATCGTCTGCGTGGTCACCGCCCACTCCGGCATCGACTACGCCGACCTGGCCGGTCGCGCGCAGCTGGTGTTCGACTTCCGAAACGCCGTCCCGCGCGACGGTGGAAAGGTGCATGTGCTGTGAGCGATCGTCTCCGTGTGGGTGTCGTCGGCCTCGGCTACTGGGGCCCGAACCTGGCCCGCAACTTCGCGCAGCTGCCCGACGCCGAGCTGGTCTGGTGCTGCGACGCGGACGAGGAGCGGCTGGCCCGGTTCGCGGCGCAGTTCCCCGAGACGCGGATGACGGGGCGCTTCGACGACCTGATCGAGGACGAGACTCTGGACGCGGTGGTCGTCGCGACACCGGTGCCCACGCACCACGCCCTGGCCAGGAGCGCCCTGCTGGCCGGCAAGCACGTCTTCGTGGAGAAGCCGCTGGCCTGGACGGTCGCCGAGGCCCGGGAGCTGGAGGCGCTGGCGGCCGAACGGTCGCGGATCGTGATGGTCGGCCACCTGCTGCGCTTCCACCCGGCCGTGGTCAAGCTGCGTGAGCTGATCGAATCGGGCGAGCTGGGCGACGTGCTGTACGTGTACGGCAACCGCCAGAACCTGGGCGTGATCCGCGAGGACGAAAACGCGCTCTGGAGCCTGGGCGTGCACGACATCTCGGTGGTGCTGTACCTGCTCGGCGGACGGCCGGTCGAGGTGTCGGCGCGAGGCGAGTGCTACCTTCGCCCCGGCGTCGAGGACGTCGTGTTCGGCTACCTGAAGCTGGCCTCCGGGCAGGTCGGGCACCTGCACCTGTCATGGCTCGACCCCCACAAGATGCGCAAGATGACCGTGGTCGGCTCCAAGCGCATGGCCGTGTTCGACGACATGGAGGCCGACCGCAAGGTGACCGTCTACGACAAGGGCCCGGTGCTGACCGCGCCCGGCAAGATCTCGACCCACACCGGTGACATCACCAGCCCGGCCGTCTCCCGTGAGGAGCCGCTGCGGATCGAGTGCCAGGCCTTCCTGGAGGCGATTCGCTCGGGCGATCCGGCGCACCCCGCGAACGCCGCCGAGGGCGTGGCCGTGGTCGAGGTGCTGGAGGCGATGCAGCGCTCGCTTGAGCAGGGCGGCGCCGCGGTCGCGCTCGAGGGCGTCCGCGCGTGAGCTGGCCGGCCGACCAGGCCCCCGGCCTGACCGTGGCCGAGGACGCGGCCATCGGCGGCGACGTGCGCTTCGGCGCCAACGTGACCGTCCACGCCGGCACCGTGATCGGCGACGGCTGCACCATCGGCGACAACGCAGTGCTCGGCAAGCGCCCGACGCTGTCCAGCCGGTCCACCGCCCGCCGCGAGGAGCCCGGGCCGCTGTCGCTGGGGGCGGGCTGCGCGATCTCGGCCGGTGCCGTGCTGGCGGCCGGATCGACGCTCGGCCCGGGATGCGTGGTCGGCGACCTGGCCACAGTCCGCGAGCGCTGCACGATCGGAGAGCAGGTCGTGATCGGCCGCGGCGTCTGCGTCGAGAACGACACGGCCATCGGGTCGTTCACCAAGATCCAGTCGAACGCCTACATCACCGCCCACTGCTTGCTCGAGGAGCACGTGTTCATCGCGCCCTGCGTGGTCACCACGAACGACAACTTCATGGGCCGCACCGAGGCGCGGCACGCCCTGATCAAGGGCGCGGTGATCCGCCGCGGTGCCCGCGTCGGCGGCGGCGCCACGCTGCTGCCGGGGATCGAGATCGGCGAGGAGGCCTTCGTCGGCGCCGGGGCGGTCGTGACCAGAGACGTGGCGCCGCGTGCGCTGGTCGTGGGAAGCCCCGCCCGGGTGCTGCGTCAGGTGCCGGACGAGGAGCTGCTCGGATAGGGCCGCCACGACCTGGGGTAGCGGTGCAGGCGACCGCGCCGGTCCTCCAGCTCGAAGCCGGCGGCGTCCCACCCGTTCAGGCGCCCACCCTCCTCCAGCACCTGCACGGCATGAGCTCGCTCGTACAGGGCGCGCGCTGAGGTCGAGTCACAGCAGCCCTGCGCCGTGAAGAACCACTTGCCGTCACGCTTACCGATCGCGATGTGCGCCACGGGGTGAAGCGTACCTCGCGCTGGGAACGACCAGCGTGGCCGAGGCCCCGGAGCTGTGATCGGCGTCACGGCGGAAATGCGCCCGCCAGCTGCCCGACGAGACGGCCGTCGAGAACCGGTAGCCGCCCTTCGCGCCGACGGTGGCCGTGCTGACACTGACCCATCGTCCAGCGTTGAGGCGCTCCAGGGTGACGGTGGCACCGGCCAGCCGCGGGAGCATGGTTCCGTGGAATCCGCCCTTCTTCGACAACGTCAGCGCCGCGTGCACCCGCACGCGCACCGTCGGCGATGATGCGTCCTTGCGCACCAGGCGGTAGCTGGCGTCCGCGACCGGGCGGCGGAGGATCGAGAAGCGGCCGGTCGAGTCCAGCACCACCGGCGCCATCACCTGCTGCCAGCTGCCGGACGCGCCCATCTTCGATTCCAGCCGGAAGGCCCCCTGGGGGCGCGGCCAGAGACGGCCCTTGAGGTGGTACGCGTCGCCGGCGATGGACGACTTCGGTGCCGCCAGCGTCACCTGCAGGATCCGGAAGTAGGTCGAACGCAGCCCCAGCCGCGAGAACACGTCGCCGGCCGTCAGCGAATGGTCGCCGCCGGAACCATGGACGAGCACCGACAGCACCCGCTGCGAGGGGCCGTCGATGGTGGTGTCGAGCGACGAGACGCTACCCACGCCCAGCGCCGAGCCCAGTCCGGACGGCGAGAACACCCGGGGTGCCCAGGTGTGGTTCGGGTTGAGCCCACCCGCACCGTCGTAGCGGTCGCGCACGGGCACCAGGTAGGGCTGGTTGGTGCCGCCCCAGGACGCGGAGATGGACGAGGTGCGACCACCCGAGCTGGACGAGAAGAAGGTGGTGGCAACCTGGCCCCCGTACTTCACGACCTGGTGCTTGGTGGCAGCGACCGCCGCGTCGGATGCTGCCACCTGCCGCTCGACCGGGCAGTACATCTGGCTGCGGGTGTCGGCGAAGGCATCGAACGTGCCGCCGCCGGCCGTGGCGGCGGCGTAGGAGCGCGCGGCCACCGCCTGCGCCTGCACGGCCTCCGGCAGCCAGGATGCGGGCACCTCGCACGGCACGACGCCGCTGACGTATCGCTCCATCCCGACCACATCGACCAGCGACAGCGACCCGCCGCTGCGGGCGATGCGGAAGTCGCCCCACCAGTGGTCGTGGATGTAGCCGTTCACTGCATCGTCCAGCTGCAGCGGGCCGCCGTGCGGCGCCACCTGCAGCGGGCTGACGATGCCCCGCCAGACGTACCGGCCCTTCGCGGCGCTCCACAGGCGCATCTGGCCGGCGACCACACCCGGGTCGACGCGGTAGGAGCCGGCCGGCAGCGAGCGGCTGGTGCCTCCATGATCGCTCGCCGTCGCCGCTTGCGCGAACGACAGGTGGATCGAGGGGCGGCTGGAGATCAGCAGCACCCGCTCCTTGGTGCCGGACGGGCAGCTGGCCGATGGTGGTGCCGGTGAAGTAGTGCTGGAGGATCTGCTGGTGCGTCCAGCCGTGCTGGGCATAGCCGAGCGCGCCGTACTGCGACATGCCGATGCCGTGCCCCCAGCCGTGGCCGTTGAGGGTGAACAGCGTGGCGCCGGAGGCGGCGCCCGGGCCGAGCAGCGAGGCGCCCAGGGCGGCGGTGACCAGGAGGGTGCGGCGAATCATGGTGTGTTCCATCGGCAGCGCACCGGGAACTCTCAACCGGGTGCCCGCCGGAAGTGTGTTCTATCACCACTTCAGCGGCTCGGGGGTGTCGTCGATAACCTGCCGGAGCGTATGAACCCGATCGCCCTGCTACCTCGCCCGCTGCGCGCCATCGCCGAGATCGTCCTGACACTCGTCGTGGCTGCGGCCATCGCCTTCTTCGCGCAGGCCTACATCGTCAAGCCCTATCGCGTGCCCACGGGCAGCATGATCCCGACGCTCCAGCCCGGCGACCGGGTGATCGCCGACCGCCTCAGCCTCGACTTCCGCGACCCCACCCGCGGCGAGATCGTCGTCTTCCATCCACCCATCTGCCAGGGCGACAACAACAGCGAGGGCGCCTGCAACACGAACGACCGGTCGCTCCGCGTCGGCGCCTCGCCGGAGACCTTCATCAAGCGCGTGATCGGGCTACCGGGCGAGACGATCTGGGCCAAGCACGGGTCGATCTGGGTGAAGAGCCCGGGCCAGAAGGCGCACCGTTTGTCGGAGCCCTACCTGCACGGGCGGCGCACGGCCAGCTTCCCCCACACGGTGCTGCCACAGAAGTGCTACTTCATGATGGGCGACAACCGCGGCGAGTCGGACGACTCGCGGATGTGGGGCTGTGAGCCCCGCGGCGACATGATCGGCATCGCCCGCGTGCGCTACTGGCCGCTCGACCGGATCGGCCTGCTGTAGCCTGCCGGGCGTCCGGCTGTTGCCGCTCAGGCGGCCGCCGCTGGGTAGACTGACTGCACAGTCAAGCCCCGACGCGGAGCGGAAAACGTTGCGGTTGCGCCGATCCTGCCTGGCCGTGCCGGGCTCATCCCCGAAGATGCTGTCCAAGGCGGCGGTGCTGCCCGCCGACCAGATCTTCCTCGACCTCGAGGATGCCGTATCGCCGCTCGAGAAGGTGCCCGCGCGCCAGAACGTGATCGACGCGCTGAACGGCCATGACTACTCCGGCAAGACCCGCGTCGTGCGCGTCAACGGGGTCACCACCCAGTGGTGCCTCGGCGACCTGACGGCCGTCGTGGCCGGCGCCGGCGCCAAGCTGGACTGCGTGATGGTGCCCAAGGTGGAGGACGCGGCGCAGCTGCACTTCGTCCATCACGTGCTGACGCAGCTCGAGATCGACCACGGCATCGAGCACCGGATCGGCATCGAGGCCCAGATCGAGAACGGCCGCGGCGCCATGAACATCCGCGAGATCGCGCAGGCCTCGCCGCGCCTGGAGACGCTGATCTTCGGCCCCGGCGACTACGCCGCCAGCATGGGCGTGGGCTCGCTCGTGATCGGATCGATCGACCCCGACTATCCCGGCGACCAGTGGCACTACATCCTGTCGCTGATCGTGACCGCGGCCCGCGGCTACGGGCTGCAGGCGATCGACGGCCCGTACACCGACATCAAGAACACCGACGAGTACCGCCGCATGTGCATGCGCGCGCGGCAGGTCGGCTACGACGGCAAGTGGGTGCTGCACCCCGATCAGGTGGGCATCGCGAACGAGGTGTTCGCGCCCAGCCAGGGCGACTTCGACGATGCCCGCCGGCTGCTCGCGGCCTACGAGCATGCGACCCAGGTGGAGCGGAAGGGGGCCGTCATGTACGAGGGCCAGATGATCGACGAGGCGTCGCGCAAGATCGCCGAGGCGGTCGTCGCACGGGGCGTTGCGGCCGGCATGAGCGACGGAGGGGCGGCGGCATGAGCATCACGCTGGACGGCCTGACCGACGAGCAGCGCGAGGTGGTCTCGCTGGTGCGGCAGTTCACGGACGAGCAGATCATCCCGGTCGCCTCCGAGCTCGAGCGCGACGACGTCTTCCCCGACCAGATCGTGGCCGGGCTCAAGGAGCTGGGCCTGTTCGGCTTCACGATCCCCGAGCAGTACGGCGGCCTCGGCCTCGACCTGACCACCTACGCGCTATCGGTGATCGAGCTGTCGCGCGGGTGGATGAGCGTGTCGGGGATCATCAACACCCACTTCATCGTCGCCGACATGATCATGCGGGACGGCACCGAGGAGCAGAAGCAGCGGTTCCTGCCGCAGATGGCGACCGGCGAGATGCGCTGCGCCTTCTCGATGACCGAGCCCGAGGCCGGCTCCGACGTGCAGGCGATCCGCACGCGGGCCGTCCGCGACGGCGACGACTACGTCGTCAACGGCCAGAAGATGTGGGTCACGAACGGCCTGCGCTCGGGGCTGGTGGCGCTGCTGGTGAAGACCGACCCGGAGGCGAAGCCCGCGCACAGGGGCATGAGCTGCCTGCTGGTCGAGAAGCAGCCCGGCGCCTCACAGGACGGCGGGCTGACGATCCCGCCGCAGCTGGGCAAGCTCGGCTACAAGGGCGTCGAGACCACGGAGCTGGTGTTCCAGGACCACCGCGTGCCGGCGGCGAACCTGCTGGGCGAGGGCGAGGGCCACGGCTTCCAGCAGATGATGTCGGGCATCGAGGTGGGCCGCGTGAACGTGGCCGCCCGCGGCGTGGGCGTCGCCCAACGCGCCTTCGAGCTCGCGATCCGCTACGCCCAGGAGCGCGAGGCGTTCGGCAAGCCGATCGCAAAGCACCAGGGCATCCAGTTCAAGCTGGCCGAGATGGCCACCAAGATCGAGGCCTCGCGGCTGCTGATGCTGTCGGCGGCGCGGAAGAAGGACGCCGGCGAGCGCTCCGACGTCGAGGCCGGCATGGCCAAGCTGTACGCATCCGAGATCTGCCACGAGGTGGTCGAGGACAGCTTCCGCATCCACGGCGGGTACGGCTACTCCAAGGAGTACGAGATCGAGCGGCTGTACCGCGACGCGCCGCTGCTGCTGGTCGGCGAGGGCACCAGCGAGATCCAGAAGCTGATCGTGGCCCGCGGCATGCTGGCGAGGTACCCGCTGTGAGCGGCCGCGAGTTCGACGCCCGAGAGACCCGCTTCGGCCGCTATCTCGAGGACTTCCAGGTGGGCGACGTCTACAAGCACTGGCCGGGCAAGACCATCACCGAGGCCGACGACCACCTGTTCTGCATGATCACGATGAACCACCACCCGCTGCACATCGACGCCCACTACGCCGAGACCGAGACGCAGTTCGGCAGGAACGTGGTGGTCGGCAACCTGGTCTACTCGCTGGTGCTGGGCATGAGCGTCCCCGACGTCTCCGGCAAGGCCATCGCCAACCTCGAGGTCGAGTCGCTGAAGCACGCGAAGCCGACCTTCCACGGCGACACCATCTACGCGCAGACGACGGTGCTGGACGTCGCCCCGTCGAAGAGCAAGCCCGACCGCGGGGTGGTCACGGTGGAGACGATCGGCACCAACCAGCGTGGCGAGACGGTCTGCGAGTTTCGCCGCAAGGTGCTCGTGCCACGGCGCCCCACCGCCTGATGGCAGCCGATCTGATCCTCACGAACGGCGTCGTCCACACGGTCGACGCTGCCCGCAGCGTCGGGGAGGCGGTGGCGGTCGCGGACGGCCGCGTCCTCGCCGTGGGCAGCGCCGGGGCGATGGCGGAGCTGGCGGGGCCCGAGACGCGAATCGTCGACGTCGAGGGCGGCATGGTGCTGCCCGGCTTCCAGGACGCACACTGCCACCTGGCGCTGAGCGGCTACGAGCAGACCCTCTGCGACCTGTTCGAGAGCCGCAGCGCCGAGGAGCACCTGCGCCGCATCGCCGAGTACGCACGGGCACACCCCGACCGCGACTGGGTGCTGGGCGGGGGCTGGTCGATGAGCGATTTCCCCGGCGGCATCCCCACCCGGGAGCAGCTGGACGCGGTCGTGGCCGACCGCCCGGCGGTGCTCACCAACCGCGACGGGCACGGATCCTGGGCCAACAGCCGCGCGCTTGAGCTGGCCGGAATCGGCCGCGACACGCCCGACCCGGCGGGCGGGCGGATCGAGCGGGACGAGCATGGCGAGCCGGTGGGAATGCTGCAGGAGCAGGCGATGTGGCTGGTGCTCGGCCTGGCGCCCGGGCCGGACAGCGATCAGCGTGCGGCGGGCGTGCTGGGAGCGCAGGAGTACTACCACCGCCTGGGCATCACCGCCTGTCAGGACGCGGAGGTGAAGCCCGCCTACCAGGAGGCGTACGAGCGGCTGGCACGGTCCGGCGAGCTGACCCTGCGCGTCCGTGCGAACCTGGGCTGGGAGCCGTCCGGCGACGACTCGCAGCTGGACGAGCTGCTGGAGCGCCGGCTCAGCGGCACGATCGGACGGCTCAACTGCGGCAACGTCAAGTTCTTCCACGACGGCGTCGTCGAGAACCGCACCGCCGCCATGCTCGACCCCTACCTGGACGCAGCGGGCGCGCCCACCGGCGAGTACGGCATCGACCAGTACCGGCTCGCCGACCTGGCGCGCCACGTCGCCCGCTGCGATGCGGCCGGGTTCGGCATCCACATCCACGCGATCGGCGACCGCGCCGTCCGCGAGTCGCTGGATGTGCTGGAGCAGGCCGCCGAGGCGAACGGCCGCCGCGACTCGCGGCACCAGCTGGCACACGTGCAGTTCGCCCACCGCGACGACCTCCCCCGCTTCCGCACGCTGGGCGTGATCGCAAACGTGACCCCGCTCTGGGCCCGGCTCGAGGAGTACGTCCGCGACCTGACGCTGCCGTTCATCTCGCCGGAAGCCGGGGCCATGATGTATCCGTTCGGCAGCATCCTGCGGGCGGGCGGCAGCCTCGCGTTCGGGAGCGACTGGTCGGTGTCGACACCGGACCCGCTGCACCAGCTGGCCAGCGCCGTGGCACGCGCCGATCCGGAGTCCGACAACGACGAGCCGCTGCTGCCCGACGAGCGCATCGACCTGGGCAGCGCGATCGCCGCTCAGACGATCGGCGCCGCGCACGCCTCGTTCCTGGACGCCACCACCGGGTCGATCGAGCCGGGCAAGCTGGCCGACCTGGTGGTGCTCGACCGTGACCTGTTCCAGCTGCCGCCGGCCGGCTACCTCGAGGCCCGGGTGCGGCTGACGCTGTCGGCCGGCGAGACCGTCTACGCCGCGCCCGGCTGGTAGTCGCCCGGCACGGTAGGGTTGCGCTCATGCGCGTCACGTACGTCGGGCACGCCACAGTCCTGATCGAGGATTCGGGCAGCGCGATCGTGACCGACCCGCTGCTGCGCCGGCGCGTGGGGCACCTGCTCCGGCAGGGCGAGCTGCCGGCGCCGCTCCCGGAGCTCGACGGCGTGCTGATCTCGCACCTGCACCGCGACCATCTGGATACGCCGTCGCTGAAGCGGATCGCCGACGGAACCCCCGCGGTGGTGCCGGCGTCGGGCGTGTCGGCGATCCGCCGCACGCGGCTGCAGCCGCTGCCGGTCGAGGAGGGCGGCGAGCTGCGCCTGGGCGCCTTCCGGGTGCTGGCGGTGCCGGCCGACCACCCGACACGGCGCACGCCGCTGGGGCAGGAGACGGACGCGCTCGGCTACGTGGTGACCGCGCCCGGCGGCAGCGTCTACTTCGCCGGCGACACCGACCTGTTCGAGGGCATGCGCGCGATCGGCGATCTGGGCCTGGACGTGGCGCTGCTGCCGGTGGCCGGCTGGGGCCCGACGCTGGGGCCCGGGCACATGGACGCGCGGGCTGCGGCCGAGGCGGCTGCGCGGCTGCGACCGCGGATCGCGATCCCGATCCACTGGGGGACGGTCAGCCCGGTGGGGATGGCCGACCCCGGCGACCGGCCGGCACGCGAGTTCGCCGTCCACGCCGCCGAGCTGGCTCCTGAGGTGCGCGTGGTGCAGCTGGCGCCGGGCGAGTCCTGCGACATCTAGATCGGTGCCGGGCGGGGCGCGAGCGTCGCATGTCTATCATCCGGCACCGCGATGGTCGCCATCCAGGTCGACAACCTCACCAAGCGCTACGGCGACTACGTCGCGGTCGACGGCATCAGCTTCCAGGTCGAGCAGGGCGAGGCGTTCGGCATCCTCGGCCCCAACGGCGCCGGCAAGACCACCACCCTGGAGATGATCGAGGGGCTGCGCAAGCCGGATTCCGGGCAGGTGCACGTGCTGGGCCGGCCGGTCTGGCCCGACCCCCGCTCGGTGCAGTCGCTGATCGGGGTGCAGCTGCAGTCCACGACCCTGTTCGACAGGCTCACGTCGCGCGAGCTGCTGGAGCTGTTCGCGCGCTTCTACAACCGCACCGACGGCGCCGAGCGGGCGCAGCTCGTGCTGAAGCAGGTCGGCCTGGAGGGCAAGGCCGACGCCTACGCGGACGACATGTCGGGCGGACAGCAGCAGCGCCTGGCGATCGCGCTGGCGCTGGTGCACGACCCCGACGTGGTGTTCCTGGACGAGCCCACGACCGGCCTCGACCCGCAGGCCCGGCGCAACCTGTGGGACGTGATCCAGGCGATCCACGCCGACGCCGGCAAGACGGTGGTGCTGACCACCCACTACCTGGAGGAGGCCGAGACGCTCTGCGACCGGGTCGCGATCATGGATGAGAGCCACGTGATCGCGCTCGACACGCCCGCCGGGCTGATCGCCTCGCTGGGCGCCGAGGTGCGCATCTCCTACACGGAGGGCGGCGAGGAGCGGGTGGCCTACGCACACGACGCCCAGGGCGCCGTGCTGGAGACGCTGCAGGCTGCGCGACAGCGCGGCGTCCAGATCGAAGGCCTGTCGGTGCGCGGCCCCAGCCTCGAGGACGTGTTCCTGAAGCTGACCGGGCGGGAGTTCCGCGAATGACGCTGAGCCGGATCGGCGCCACCACCCTGGCGCAGATGAAGATGATGTTCCGCCGCCGGATCGTGCTGTTCTGGTCGCTGGTGTTCCCGATCATCCTGATGGCGCTGCTGGGCCTGCTGTTCGGCCGCTCGATCGACGCCGGCACGATCACGGTGATCGACGCGTCGCACACACAGGCATCGGCGGCGATGGTGCACGCGCTCAGCTCCACAAAGGGCGTCACCGTCAAGACCGATCAGACCGACGTCGCCCATGCGCGCAAGCAGGTGCAGGACGGCGACCGCGACGCGCTGGTGGTGCTGACGAAGACGCCCACCGGCGAGACCGCGGCGCACCTCTACTACTCGAACGCCTCCGCCACCCAGGCCGGCATCATCCGCGGGATCGTCTCCGGCGCATCGTCGCGGATATCGGTGGCGGCCACGGGCACCCCTCCGGCAATCGTCTTCAGCCAGCAGTCGGTGGACTCCGCCTCGCTCAGCTACATCGACTTCCTGCTGCCGGGCATCCTGGCACTGGCGATCATGATCTCGGCGGTGATCGGGCTCTCAACCGTGCTCGTGACGTGGCGCAAGCAGGGCGTGCTGCGCCGCCTGAAGCTGACGCCGATGCCGCTGTGGGAGTTCCTGGTCGCGCGGGTGGCCGCGTCGCTGACCCTGGCGCTGCTGCAGGTCGCCGTGCTGATCACGTTCGGCGCGGTGGTGTTCGGCGTCTCGATCTCGCCCACGGCGTGGGCGGCGATCCCGGTGGCCCTGGTGGGCGCGCTCTGCTTCCTGGTGATGGGCTTCACGGTCGGCTCGCTGGTGGCCGAGCCGGAGACCGCCGACGCCGTCACCAACGTGATCACGAATCCGATGATGTTCCTATCGGGTACCTTCTTCCCCGTGGCCGCGATGCCCGCGTTCGTCCAGACGATCGCGAAGGTGCTGCCGCTCTACTACATGACCAACGCACTTCGAGACACGATCGTTCGCGACCGCGGGCTGATGTATGTGTTGCCCGATATCGGGGTACTGCTGGCCGTGACCGCCGTGCTGGCGATCGTGTCGCTGCGCACGTTCCGATGGGAATGAGGAGGACGAGATGGCGCGCTTCGACAACGTGATCGTGGGTGGCGGGCTGGCCGCCGGCATGGTCGCCCAGGAGTACCGCGGGGCGGAGGGCGACGGGTCGGTGCTGCTGATCGGCCGTGAGCCGCATCCCCCCTACCACCGGCCGCCGCTGACGAAGGGGTTCCTGCGCGGCGAGGAGCCGGTCGAGGACACCTACGTGCACTCGCTGGAGGAGTGGCGGGAGCTGGACGTCGAGCTGCGGCTGTCCACCGAGGTGGCGGCGATCGACCCGGCGGCGCACGCGATCGAGCTGGTCGACGGCGAACGCATCGAGTACGGCCGCCTGGCCCTGGCCACCGGCTCCACGCCGCGCACCGTGGGAGAGGCGGCCACCATCCGCGTGATCGAGGACTCACAGCGGGTGGGCGCACTGCTCAACACCGGATCCGGCCACCTCGGCGTGATCGGCGGCGGCTTCATCGGCGTGGAGGCGGCGGCAAGCGCCCGCATGAAGGGGCTGGACGTGACGCTGGTCGCGCCCGAGCAGGTGCTCTGGTCGCACCTGTTCGGCGACCAGGTCGGGGCCTACTTCCAGGGCCACATGGAGCGACACGGCGTGCGCGTGCTGACCGGCCGAAAGACGCTGCCCGACGGGGACTACGACATGATCCTGGCCGGTATCGGCGTCTCACCCAACATCGAGCTCGCGCAGAACGCGGGCCTGCCCACCAACCACGGTGTCCTGGCCGACGATCACCTGGTGGCCGCGCCGGACATCTGGGTGGCCGGTGACATCGCCGAGTACCAGAGCGTGATCCACGGCCGCCGCATCCGCATCGAGCACTGGGACGTGGCGCTCAACCACGGCACCTACATCGGCAAGAGCTGGGCGGGCGCCGAGGACGGTCCTTACCAGGTCGTGCCGTACTTCTTCTCCGACATCGGCGACTGGACGTGGATGGAGTACGTCGGCCCGGGCAACCGCGACGACGCCGTGGAGGTGCGCGGGTCGATGGACGACGACGACTTCGTCGCGTACTACAGCGACGCCGACGGCAAGCTGACGGCCTGCCTGGCCGTCAACCGCGGCGACGAGCTGAACGCGGCCAGGGAGCTGATCGCGAGCGGCGGCGGTGTGCCGGCGTAGTGGTCGACGGCGACCGTTCTCAGACGGCGGTGATCGCGGGGGTCGTGGCGTTCAGGTGCGCCGCGATCTCCTCGACGGTGACCATCGGCAGGTCGTGGCGCCTGCAGAGGGCCTGCAGCTGCACGCCGCGGGCCATCGTCCCGTCGGAGTTCATCACCTCGCACAGCACCCCGCCGGGGGTGAGCCCGGCCAGGCGGGTGAGGTCGATCGCGGCCTCGGTCTGTCCGCGCCGCTCCAGCACGCCGTTGGGGCGCGCCCGCAACGGGAAGATGTGGCCGGGTCGCACGAGATCCTCGGGACCGCTGTCCGGATCGATCGCGACCTGGATGGTGCGCGCGCGGTCGGCGGCCGAGATGCCGGTGGTGACGCCGGTGCGGGCCTCGATCGAGACGGTGAAGCCGGTGGCCTCACAGCCGTCGTTCGCGGGCACCATCAGCGGCAGCTCCAGCTCATCGCAGCGCTGGGACGGCAGCGAGAGGCAGATCAGGCCGCGAGCCTCGCAGGCCAGGAACGCGATCTTCTCGGCCGTCACGAACTGGGCCGCCATGCACAGGTCGCCTTCGTTCTCGCGGTCGGGATCGTCACAGACGACGACCATGCCGCCACCACGAAGCTGGGCCAGCGCGGCCTCGAGCGACCCGTTTTTGTGGGGAACCGCGCTCACTGGGCGCTGACTATATCTCACCCGCTCCGCCATGGATGCGGTTCAGGAACCATGGAGGCCGGCCGATAGAGCTTGTAGGTCCAAAGGAGGTCCTCGTTGGCTCCCAGCCGAATCCGCCGTTTTGCCGCTGTCATGCTCACCGGAGCGCTGCTCGCAGCGGGCTGTGGCAACACCTCGTCGAGCTCGACCGACCCCAGCCAGGGGGCGTCGGCGATGCCCTCGGGCACGCTGTTTTACGCTGACGTTAACCTCGACCAGGGCAGCTCCGCGTGGAAGCAGTTCACCGCCGTAGGCCAGCGATTCCCCGGTTGGCAGCAGCTCGCCGGCAAGGTCGTGAAGGGCCTCAACGACACCGGCCAGACCTCGGGATCGTTCACGTTCAAGGACGACGTGCAGCCGTGGCTGGGCGGATCGGCGGCGATCGGCGTGACGTCGCTCGACGCCTCCGGCGGGAGCGCCCACTACGTCGCCTTCATCGCGTCCAGCGACGACGGCAAGGCCAAGGATGCGGTCGCCAAGGACGCGAAGCCCGACGGCGACTACAGCGGCTACGCCCTCTACGCCGACAAGAACGGCAGCGGCGAGGCGGCGGTCGGCGACGGCGCCGTGCTGGTGTCCGACAACTCACAGACGCTGCACGACGCGATCGATGCCCGCGACGGCAAGGCCGACAGCCTGGCATCAGACGAGGGGTTCAGCTCGGCGATGGCCAAGCTGCCCGCCGACAGCCTCGTCCGCGGCTACGTGAGCACGCAGAAGCTGGCCGAGCTGGCCGGCCTGGCCGCGCTTGGCGGTTCCGGCGGCAGCGACAGCCGCGGCCCAGACCCAGGCGCTGGCAAAGACGCTCGACTCGATCGACTCGCTCTCGTTCGCAGCGTGGGCGAACGGCAACGGCTACCGGTTGACGCTGCGCTCGACGCTGAAGCAGGGCGTGGACCAGAGCCCGCTCGCGACGGCTCCGTCCAGCCTCACCGGCCTGGTGCCCGCAGATGCCTTCGCGTTCCTGGCGTTCGGTGACTACGGCAGCTACCTGAAGCAGGGCCTCCAGAGCGGCGCGCCCGGCCTCGGCCCGCAGCTGAAGCTGCTGCAGCAGCAGACCGGCATCTCGGTGCAGCACGATCTGCTGCCGCTGCTCTCCGGCGACGGCCTGTTCTACACCGCTCCCGGCGTGCCGGTGCGGGCGGCGCTGGTGCTGAAGCCGGACGATCCTCACGCCGCGGCGTTGACGATGCACAAGATCATGACGCTGGTGGCCCAGGAGCAGCCGGGTGCCCGGGTCACGCCGCTTGCGTCCGGCACGGGTGAGCAGGTCGACCTCGGTGGCCTCACCCTCAGCTGGCGGCTGACCGCCGACGGTCTGCTCGCGATCGGCAACGATCCCGCGGCCGGGAGCGCTCCGTCCAGCCCGCTGGCGTCGTCCCCGGCCTACGCCAGCCTGCTGAACCAGGCCCAGGTGCCCGACGGCGCAAGCGTGCCGCTGTACCTGAACCTGTCGGACGCGCTGAAGCTGTTCCCGATCTCGGTCGACCCGAACCTGGCCCACGTGGGCGGGGTGCTGGCCTGGAGCAGCCGCAACGGCCAGGACACCTCGGCCGACCTGTTCATACAGGTGAAGTAGCGCCGCTCCGGCGTCAGATCGCGGCCGCGCTACCGGGCCGGAAGGAGCCGAACACGTCACGCAGGGCGCCGCAGACCTCGCCCAGCGTGGCGTCGACGGCGACCGCGTCCACGATCGGCGGCATCAGGTCGCCGGTGCCGGCCGCGGTCTCGGCCAGCACCGCCAGGGCGGCGTCCACCGCCGCCTGATCGCGCCGGCCGCGCAGCGCCGCCAGCAGCTCGCGCTGCGCCGGCTCCAGCTGGACCGGCACGTCGAAGCGCTCCGCGCTGGGCGCATCCTCGTCGCGGAAGGCGTTGACGCCGACCACGATGTCCTCGCCGTCCGCGATCCGCTGGTGCTTGCGGTAGGCCTCCTCGGCGATCAGCTGCTGGTAGAAGCCCTGCTCGATGGCGGCGACGGCGCCGCCCCGCTGCTCGATCTCGTCCATCAGCGCCCGGGCGTCCGCCTCCAGCCGGTCGGTCAGCTGCTCGACGTACCAGGAACCGCCCAGCGGATCGGCCACGTCGGTGATGCCGAACTCGTGCTGCAGCATCTGCTGCGTGCGGACGGCCAGCGTCTGGGCGCGCTGGGTCGGGATCGCGATCGCCTCGTCGAAGCACGACAGCGCCATCGACTGCACGCCGCCCAGCGCCGCCGCCAGCGCCTGCACGGCGGCCCGCACGATGTTGTTCTCGGGCTGCTGCAGGGTCAGCGTGGAGCCGGCCGTCTGGGTGTGGGTGCGCAGCATCATCGAGCGCGGATCGGTGGCGCCGAACCGGTCACGCATGATCGAGGCCCACATCCGCCGCAGCGCCCGGTACTTGGCGATCTCCTCGAAGAAGTCCATGTGGGTGTTGAAGATCCAGCTGAGACGGGGCGCGAAGCTGTCGACATCCACCCCGCGCTCCAGCACCGCCTCCACGTAGGCGATCGCATTTGACAGCGCGAACCCCATCTCCTGGGATGCCGTGCAGCCTGCCTCGCGCATGTGATAGCCGGACAGCGAGATGGCGTTGAAGCGCGGCGCCTCGCGGGCGCACCAGGCGATCAGGTCGGCGGCCAGCCGCAGCGACGGCCGGGGCGGGAAGATGTAGGTGCCGCGGCTGACGTACTCCTTCAGCACGTCGTTCTGGGCGGTGCCGCGGATCTGCGACGGATCCCGGCCCTGACGGCCGCAGGCGACGTGGTACATCGCCACCAGCACCGCCGCCGGCGCGTTGATCGTCATCGACGTGGACACCTCGTCCAGCGGGATCCCGTCGAACATCGCCTCGACGTCGGACGCGGAGTCGACAGCGACACCCACCCGGCCGACCTCACCGGCGGCGCGCGGATCGTCGGAGTCGAGGCCCATCTGGGTGGGCAGGTCGAACGCCACCGACAGCGCCGCCTGGCCCTCGCCGATCAGGAACCGGAAGCGGCGGTTGGTCTCCTCCCCCGTGCCGAAGCCCGCATACTGCCGGATCGACCAGGGGCGCCCGGCATACATGTCGCGGTGGATGCCGCGGGTATAGGGATAGCTGCCCGGCTCACCCAGCCGCGCCTCCAGATCGCCGGGCACATCGTCGGCGGTGGAGAAGGGCCGCGGCCGGTCGCTCACGTGCTCGCGCCCTGTCCCTCGACCTCGGCGCCGACCAGCACCACCATCTTGCCGACGTGCTGGTTCTCCTTCATCATCTGATGCGGCGCGGGGCACTCGTCGAACGGGAACACCCGCGACAGCACCGGCTTGATCTTGCCCTCGATGATCAGCTGGTTGGCCCGGTGGCACTGGTAGGCGTTGGCGAAGTGGCTGCCGATGATGCGCTTCTGGCGCATCCACAGGTAGCGCACGTCGAAGTCGAGGTTGAAGCCGGACGTGGCGCCGCAGATCACGATCGTGCCGAACGACTTGCACACGAACACGCTGGTGTAGAAGGTGGCGGCGCCGACGTGCTCGAACACGATGTCGGGGTCGACCCCGCCGGTCGCGGCCCGCACGGCCTTGCCGAAGCGCTTCACCTCGTCGAAGATGCGCTCGCCGGTGTCCGGATCGGACAGCGCGAACTCGCGCCGGTCGATGATGGCGGCGGCGCCCAGCTCCTTGACCAGCTGGATCTTGTCGTCCGACGAGACCACGGCGATGGCGTTGGCGCCGAACAGGGCGCACAGCTGCACCGCGAACGTGCCCAGCCCGCCCCCGGCGCCCCACACCAGCACGTTGTCCCCGGCCTTGATGCCGGCCTGATCGACCAGCATCCGATAGGCGGTGAAGTAGGTGAGCCCGTAGCTGGCCGCCGCCTCCCAGGTCAGCTGCGGGCGGCTTGGGCAGCAGCTGCTGGGCCTGCACCTTGCAGTACTCGGCGAAGCTGCCCCAGTTGCTCTCGTAGGCCCAGATCTTCTGCTGGGTGCAGGCCATCGGGTCGAGCCCGTTGCACTCGGCGCACTCGCCGCAGCTCTGGTTGCAGTGGATCACGACCTCGTCGCCGGGCTCCCAGCGGGTCACGCCCGGGCCGACGCGCTCGACGATGCCCGACGCATCCGAGCCGGCGATGTGGAAGTCGTAGCCCGTGTAGCGGAAGATCGAGACCGGCAGCCCCATCGCCGCCCACACGGCGTTGTAGTTGACGCCGGCCGCCATCACCCGCACCAGCACCTCGCCCGGCCCCGGCTCCGGCACCTCGATCTGCTCGAGCTGCATGGCATGCTCGGGATCGCCAAGCCGCTCCGGCCGGATCACCCATGCCCGCATCATCGCCCTCCCCGCCATCGCGGAATTCTACCGGCGGACACCGGGCTGCGCGGCGGCACGCGCCGCGCTGTGGCGGTCGCGGGCCTGTTTGCGGCGCAGCTCGGAGGCGCCCTTGACCGCCAGCTGCCCGCAGGCGGCATCGATGTCCTGACCGTGCGACCGGCGGTAGCTGGCCGAGATGCCCCGGCGTTCCAGGACGGCTGCGAACCCCGCCACGCGAGTCGACGACGACGCCCGGTAGTCGGAGCCGGTGGGGTTGTAGGCGATCAGGTTGACGTGGAACCCGTCGCGGCCCAGCAGGTCGGCGAGCTGTTCGGCCAGCCGGTCGCTGTCGTTGATCCCGTCCAGCATCAGGTACTCGACGAAGATGCGCCGCCGGGTGACGTCGCGGTAGCCGCGGCAGGCGGCGATCAGCTTGGCCAGCGGAAACCGGCGCGTGATGGGCATCAGCTCCGTGCGCAGCCGATCGTTGGGAGCGTGCAGCGACAGCGCCAGCTTGACCTGCAGCGGCTCGGCCGCCAGCCGCTCGATGCCGGGCACCCACCCGGCCGTCGAGATCGCAATCTGACGCGCACCCAGGCCGAAGCCGGCCGGGTCGTTGAGGGTGCGGCAGGCCGCGAGCACCGCGTCGTAGTTCAGGAACGGCTCGCCCATGCCCATCATCACCACGTTGGACACCCGCTCGCCCTCCTCGCGCAGCATCGCCGCCAGCACCGTCACCTGCTCCGCGATCTCGCCGGCGGCCAGGTTGCGGCCAAGGCCCATGCTGCCGGTGGCGCAGAAGGTGCATGCCAGCGGGCAGCCCGACTGCGACGAGACGCAGACGGTGCGCCGGTTGCGATGGCTCATCGCCACCGCCTCGACGGGGAAGCCGTCGCGGGTGGTGAAGCGCAGCTTGATGGTGCCGTCGGCGGACCGCTGCGACTCGACCGTTTCCAGCTGGCGCAGCGGCTCCGCATCGGCGAGACGGCGCCGGAGAGCGGCCGGCAGCGGGGTCAGCTGCTCGTAGCCGCCGGCCAGGCCCTTCATCACGCCCTCGTAGACCTGCCGCTGCCGGTACTGCGGCTCGCCCCATTCCTCCATCAGCGCGTTGACTCGTTCGAGATCCATGGGTGGTAGTGTGACTGAAAAGTATGAGCAAATAGCCCATCCCACGGAGGTAAGCCGTGCCCGCCAAGATGAAAACCGACAAGATCGCCGAAACGGTCACGCCGATCGCGACCAGAGTCGCGAACGATCCTGAGCTGCGCGAGGCCGCCAAGTCGGTGCTCGACTCGGCCAAGACGGTGCTCGGCAAGGTGCAGAAGGACGGCGCCCGCTCCGCGGCCGTCGACAAGAAGGTGCAGGACGAGGTGATCCGCGCCGCCAAGGAGATACAGAAGGGCGTGGCCAAGGCCACGGCGCAGCCCAAGTCGTCCAAGAAGAAGAAGGCGGCCAAGGCCGCAGCCGCAGGCGCGGTCGCGGTGGGAGCCGTGGTGGTCGCAAAGAAGGCGCTGTCGAAGGATGAGGACGAGTTCGAGTACACGCCGTGAGCGATGAGTCGATCGACGTCCTGCTCAGCGAGGGCAGGACGTTCCCGCCGCCGCCGGGTTTCAGCGAGCGGGCTCTGATCGGCGACACATCGCTGTACGACCATGCCGAGCGCGATCTTGACGGGTTCTGGCTGGACCAGACGCGGCGGCTGGTGGGGTGGTTCCAGGAGCCGGAGACGGCGCTCGAGTGGCAGCCGCCGCACTGCACGTGGTTTCGCGACGGCAGGCTGAACGCCTCCCACTCCTGCCTCGACCGCCACGTCGAGGCCGGGCGCGGCGACCGCATCGCCTACCACTTCGTGCCGGAGGATCCGGACGAGCCGCACCGCGCGATCAGCTACTCCGACCTGCTCGAACAGGTCTGCCGCACCGCCGCAGCGCTGCGTGAGCTCGGGATCGGCAAGGGTGACGTGGTCGGCATCTACATGGGCATGGTGCCGGAGCTGCCGGTGGCGATGCTGGCCTGTGCCCGCATCGGCGCGCCGCACGTGGTCGTGTTCGGCGGGTTCTCGTCGGCCTCGCTGGGCGAGCGGCTGGAGGGCACCGGCGCGCGGCTCTTGATCACCCAGGACGAGGCCTGGCGCAAGGGATCGGCGATCCCGCTGAAGGCGATCGCCGACGAAGCCGTCGAGCTGGCGCCCACCGTCCAGGGCATGCTGGTGCTGAGGCGCACGGGAGCAGACGTGAACATGCGGGAAGGCCGCGACCACTGGTGGCACGACGCGGTCGAACGCCAGCCGGCGACGTACCCGGCCGAGCCGGTCGAGGCGGAGCACACGCTGTTCTGCCTGCACACGTCCGGCACCACCGCCAAGCCGAAGGCCGCCGTTCACACCACGGGCGGCTATCTCACCTACGCATCGGCGACGCACCGCTGGGTGTTCGACATCCAGGACGGCGACATCTGGTGGTGCGCGGCCGACGTGGGCTGGGTGACCGGCCACAGCTACATCGTCTACGGCCCGCTCAACAACGGCGCGACCAGCGTGCTCTACGAGGGCGATCCGATGCACCCCACGCCCGCGCGGCACTGGCAGATCATCGAGCGCTACAAGGTCACGCAGTACTACACGGCGCCGACCCTGATCCGCGCCTTCATCAAGGCCGGCAGCGAGCACCCCGAGTCGCACGACCTCTCCAGCCTGCGGCTGCTGGGCACCGTCGGCGAGCCGATCAACCCCGAGGCGTGGGTCTGGTACTGGAAGACGATCGGCGGCGGGCGCTGCCCGGTGGTCGACACCTGGTGGCAGACCGAGACCGGCGGGATCATGATCGCCCCGTTGCCGGGGTGACGACGGCCAAGCCGGGATCGGCGACCCGGCCGCTGCCGGGCATCCGCGCGGACGTGGTCGACGACCAGGGCAACCCGGTGGCCGCCGGCCGCGGCGGCTACCTGGTGCTGCGCCGACCCTGGCCGGGCATGTTCCGGACGCTGTACAACGACGACGCGAGGTACGTCAGCAACTACTTCGAGCGCTTCGGCCCGGACACCTACTTCGCCGGCGACGGCGCGCGGGTGGACGAGGACGGCTGCTTCTGGCTGCTGGGGCGGATCGACGACGTGATGAACGTGTCTGGTCACCGGCTCTCGACGATCGAGCTGGAGTCGGCGCTGGTCGAGCACCCGGCGGTGGCCGAGGCGGCGGCGACGGCCGCACCCGATGCGCTCACCGGCCAGACGCCGCTCTGCTTCGTGCTGCTGCGATCCGGCTACGAGCCCAGCGACCAGCTGGCGGCGGAGCTGCGGGACTGGATCGGCGAGAAGATCGGCAAGATCGCCCGGCCCAAGGCCGTGATCATCGTCAGCGACCTGCCCAAGACGCGCTCCGGCAAGATCATGCGGCGGCTGCTGCGGGACATCGCGGAGGGCCACGAGCTGGGCGACACCACCACGCTGCGCGACCCCGCCGTGGTCGAGGAGATCAAGCAGAAGGCCGACGAGGTGCTGGCCGCGAGCAGGTGATCGTGCTGGTGCGGCACGCGGAGGCGGTCGCGCCGTCCGATCCTCGCTACGAGCAGAACGACCGGCCGCTGGCCGCTTCCGGCCGCCGCGACGCCGAGCGGCTGGCCGATGAGCTGGCCGCCGAACCGGTGGCCGCCATCTACTCGAGCCCCTACCCGCGTGCGGTGCAGACGGTCGAGCCGCTGGCACGGCGGCTGGGCCTCGAGATCAGCCTGGTCGACGACCTGCGCGAGCGGCTGCTCTCGCCCGGTGCCCTGCCCGACTGGAGGGAGCAGCTGCAGCGATCCTGGGCGGACTTCGGGTACGCGCTCGAGCACGGGGAGTCCTCCGCGGAAGCCCAGCGGCGCGTCACCGAGGTGCTGGCGACGCTGCGCCGGCGCCATCCCGCTGGGCGGATCGTGGTGGCGAGCCACGGCAACCTGATCGCGCTGGCGTTGCACGCGATCGCGCCTGAACCGGTCGACTTCGAGTTCTGGGCCGCCATGCCCACGCCGGCGGTCTACGTGCTCCCGGGCGACGGCACGGCCTCAGGGCCCGGATTCGGCGACTGAGATCTCCACCACCGGCTTCTCGTCGTCGGTCTGACGCAGCGCGCGGACGGCCATCTGCACCGCCACCACCATCAGCAGCACCGCGAACGACCGCTGCAGCGTCTTGCTGGAGAGCGAGTTGGCCACCACCTCTCCCAACTTGGCGGTGGGCACCGATGCCAGGCCGATCACGACCGCGTCGCGCCAGTTCACGTTTCCGTAGCGGGTCTGTCGCCACGACCCCATCAGGATCACCGGCACCATCGCCGCCAGCGACGTGGCGACGGCGACGTGGGCGTTCTCACCGAGGAAGATCAGCGTGGGCACGAAGATCAGCCCGCCGCCGACGCCGAACAGCGCCGAAAGCGTGCCGGCCAGGAAGCCGAACAGTACGGCCACGATCTCCTGTGTCATACCGCGAGCCTCACCGACACCAGCGCCAGGAACAGGGAGAACAGCAGCACCACACGCGTGGTGTCTATGCGCTGGTGGAGCCACGCGCCGAGCACGGCGCCGCCCACGGCCGGCAGCCCGATCAGCGCTCCCTCCTTCCACGCCACGTTGCCCGCGGAGGCGTGCGAGGCTGCCGCGGCAACGGCGGTGAACAGGATCGCGGCCAGCGACGTGGCCATGGCCGACTTTGGCGGATACCGCCGCAGCGCGATCAGCATGGGCACGATCAGGATGCCGCCGCCGACGCCGAACAGACCCGAGAAGAAGCCGGCCACGAGGCCGATCCCGATCAGCACGGGTATGCGAGCGTTCACGGCGGGTAGTGTAGGGCGATGGGGCGAACCCTGGCCGACCTGGTTGCGACGCTCGCGGCCGACCCACGTCACGGCGCCGTCGTCTGCGACATCGACGGGACGCTGGCTCCGATCGCACCAACGCCAGAGCAGGCAACGGTGCTACCGGCGGCGTTGCCTGAGCTGGAACGGCTGGTGGAGCGCTACACGCTGGTCGCCTGCGTGACCGGGCGGCCCGCGGCCCAGGCTCGCCGGATGGTGCCGATTCCCGGCGTTGCCATATCAGGAAACCACGGCCTCGAGGTGATGCACGGAGACGACGTGACGGTGGTGCCGCAGGCCGCGCGGTACATGGACGCGGTGCATGAGGCGCTGCTGGTGGTGGAGAACGACGGCCTGCTGCCGGAGCTGGGCTGCCGCGTCGAGGACAAGGGCATCACCTTCACCGTGCACTTTCGTGGGTCACCGCGGCCTGACCACGCGCTGCGCTACCTGGAAGCGCAGATCGTGCCCAAGCTGGATCGCGCCGGACTGGCCTGGAGCTTCGGCCGGATGGTGCTGGAGGTTCGTCCGCCGGTGGCGATCGACAAGGGATCGGCGGTGCGGAGGCTGCGCGGCCGCAAGCGGATCACGAACCTGCTGTACGTGGGAGACGACCGCACCGACCTGGACGCGTTCCGCGAGGCCACGATCAAGATCGCCGTCCGCTCGGCCGAGGGGCCGCCGGAGCTGGTCGAGCAGGCCGATGCCTGCGTGGACGGTCCCGACCAGGTCGTCGAGCTGCTGGCCTCGCTGTGACCACGTGGCATTCCTGGAGCCGGCTCGCCTGGCTTGGTGAAGGGTTCGTGTAGACCACGAGCACTGCCACCCTCGGGCAGGGCTCTGAGATCAGCAAGCTCGCCGGCTGCGCCGGCTCACTTGAGCAACCTCTTCAGCTGCTTCCAGCTGCGCGTGTTGACCACGTCCTTCGGCGACGCCCAGCCCCGCCGCGCGTTCATTACGCCGAACCGCATGTAGTCGAGAGCGGCCAGGCTGTGGGAATCGGTGTCGATCGACAGCTTGGCGCCCGCCGCCACCGCCATCCGCACATTGCTGTCGGTCAGGTCGAGCCGGTGGGGCTGACCGTTCACCTCCAGCACCGTACCGGTCTCGACCGCCTTGGCGATCACCGCCTCCATGTCCATCGCGTAGGCCGGCCGCTTGCCCAGCATCCTGCCGGTGGGGTGGCCGATGATGTCGACGTGCGGGTTCTCCATCGCGGCGCACAGGCGCTTGGTCTGGTCCGCCTCGTTCAGCCTGTGCGAGGCGTGCAGGCTGGCGACGACCACGTCCAGCTCCGCCATCAGCTCGTCGGAGTAGTCCAGCGAGCCGTTCTTGAGGATGTCCACCTCCGCCCCCACCAGCAGCGTGAACCCGCCGTCCAGCGTGGCCGCCAGCTCGCGCACGCGCTCGATCTGCTTGCGCATGCGGCCCGCATCCAGGCCCATGCCGAACCCCACGGCCGGCGAGTGGTCGGTCACGTTCAGGTACTCGTAGCCCTTTGCCCGCGCGCCCTCCACCAGCTGCTCGAGCGTCATCTTGCCGTCGCTCCAGTCGGTGTGCGCGTGCAGGTCACCCCGGATCTGGTCGATCGTCACCAGTTCAGGCAACGCGTGGTTGCGGGCGGCCTCGATCTCGCCCCGGTTCTCGCGCAGCTCGGGCGGGATCCAGTCCATCCCCAGGCGCTCGTAGACCTCGGCCTCCTCGCGGCAATGCAGCACCTCGCCCGTCTCGACCTGCTCGATGCCGTACTCGCTGACCTTCAGCCCGGCGCGCACGGCCGCCTCGCGCAGCGCCACGTTGTGGTGCTTGGAGCCGGTCAGGTGCTGCAGCAGGTTGCCGAACACCTCCGGCTCGATCATGCGCAGCTCGACGCGGCTGCCGTCGTGTGCGATGCAGGTCAGCTTCGCGTCCCCGCGGGACTCGACCTCGGCCACCCACTCGGACGCCGCCAAGGCATCACCGACCGCGGCCGGGCGCCGGGTGGCCACCACCAGGTCGATGTCCTTGGCCGTGTCGGTGAACCGGCGCAGGCTGCCGGCGATCTCGCACTCCTCAACCTCGCCGAGCTCCCGCAGATCGGCGGCAACCCGCTCGGCGAACGGACGCAGACGCCCCGACGCGACGCGGTCGCGCTTGTGCTCGCGCGGCACCTGCAGGCCGGCCAGGATCGCCTGCTCGGTGCGATCGCCGAGGCCGGCGACGCCGCTGATTCGCCCATCGCGGGCGGCCACCAGCACCTCATCCACGGTGGTGATGCCAAGCTCGGCAAACACGCGCTTGGCGGTCTTGGGCCCGATGCCGGGCACGCGCATCAGCGGCACCACGCCCGGCGGATTGCGGTCGACCAGCCTCTCGAGGGCGGCGATCTGGCCGCTCTTGATCAGCTCCGCCACCTTGTCGGAGATCGTGTCGCCGACGCCCGACAGCTCCGTCAGGCGGCCCTGCTGCGACAGCCGCACCACCGACTCGGGGGTCTCGCGCAGCGTCTTTGCGGCACGCCGGTAGGCGAGCACACGGTAGGCCACCGCGCCCTCCACCTCCAGCAGATCGGCCATCAGCTCGAAGCGCTCGGCGATGGAGTCGTTTGTCAACGTTGCGCTCATGGGCCAATGATAGGGTCAGAGCGTGGAGCAGAGCCGCTACCTGATCGTGCTGCCCACCTACGACGAGCGCGAGAACCTGCCTCGCATGATCGACGCGCTGGCGGCGATCCGCGACCAGGTGCCGATGCCGGGCGAGGTGCTGGTCGTCGACGACGGCTCACCCGACGGTACCGGGCAGCTGGCCGACCAGCTGGCGGCCCGCCACGACTGGCTGCACGTGCTGCACCGTCCCGGCAAGCAGGGGCTCGGCCGCGCCTACCTGGCGGGCTTCGAGTGGGCGCTGCAGCGTCCCGTTCAGCCACATCATCGAGATGGACTGCGATCTCTCCCATCCGGTGTCGGCGCTGCCGGCGATGCTCGAGGCGTCGCAGCATGCCGACCTGGTGCTGGGGTCGCGCTACACGGCCGGGGGCGGCGTCGACGGCTGGCCGCTTCACCGCCGCGTGATCTCCCGCGGCGGCTGCACGTACGCACGGATAGTGCTGGGGGTGCCGATCCACGATCTCACCGGCGGCTTCAAGTGCTTCCGCCGCTGGGTGCTCGAGTCGCTCGACCTGTCGCACGTGCAAGCGGGCGGCTACGCCTTTCAGATCGAGCTCACCTACCGCACCCTGCGCATGGGCGGTCGCGTCGTCGAGCTGCCGATCACCTTCACCGACCGCGCCTACGGCGAGTCGAAGATGAGCCGTGCGATCGTGCTGGAGGCGGTACGTGAGGTGCCGGCGCTGCGGCTGCGCGCGCTGCGCGGAGCTCTGCTCGAGCGCTCGGACGGCGAGCCGCGCGTCTCGCTGATACCGTGACCGCTCGGCCGCGGGCAAGGAGCACCACGTGAGCGATCACATCGTCGAGGTCAGCGACAGCACGTTCCGCAGCGAGGTCGAGGAGGCCGGCCGGCCCGTGGTGGTCGACTTCTGGGCGCCCTGGTGCACGCCCTGCCGCGTGATGGAGCCGATCCTCGACGAGCTGGCCGAGCAGCACCGTGACCGGGTCACGTTCATGAAGCTGAACGTGGACGAGAACCAGGAGACGGCGGGACGGCTGGAGGTGCTGTCGATCCCGACGCTGATGGTGTTCGAGGGCGGCGAGGTCAAGAAGAAGCTGATCGGCGCCGTCCCACGCCGCCGGCTGGAGGATGAGCTCAGCAGCTGGCTGGCGCCGGCCTGAAAGGCGGCATCAGGCCCTGAGCACCGCGACGGTCGCCACGCCGGCGCCGATCAGAACCGCCCCACACACCTGCATCCGGGACATGCGCTCGCCGAAGAACAGGAACGAGACGAACGCCGCCACCGCCGCGAACTGCGACGCCAGCACGGCCGACACCGCCACTCCATGCTGGGCGCCGGTGATGTAGCCGACGAAGCCCGTCACCTCGGCGAACCCGGAGTAGAGCACCAGGGGCAGGGCCCGTCCCGGCAGCCGCAGCTGCCCGGAGACGATCAACGGCGCGGCCACGAACACGACGCCCACCACGCGCGACACCAGGATCGTCCAGTAGGGGCCGATCACCCCACCCGCCTGCGAGCTCGCCACCAGCCCGAACCCGAACACCACCGCCGCCGAGCCCGCCAGGAGCGCCGGACGCAGGTGCAGGTCGGACAGGTGCGCGTGGAACGTCACCAGCACCACACCGCAGGCGACCACCGCCAGCGCCAGCGCCACGCCCAGGCTCAGCTGCTCGCCCAGAAACACCACCGAGAACACCGCCGCCAGCGCCCCCTCGCACGAGGTGATCGGCGCCACGACGCCGACCTTCCCGATCCGCAAGGCCGCGTACACGAGAGCCAGCCCGCCCACCGAGGCGACTGCCGCGGCGAGCGCCCAGGCGGCGCCGCGGCCGGTCACGGTGGGAACGCCCTCGACCACAGGCGCCGCCACCGCCATCAACACGATGCCCGTCAGCATCACGTATGCCAGCACCTGCTGGGAGCCGATCATGCGCGTCGAGCGCGACGCGATCGCGGTGGAGGTGCCCCACATCAGCGCGGCCAGCAGGCCGCCCAGCACACCCGTCACTGAAAGTGGTCCCAGCCGGCCAGGTCGTGGCGCGGCCCGGACGCGTCGAGCAGCAGCACGGCCCCGTCGCCGGTCAGCTCCCCCACGTCGGTCACAAACGAGCGGCTGCGGCTGCCCATCGGGCAGCGCCGCCAGCAGCTCGTAGTCCTCGCCGGCGGCCGCAGCCTGCTCGAGGGTGGCGCCTGCGGCGAGCGGCAGCCGTTCGAGGTCGATGCGGGCGCCGCAGCCGGAGGCACGCGCCAGGCGGCCGGCATCACGGGCGATGCCGTCGGAGAGGTCGATCATTGCGGTGGCGATCGCGGCCAGCTGCCGGCCCTCCGACAGCCTCGGCGTCACCTCGGCCGTGAACCCGGACACCGCCTGAGCGCCCAGCGACCCGGTCACCACCAGCCGGTCGCCGGCGCGGCCACCCGACCGCAGCACCGGCTGTTGCGCCCGGCCGACCGCCGTCACCGACACGGTCAGCGCGGCCGCCCGCGAAAGATCGCCGCCCGCCAGCGGCACGCCGTGGGAGGCCATGCCGGCCGCCAGCTCGCCGGCGTCGCCGTGCTCGGGCGGCAGGCCGAAGGCGGCCAGCAGGCAGACCGGCCGGGCGCCCATGGCGGCCAGGTCGGACAGGTTCACCGCGGCGGCGCGGGCGCCGATCTGCCGCAGCGACTGCCGCGACGAGTCGAAGTGCACGCCCTCGACCAGCATGTCGCAGCAGACCACGAACCCTCCGTCGAGCACCGCCGCATCGTCCCCGATGCCGAGCACCAGGCCGTCGCCCGTCCCGGCGACGGCGCGGATGCGTTCGACCAGTTCGTCCTCTGGTAGCATGGGCGGCAATGTACCGGCTGTCCTTCTCCGGCTTCGCCTTTACCACCTTGCAGGGAGGCATCTGAGCGCGCCGGAGCAGATCCGCGAGCTATCAGGGCCTCCCCGTGGGAGGCCTTTTTTGTTGGAGGAATCGATGACGCTACCCGTCGCACATTTCGGAGAGGAGGGCGCCTACGCCGCCGAGGCGGCGGGCCGGCTGTACCCCGACGCCGAGCTGGTCGCCTGCCACTCGATCCCGGACGTGGTGCGCGCCGTCACGCGCGGCGACGCCAGCTGCGGCGTGCTGCCGATCGAGAACTCACTGGCCGGCGTCGTCCCGGAGACGTACGACGTGCTCGCCCACGCGCCGCTGTCGATCGTCGACGAGACGGTGCTGGCGGTGCCGCACGTGCTGGTGGGACTGGCCGGCACCAACATCGACGCCCTGGCGCGGATCCACTCGCACCCGATGGCGCTGACGCAGTGCCGCCGCTTCCTGTCGTCGCTGCCGGACACGCTGCCGGAGGTGGCGCCCAGCACGGCCGGCGCGGCACGGCGCGTTGCCGAGTCAGGCGACGCGCGGCAGGCGGCGATCTCGTCGCGGTGGGCGGCCGAGCGCTACGAGCTGACGGTGCTCCTGAACGACGTGTCCGACCACGCCCAGAACTACACCCGGTTCGTGGCCGTGGCCGGCCACACCCGCATCGACCGCGCGGCCGGCGACGACTGGCGCTGTGCGATCCGCTTCGTCACCCACCACCACCCCGGTGCCCTGCACGACGCGATCGAGCCGCTGCGCCGGTACGGCGTCAACATGTCGTCGCTGCAGTCCCGCCCGATCCCGGGGCGCCCCTGGGACTACCAGTTCTACGCCGACCTGGAGGGCCACCCGCTCGACGCGCCGGTGGGTGAGGCGCTGCGCGAGATGGAGGGCAAGGTCGCACAGATCGCGTACCTGGGCTGCTATCCAGCCCACCCACGGCCGTGAAGGTGATGGCCGACTGGGAGCCGGTGCTGGCCTACGGCACCGCTCCGGAGGGCACCCAGCTGGTGCACCGCGTGCGCACCCCGGCCCGCAGCGCCACCATGGCGGAGGTACCGGCGGATGTGGATCCCGGTCTCGTGTCCGCGCTCGCGGCGGCCGGCATCGAGCGGCTCTACCGCCACCAGGCGGCGATGTGGCGAGCCGCCGCCGAGGGCGACGCGATGGTGGTGACGGGCACCGCCAGCGGCAAGTCGCTGGCCTTCAACCTGCCGGTGCTGAACGCGATCGCGCGCGATCCGTCGGCCCGAGCGCTGTACCTGTACCCGACCAAGGCGCTGGCGCAGGACCAGGCTCGCGCCCTCGCGCAGCTGCATGCACCCGGCGCGCGGCCGGCCATCTACGACGGCGACACCCCGACCGGGGAGCGGCGGCAGGCGCGACGGTGGGCGAACCTGATCCTGACCAACCCGGACATGCTGCACGTCGGCATCCTGCCCGGCCACTCGAGCTGGGCGGACGCCATCGCCAACCTGCGCTACGTGGTGGTGGACGAGGCGCACGCCTACCGGGGCGTGTTCGGCTCGCACGTGGCGAACGTGCTGGCGCGCCTGCGCAGGATCGCCGCCGCCTACGGCGCCGAGCCTCGGTTCCTGCTGGCATCGGCCACCATCGCCAACCCGGCGGAGGCCGGTGCGGTGCTGGCCGGCCGCGAGCTGGCCGTGATCGACCAGGATGGATCGCCGTCTCCCGAGCGCGACGTGTGCGTCTGGAACCCGCCGCTGCTGGACGCTGAGCTGGGCGTCCGTGCCAGCACGCTGGGCGAGGCCGCGACGCTGATGGTGGGGCTGGTCGCGCGCGGGCTGCGCACGATCGTGTTCGCAAAGTCGCGCAAGGCCTGCGAGCTGGTGCACCGGTATGCCCGCCAGGGCCTGCTGCTGAACGCGCCCGAACTGGCGCCGCGGATCGCGCCGTACCGCGCCGGATACACCCCCGAGCAGCGCCGCGAGATCGAGACCGGGCTGACCGAGGGCCGGCTGTTGGGCGTGGTCGCCACCAGCGCGCTCGAGCTGGGCGTGGACATCGGCCTGCTGGACTGCGCCATCAGCGTCGGCTTTCCCGGCGGTATGGCGTCGCTGCGGCAGCAGTGGGGCCGCGCGGGGCGGCGCGGGCTGGGGCTGGGGATGCTCGTGGCCGGCGAGGACCAGCTCGACCAGTACCTGGCGAACCACCCCGACGAGCTGCTGGCGCGGCCGGCCGAGGCAGCCGTCAGCAACCCCGGCAACCCGGCGGTGCTGGCCGGGCACCTGCGCTGCGCGGCGGCCGAGCTGCCGCTGACGGACGCCGACCGCGCCCACTTCGGCGACGCCGGGCTGGCGCTGGCCGAGTCCATGTCCGACCTCGTGCGCACGCCGGCAGGGCTGGCCTACCGCGGCACCGACCATCCCGCCGCGCGCATGTCGCTGCGCTCGTCCTCGCCGGACTCGGTGGCGGTGGTGGAGCGCGAGACCGGCACGCTGCTGGGAACCGTGGACGGCGCCCGCGCCGACTCGACCGTCCACGAGGGCGCCGTCTACCTGCACCTGGGCGAGCAGTACCTGGTCGGCTCGCTCGACCACGCCGCCCACGTGGCACTGGTGACCGTGTTCGACGCCGACTACTACACGCAGGTGAAGCGGCTGTCCTCGACCAGGATCGTCCGCGAGCTGGAGACCCGCACCCTGCCGGCGGCGCAGCTCTGGTTCGGCGAGATCGAGGCCACCGAGCAGGTGGTCGCCTACCAGCGCAAGCGGCTGGCCGACCATCACCCGATCGACCTGGTGGCGCTGGACATGCCGGCCCGCAGCTTTGCCACGGAGGCGGTCTGGTTCGTTCCCGCCGATCCGCCCCGCGACCTGACGCTGCTGGGCTCCCTGCACGCCGCCGAGCACGCCATGATCGGGCTGCTGCCGCTGCTCGCGATCGCTGACCGCGGCGACATCGGCGGCCTCTCGATCGACCTGCACCCGCAGACCGGCGCGCCCACCGTGTTCGTCTATGACGGCCACCCGGGCGGCGCCGGCATCGCCAGGCGCGGGTACGAGCTGGTTCGAGTCGTGGGTGTCGCGCACGGCCGCCCTGCTCGAGGAATGTCCGTGCGAGAAGGGCTGCCCGTCCTGCGTGCAATCGCCCAAGTGCGGCAACCTGAACGAGCCGCTGGACAAGGCGGGAGCACGGGCGCTGCTGGCCTCGATCGCCGTGCTACAGTAGCGCCCCCGCGAGTGGTCAAGGGAAACCGGTGCGAATCCGGTGCGGTCCCGCCGCTGTGAGGGCGTTCGTCGTGCGTGCCGCAAGGCAGCCACTGGCCAGGTCGGCCGGGAAGGCCAGCACGTCGACCCGGGAGACCCGGGAAGCGCGCCCGAGCCAGAAGACCTGCCGCCCGCGCAAACGCTCATCGAGCCTCTCGAGGAAGGAGGACGCGTTGGCAATCCACCGCCTTCGTCTCATCATCGCCACCCTGGCGGCACTGCTGGTGCCCGCCGCCCTGGCCGGCCCCGCTCTGGCCGCACACGTCCGGGTGGAGGGCAAGTCGCACTCGATCTTCCAGGGCAACGCCAGGCCGTTCGTCGGCACGCTGCGGGGCCACACGACCACGAAGCGGACGGCGCTCGGCTCGCTCGTGACGGCCTCGCGCAAGCAGCCGTTCGCGCTGGGCCTGACCTGGAGCGACTGCTGCGGCGGCGCCTGGAACGGCTTCTTCGTTTCGTCGATCGACCACGTCACGCCGCCCGTCACCGCCTTCTGGGCGTTCAAGCTCAACCAGAAGCTGGCCGGCAGCGGCCTCGGGTCGACCAGGGTCACGCGCAAGAGCCACGTGCTGGTCTACTACACGACCTTCGACCCGGAGACGGGCGCCACCCAGCCCACGCTGGGCATCACCGCCTCGACGCGAAGGCCGGCGGTGAACGGCAGGGTCACCTTCAGGGTCCGCTCCTACGACGATGCGGGGACGGCCACGCCCGCCGCCGACGCCCTGGTGCGGGTCAACGGCGTTTCCCACGACGTGAGCGCCAGCGGCACGGTGACGCTGCGGTTTGCACGCGGCACATCCTCGGTGCGGGCTGTCGAGCCGGGTATCGCCATCCGCTCGCAGAAGCTGTGGGTGCACGCCTCATAGCCACGGCCGCGCTGGCGGTGATCGCAGCCGGCTGCGGGCGGGGCGCCGCCAGCGTCCCGCCCGGGCCGGCGGCCGTTCAGGTCAGCGTGACACGCGACTACGGCAGCACGCGGCTGGTCTCGGCACGGGCGGCACCCGGCCAGTCGGCGCTGGACGCGCTGCGCCGTTCCGCCCACGTCGGCACCAGCTACGGCGGCAGGTTCGTCGAATCGGTCAACGGCCTGTCCGGCGACCGCTCGGCCTCCGACGACTGGCTGTACTTCGTGAACGGGATCGCACCCGACGTGGGAGCGGCGGACATGCAACTGCACCCCGGCGATCGCGAATGGTGGGACCGCCGCTACTGGCGCGACCTCGTGCAGACGCCGGTCGCGATCGGGGCCTGGCCGGAGCCGTTCGTACACGGGTACGACGGCCACCGGCACCCGGTGTGGGTGGGTGGGCTCGGCTGCGCCTCCAGCATCGCCGGCGCGCTGCGAACGGACGGCGCGCAGGTCACATCCGGCACCGCGCCCTACCGCGTCACCGTGGAGACGTTCGCGCAGGCCGGCCAGGAGCTGGCCGACTGGCGCGGGAAGGGCCTGACGGTGTCGCTCACCGGCGGGCGGGTGATGGTCTACCGCGGCAGCGACGGTCTCCAGCCGTTGCCGGCCGCTCACGCGCTGATCGCCGGCTACCAGCCGCCCGGAGCGCCCGGCGCGGCGGTGGATGTGGTGGTGGCCGGCGACGATCAGCAGAGCGCCTGCGCCGCCGCCGGGCGGCTGGCCGACGACCCACAGCTGGTGCGGGATACCTACGCGGTGGCGCTTGACGCGGACGGCCGGCTGCTGGCGGCGGGAGGCAGGCAATGAGCCCGCTGCCGGTGGGCCTGCTGTGCGGGGCGCTGCTGGTCGGTTCGGTGGCGCTGTCCAATCCGTTTGCGATCGGCGCCTGCGCCGCGGCGGCCGGCGCGCTTCTGTGGGCGTCGCCGCCGCCGCGCGCCATGTACGTCTGGTTCGCGGCGACCAGCGCCTTGCTGGTGTTCCTGGTCAACCCGTTCGTGTCGGTGCAGGGGCTGACGCCGATCTGGAGCGGCCCCCAGATCCCGCTGCTCGACACCGAGATCACCCAGGAGGAGCTGGTGTTCGGGATCGCCGCCGGGCTGCGCCTGATCGGGTCGGCGATGGCCGTCGCTGCGTTCGTGCGGCTGGCCGACGGCGACCGGGTGCTGGCGGCGCTGGCCCGGGTGGCACCGCGCTCGGCGATGATCGCGGCGCTGGCCTCGCGGTTGCTGCCCACGCTGGAGCAGGACGCGACCGGCCTGGCGATGGCGTCGCGGTCGCGGGCGGCACAGCTGCACCGGCGGCGGCCGGCGGCCGCGCTGGCGGCGCCGCTGGTGGGACTCTCGCTGGAGCGCTCCCTGATGCTGGCCGAGGCGATGGAGGCTCGCGGCTACGGAGGCGCCGCCCGCACCCGCACCCCGCAGCCCGGCCTGAACGCGCCCGAGCGTGTGCTGACCGCGATCGGCATCGTCACCTGCGCGGTGGTTGCCACGGCGATCCCGCTCGACGACTACCGCTACTACGACCTGCTGGGCGATCCGTTCACGACGGTCGGCCTGGGCACGGCCGCGCTGGTCGGGCTGGCCGGAGCCGCCGGCGCGGCGACGGTGCGCTGGGCGAGGCGGCGGCCATGAGCCACGCACTGCGCATGCAGGACGTGCGCTACCGGTATCCGGACGCCGCCAGGCCCGCCCTGGACGGCGTCAGCCTGGACGTCGAGCAGGGCGAGCTGGTGCTGGTGCTGGGCGAATCCGGCAGCGGCAAGTCGACCCTGCTGCGAGCTGCGCTGGGCCTGGTGCCGAGCTTCCACGGCGGCGAGCTGGCGGGGCGAGTGGTGAGCGAGGGCCTGGACACGCGTGAGCACTCACCGGCCGAGATAGCGCGGCACGTGGGACTGGTGTTTCAGGACCCCGAGTCGCAGCTGGTGATGCGGCGTGCCGATCACGAGGTCGCCTTCGGCCTCGAGAACCTCGGCTGCGACCCGCGGGAGATCCTGTCGCGGGCCGAGCAGGCGCTGACAGCCGTGGCCGCCGGCCACCTCGCCGAGCGCGAGACCGGCAAGCTCTCGGGCGGCGAGCAGCAGCGTGTGGCGATCGCATCGGTGCTGGCCATGGGCCAGAGCACGCTGCTCCTGGATGAGCCGACCAGCCAGCTCGATCCGATCGCTGCCGAGGAGCTGCTGGCGCTGGTGACGCGCATCAACCGCGATCGCGGAATCACCGTGGTGCTGGCCGAGCACCGTACCTCGCGGATCTTCGCAGAGGCCGACAGGGTGGTGGTGATGGAGGCCGGGCGGATCGTGTTCGACGGCACGCCGGCCGAGTCGGCAGCGCACCTGGCCGGCTCGGCGTCGTGGCTGCTGCCGCCCGTCACCCAGGCATTCGTGGCCGCCCGCCGGCCGGAGCTGCCGCTGACGGTGCGCGACGCCAGGCGGCTGGCCGCGCCGGCGGCGCCGCGCAGCCGTGAGCTGTCCGCCGCGGCAACGGTCGTGGGGCTCAGGTCGGTGACCAAGCGCTACGGCGAGATAGAGGCGCTGCGCGGAGCCACCACCGCGCTGCGGGCAGGCACCGTGACCGCGCTGGTGGGCCCCAACGGCGCCGGCAAGTCGACGCTGGCGCGGATCGCGACGGGCCTCGAGCGTCCCGACGGCGGCCGTGTCGACGGCGACGGCGTGCGCGGCTACGTCAGCCAGAACCCGGCACACCACGCCGTGCGGGAGCGGGTCGACGACGAGGTCGCCTACGCCCTCGAGAACCTGGGGGTGGCCGCGCCGGAACGAGCACGACGGGTTGCGGCCGAGCTGGCGCGGTTCGGCCTCGAGGAGCTGGCCGGACGGCACCCGCGTGACCTGTCCAGCGGGGAGCGACAGCGTCTGGCGATCGCATCGGTGACGGTGATGCGGCCGCAGCTGCTCGTCCTGGACGAGCCCACACGCGGCATGGACGGCCTCCGCAAGCTGGCGCTGGCGGAGCTGGTGGGACGGCTGGCCGGGGACGGCTGCGGCGTGGTGGTCGTGACGCACGACATCGACTTCGCCGCGGAGGCGGCGGAGGCGGTCACCACGATGGCCCGCGGCCGGGTGCTGGCCGATGGCTGCTCCGTCGACCTGCTCGCCCACGGCGGGTTCTTCGCCTGCCAGGTGGGATTGGCGCTGGGCTGCGCGACCATCGCGGAGGCCGGTGCGCTGCTGCGCACGGAGACGGAGCGGGCCGGTGTCTAGCATCGTGCTGCTGATCGCGCTGGGCTGCGTGGTGCTGGCCATCTCGGCGGTCGAGACCGGGCCCAACCGCAGCCGCGAGCTGGCGCTGGTGGCCGCGCTGGCGGCCGCGGCGGCCGGCGGGCGGGTGCTGTTCGCGTTCATCCCCAACGTGCAGCCGGTGACGATGATCGTCGCGGTCACCGGAGCAACGCTGGGCGCCCGCGCCGGCATCGCGACCGGGGGCGCGGCCGCCCTGGTCTCGAACGCGTTCCTCGGCCAGGGTCCGTGGACACCGTGGCAGATGATCGGCTGGGCGCTGGTCGGCGCCGGTGCGGCGGCGATCGGCCGGCCGCTGCGAAACCGCTGGACGCTGGCGGCGTACGGCATCGTCTGCGGGTTCCTGTTCGACTGGCTGATGGACGTGTGGGCCTGGAGCACGCTCGGCCCCAGCGCCAACCTGCACGCATTCATGACCCTGGCCGCGACCGGCATCCCCTTCGATGTCGCCCACGCCAGCGGGAACGCCGTGATCGCCGTGATCGCGGGCCCGACCCTGTTCCGCATGCTCGACCGCTACGCGCGGCGCCTGCATGCAACCTTCGCACCCCTGGAGACACCGACATGATTCGACGCACGCTGATCACCATCGTCCTGTCCGGCCTGCTGATGGCAGCGCTGGCCGGCCCCGCGACCGCCGCCGGCGGCGGCGACTACCTGGCATCGCGCCAGGGCCTGTCCGGCGGCTTCTCCGAGCCGGGCGGCTCGGCCGCGGTGTCGCTGACCGAGTGGGCGGTGATGGGGCTGGCCGCCGCCGGCCGGCACCCCGCGACCATGCACCGCAGCGGCGGCCACACCCCCGGCCACTTCCTGGCCTCCAAGGCGCACGGCTGGAGCGATTCCTTCACGCTCGAGCGCGGCATCCTGGCCGTGGTCGCGCTGAACAGGAACCCGGCCAACTTCGCCGGCCGCAACCTCGTGCGCGCGCTTCGCACCAAGATCGGCCGCGGCGGGCGCATCGGCGGCTTCCTGAGCTCGACCTACTGGGGCGTGCTGGCGCTGCGGGCGGCCGGATCGCCGGTGCCGCGCAAGTCGGTGGACTACATCCGGTCCCACCAGGGCAGCTCGGGCGGATTCAGCTTCGCCGCCGGCAGCGGCCCGGACTCGAACGACACGGCCGCCGCCGTGATGGCACTGCGGGCGGCCGGCATTCCCTGCGGTTGGCGGGTGATGGACCGCGGCTACGCCTACATGCACTCGCTGCAGCGTTCCGACCACGGGTACGCGCTGACGTCGTCCGCGGGGTCCGACAGCCAGTCCACCGGCTGGGTGGTTTCGGCCCGCATCAAGTGCCACATGTCGAACACGCGCGCGCTCGGCTACCTGGCCGCGCGCAAGCACCCGAACGGGATGTACTCCTACCGCACCGGTGTGGTGCAGACGCCGGCCTGGGTGACGTCGCAGGTGCTGCCGGCCGTGAACGGGAAGGCCTACCCGATCCGATAAGCGCCGGCGTCACCGCCCGTGCAGCGTCCGCAGCAGCCGCTCGTGCTGCTCCGCGGAGATCTCGCCGCTGGCGAGCTGCTCGTCCAGAGCCGCCTCGATCGATCGGACGCGCTCGCCCGCGCGCTGGGTTCGCACGGTTGCCAGCGTCCACCACAGGACGACCGCGAACAGTCCCCAGCCAAACGCGAAGGCGACCACGTCCGTCCAGGTGGGCGCCGAGAGTACGGCGGCCACCGCCAGCACCACGCAGGCGACGAGCCAGAGCGAGAGCGCGATCGACCAGTACCGCCGGTTGAAGGTCATAGCAGCCAGAACGCCACCGCCACGATGAAGTAGGTGACCAGCAGCTGCAGCCCCTCCAACCAGTTCGTCTCGCCGGACCGCGCCACCATCGTCGAGCCGATCGCCGCCGCACCCAGCGCCGCGAGCTGCAGCGGGTCGAACACCAGCGTCAGCTGCTTGCCGATCAGCGTGCTCGCGAACACGGCCACCGCGCTGGCCAGCAGCGAGATCTGGATGCCCGACCCGAAGGCGATCCCCATCGCGAAGTCCATGCGGTTGTGGATCGCAAGCCTGACGGCCGAGAAGTGCTCGGCCACGTTGCCCACGAACGGCACCACGATCAGCCCGATGAACTCGCGGGGCACCCCCCAGGCCTTGATGGTGGGCTCGATCGAGTGCACCAGCACCTCAGAGACGACGCCGGTCGCCACGGCCGTGGCCACCAGCAGGCTCACCGCCTGGGTGCGCGACCACGACAGCACGCCCGGCTCGTCGTGGAACTGCAGGCCGGGCGTGGTGAATGAGAAGTAGACGTAGGCGACGTAGCAGAGCAGCAGCGCGGCGGCCGTGAAGCGCGACAGGGTCAGCTCGGCCTGCATGTCCGGGTCGACGGCGTGGAACAGCGTCGGCAGGCCCAGCCCGACCACCGCCAGGATCAGCATCGAGGCGTTGGTGCCGGCCATCCGCTCGTTGAACCGCTGGATGCCGTGGCGCCAGCCGCCCAGCAGCAGGGCCAGCCCCAGGATCAGGAGCACGTTTCCGATCACCGAGCCGATGATCGATGCCCGTGCGATGTCGGTCAGACCCGCATTGATCGCGAGCACCAGGATCACCAGCTCGGGCAGGTTGCCGAAGCTGGCGTTGAGCAGTGCCGAGACACGCGGACCGGCCGACCCGCCGGCCTGCTCGGTGGCCTCGCCCAGCGCCCACGCCAGGCCGGCCACGCCAACGCCGGCCACGACGAACACCAGCTGGCCCTCCACACCCACCACCTGCATCCCCAGCGCCAGCGCGGCGACGCCGAAGATGACGACGAACGCGGTCTGCTGCGTGCGGGTCACAGGTACCACACCGCCGTTGCGATGATCCCGTAGACGGCCATCAGCTGCGCCCCCTCGAGCCAGTTCGACTCGCCGTCGGCCGCGATCAGCGCGGTGATGAAGACGGCAGCCGCCAGCGACACCACCTGCATCACCGGAAACAGCAGGTCGAAGTGGTGCGGTGTCAGCAGCGAGATGAACACCAGGGCCGGCGCCACCCCCAGCGCAATCTGCAGAGACGAGCCCAGCGACACCAGCATCGAGAAGTCCATGTCGTTCTGGTAGGCGATCTTGATGCCGACGATGTTCTCGGCGATGTTGCCGACCAGGGGCACGATGATCAGGCCCAGGAACACCGCGGAGATGCCGACATCGGAGATCACCGCGTCGAGCGTACCGACGAACACGTCCGAGATCACCGCCACGGCCCCCGTCGAGAGCAGGAGCAGCAGCATCGCCAGCCGGCCCGGCCAGTGCGGGCCGATCGGTTCGTGGCCGGAGACGTGGGCCACCTCCGGCGTGCGGAAGTAGAACACCAGCATCAGCACGTACAGGGTGAGCAGGATGCCCGCGGTGATGTCGGAGACGGCCTGCACGTCGGGGTGTTCGGCCACGTGGCCGAACAGGGTGGGTATGCCGAGACCGATCACCGCCAGCGCCAGCATCGACGCATTCATGCCGGCCACGCGCTGGTTGAACGTCTGCAGGCCGTTCTTGAGGCCGCCGATGAAGAACGACGCCCCCAGCACCAGCAGCGTGTTGCCCAGGATCGATCCGGTGATCGACGCGGTGGCCACCTCCAGCTGCCCTGCGCGGATGGCGAAGATGGTGATGATCAGCTCCGCGGCGTTGCCGAAGGTGGCATTCAGCACGCCCCCGACCTTGGGTCCGGCGCTCGCTCCCAGCTGCTCGGTGGCGACGCCCACGATCCAGGCCAGCGCCACCAGCGCGGCCGCCGATACGACGAACACGGCCGTGTTGGCCACGGATGCCAGCGCCAGCGCGCCGGCCGCGGCCGCGATGATCACGGCCAGGGCCACGGAGATGGTCTCGAACCGGTTGAGGCCGCGGGTCACCGCGCAGATCGTACCCAAGTGCCCGGTGGCGATCAGCCCACGGTGATCAGGCGGGACGCCGAGACGGCGCTCAGCCAACGGCCGTTGCGGCTGCCATGGTACCGCCAGCGAAGGCGGTAGCGGCCGGCCCGCTGCAGTGTCATCACCCGCCGGAAGCGGCCGCTCTCCCCCACCCCGGCCGGGCCGATGCGATGCCAGCGACCGCCGGCCCTTCGGATCTGGGCGAGCACCGGCCGGCCGGCCAGCGCGGGCAACGTGCGGCCCTTGAACGAGAACGGCACGCCGGCAGTGAGCGGGCCGGCCGGAGTGCGGGCCCAGAGCGGCGGGATCACGTAGATCGTGCGGCGGCCGGAGATCGCGGGCCGGCGCGTATCCGATCCCAGGTAGACCGCGCGCCAGCGCGTGCGGCGGGACGGCGACCGCAGCCTCAGCGACCAGGCGCCGTGGGCGCCGGTGGTGCGCCGCCACTCGCGAACGCCGATCGCCGAGGCACCCTGGACGATTACGCGAGCCCCGCCGATGCCGCCCTCGGCATCGCTGAGCACGCCGTGCAGGGTGATGAAGCGCCCGTGCCGCAGCGTCCTTTGACCGGACGGCAGCGCAGAGATCCGGGTCGCCGCGAACGCGGGCTGAGCGGGCACGTACGCGGCCAGGTCGGCAGCCAGCGCACCGGCGAGCGGTGCGCCGATGCCGCTCGCCTGGTCGTAGCCGGGCGTGGCCGGGTACGGCCCGACGTGATCGGGGTTGTTGCTGCCGGTCGTGACGTCGCGGAACGCGGCGGGATCGGCGGTGAAACTGTCGTACAGGAACGGGTTCGCGAATCCCAGCCGCGTGCCGCCGTGGGCCAGCGAGTAGCTGTTCATGTCGGCCACGATGCCGGCCAGAAGCGGCGCGGAGGCACTGGTCCCGCCCAGCGTCATCCATCCGGCGTGCCCGCAGGCCCCGGTCGTGCAGTAGACGGGATAGCCGTGCTGGGCGGCGGACGCGTGCAGGGAGACGTCCGGCACCTGCCGATGGCCGTTCGAGAAACGGTTGCTGACACCCGCACCCGCCTGCCAGGCCGGCCGCGCCCAGAACCGTGAGAGACCGCCGCCCCCGGCGCCGGTGAGGTCGTTCCACACGACCTCGTGCCGGCTGCCGGACGCGCTGAGACGGAGATCCGTGCCGCCGACGCCCGTGGCGAACGGCTGGGCGGCCGGATCGTCCACGGCCAGCTGGCGGACGGCGCCGCAGTCGTAGGCGCCGTCATCGCCTGACGCGGCCACAAAGGTGATGCCGGAGACCGCTGCCAGCTGCAGCGCCGAGTTGGTTGCGGCCGCGGCCGCCGGCGACACCTCAGGCTCGCACAGACCCCAGCTGTCGGTGATGATCCGAACGCCGGTGACCGGCGCATCGGCCACGATCGCGTTCACGACCTCCGCCATCGTGCCGGCCGGCCTGTCGATGTAGACGTGCACCGCATCCAGACCGGGCGCGGCCGCGATCACCGTCTCGATGTCGAGCGCGACCTCGGCGGAGCCGCTGCGGTCACCGCCGGCGCGGCCCACCTGACGGTCGCTGACCGGGACGGAGGTGCCGAAGCAGGCCTGGTAGGCGGCCACGTCGGACGGCCTGTACCCGGAGAAGGCCACCACCGCCACGCTCTCGCCGCCGCCGTCGTAGCCGCCGGCGACCAGGGCCGAGTGGCCGTATCCGCCCGCCGAGCCAAGCTGCGAGGGCAGGTAGCCGCCGGTGTGCGCCGCCGCCGAGCAGGGCGCAACGGACGGCGCCCCGTGACCGCCGGCGGCCAGCGGCTGCAGCGGCGTCGTGGTGTCCAGACCCGACACGTCCTGCACGAGCGGGGCGATCGACGCGGGCACCTGCGGGCGCGGGGAGGCACGCCGGGCGAAGCCGCCGGCGGCGCCGGCCGGGTGCAACGACACGCCGAAGGCCTGTTCGGCGGCCGCTGCGGGGCCGGTGAAGGACATCGAAAGACCCCGGTGGGACTGGAGCCGCAGCCCGGCTGCCGCCATCACCGCCTGCACCCGTGCGATGTCGCGCGACGAGGGCAGGAACAGCGCACGCACCAGCCGCGGCGGCAGCGGCTGCCGCCCGCTGGAGGCGAGGGCCAGTCGCTCGAGCAGCCGCGGATGGCGCGGCTGCAGCGAGAGCGTCAGCTGCACGGGCGCCGCGGCCGGCAGCGACGGCAGGCTGTCGCCGAACGACTCCGCGGCGGCGTCGCCCGACATCAGAGCGGCCACCGCGAGCGCGGACAGGAGCAGGATCAGGGGACGCGGGCGGATGCCTGCACGGTAGCCCGGCGCTGCGCTCCCGGCCGTCAACGCCTACTCCAGGAACGCACCCATCCGCTCGAACTTCTGCCGGCGCAGCCGGCGGCGCTCGAGCGGCGGCAGCGTGTCCAGGAACTCGAGCTCGGCGGCGATCGCGTCACCCAGCATGTCGGCAGCCTTCGCATGATCGCGATGGGCGCCGCCGCCCGGTTCCGGCACGATCTGATCGATCACGCCCAGGGCCAGGCAGGCGGGCGCGGTCGGGCGCAACGCCGTCGCCGCCCGCTTGGCCTCTCCGGCGTCCTTCCAGAGGATGGCGGCGCAGCCCTCCGGCGAGATCACGGTGTAGATGGTGTGCTGCTGCATGAGCACGCGATCGGCAACGCCGATCGCGAGCGCGCCGCCGGAGCTGCCCTCGCCGATCACGCAGGCCACGACCGGGACGTTCAGCCCCATCAGCAACAGCTGCGAGCGGGCGATTGCGCCCGACTGGCCGCGCTGCTCGGCGCCCACGCCCGGGTAGGCGCCGGGCGTGTCGATCAGGGTCACCACCGGGAAGCCGAGCCGGCCGGCCAGCTCGAACACGCGCATCGCCTTGCGGTAGCCCTCGGGGCGCGGCATCCCGAAGTTGCGGTACGCGCGCTGCTTGAGGTCGCGCCCCTTCTGGTGCCCGACGAACGCCACCGTCTGGCCGCGGAACGACCCCAGGCCGGAGACGATGGCCGGGTCGTCGCCCTCGGCCCGGTCGCCGTGCAGCTCGACGAAGTCGTCGCAGAATCGATCCAGGTAGTCGAGCGTGTAGGGACGGTCCTGGTGGCGCGCCAGCTCGACCGCGTGCCAGGCATCGCCGTCGCCGCCGCGCCGACGCAGGAAGCGGAGCCGCTCAGTCCCCGTCACGGTCCGGCCAGATGTCGGTGATTCTGCGGCGGGCGCCGCCCAGAAGGCGGCCGACCGCACGCTGTGCGCCCAGGTCGGGGATCAGGGTCGGCCGGCGATAGGGGTTGCCGCCCGCGAGCAGCCACGCCAGGCGCGCCACCGTGTCCCGCAGCTCCGGACGCGGCACGATCAGATCGATGTGGCCGTGCCGGTAGTTCGACTCCGCCAGGCCGAAGTCGTCGGGCACGTCCTCACGCGTCGTCTGGCGCACGACCCGCGGGCCGGAGAACGAGAGCAGGGCCCCCGGCTCGGCGATCACCACGTCACCCAGTGCCGCGAAGCTGGCGGCGACGCCGCCGGTCGTGGGGTGGGCCAGCACCGAGATGTAGGGCCGCCCTGCCTCGCGCAGCTCGTCCACGGCCGCGACCGTCTTCGCCATCTGCATCAGGGCCAGCACGCCCTCCTGCATGCGAGCGCCGCCGGAGGCGGCCACGGTCACCAGGGGCATGCGCCGCTCGATCGCCAGCTCGGCGGCACGGAACACCTTCTCCCCCACCACCGAGCCCATGCTGCCGCCCAGGAAGCTGAAGTCCATCACGGCCAGCGCCACCGGCAGGCCGCCGATGTCAGCCGAGCCCACCAGCATCGCGTCGCTCAGCCCTGTCTGCTGCTCCGCCGCCTGCAGACGCTCGGGGTACGCCCGCGTGTCGACGAACTCGAGGGCATCCGCCGAGTGCAGCTCGCGCGCGATCTCGCTCCAGCTGCCCTCATCGGTCAGCTGCACGATCCGCTCACGGGCGGTCACCGAGAAGTGGTAGCCGCAGTGCGCGCAGACGCGCAGGTTCGCGACCATCTCCTCCTCGCGGTAGTGCGAATCGCAGCGCGGGCAGGTGTTGCGGGTGCGGCTGGCGGCCGTCTCGGACTGCCCGGCCTCCGTCCCCACACGGCTGATGTCGACGCTGATCTCCTTGGCCACTGACCCTCCGACGTGTGACGCGCGAGCTGGTGGGATTGGTTGCGGCGCGGCGTCAGGCCGCAGCGTCCGCGTCCCATCGCCGCAGCACGATCACCGCGTTGTGCCCGCCGAACCCGAACGAGTTCGTGAGCGCATAGGGGACGTCGGCGGCCCGGCCGGTGTTGGGGACGTAGTCGAGATCGCAGTCCGGGTCGGGATCGGTCTGGTTGATGGTGGGCGGCACGAACGAGTCGCGCATCGCGAGCGTGGTGATGATCGTCTCCAGGGCCCCGGCCGCACCCAGCAGGTGCCCGGTCTCGCTCTTGGTCGACGATGTCGGGATCTGGTACGCGCGCTCCTCGCCCAGCGCCAGTTTCAGCGCCTTCGTCTCGGCGGCATCGCCGGCCGGTGTTGAGGTGCCGTGCGCGTTCACGTAGGCGATCATCTCCGGCGTCACCCCACCGTCGACCATGGCGTTTCGCATCGCCCGCGCCGGGTTGCCGCCGACCGGATCGGGTTCGGTGACGTGGTGGGCGTCCGACGACATGCCGTAGCCCACGATCTCGGCGTGGATGTGGGCGCCGCGGGCACGCGCCCGCTCCAGCTCCTCGAGCACCAGCACGGCGCCGCCCTCGGCCAGGATGAACCCGTCCCGGCCCAGGTCGAACGGCCGGCTGGCGCCCTCCGGGTCGTCGTTGCGGCGCGACAGCGCCCGCATCGTGCCGAAGCCGCCGAGGCCGAGCGGCACCACCGGCGCCTCCACGCCGCCCGCCAGCATCGCATCGGCCATGCCGGCGCGGATGAACAGCACGGCGTTTCCGATCGACATGGCCGACGCGGCGCAGGCGGTGCACTCGGTCGTGAGCGGCCCGCGGGTACCCAGCGCCATCGATATCTCGGCCGCGCCCATGTTCGGGATCAGGGCCGTTACCCAGAACGGGTTGAGACGGTCGGGGCCGGCCTCGAACAGCTTGCGGTGCGCGATCTCCTCGGTCTTGAGGCCGCCGATGCCGGTGCCGATCGAGCAGCCGATCCGCTCGGCGTCGGCACGGATGTCGATGCCGGCATCCTGCACGGCCATCGTGGCAGCGGCCACGGCGAACTGCGCGAAGCGGTCGGTCTTCCGGACGGAGCGATGCTCCATGTACCGCTCGGGCTCGAAGTCCCTGACCTGCGCGGCGATCCGCACGTTGCCCTCGAAGCCCTCGACCACGGACACGCCGGAGCGGCCCTCGCGCACAGACCGCCAGGTCTGCTCGGCGTCGAGCCCGCACGGCGTGACCGCGCCCATGCCGGTGATGACCACCCGTCGTCGTCCCTGTCCGTCGCTCATATACCAAGCCCTCCATCCACTGCCAGGACGTCGCCGGTGATGAAACCGGCTGCGTCGGAGCACAAGAACCGCACCGCCCGCGCCACATCGGCCGGCTCGCCCAGCCGTCCCAGCGGCGTTCCGCCCAGGATCGCCTCGCGTGCCTGATCGGGGAGCGCGTCCGTCAGTTCGGTGGCAATGTAGCCGGGAGCGATCGCATTCACGCGTATACCCCGGCCGCCCAGCTCCTTCGCGAGCGACTTCGTGAGCCCGATCAGGCCCGCCTTGGAGGCCGCGTAATTGGTCTGGCCGGCGTTGCCATGCACGCCAACGATCGACGTGATGTTGACGATCACGCCGGCGCGGCGCTTCAACATCGGGCGCGACAGCGCCCGGCACGTGAAGAAGGCGCCGCCCAGGTTGGTGTCGATCACCGCGCGCCAATCCTCGTCGGAGAGCCGCATGATCAGATCGTCCCTGGTGATGCCCGCGTTGTTGACCAGCATCGCGATCGGGCCGATGTCGCCCTCGACGGCAGCCACCAGCGCCGCCGCGCCCTCCGCTGTGGACACGTCGCCCTGCACGGCATGGGCGCTGCCGCCGTTCGCGCGAACGGCGTCGCAGACCGCGGTCGCGGCGGACGCGTCCCGGGCATAGTTGACGGCCACCTCCGCGCCGGCGGCCGCCAGCTCGGTGCAGATCGCCGCGCCGATGCCGCGCGAGCCGCCGGTCACCAGCGCCACCCTGCCGTCAAGCTCAGGCATCAGCCGTCACCTCCTGTGCCGCGGCCAGCTCGGCCGGGTTCGAGATCGAGAGCGCACGCACGGACGGGTCGATCCGCTTCACCAGCCCGGTCAGAACGCCACCCGGCCCCAGCTCCACGAAGGTGCCGACGCCGTCGGCGATCAGCGCGTGAACGGCCTGGGTGAACCGCACCGGCGACGTCAGCTGATCCACCAGCAGCGCCGGGATCCGGTCGGCGGTCTCGAGGTCGTTGGTGACGGTGCTCATGAATGCCGTCGAGAGCTCCCCGAATCCGACCGCACGCCACCGCCGGCGCGAACCGGGCGGCGGCTCCGGCCATCAGCGGGCAGTGGAACGCCCCCGCCACCTTCAGCCGGATCTGCTTGCCGCCGGCGTCGCTCACCGACACGGCCATCGCGTCGAGGCCCTCGTCGCTACCCGAGATGACCACCTGACCCGGGCAGTTGTAGTTCGCCGGCCAGACGTCGTCCCGCTGCGCGCAGAGCCGCTCGACCTGGTCGTCGTCGAGCTTGAGGACGGCCGCCATGCCGCCACCCGCGCCGGCCGCGGCGCTGATCCGGCCACGCTCGTTCACCAGCTCGAACAGCTCGTCGAGGTCGGCGGCACCCGCCGCCGCCAGCGCCGCGTACTCGCCGACGCTGTGGCCGACCACGACGTCGGCGCGCAGCGGGCTGCCGGCAGTCACCGCCCGGTACGCCGCCAGCGACGCCGCCATCAGCGCCGGCTGCGTGATCTCGGTGCGCGACAGCTGATCCAGCGGCCCGTCGAAGCTGACCGCCCGCACGTCGAACCCGGCTGCACGGCCGGCACGATCGAACACATCGGCGGCCTCGGGGAACGTCTCGGCCAGCTCGCGGCCCATGCCCACACGCTGGCTGCCCTGGCCGGGGAAGCAGAAGGCGATCTTGCTCATGGGCGCTCCTTGGTCCACTCCATCACGCAGGATCCCCAGGCCAGGCCGCCGCCGAAGCCGACCATCAGCACGAGGTCGCCCGGCCCGATCCGGCCCTGCCGCCAGCCCTCGTCCAGACAGATCGGGATCGATCCTGCGGAGGTGTTGCCGTATCGGTCAACGTTGGAGAACACCTTGGCTTCGTCCAGTCCCAGCCGGCGAGCGGCATGATCGATGATGCGCCTGTTTGCCTGGTGCGGCACGAACACGTCGACGTCCTCGACGCCGAGGCCGGCGGCCTCCAGGCTGCGCAGGGACGAGTCGACCACCACCCGCGTCGCGAACTTGTACACCTCCGGCCCGTTCATCCGCACGAACGGGCCCTCGTCGTGGTCGGCGGCGTGGCCGGCCGCTGCGACCGACAGCTGCATCGCGCCCGATCCGTCGGCACCCAGCTCGAAGCCGCGCAGCCCGTGGCGGTCATCGTCGCGGCGCAGCACCACGGCACCGGCGCCGTCGCCGAACAGGATGCAGGTGGAGCGGTCGCTCCAGTCCAGCAGCCGTGAGAACACCTCGGTGCCGACCACGAGCACCGTCTCGGCCAGGCCTGCCGCGATCTGCGAGTAGGCCTGCGCGAGCGCGTAGATGAAGCCCGTGCAGGCGGCGGACAGGTCGTAGCCGGCCACCTCGCCGGCGCCGATCCGCTCGCCGATCAGCGACGCGGTGGCCGGGAAGTAGTAGTCGGGGCTGGCGGTGGCGGTCACGATCAGGTCGAGCTCGCCGGCATCGATACCGGCGCTGGCCACCGCGCGCCGAGCCGCCTCGGCGCCCAGCGAAGCCGATGAGTCGGCGGCATCCGCGATCCGCCGCTCGCGGATACCGGTGCGCTGGGCGATCCACTCGTCGCTGGTGTCGACCATCGTCGCGATCTCGTCGTTGCCCATAACCCGGTCGGGCACGTGCGAGCCGATGCCGATCAGGGCAACGCGCTGGCTGCAAGCCGCGATCATGCGTCCAGCTCCGTCAACGCGAACGTGAGCGCGGCGCGGCAGGCCAGGTCGTCTCCCACCGACGCGGTGGCGTCGGCCTTGCCGATGGGGCCGCGCAGCCGCGTGATCTGGCAGCGCAGCGTGAGCGTGTCCCCCGGCACCACGATCCGCTTGAAGCGAACATCGTCGATGCCCGCGAACAGGGCCAACCTGCCCGCGAAGCCGGGCGATGAGAGGCCGCAGACCGCACCCACCTGCGCCAGCGCCTCCACCTGCAGCACGCCCGGCATGATCGGCCGGCCGGGGAAGTGCCCACGCAGGTACCAGGCGTCATCACGCACGTGGTAGCGGCCGGTGGCGGACTCACCCGGCACCAGCTCGACGATCTCGTCCACCAGCAGGAACGGGTCGCGGTGGGGGATGATCGCCTCGATGCCGGCTCTGTCGAGCGGCAGGACGAGCCCCTCCGTCACGCCGGAACCGCCTCGGCCGGCGGCTCCAGCGCCCGGCGCATGCGGGCGCGGCCGCGGTGCGCGTGGCACTTGACCGTGCCCACCGGCATCTCCAGCACGTCCGCTATCTCCTCGTAGGAGAGGGCGAGCACGTCCTTCATCACCATCACGTGCCGCTGGTCGTTGGACAGACCCTCAAGCTCCCGCGCCAGCTCGGCGCGCTGCTCACGCTGACAGGCGAGATCGTGAGGCCCCAGCGCCGACGCCACCTCAGGCGCAGTCTCCAGCGACTGGTGCTGCCGCCGGCGCTGGCGCTCGCCGAGGTCACGGCAGGTGTTGGTGACCAGGCTGTAGAGCCAGGTTGCGAAGCGGGCCTCTCCGCGGAACTGATCGATTCTGGTGAGCACCTTTGCGAGCGCCTCCTGTGCGGCGTCCTCCGCGTCCTGCGGATCGTTGAGCAGGTATCCGGCCAGCCGCCGCACCCGCGGCTCGTGCCGCTCCACCAGCGCCGCCAGGGCGGCGCGATCGCCGTCCTGCGCCCGAACGGCGAGCACGACATCCGAGAGCGCGGCATACGCGGACTCGTCTCGTACCCGATCTCGCAGGGTCAGACGGGCCTCCGCACGTTTCGGTTGCGTGAACATGAGCGGCCTATTCTATGGAATGCCCATGCTTCCCGAGCAGGTCGAGCCACGGCTGCGCGGCCGCTTCGGGCGGCCCTACCTGTGGGTGGACGAGTGCGAGTCCACCCAGGAGCTGGCTCGGCCGCTGCCCGAAGGCGGCGTGGCGGCCTGCGATCGCCAGCTGCAGGGGCGCGGCCGGCGCGGCCGCACCTGGCAGGCCGAGGCGGGCACCGGGCTGCTGTTCTCGCTGGCGCTCGAGCCACGCACGCCACCGCAACGCCTGGCGAGCTTCTCGCTGGTCGCGGCCGAGGCGGTGGCCGAGGCCTGCCACGAGCGAGCCGCGGTGCGCTGGCCGAACGACGTGATGCTGGACGGCCGCAAGCTGGCCGGCGTGCTGCCCGAGCTGCGCGACGGCAAGCTGGTGCTGGGCGTGGGCGTGAACGCCGGCATGAGCGAGGCGCAGCTGCCGGCGGATGCACGCGTTCCCGCAACATCGCTGCAGATCGCGACCGGCGCGCCGGTCGACCGGGTGGAGCTGCTGGTATCGCTGCTGGCCGGGCTGGAGCGCCGCTACGACGCCTTCGAGCGCGACGGGTTCACGGGCCTCGGGCGCGACGAGCTGCGCGGGCGGCACGTGACGCTGGTCGGCACGGCAAACGGCATCAGCGAGGGTGTCGATGACCATGGCCGGCTGCTGCTGGACGGCCGCGCCTACAGCTCCGCAGAGGTGGAGCGCGTCGAGCTGGACTGACGGTCACCCCATTGCCGACGAGCGCGCCCGATCGACCGACATCGGCCCGGCAGCGGTATAGCGCACCCGCATCTCGATCGCCGAAGCACCCGGCAGCCAGTTGCCGAACTGCCCCTGCGAGGCGGGCATCAGCACGTCACAGCGGTGGTCGGCGATGGCGCGGCAGGTGCCGGCAGTGACCCAGTTGTTGGCGGCGTAGTCCCACAGCTCGATCGTCACCAGCTGGTCGCCCGCCGCCGTGCGCAGGCTTGCGCCGACCATGGTCGCGCCCGCGAACTGGGCCTGGGTGAGATCCACCTGGTCGGTCGTCACGAACTGGGACGGCGTGCCGCTGGTCACGAGCACATCGCCGTCGCTCGCGAGCAGGCCGGCGACGTCGCCCGACGCGATGTCACCGGACACGGCCACCGGCACGCCGGCCACGCCCCAGTCGGGCAGGGTGCCGAGCGCCAGGCGCACCGAGCGCGCGCCATCGGTCGCGAGCTTCCAGCGATACGCACCGCCCGGCAGCAGCGGAACCTTCCCCGGCCACGTCCAGTCGACCGCGTCACCGTGGCCGCTATGGGTGGCGACGACGCCGGCCGGCCCACGCACCGTCAGCGTCCAATCGGCGGACTGCGACAGCGACGCGCGGAAACGGATCGGGGCCACCGCGTCCTGGCCCAGCCGCTTGAGTGACCCCTTCACACGGGGGTTGAAGATCTTCGGTAGCCCGATGCGGCGTGCCGAGGCGGCGATCCGGGGCAGCAGGCGGTAGAGCGCCGTGCCCGGGCAGGACGTGGCGCCGGTGTCGCGGTGCCCGGAGACGGCCCGCAGCCACAGGCGGGTACCGGGCGGAAACCGTTCGTTGCCCGTCGTGGTCGTCATCAGCACCTTCGAGGTGGGATCGACGTGAGCCAGGTCGAGGCGCCATGCGATCAGCTCCCGAAGCGACCGGCGGGCGGCCCAGGTGGGCGGGGTCGAGGTGAACGTCCCGATCATCGCGATGCCGGAGCTGCCGGTGTTGAAGCCGCGCGCGTGGGCACCCACCACCGGCCGGGTGACGCCGCCGTAGCGGCCCTCGAACACGTGGCCGCAGCGGTCGATCAGGAAGTTGTAGCCGATGTCGTTCCAGCCGTTCGCGAGCACGTGGTAGGCGTAGATGCCGCGCACGATCCGGGCTGAGTCGCTGCACGGGTAGACGCTGGCGGTGTCGGTGTGGTGCACGAACACCATCTTCAGCGCCGGTGCGTACTCGGGCGGGCCGCGCCGCAGCGACTCGTTCGCACCCCACCCCGCACGCGTGATGATGGCCGGCCGCAGCGCCGTCGCGGGCATCAGGCGTGCGCCGGCGGCCGGCTGCGGCGGCGTGTCGATGAAGCTGACGCGCAGCCGGTGCACCGGCCCGGCACCGGAGCGGCGCAGCTGTACGCGATCGGCGGCGCCGACCCACGCCGGTGATTCCTGCGAGCCGGGCAGCCAGCGCGTCCAGCTGCGGCCCAGCGCAGCGCGCACCTCGACCTGGCCCGAGCCGCGCCAGCGCAGACCGACCATCTGGAAGCGCCACGGCCCCTGCAGCGTCAACGGCAGGGTCACCCGGTCTCGGGTTACGTTCGCGATCCGCACCCCGCCCGAGGCGGCCATCGCCGGGGCCGTGCCCAGCGCCGCTGCGCACACGATCACCGCTGCGCAGATGAGCAGACGCCACCGACGCACTGACTGGCACACATCACCGCCCACGGCCGCAGGGTAGCCCCGGATCCAGATGTGGCAGCTCTGCGAGGGCTATATTGACCGGAAGTGGCTAGACCACGACTCTGGGGAATGGTGGCGCTGGCGCTGGTGGCTGCAGCGATGGCGCCGTCCAGCGCCCGCGCAGGCGACTCCCGCCCGCACGTGATCGCGATCACACTCAACAGCGAGATCAACCCGGTCTCGGCCAGCTTCGTCAGCGACTCCATCAAGCGCGCCGAGGACGAGCACGCGGCGGCGCTGGTGATCCTGCTGGACACCCCCGGCGGCGACAGCAACTCGATGGACGACATCGTCCAGGATGAGCTGGCCGCGACGCTGCCGGTGATCGTGTACGTGTCGCCCCAGGGCGGCCGGGCGGCATCGGCAGGGGTGTTCGTGACGATGGCAAGCGACTACGCGGCGATGGCGCCGAACACGAACATCGGCGCGGCCACGCCGATCGACTCCAGCGGCCAGAACATCGGCTCCGACCTGCGGCTCAAGATCCTGAACGACGCCGAGGCCAAGATCCGGGCGCTGGCGACAAGCCATGGCCGCAACGCCACTGCTGCGCAGCTGACCGTGCGGAGGGCCACCAGCTACACGGCCGACGAAGCCGCATCCAACAACCTGGTGGAGCGCGTCTCCCCCAACCTGACGGCGCTGCTCGACAAGATCAACGGCATGGGCACGCGCGGCACCAAGCACCTGGTGATGCACACCGCAAACGCCGAGATCGACCACCAGAGCATGCCGCTGACGCTTGAGCTGTTGAACATCCTGATCGATCCCAACATACTGTTCCTGCTGTTTCTGGCCGGCATCGGCGGCATTGCCTACGAGGTCTTCCACCCGGGCGTGATCCTGCCCGGCACGCTCGGCGCCGTGTGCCTGATCCTCGCGCTGTTCGGCTTCTCGGTGGTGCCGATCAACTGGGCGGGCGCGGCGCTGATCGTGCTGGGGGTGGCGCTGCTCCTGGCGGAGGCGTTCGTGACCAGCCATGGGCTGATCGCGCTGTCGGGGGTGGTCGCGCTCTGCGTCGGCGGCCTGTTGCTGTTCCGCACCCCCGGATCGGACATCGGCGTGTCGCCGTTCGTGGTGCTGACGATCGCGGTGCTGTTCGGAGTCGGGCTGGCGACGGTGGCGACCAAGGTGGTTGCAGCTCGGCACAGTCCCGCCGACCGCGATCGGCCTGACGGGCATGCTGGGCCGCGAGGCGGTGGTGCGCACGCCGCTGGCGCCGGTGGGAGAGGTGTACGTTGAGGGTGCTCTGTGGCAGGCCGAGGCGGACAACGGCCGCGCCGACGTTGGCGACACGGTGATCATCCGCAGCGTGGACGGCCTGTTGCTGCACGTCGAGCCGGTGCCGGCTGAGGTCCATTCAACCGAGGGAGCACTCCAGTGATCGCAGCGATCGCGGTAGTCATCATCATCGTCTTCTTCCTGGCCATCCTGGCCAGCGCGGTGCGGGTGCTGCGCGAGTACGAGCGCGGCGTCGTGTTCCGGCTCGGGCGCCTGCTGGGCGACCCGAAAGGCCCGGGTCTGTTCCTGCTGATCCCGATCGTCGACCGCATGGTCAAGGTCGACCTGCGCGTGGTGACCCTGGTGATCCCGCCCCAGGAGGTGATCACCAGGGACAACGTGCCGGTGCGCGTGAACGCCGTGGCCTACTTCCAGACGGTCGATCCCAGCGCCTCGATCGTGAAGGTGGCCGATTTCGGGCTGGCGACATCCCAGATCTCACAGACCACGCTGCGCAGCGTGCTGGGGCAGCACATGCTGGACGAGCTCTTGTCGGAGCGCGACAAGATCAACCAGATCCTGCAGAGGATCATCGACGAGCAGACCGGGCCCTGGGGCATCAAGGTGAACATCGTCGAGGTGCGAGACGTCGAGATCCCGAGCGGCATGCAGCGCGCGATGGCGCGGCAGGCAGAGGCAGAGCGCGAACGCCGCGCGAAGGTGATCGCGGCCGAGGGTGAGTTCCAGGCTTCGGCCAAGCTGACCGAGGCGGCGGCCGTGATCAGTGAGCACCCGATCGCGCTGACGCTGCGCTACCTGCAGACGCTGACCGAGATCGCCGGCACCAACAACAGCACCACCATCTTCCCGGTGCCGATCGACCTGCTGCAGCCGTTCCTGCCACAGACGGTGATCGAGGAGCCGAAGGAATAGCGCTCGACCTGCGCACGCACCCGCTGACCGGGGAGACGGTGCTGGTCGTGCCCGGCCGCGCCTCGCGGCCCGGGGCCACCGGCCGCACCACCCGCGTGGGCGACGCCGAGCACTGCCCGTTCTGCGAGGGCCACGAGGCGATGACGCCGCCGGAGATCGCCGCCTTCGGCCGGCCGGCCGGCGCGCCGGCAGACGGCCCGGGCTGGACGGTGCGAGTGGTGCCGAACAAGTATCCGGCCTTCCCCGGCCACGAGGTGGTGGTGCACGGGCCGCGGCACGTGACCTCGCTGGGCGACCTCCCCCCGGCGGTGATGGAGACGGTGATGGAGGCGTGGCGCAGCCGCCGGGATGCGCTGCTCGCGGGCGGCGCCGGCTACGTGCTGGCATCGGTCAACGAGGGCGCCGCGGCCGGCGCCTCGCTCGACCACTCGCACTCGCAGCTGGTGCCGTTCCCCGATCCGCCGCCGCGGATCGTGCGGGAGGCTGCGGCGTTCCGAGCCGGTTGCCCGCTGTGCCCGCTGCCGGGAACAGCCGTGCACGAGCAGGACGGCCTGGTCGCCTTCTGCCCGCCGTTCGCGCGCGTGCCGTTCGAGACCTGGATCGCGCCGGCAGACCACCAGCCACACGCGCCGCTGGATGCGGCCACCGGCCGCGCATTGACCGATGCGGTCGCGCGGCTGCGCGGGCTGCTGGGGGCCGATCTGGCCTGGAACGCCCTGGTGCACGAGGGGGCGCCCGGCGATGAGACCTTCCACTGGCACATCGAGCTGTGGCCGCGGCTGACGGTGGCGGCCTCGATCGAGCTCGGCGCCGGCATCTGGGTGAACGTCGTCAACCCGGCCGCCGCGGCCGGCGAGCTGGCGGGTATGGCGGCCGGCTAAGTCGCCGCTGGGTCGGGCGGTTCCGGCGACTCGGGCGGTTCGGGGACGTCCTCGCCCACGGCCGGTTCCCCGTCTTCGGCGCCGTCCTCGACCAACGCCGCCTGCGGCTCGGTGATCCGCGCGATGGCGGATACGTGATCGCCCTCGCGCAGGTTCATGACCCGCACACCCTGCGTCGCGCGGCCCATCCGTGAGATGCCCTCGGCGGCGGTGCGGATGACGGTTCCGTCATGGCTGATCAGCACCAGGTCGTAGCCGTCCTTGACGATCATGGCTCCGGCCAGCCGGCCGCGCGCCTCGGTGTAGCGGATCGTCAGCACGCCCATGGTGCCCCGGCCCTTGGCGGGATACTCCTCCACCCGCGTGCGCTTGCCGAAGCCGTTCTCGGTCACCACCAGCAGATCCTGGTCGTCGCGGGCGATCTCGACCGCTATCACCTCGTCGCCGGTTCGCAGCTTCATGCCGGATACGCCGGTGGTGTCGCGGCCCATAGGCCGCACGTCGCGCTCCGAGAAGCGCACGGCAGACGCGTTGCGCGACACCATCAGCACGTCGTCCTCGCCGTCGGTCAGCCGCACGCCCACCAGCTCGTCGCCGTCGCGGATCTTGAGCGCGATGATGCCGTCGGCCTTGAGCACCGTGTCGTAGGCCTTGAACTCGGTCTTCTTGACGATGCCCTTGCGGGTCGCGAACAGCAGGTACTTGCCCTCGCCGTAGGTGCGCGTATCGATCACGGCCTTGACGTACTCGTCCTGGCGCAGCGGCAGCACGTTGACGAGCGCCCGGCCCTTGGCCTGGCGCGTGCCCAGCGGCAGCTCGTGCACCTTCACCCGGTAGACCTTGCCGACGGTCGTGAAGAACAGCAGGTAGTCGTGGGTGGAGGCGACGAACAGGTGCTCGATGTAGTCGCCCTCCTTGAGATCCATGCCCATCACGCCGATTCCGCCTCGCCCCTGGGTGCGATATGTGCCCAAGGGAAGCCGTTTGATATAGCCGCTTGCCGTGATGGAGATGACCATGTCCTCCTCGGCAATGAGCTGCTCGAGGTCGATCTCACCCTCGGCCGCGATGATCTCGGTGCGGCGGGGATTGTCGAAGCGGTTCTTGATCTCGAGCAGCTCCTCGCGGATCACGTCCATCAAGCGCTGCTCGTCGGCCAGGATCGCGCGCAGCTCGGCGATGCGCTCGATCAGGTCGTCGTGCTCGGCCTTGATCTCCTTGCGGGCGAGACCGGTCAACGCCCGCAGCCGCAGCTCCAGGATCGCCTGGGCCTGGATCTCGGTCAACCCGAACGTGTCCATCAGGCCGTTGCGCGCGGTCTCGGTGTCCTCGGCGGCGCGGATCAGCGCGATCACCTCGTCGAGCCGGTCGAGTGCGATCAGGTAGCCCTCCAGCACATGGGCCCGCTTCTCGGCCTTGTCGAGCTCGAACTTGGTGCGCCGGGTGACGACCTCCTTCTGGTGCTCGATGTAGTGGTAGAGCATCTGCTTGAGCGACAGCGTGCGCGGGTTGACCCCGTCCACCAGGGCGACCATGTTCACGCCGAACGTGCTCTGCAGGGCGGTGTGCTTGTAGAGCTTGTTCAGCACCACCTTGGGGATGGCGTCGCGCTTCAGCTCGATGTAGATGCGCATGCCGGTGCGGTCGCTCTCATCGTTCAGCGCCGAGATCTCGTTCAGCACCTTCGACTCGACCAGCTCGGCGATCTTCTGGATGACCCCCTCGTCGCCGCCCTTCTTGACCATGTAGGGCATCTCGGTGACGATCAGCGCGGTCTTGCCACCGCGCACGTCCTCGGTGTGCACCTTTGCGCGCATCACGACGCGGCCGCGGCCGGTCTCGTAGGCCTCGCGGATGCCGGCCATCCCCATGATCGTGCCGGCGGTTGGGAAGTCCGGCCCCTTGATGTGCTTCATCAGGTCGTCGACGGTGGCATCCGGGTTGTCCATCAACTCGATGGTGGCGTCGATCGTCTCGCCCAGGTTGTGCGGAGGGATGTTCGTGGCCATGCCCACGGCGATGCCCGAGGAGCCGTTGACGAGCAGGTTCGGGAACCGCGACGGCAGCACGATCGGCTCGCGACGGCGCTCGTCGTAGTTGGGCATGAAGTCGACGGTGTCGGCGTCGATGTCGCGCAGCATCTCGACCGCCAGCGGCGACAGCCGGCACTCCGTGTAGCGCATGGCCGCAGCCGAGTAGCCGTCCTGGTTGCCGAAGTTGCCCTGGCCGTCCACCAGCGGGTAGCGCAGCGAGAACCACTGGGCCATGCGCACCAGCGCGTCGTACGCGGCGCTGTCGCCGTGCGGGTGGTACTTGCCCAGCACGTCGCCCACCACCGCGGCGCACTTGGAGTAGGGCCGGTTCGGCTGCAGGCCGCTCTCGTTCATCGAGAACAGCACGCGCCGGTGCACCGGCTTGAGGCCGTCGCGCACGTCGGGCAGCGCGCGGCCCACGATCACGCTCATCGCGTAATCGAGATAGCTGCTGCGCATCTCCTCCGACAGGTCGCGCTGCTCGATTCGACCGTCGCCCAGTGACTCCATGCTCATGTCTGGTTCACCTCACGGCTCCTGCAAACCGTCGCCTCGCTTTGTCGCTGCGGTCGGCCCGTGCGGAGCACTGTGCCTCCCTGGCTCCGCGCGAAGCTCGGTTTTCGAAGCCTTCTCGGACGAATCGCCATTCCTAGATATCCAGAAACTTCACGGCGTTTGCGTTCCGCTCGATGAAATCACGGCGTGGTTCGACGCGGTCGCCCATCAGCATCGAGAAGATCTCGTCGGCAGCGGCCGCATCCTCGATCGAGACGCGCTGCAGGACCCGGTTCTCGGGGTTCATGGTCGTCTCCCACAGCTGGTCGGGGTTCATCTCACCAAGCCCCTTGAAGCGCTGCAGGTTGAGCCCCTCCTTGGCCAGGTCGAGGATCGTGGGCCGCAGCTCCTCGAACGTGCCCACTTCGACCGTGCGCTTGCCCAGCCGCGCGACGAACGGCGGCTTGCCGATCGCCTCGGTCAGCTTCTCGTGGGCCGCGCGCAGGTTGCGATAGCCCTGGCTGGTGAACAGCTCGAGCGGGAACTTGACGACCTGCGACGACCCGGTGGCGCGCTCGCTGACCTTGACTCGGAGCGAGTCCGGCTCGACCTCGACCACCTCCACCCGGTGCAGCTCGCTTTCCTCCACCAGCGTTGTCAGATACGTCGACAGCTGGTCGAGCGAGGCGATGTCGTGCTCCACCAGGCGGTGGTTCTTGGCGTAGGAGACGACCCCCGCGCCGTATTGCTCCTTCAGCTTGCCGGCCCAGCCCTCGTACTCCTTGAGCGCGCGCTGGAACCGCTGCAGGCGGGCCTCGGTCAGCTTCAGCGGAGAGCCGTCGCGATCCTCCATCTCGATCTTCTCGAGACGCTCGCGGATCAGCCACTCCTCGAGCTGGTGATCCTTCTCGAAGTAGCGCGCGTCGCTGCCCTGCTTCAGCCGGTACAGCGGCGGCTGGGCGATGTAGACGTAGCCCTCCTCGATCAGCTCCTTCATGTGCCGGAACAGGAAGGTCAGGATCAGCGTGCGGATGTGGGCGCCGTCGACGTCGGCATCGCAGGTCAGCACCACCTTGTGGTACCGCGCGGCGGTCACGTCGAACTCCTCGCCGATGCCCGATCCGATGGCCGTGATCATGGCCTGGATCTCGTTGTTGGAGAGCACCTTGTTGATGCGCGCCTTCTCGACGTTGATGATCTTGCCGCGCAGCGGCAGGATCGCCTGGAAGCTGCGGTCGCGCGCGTCGACGGCGGAGCCGCCGGCGCTGTCGCCCTCGACCAGGAACAGCTCGGCCGCCTCCGGATCGGACACGGAGCAGTCGGCCAGCTTGCCGGGCAGGCCGCCGCCGCCCAGAGCCGACTTGCGCCGGATCAGGTCGCGCGCCTTGCGCGCCGCCTGGCGGGCGCGGCTGGCGGAGATCAGCTTGTTCACGATCGCCTTGGCCTCGTTCGGGTTCTCCTCGAGGAAGCCGGCCAGCTTGGCGTTGCAGCTGGCCTCGACCAGCCCGCGGATCGAGGGGTTTCCCAGCTTGGTCTTGGTCTGGCCCTCGAACTGGGGCTCGCGCAGCTTCACGGAGACGATCGCGGCCAGCCCCTCGCGGCAGTCATCGCCGGTCAGCGGCTCCTCCTTCTCCTTCAGCAGTCCCTGGGCGCGGGCGTAGTCGTTCAGCGTGCGCGTCAGGGCGGCCTTGAAGCCGGACAGGTGGGTGCCGCCCTCGTGGGTGTTGATGTTGTTCGCGAACGAGAAGGTGGACTCGACGTAGCTGCCGTTCCACTGCATGGCCACCTCGACCTGGCCCTCCTCGGTCTCGTTCTCGAAGTAGATGACCTCCTTGTGCACCCGCTCCTTGCCCTCGTTGACGTGGGCGATGAAGTCGACGATGCCGCCTTCGAAGCGGAAGTCGGCGTGCTGGCCGCCGGCCCGCTCGTCCAGCAGCTCCAGCCGCAGGCCGCGGGTCAGAAAGGCCATCTCGCGCAGCCGCTGGGCCAGCGTGTCGAACTCGAAGTCGGTCTCGTCGAAGATCTCGACGTCGGGCCGGAAGATGGTGGTGGTGCCGGTCAGCTCGGTGCTCTCACCCCTGGTCAGAGGTCCCAGCGGGTCACCCCGCTCGTACTCCTGCGTCCACACGTAGCCGTCGCGGCGAACCTCCACCCGCAGATACTGGGACAGCGCGTTCACCACCGAGATGCCGACGCCGTGCAGCCCGCCGGAGACCTTGTAGCCTTCGCCGCCGAACTTGCCGCCGGCGTGCAGCTTGGTCAGCACCACCTCGACGGCGGGCAGGCCGACCGAGTCCATCACGGCAACGGGGATGCCGCGGCCGTTGTCGACGACCGTGCAGCTGCCGTCGGGATGCAGTGTTACGACGATATGGTCGCAGTAGCCCTGCAGCGCCTCATCGACGCTGTTGTCGACCACCTCGTGGACGAGATGGTGGAGGCCGCGAAGGCCGGTCGAGCCGATGTACATGCCGGGCCGGCGGCGAACCGCCTCGAGCCCTTCCAGAACTGTGATGTCTTTGGCGTCATAGCCCGACTGTGGCAACAGAAACCCGCTTGAAATAGAGGAAAACCAGCTACACGTAGTTTACCAGAGCGCCCCGCTGGAGCCCCCACCAAAGCCGTCACAAGTGCGTTACGAATCGCGTGCCAGACCGGCCGCGATCGCCCGCTCCGCGGCCCGTCGCAGATCGGGGTCGCTGATGTCCGCCGCCAGCTCCCGCGCCTGTGCTCGCTGATCGTCGCTGGGCGCGATCGCAGCCGCCGGCTCATCGGCCGGCGCGACCGTTTCCGGGACGTCCACGTCGCCCACCTCGAACCGCAGCCGGGCCGGCGGCGGATCCATCAGCGCCTCCAGCCGCGAGCGCATCTGCCGCTCCAGCAGCGTCAGCTCGCTGGCCCAGCCGGAGCTGGCGCAGTGCACGATCAGCGCATCACCCGAACGCCGCACCGGCAGCGAGTTGGCGGCGACCTGCTCGCCCACCGCCTCGCGCCACACGCGCCGCGCCTCGAGCACCTGCGAGTCGACCTCGGGCACCCGTCCCAGGCGCCGCACGTCGTCGCGGATCGGCCGCAGGTCGCTCACGCCGCCACCTTCCCGCCGGACACCGTCAGCACCGAGGCGTGCGCGCCCCCAAGGTCGGCCTGGTCGGTGGTGGTGACGATGGCCTGGTCGAAGCCGGCCACCGCCTCCAGCAACAGCCGCCGCCGCTCGCCGTCGAGCTCACCGGTGACGTCATCGAGCAGCAGCAGCGGCGGCTCGTCACGTTCCTCCGACAGCAGATCGGCCTCGGCCAGGATCAGCCCCAGCAGCGCGCGGCGCTGCTCGCCCTGCGACCCGTACAGCCGCAGGTCGCGGTCGTGCTCGAACAGCGAGACATCATCGAGGTGCGGGCCGGCACCGGTGACGGCGCGATCGATGTCGCGACCGCGGCGCTCGATCAGGGCGGCCTCCAGCGAGCGGCCCGGCTCGACGTTGGGCCGATAGCGGAGAGGATCCTCGCCGGGATCGCCGCCCAGCGCGCCGAGACGGCCGGCGAACGGCCCGGCCAGCCGCGTGCACAGGCGCGCCCGGGCGGCGATCAGCTGCTCACCCGCCTCGGCCAGCAGCCTGTCCCAGGGATCCAGGGCACCGGGATCGGCGCGGCCGGCGCGCACCCGCCGCAGCAGGTGGTTGCGCTGCGACAGCCTGCGCGCATACTCGGCGGAGGCGGCCGCGGGCGCCGGCCACAGCCGCGCCAGCACACGGTCGAAGTAGGCACGCCGCAGCGCCGGCGCGCCCTGCACCAGCCGCAGCCGGTCGGGCGTGAACACCAGCACCGGGAACCTCTCCAGCAGCCGCTCGACCGACCGCTCGGCTGCGCCGTTCACCGACACGCGCTTGGGCTCGCCCGGCCGGTAGCCGATCTCCACCGACACCGGCCCGCCGGACACGAGCACGTCGGTCTCGACGCGCAGCAGCTCGGCGCCGAACCGCACCACCTGTCCCTCGCTGGTCGTGCGCGGCGAGTAGCCGAGGCACCCGAAGTGGATCATCTCGATCAGCGCCGTCTTGCCGGCGCCGTTCGGGCCGACAACTCCGACCAGGCCGGCCGGCAGCTCGACCGTGACTCGCTCGTAACACCGGAAGTCGCTGCCCCGCACAGCCACCACGCGCACAACCAGCGCCCGTTACGAGGGCAGCCGGATCGGCATGATCAGATACCAGAACGAGCCGTCCTCGCCCTGCAGCAGCCCCGGGCGCAGCGAGCTGATCAGCTTCAGCCGCACCGTGTCGCCCTCCACGCTCTCAACCCCATCGCGCAGGAAGTCCGGGTTGAAGCCGATCTCGAGCCGGTCGCCGTGGAAGTCGACGGGCAGCGACTCGCGGGCCTCGCCGACGTCCTGGGTCTGGGCGGCCAGGGTCAGCGACCCCTCCTCGAAGCTCAACCGCACCGGCAGGTTGCGCTGCGCCATCAGCGAGGTGCGGCGGATCACGTCCAGCAGCTCCTCCTTGGAGATCGCGATCTCGTGCTCGAACGTCTGCGGCAGCAGCTGCTTGTAGTTCGGGAACTGGCCGTCGATGCGGCGCGCCGACAGCCACACCCCGTCCATCCCGAACAGCACCTGGTTCTCCTGCACCGATACCTCGAGCGTGTCTCCCGAGGCGATCCGCACCACCTCGCCCAGCGCTCGCGCCGGCACGATCGCCTGCACGTCGCCGGTGGCACCCGGCAGCGCCGACTCCTTCACCGACAGCCGGTAGCTATCGGTCGCGGCCATCGTCACCGTGCCCTCGCCCAGCTCCACCAGCACGCCCGTCAGCACCGGCCGCGACTCATCCTTGGACGCGGCCCGGCCGACGTGGCTGACGGTGTCGACGAACGCGGCACGATCGACCGAGAACGACGACCCGGACGGGACCGGAAGCTGCGGGAAGTCCTCGGCGTTCTGGGTGTTCAGCGAGTAGCGGCTGGGGCCGCATTCGATCTGCGCGGCACCGGTGCCCCCGGGCTGTGCGATCGTCACGTCGGCCGCCGGCAGGGCGCGCACGATGTCGAGCAGCAAGCGCCCTGGCAGCACGACGTCGCCCGGCTCCTCGACCCGTGCCTCGAGCGGCACCCGCAGCGAGATCTCCATGTCGGTCGACGACAGCTCGATGCTCTCACCGGATGCATTCAGCAGGATCCCCGACAGGATCTGTACGGTCGAGCGCTGCGAGACGCCACGCGCCGCGATCTGGAGTTTTGCCAGGAGCTGATCCTGGGAACAGACGATCTTCATGCTGAGATGCTCCTCACTGCTGCAGCTTCTGTGTTTAAGAAATTAAGAGGTTATAGGAGTAGGGGGTGTGGAGGATGCGGAAAACCGTCGCGATCCCGCATCAGGCCACGTAACCGGCTGTTGACGATCTGTGCCGGCCTTCCCCAGGTGATCGCGGCCGGTGCGGATTTCGGTGGACGGCGGTGGGACCTTTGCCACCCGTCCACAGGCTTTCCACATGCTCGTCAACGGCCTTGCTTGATGCGTGTGGTCAGCTCCTGCACGACGTTGAAGGCCTCGCGGTCTTCCTTCAGCAGGCGCGTGATCTTGTTGACGCCGTGCAGCACCGTGGAGTGGTCGCGGCCGCCGAACTTGGCACCGATCTTGGGCAGCGACGCGTCGGTCAGCTCGCGGCACAGGTACGTGGCGATGTGGCGCGGGTAGGCGATCGACTGCTGGCGGCGGTCGCCGCGCAGGTCGGCGATCGAGACGTGGAACATCTCGGCGACGGCGCCCTGGATCTGCTCGATCGTGATCGGGCGCGTTGCCCCTTGCGGAAACAGGTTGCGCAGCACCTCCTCGGCCAGCTCGGTCGAGATCGGCCGGCCGGTCAGCGAGGCGTAGGCCACGACCCGCGTGAGCGCACCCTCGAGCTCGCGGATGTTGGTCGTGACCCTGTCGGCAATGTAGGTGAGCACCTGCGAATCGTCGATCTGGAACCGCTCCGTCATCACCTTCTTGCGCAGGATGGCGATGCGTGTTTCCAGATCAGGCGGCGTGACGTCGGTGATCAGTCCCCATTGAAAACGCGAGCGCAGCCGCGCCTCGAGCGTTGCCAGCTCATGCGGCGGGCGGTCCGAGGACAGCACGATCTGCTTTCCGGCCTCGTACAGGCTGTTGAACGTGTGGAAAAACTCCTCCTGGAGCCGCTCCTTGCCCTCGATGAACTGGATGTCGTCGACCAGCAGCAGGTCGTACGTGCGGTACCGCTGCTTGAAGGTGACCATGCGCCCATCCCGCATGGAATCGACGAACTCGTTCAATACCGTCTCGGTGGTGACGTATCGCACGTTCAGCTGCGGGTGCTGCTGCAGCACGTAATGGCCGATCGCCTGCAGCAGGTGGGTTTTCCCCAGGCCGGTGCTGCCGTGGATGAAAAGCGGGTTGTACGACTGCGCCGGCGACTCGGCCACGGCCAGCGCCGCGGCGTGCGCGAAACGGTTGCTGGCCCCGATCACGAACACGTCGAACGTGTACTTGGGATTGATGCCGGTAGCCGCTCCGAAGCGGACGTCCTCGGACGGGGTCGCCGCGGGCTGCTCCGGGTCGGCGGGCGCCTCCACCACGTCGGGCGGGTCGGCCTCACGGGCCCGCGCCGCCGCCTGCGCCACCTCGACGCGCAGCTCGACCACCAGGTCGTGCTCCGCCGCCGCCGCGTCCAGCAGGCTGGAGAAGTGGCCCTCGATCCAGCTCTTGGTGAACTCGTTGGGGACGCCCACCACCAGACGCGACTCATCCTGTTCGATCGCCGCCGCGTTTCCGAACCATGTCGCGAAGGTGCCGGCGTTCAGCATCTGGGCGAGGCGTTGGGAGATGGTCTCCCAGCTGGTGTCGGCGGCGGGATCGAGGGACATGCGAACGGCGAGTGTAACCCGGCACCCAGGCCGGGTACAACAGCAGGCGCGCACGGTCGCGCGCGCCGGCGAAAGCGGTGATTTGCAGGTATTTCGTCGCTTTCCCACACAGGCGTCCACAGATGTGGAAACAGACCTGTGAACGGTCGCGCGCTGCCAAAACACCTGCGTGTGGGCGTGTTCCCGGTGGCGGTCGGGGCGAGGGGCCCTCGCCGGTTATCCACAGCAGAAATCTTTTGTGATGCCCGCGTACCCGGCCGGGGCGGTCAAGGGCATCGCTGCTCTATACTGCCCACCGCATGAAGCGCACCTATCAGCCCAACACCCGCAAGCGCGCCAAGACCCACGGCTTTCGCAAGCGCATGAGCACGCGCGCCGGCCGCGCCGTGATCAAACGTCGCCGGCTCCGTGGCCGCAAGCGCCTCTCCGCATAGAGTGACAGCCCCATGACCGGCGACCACGCGTCCGCCCCTGCCGCCGTATCGAAGCGCGGGCGCCTCACGCGTGCCGCCGAGTTCGACGCCGTCACGCAGCTGGGGCGAGCGGTCAGCGGCCGCTACCTGACGCTGCGCTACCGCGCCGCCGAGGGCGGCGACGCGGCTCGGGTCGGGTATGCGGTGCCGCGCAAGGTCGGCGGCGCCGTCGACCGCAACCAGGTCAAGCGGCGTCTGCGCGAGGCGATTGCCCGCTGCGACGGGCTGCTTCAGCCGGCCACCGACTACGTGCTGATCGCGCGGCCGGGCCTGGCCGCCGCCGCCGAGGCCCAGGGCTTCGACTGGCTGGTGGGCCAGGTCGAGGAGCTGCTGCGCCAGTCCGCGGACCGATCGGGCCCGCGGTGAGAACGCTGACGGTCTGGATGCTGCGCTGCCTGCGGATCTTGCTGATGCCGTTCCAGGCCATGACGTCGCTGACGCCTCGCACCTGCAAGTACGAGCCCACCTGCTCGCACTACGCAGAGCAGGCGATCCGCAGCCATGGCGTGGCTGCGCGGCCTGCTGCTGGCGAGCTGGAGGCTGCTGCGCTGCAACCCCTGGTCGAAGGGCGGGTATGACCCGGTGCCGGATGATGACGGGCGGGTGGTGCCCTCGTGATCGAGCTGTTCATCGTTCTGCAGCAGATCGAGGACGTGCTGCAGCACATCATCGAGTTCTACCACGACAACTTCGGCGTCTCGTGGGGCTGGTCGATCGTGCTTTTGACCGTGACGGTGCGGATCGCGATCCTGCCGCTCACGATCAAGCAGTTCCGCTCGATGGCCGCGATGCAGCGCATCCAGCCGAAGGTGAAGGCGCTGCAGAACAAGTACAAGGGCAAGAGCGACCCGGACGCGAAGAAGCAGCAGCAGGCGGAGTTGATGGCGCTCTACAAGGAGCACAACGTGAACCCGTTTGCGTCGTGCCTGCCGATGGTGTTCCAGATGCCGGTGTTCATCGGCCTCTACCAGACGCTGCGCAACTTCCATCCGGTCAGCGACGTTGCCTTCCTCGGCATCAACGACATCTTCGTGCCGCTGAACCAGATCGGCGGCGCCACCGAGATCATCATGGTGCTCGCCTACAGCCTCTCGATGCTGGGCTCGACGCTGCTGTTCTCGTTCGTGCAGGACCGCCAGCAGAAGTTCCTGTTCGCCAGCATGTCGGTGATCTTCATCCCCTTCATCCTGCGCGTGCCGGCCGGCGTCGGCATCTACTGGATCACCACCAACCTGTGGACGATCGGGCAGCAGGGCATCGTCAAGCGCACGATGGGCCACCACTTCCCGGTGGTGCAGAAGGAAGAGAAGCAGAAGCATGCCCAGCAGCCGCGCACGTCGCGGAACCCACCAAAGGCTGACGCGACCAAGGACGGCAAGGCCGACGGCGCCAAGCCGGCCGCCAAGCCCGCCGCCAAGAAGCCGGCCGGCTCGTCGCGCAAGAAGCGGCGATGAGCGACCAGCGGGCGGAAGTCGAATCGACCGGTGAGACGGTGGGCGAGGCCCGCTGGGCGGCGCTGCACGAGCTGGAGCGCCGCTACCCGTCGCTCGACCGTGACGCCGTCGAGTTCGTGGTCGTGTCCGAGGGCGAGCGGGGGCTGCTCGGCGTCGGGTACCAGCCGGCGCGGGTGCTGGCCTCCGTCGCGGTCGACCCGGAAGCTCCGGCTCCACCGGCCGGGCGCGAGCCGGCACCGGCGCACGCCGATGACTCGCCCGGCGCCGCGCGGGTGCGGGAGATGGTCGGGCGGATCCTGATCGCGATGGAGCTGGAGGGTGACCTCGACCTGGAGGAGGGTGGTGGCGTCGTCACCGTGACCGTCCACGGCCCCGACCTGGGGTTGCTGATCGGCAAGCACGGCCAGACCATCGACGCCATCCAGTATCTGGCGAACGCGATCCAGCACCGGCGCGAGCAGCAGCCGCTGGAGGTCGTGGTCGATGCCGAGGGGTACCGCAAGCGCCGTGAGCGCACGTTGCATGACGTCGCCCAGCGCGCCGCCGCTGATGCGTTGAGCACCGGTGAGCCGGTCGAGCTCGAGCCGATGACGTCGGTGGAGCGCAAGATCGTGCACACCAAGGTGCAGTCGATGGGCGGGCTCACCACCTCCAGCGAGGGCGTCGAGCCGAATCGGTACGTGGTTGTGCGGGCCGACGAGGACGCGGTGTAAAACGTGAAACACCCCCAGCCGGCGCTCGAGCACTACTGCCGGCTGGTGGCGGACGCGCCGCTCTCGGTGACTGCGTTGCCGGATCAGGCCGCGATCATGCGGGAGCTGGTGGAGGACGCCCTGCGCGCGCGGCCGCTGATCGGGGAGTCGCTGCCGGAGCTGGTCGTGGACGTGGGCAGCGGCAACGGCTCGCCCGGCATTCCGCTGGCCGTCGACTACGGCCGGCCGGTGACGCTGCTCGAGGCGGCCGTACGCAAGGCCGCGTTCCTGCGGCGGGTGGTGGCGGAGCTGGGGATCGAGGCTCCGGTGGTGGCCGAGCGCTCGGAGCAGTACGCACGCGGCGGCCGGCCGCGATCGCTTCGACCTGGTGCTGGCGCGGGCGCTGGCGCCCCCGCCGGTGGCGCTCGAGCTGTGCCTGCCGCTGGCTCGCGCCGGCGGCAGGGTGGTGCTGTGGACAGGCGAGGTCGATGGCGACGCGATCGACCAGGTGGCCGCGCAGCTGGCCGCGCGGGTGTCGCGGATCGAGCCCTACGGCGGCCGCCGCCTGGTCGAGGTGACGAAGCTGGGCGCGACGCCGGAGCGGTTCCCGAGACGCCCCGGAATGGCCGGTAAGCGTCCGCTGGCATCGCTACCATCGCGCTGATGAACTCGCGGGTCTACGCCTTGGCGAATCAGAAGGGCGGCGTCGGAAAGACCACCACGGCGATCAACATGGCCGCGTGCGTCGCCGAGGCCGGTACGCCCGTGCTGCTGATCGATCTCGATCCCCAGGCGAATGCCACCACGGGGCTCGGATTCCGGCCCGACCAGCTTGAGCTCAGCACCTATGACCTGCTGCACGGAAGCGCGCTTGATGACGTGGTGGTCGAGACCGCGGTGCCGAACCTGTTCCTGGCACCGTCGCATCCCGACCTGGCGGCCGCGCAGGTCGAGCTTGCGGCGGGAGACACACTGCTGCGCGATCTGCTGGCGGGCATCGGTGACCGCTACCCCTACGTGTTCGTGGACTGCCCGCCGTCGCTGGGGCTGCTGACGGTGAACGCCCTCTCCGCCGCCAACCGGCTGATCGTGCCGGTGCAGTGCGAGTACTACGCGCTCGAGGGCCTGGCCCAGCTGCTGCAGAGCGTCGAGCTGGTGCGCACCAGGCTGAACCCGCGGTTGGGCGTGACCGGCGTGCTGCTGACGATGTACGACGCGCGCACGCATCTGGCCCGCGACGTGGCCAGCGAGGTGCGCGAGCACTTCGGGCCGCTGGTGTTCGACACGGTGGTGCCCCGGAGCATCCGGTTGGCCGAGGCGCCCAGCCACGGTGTACCGATTACCCGGTACGATTCACGCTCTGCGGGCGCCGACGCGTACTACCGCGTGGCGCTGGAGGTGGTCGAGCGTGGCTAAGAATCGAGGATTGGGACGCGGCCTTGCGGCGCTCGTGGCCGAGTTCCCGGCCGGTCACGTCTCGCTGGTCGAGCTCGAGATAACCCAGGTGCGCCCCAACCCCCGGCAGCCGCGCACCCGCTTTGACCCGGAGTCGATCGCGGCGCTGGCCGAATCGATCAAGAGCCAGGGCATGGTGCAGCCGATCATCGTGCGGGATGCGGGGGACGGCTACGAGATCGTGGCCGGCGAGCGTCGCTGGCGCGCGGCGCAGAAGGCCGAGGTGTCCACCATCCCGGCGATCGTGCGTCCGCTGGACGATCGCGACGCGATGATCGTGGCGCTGGCCGAGAACGTTGCCCGCGAGGACCTGAACCCGGTCGAGCAGGCCCGGGCGTATGCCGTGTTGTCCGACGAGCTCGACCTCAGCCAGACCGAGATCGCGCGCCGGGTCGGCAAGAGCCGCCCGGCCGTCGCGAACACGATGCGGCTGCTGGAGCTGCCCGACGATGTGCTGGAGCTGATCGCCGGCGGCAAGCTCAGCGAGGGTCACGGCCGTGCCCTGCTGCTCACGTCCGGGCACGACGAACGGCTGGCGCTGGCCCGGCGGGCGGTGTCGCGAGGGCTGTCGGTGCGCGACGTGGAGGCGGCGGCCAAGCGGATGGGACGCACGCGGCCGGCCAAGCGGGCGGGTGCCAGCTGGGTGGACGAGGAGCTCGCGCACCTGGCCGTGGACGCCGCCTGGGAGTCGCTGAAGCTGCGGGCGGCGGTGCGCTCCGGCCCGCGCGGCGGCAGCGTCGAGATCCGCTTCAGCTCGGCCGCCGAGCTCGGCCGGATAATCGATCAGCTCCGCGCCGAACGCGTCTCCTGGGCCGACTGACGGGCTGCAAACCGTCGTCTCGCGTCGTCGCTGCGGTCGGCCCGTGCCGAGCACTGAGCCTCCCTTGCTCCTGGCGAGACTCGGTTTTCGCCGTCAGTTCACGGCAGGTCTCTGCTGGCGGCTGATCGCGATTCCGGCTCGGTATACTTGCCGTCGCCGGGCGATTAGCTCAGTCGGTTAGAGCGCCGCTCTGATAAGGCGGAGGTCCCTGGTTCGAATCCAGGATCGCCCATTCCGGTCACATCGCGTACCGCTCTCCGCCGAATGCGGTGGCATAATCGAGGTGTGCAGGAGGTCAGCATCTACGGGGTCTCGTTCGACATGGTCGGGAAGCAGCCGATCGTGCTGTTGAAGACCCTGGACGGGAACAAGTTCCTGCCGATCTGGATCGGCCACCCCGAGGCGGCCGCGATCCTGGTCAAGCTGCAGGGCTCGCCCACCCCGCGGCCGATGACGCACGACCTGGTTGCCGACATGCTGGGCGAGATGAATGCCCAGGTCACCAAGATCGCCGTCACGGAGCTGCGCGAGAGCACCTTCTATGCCGTGATCACGCTGCAGGTGAACGGCTCGGAGATCGACGTCGACTCGCGGCCGTCGGATGCACTGGCGCTGGCGGTGCGCACCAGCGCGCCCATCTTCGTGGCCGATCAGGTGATCGACGACTCGGCCATCGAGTTCGGCGGCGAGCCGGAGGATGAGGCCGAGGTGGTCGACGAGTTCAAGAAATTCCTTGAAAACGTCAATCCGGACGACTTCGCAGCCAGCTGAGAGCGCCCGCCGCTAGAGGCGCTCGGCCTGCCGGTCCAGATCACGCGCGATCACCAGCCGCTGCACCTCGGCCGTACCGTCCACCACCTGCAGCATCTTTGCCAGCGCGATGAACCGCGCCAGCGGGTGGTCGTTCAGCCAGCCGTAGGCGCCCAGCACCTCGCTGCAGGTGATCGCCGCGCGCAGGGCGGCGTCCGGTGCGAATCGCTTGGCGTGCGCCACCGCCACCGGCCCCTCGGGAGTGCCCAGCCGTTCAGCCGCCGCTTGTACGAGCAGCCGTGACGCCGCCAGGTCGGTGGCAGCGTCCGCCAGCTGCCAGCGGATGCCCTGGAAGTCCAGCACGCGTTCGCCGAATGCCCGCCGGTCGCGGGCGTAGCGCAGCGCCGTGTCGAGCGACTCCGCGTGCAGGCCGGTCGCGATCGCGGCGATGTCGCAGCGGGCGACGTCGATCGCGGCCAGCGCCGCCCGCATGCCCGTCCCTGCCGGCACCAGCTGCTGCGCCGGCGCGTCCTCGAGCAGCATCTCGCCGATCGGCAGGAACGCCGAGGCGGCCTTGTCGTAGATGCGCGGGAACGTGACGCCGGGTGCTCGCCCGTCGACCGCCATGATCGCGATGTCGCGGTGGCCGGCTCCGTCGCCGGTGTGGCACACCACCAGGAACAGGTCGGCCTCGCCCGCCAGCGACACCCACGCCTTGCGGCCGCTGACGCGCCAGCTCTGCCCATCCGGGCGGGCGACCGTCGTGATCGCGGTGGCGTCCGATCCGGCCTGCGGCTCGGTCAGCGAGAAGCCGCCCAGCGCGTCGCCGGTTCGCAGCCGCTCGCCCCACGTCGCGATCAGCTCCGGCGATCCGGCGCCGTGGAGGGCGGCGGCCACGGCGTTGTGCATCGACAGCGAGAAGGCGAAGGCGGCGTCTCCGCGTCCCAGCTGCTCGAACACCCGCATCCCCTCCGGGTACGACAGCCCCAGGCCGCCGGCCGGCTCCGGCACGAACAGCGCGGTCAGCCCGGAGGCGGCCGCCAGCTCCCGGGGGTAGCGTCCGCTGCGCTCCCAGCCGGGCACCTCCGCTCGCACGTGGTCGTCGACCAGCGCCCGTGCCCGATCGACGCTGGTCTCCGCGGCGGCCATCCGCGGATCATAGGGCTGCGGCTTGCCTCGGCGGTCGACTCCTGCTTTGCTAAGGGGTACTCGAGAAAGGAGTTCCGATGCAGCGCAACGGGAGCGGCGCGGCACGGTTTGCGGAGCGACGGGTGCAGGGGGTCGGCGACGACGGCGCCGACGACCAGATCACGATCTGGATCGAGCGCCGTGCCGGGGCGGTGTGGGCCGTCGGCCGCGCGGTCGACCTGGACGAGCGCGCCGACGGCGCGGTGCACGCGGACGACTACGTGTTCGAGGGATTCGAGATGGGCGATGCGCTGGCCGCCGCGAACGAGGCGCTGCACGCCGACCTGGACGTGAGCCGCGACGAGGGCCGGCCGCAGTCGGTCGAGCCGTTTCAGGAGCGCGAGCTGCTGGAACCGCTGGAGCGGTGGTTCTTCGGCCGCTCCCCGCGGTAGGTGGATGATCGAGCCACGCAGCTCGTGGGACATCTAGCCGAGCACGGTCACGGCCAGCAGCACCACGTTCATCGCGATCACCAGGCACGACACCAGCACGGCCAGGCCGTGCAGGATGCGGCCGTTGGCCATGTCGCCCATCACGTCGCGCCGGCGCGTCAGCCACACCAGCGGGATCACCGCGAACGGCAGCACCAGTGACAGCACCACCTGGCTGGCCACCAGCGTGTCGAGCACGTTCGCACCCAGGGCGATCACGATCAGCGCCGGGATCATGGTGATGAACCGCCGCAGGAACACCGACACCTTCCACTGCATGAACCCGTCCACGATCATCTGGCCGGCCATCGTGCCCACCGTCGATGAGGACAGGCCCGAGGCCAGCAGGGCGATGCCGAAGGCGTAGGCCGCGCCCTCGCCCAGCAGCGGCTTCAGCGTGGCCTGGGCGTCGTCGATGCCGCTGATCGGCACGCCGCTCGAGAAGAACACGGCCGAGGCCATGATCACCATCGAGGAGTTGATCAGCCAGGCGCCGTTCATGGCCAGCGCGATGTCGACCAGCTCACGGTGGAAGTGCTGGTGCTTGCTGTTGCCGTCGAGCATCTTGTTCCGCGGCTGCACCAGGCCGGAGTGCAGGTAGACCACGTGCGGCATCACGGTGGCACCGACCATGGCCACGGCCACGTACACCGCGCCGGATGTGAGGTGGGGCACCAGCATGCCGTGCAGGATCCCGGCCGGATCGGGGTTGGAGATGAACACCTCGACGAAGAAGCACGCGCCGATCACGGCCACGAAGGCGATGATCATCATCTCGAAGCGGCTGTGCCCGCGCCGCTGGACGGCCAGCATCGCGAACGACAGCACCGCCGTCACCAGCGCCGATGGGAACAGCCCCAGCCCGAACAGGATCTGCATGCCGACGGCGGCGCCCAGGAACTCGGCGAGGTCCGTGGCCATGGCCGCCGCCTCGGCCGCTATCCACAGCCATATCCGGGTGCGGCGCGTGGTGTGGGCGCGGATCGCCTGGGGCAGCGTCATGCCGGAGGCGATGCCGAGCTTGGCCGACAGCGACTGGATCAGGATCGCCATCAGGTTCGACAGCAGCAGCACCCACAGCAGCATGTAGCCGTAGTCGGCGCCGGCCTGGATGTTGGTCGCGAAGTTGCCAGGATCCATGTAGGCCACGCTGGCCACGAAGGCCGGGCCCAGGAACGGCAGCACCCGCCGCACCCGCGCGAACGGGGACTGCAGCCCCTGGATCGGCGCGACCGCGGTCTGCACGGATCGCGGCGTCATGCCGGCCCCACCCGGATCCGCTCGGCCACGGCCACGCCCAGCGACTGCTGGATGCCGTCCACCTCCAGCGACACCGGGTCCGTCGAACGGCGCCTTGTCCACCATCCGCACGCGCGCCTCCGGCACCATGCCCAGGCTGGCCAGGTAGCGAAGCAGCGGGGCGTCGTCGGGGACGCGGCAGATCACGGCATCGTCGCCCGGCTCCAGCTCGAGCAGCGCACGGCTGGTCTCGGCCGGCAGCGTCAGGTCGGGTCCGGGAATCGGATCGCCGTGGGGGTCGGTGTCGGGGTAGCCGAGCGCGCGATCGAGGGCCGCCTCGAGCTCCTCCGACAGCACGTGCTCGAGCCGTTCCGCCTCCACGTGCACGCTGTCCCACGGCAGCCCCAGCGCCTCGGTCAGGTACAGCTCCAGCAGCCGGTGGTGGCGCAGCACCTCGACCGCCACCCGGTTTCCGGCGTCGGTCAGCTGCGCGCCGTGGTAGGGGCGATGCTCGACCAGCCCCAGCTCGGCCAGCTTCTTGACCATCGCCGTGGCGGCTGCGGCCGACACGCCCATCTTCTCGGCGATCTCGTTGGTGGTCGCCGGTTTATCCGACTGCGCCTGCAGCATGTGGATCTGCTTGACGTAGTCCTGGACGGCTTCGGATTGCATGCAAACCGAAGTTTAGCCAAGATTAAATCTGGAATCAACCGACTACGGTGAGCGGCGGCAGATCGCCTGCAAACAGACCCGCCGCGCGCGCGGTTCGTTCAAGCACCGCGAGCGCGCGCACACCCTCGGCGCCGAGGTCGACGGTGTGGTCGTTGACGTACAGCTCGACGTAGGGCCAGATCACGCTCTCGTCCATCTCCTGGGCATGGCGGCGGATGGTGACCAGCGCCTCGTCGCGGTTGGCCCACCCGTAGGCGATCGACTCCCGCAGCAGGCCGGCAAACTCGGCGGCTGTGCCGTCGGGCAGCGCCCTGTCCGCCAGGATCCCGCCCAGCGGCACCGGCGCGTCCGCCAGCCGCTCGAACGACGTGCCCATGTCCTCGACCAGCGTCAGGCCGTCGCGCTGGTAGGTGAGCCGGCCCTCGTGGATGAGCACGCCCAGGTCGGCGTCGCCGCGCAGGAGCGCGGGGCCGATGTCGGTGAAAACGGCCTGGGTGAGCGTGCCCTGGCGGGGGTGCAGGCAGTGGTAGAGCAGCGTCGCGGTGGTGGTCTCGCCCGGGCACAGCACCCGCGACTGCGGTGACGGCGTCGTCCCCGGCCCGGCCGCAACCAGCAGCGGGCCGACGCCGAACCCGAGCGCGGAGCCGCTGCCCAGCACCACGAACCGGTCGGAGAGCAGCAGCGCGGCATGGAAGCTGGCCTTGGCGATGTCGTAGCGGCCGCCGAACAGCCCGTCGTTCAGCTGCTGCACGTCCAGCAGCTCCACGTCAAGCTCGAACCCGCGCATGTCGATCCGCCGCTCCAGGATCGCGTGAAAGGCGAACGTGTCGTTGGGGCAGGGGGAGATGCCGACGCGCAGCTTCACGATGCCAGCATGCTACCCAGCCGCTCCCGCAGCGCGTCCAGCGCCGGATCCAGCGACCAGCCGGCCGGATCGCGGTCGCCGGCCATGTTCGATACCGCCCGCAGCATCGTGCAGGGGATCTCCGCCGTCATTGCCGCCAAGGCAACCGCGTATCCCTCCATCTCCTCGAGCACCGCCCGCGGCTCCGCCGCGCGGCGCGAGCGGGCCTGGTCGAGCGACTCCGATGCCCGTGCCACCGACAGGGCCAGTCCGTCCTGCCCATCGAGTGTCGCCTCGTCGCTGTCGGCGAACCCCATCTGGGCCGGCGTCCGGTCGCCGACGCCGACGCCGTGGCAGCGCACCAGCCCCGGCGCCAGCACCGCGCCGATCGGGGCCAGCTCGGCGTCGTAGCTTCCGGCCACCCCGGCCAGCACCACCCGCTGCGGCCGGTGCCTGGCGATCGCCTGCATCGCGCCCACGCCGGCTCGGGCCAGGCCGAACCCGCACAGCTCGAGCGGCTCGTGCCTGAGCGCCAGCCGTCGCGCCTCGAGCTCGGTCGGGACGAGCACGAGCGTCACCGGCGCCTCGCTCACACGATCTCCACCATCCGCTCGATCGCGCGGCGCGCCCGCGCAGCGACGTCGTCGGGGACGGTCACGGGATACTGCATCTCGCGCAGGCTGTCCCGCAGCTTGGGCAGGGTGATCTGCTTCATGTAGCGGCATACCGCCCGCTCCGACATCGCGTAGAACCGCTTGTCGGGCGCCTCCTTGCGCAGCCGGTGCAGGATGCCGGTCTCGGTCGCGACCACGAAGTCGGTGCGCTTCGACGTTGTCACGTGGCGCACCATTCCCTCGGTGGAGAGCACGTGGGTGGTCTCGGCCAGCTTGGCATCGTGCGAAGCCGCGTACAGGCACTGGCTGGCGCAGCCGCACTCCGGGTGGATCAGCAGGTCTGTCTCGGGCCGCTCCTCCATCATCCGGCTGACGTCCTGCGGGCGGATGCCGGCGTGGACGTGACACTCGCCGGGCCAGATCTTCATGCGCCGGCCGGTCAGCCGCTCCAGGTAGGCGCCGAGGAACATGTCCGGCAGAAACAGGATGTCGCGGTCCTCGGGCACCGCCTCGATGATGGCGCGCGCGTTCCCCGACGTGCAGCAGTAGTCGGAGAGCGCTTTCACCTCGGCCGTGGTGTTGACGTAGCTGACAACGACGGCGCCCGGGTTCTCCTGCTTCCAGCGCTCGAGCGCCTCGGCGTCGATGCTGGCCGCCAGCGAGCATCCGGCCTCGAGGTCGGGGATCAACACGGTGCGATCCGGCGCCAGGATGGCGGCCGTCTCGGCCATGAAGTGCACGCCGGCAAACACGATCACGTCGGCATCGGTGGTGGCGGCCTGCTGCGACAGGCCCAGCGAGTCGCCGACGTAGTCGGCCACGTCCTGCACCTCGGGGACCTGGTAGTTGTGGGCCAGGATCACGGCGTTGCGCTCGCGTGCCAGCGCGCGCACCTCGTCCTGCATGGTTTCGATATCGGGTTCGGTCAGGATGCTGATGGTGGTACCTCCAGTGCGATGTCGAGCGCGCGCACGGAGTGCGTGAGCGCTCCCACCGAGATCGCGTCGACCCCGGTCTCGGCCACCTCGCGGATGGTGTCGATGGTGATGCCGCCGGACGCCTCCAGGCGTGCGCGTCCGGCCGTCGTTGCCACCGCCCGGCGCAGCTCGCCGGGCGGCATGTTGTCGAGCAGGATCACGTCGGCGCCGGCGTCGAGCGCCTGCTGCAGCTCGGCCATCGTGTCGACCTCGACCTCCACCGGTCGCCCGGGATGGCCCAGGCGGACGCGCTCGATCGCGGCCGGCACGCCGCCGGCGACCGCCACGTGGTTGTCCTTGATCAGCACGGCGTCGTGCAGGCCGGCGCGGTGGTTGGTGCCGCCTCCGCAGGCCACGGCGTGCTTGTCCAGCGCGCGCAGGCCGGGAGCCGTCTTACGGGTATCCAGCAGCTGCACGCCGGTTCCGGCCACCAGGTCAACGTAGCGGCGGGTGGTCGTGGCGATGCCCGACATCCGCTGCAGCAGGTTGAGCGCGGTGCGCTCCCCGGTCAGCAGTGCCCGCACCGACGCGTGCATCCGCGCCACCACCTGCGGCGGGTCTGCGACCAGGTCGCCGTCCTCCGCGAGTCGCTCCATGCGAGCCTCGGGGTCGAGCTCCAGCAGCACTGCGAACGCCTGGTCGAGCCCGCAGATGACGCCTGCCTCGCGCACCACGACGTCGGCGCTGCCGCGCAGATCTGCGGGCACGATCGCGTCGGTGGTGACGTCGCCGCTGCCGACGTCCTCGGCCAGGGCGCGGGCGATCACACTGTCTGGGGCTGGGCCGGGCACGGCATCCTGTGGGCGAGGGCGGGGTCTTCGGAGGGGAAATCGAGCCGCACGTGCGCGCCACGGCTCTCGTGGCGCTGGAGCGCGGCGCCCGCGATCAGCCGGGCGACGTCACGCGGGTTGGAGGCCGGCTGATCGGCGAGCCACTCCAGCATCCGCTCCAGCCCGGCGGCCTCGCGCAGCGGGCCGGCATCGCTCCACATCCGGCGCCGCAGCTCCGCCAGCGGCGCACCGGCCAGCGGATGCTGTGGCGGCTCCGTCTCCACGTGAACCGCTCCGGCGTCCAGACCGGCGGCGACAGCGCGGTGGGAGAAGACGAAGCACTCGAGCAGCGAGTTCGACGCCAGCCGGTTCGCGCCGTGCACGCCGCTGGACGCGCACTCGCCGACGGCGTAGAGGCCGGCGATGTCGCTGGCGCCGTCCAGGCCGGTGGCGATGCCGCCCATCAGGTAGTGCGCCGCCGGCGAGACCGGCAGCCGGTCGTGGGTCAGATCGAGCCCGGCGCGCGCGGCGCCCTCGACCAGGTTCGGGAACCGGTCGCGCACGGCGGCGGCGTCGAGGTGACCCAGCGTCAGGTAGCTGACCTCTCCATCGGCCAGGCGGTTCTGGATCTCCCGGGCCACGACATCGCGAGGCGCGAGCTCGCCGTCGGCGTGAACGTCCAGCATGAATCGCCGGCCGCTCTCGTCGACCAGGTGGGCGCCCTCGCCGCGCACCGCCTCGGAGATCAGGAAGGCGCGGTCGCCGACCGCCAGCGCCGTGGGGTGGAACTGCACGAACTCCATGTCCGCGATGGTCGCCCCGGCCCGGCGTGCGATCGCGATGCCGTCGCCGAGAGCCCCCGGAGGATTGGTGGTGCGGGCGTACAGCGCGCCGGCGCCGCCGGTGGCGAACAGCGTCATGCGCGAGCGCAGTGGCCGCAGCTCATCGTGGCCGATCACCCACGCCCCGGCACAGCCGCCGCCGTCTGCGATCAGCTCCAGCATCGCGGTGTGCTCGAGCACGTTGATCAGCGGCTGGGAGCGGACCCGGGCGATCAGCACCTCGGCGATGTGCTGGCCCGTGGCGCTGCCGCCCGCGTGCAGGATCCGCCGGCGGCCGTGGCCGCCCTCGCGGCCCAGCGCCAGGTGGCCGTCCCGGTCGCGGTCGAACGGCACGCCCATCCGCTCCAGGTCGGCCATCCGAGCCGGGGCATCGGACACCAGCAGCTCGACCGCGCGCGGGTCGCAGAGCCCGCGTCCGACCAGCACCGTGTCGGCCATGTGCTGTGACGGGTCGTCATCCGGCCCGATCGCGGCTGCGACGCCGCCCTGGGCGTAGAACGAGTTCGAGGATTGCAGCGATCCCTTGCTGACCAGGGTCACGCGTGCACCCAGCTCGGCCGCTTGCAGAGCCGCATAGAGGCCCGCCAGGCCGGCGCCGGCGACGAGCAGGTCGACCGTGTGATGGTCGTCTCGGATCACGGCCAGCGCATATTAGCTCAAGTGACTAAAACTTGCCGTGGGGAATATGCGGGCGGCTGTGACGTTGACCGATTCGGATGTTGCTGGTTGCTGATAGCGTGGGACTCGTGGCCGATCCTCCTTCCGATCAGGCGGAGCCGACGGCCGCCGCCGAACGGGCGGCGGAGGCGCGCGATCGCGTGCACTTCGAGGAGGAGGCGCTCGAGCACGCCGACCAGCTGTACCGGATCGCGCTGCGGCTGAGCGGCTCGCAGCAGACCGCCGAGGAGCTGGTGCAGGAGACCTACCTGCGGGCGTTCCGCGGCTGGCGCGGGTACCGGCCGGGCAGCAACCTCGCGGCCTGGCTGGCCACCATCCTGCGCAACGTGTTCCTCGACGAGGCCCGCAAGCAGAGCCGTCGCCCGGCCCAGGAGTCGTTCGAGGACACGTCCGAGTACTACCTCTACAACCACCTCTCCGAGGCCGGCGCCGAGCCCCAGGAGGCGGTGCTGAACCGCCTCTCCGGCGGCGCCATCGCCGAATCGCTGGGCGACATCCCGCCCATGTTCCGCGAGGTGGTGGTGCTGGTCGACATCGGGGATTTCAGCTACCAGGACGCCGCGGACATCCTCGGCATTCCGATCGGGACGGTCATGTCGCGGCTGCACCGCGGGCGCCGTGCCCTCAAGCAGGCGTTGGCAAGCAGAGCATCGGAGGACGGTCATGAGCCTTGATCCATGTCTGGGCGTCGAGAGCCAGCTGCAGCCCTACCTCGACCGGCAGCTGACCCAGGACGAGGTGTCGATGATCGAGCAGCACCTCGGCACCTGCGCCTACTGCCGCGAGCGCTACCACTTCGAGGCCAAGCTGCGCGACACCGTGAAGACGGTCTGCTGCGGCGATCCGGTGCCGGAGGGGCTGGTCGAGCGGGTGCGGCTGCACTGCCGCGGTCAGGGCGCCGCGTAATCCACGTCGCCGGGCTCGGGCAGCCCGCTGCAGTCGATCAGCGTCGCCTCCAGATCGCGGCCGGGCGTGTCGCCGGTTTCGGGCAGCGCCGCCCAGTACGCCCGGGGCAGCACCACCGGGTGCGAGCGTCCGCGGCCGTAGTCCGCCGCGCGAACGCCGTGTCCGCCCGCCGCCGTGCGCCGGATTGCGCGCGGATCGAGCCCCGGCCCGTCACCGAGCACCACCAGCGCCTCGTCGATCCGTTCGGGCAGCGTCTCCAGGGCCGTCTTCAGCGATGCCGCCTGCCCATCCGCCCACCGCGGTGACAGCACGGCGACCGCACCGTGCAGGGGCACTTCCGCCGTGATCCGCTCGGCGCGCGCGCCGAGCACCACCAAGCGGGTGGCGATCCCGGACCGCTCGACCGCGATCAGCACCCGCTCCAGCATGGTGATGCCGTCGATCACGTGCAGCTGCTTGGGGCCGCCGAAGCGCCGGCCCTCGCCCGCGGCCAGCACCACGGCGGCGATCGTCTCGCGGGGTTGGTCGTCCACCGGCCAACCGTAGCCTGCGTGGTAGGTTGCCGCCATGACTGACAACCTGCTCATCCATGCCGATTCCCAGCGCGACGCGGACATGTTCGTCGCCACCGGCGTGACCGTGGTCGACCCGTTCACCTACCTCGAGCTGAACGGGCAGAGCGTGATCGTGGCGAGCGTGCTCGAGGCTGACGTGATCCGCCGCGACTCACGCGCCGGTGACGTCTGGACCGACGATCAGTTCGGCGGCCGCGAGCTGATGGCAAAGGGGTGGAGCTACCACGACGCCGAGATGGAGGTCGTTCGGCGGGTGCTGGAGAAGGCCGGTGCACAGGCCGTCGTCGTTCCTCCCTCCTTCCCGCTGATCCTGGCCGACTACCTGCGCGGAAAGGGCCACACGGTCACCCCCGACCGCGACCTGTTCGAGCGGCGGCGTCGCGGCAAGGACGCTGCCCAGCTGGCCGCGATCAACGTTGCCCAGCGTGCAACCGAGCAGGCCTTCGGCTCGGTACGGGAGTTGCTGGGATCGGCAACGCCGCGATGAGTCGGGTGTGCTGATGGCGGGCGGCGAGCAGGTCACGTGCGAGCGCGTCCGCGCCGCGATCGTGGACACGCTGCGCGAGCACGGCTGCGAGGGCGAGCCGCCGCTGGTCGGCGCCGGCCCTCGCGGCGCGCTGGTGCACGATCTCGGCAGCGGTCCGATCCACGCCGGCGAGCCGGTGATCGTGGACATCTTCCCGCGCCATGCGGCCAGCCGCTACTGCGCCGACATGACCCGCACGTTCTGCTTCGGCGAGGCGCCGGAGCGGCTGCGCGTGATGCATGCCACCGTGCTCGAGGCGCTGAAGCGGAGCACCGAGGCGATCACCGACGGCGTGGCCGGGTCCGCGCCCTGGGAGGTGGCCTGCGACGCGATCGAAGAGGGTGGCTTCCGCACCCAGCGGGGGTTGGCCGACGGCGAGAGCCTGGGCGAGGACTTCTTTCACGGCCTCGGGCACGGGGTCGGGGTCGAGGTGCACGAGGCGCCGTACATGGGCCTCGGCTGCAAGGAGCCGCTGGCGGCCGGTGACGTGGTCACGGTCGAGCCCGGCGTCTACCGCAAGGACTTCGGCGGCGTGCGGCTGGAGGACCTGGTGGTCGTCACCGGCGGCGAGCCGGACGTGCTCACGCGGTTCGACTACGAGCTCGAGATCCGCCCCTAGCGGCTCACCCGGTCAGGATGTCGAAGAACCGCTGCTCGTCTTCGAACGGGCCGACCAGGCTGAAGTTGAGGCCGTCGTCGACGATCACCTGCCGCGCCACCCGCTGGATGTCCTCCACCGTCACCGCCTCGACGCCGTCCAGCACCTCGTCGATCTCGGCCACCCGGTCCTCGAGCACCTCGCGGCGCAGCCCGAACATGAGCAGGCCCTTGGGGTCCTCGAGCTGCAGCACCATGCGGCCCTTCAGGTAGTTCTTGCAGCGGCGCAGCTCGTCGTCGGCGATCGGTTCGTCGGCGATCTTGCGGAACTGGGCCACGATGGTGGCCACCGCCTGGTCGATCCGCTCGGTGTCGACGCCCGCCTGGGCGAAGAGGGTGCCGGTGTCGTGGTAGCTCTGGTGGTAGCCGAAGACGTAGTAGGCGAGACCCAGCCGCTCGCGCACCTCGATGAACAGGCGCGAGGACATGCCGCCGCCCAGCACCGCGGTCAGCACCTGCATCGCGTAGCGGTCGGGGCTGGTGGTCTGGATGCCGCGGACGCCCAGCCGCAGGTGGGCCTGGTCGGAGTCGCGGGTTTCGAGCCGCACCCGCGGCTCGGTCTGCACGACGTCGATCGGGCTCCAGTCGCCGCTGGGCCGGTCGTCGAGGTGGCCGAACTGGGCCTCCACCTCGGCCAGGAAGTCGCCGTCGACCGCTCCGGCAGCGCCCACCACCATCCGCCGTGGGGTGTACCAGTCGTGCAGGTAGTCGACGAACGTCTGCCGGTTGGCCGCCCGGATCGTCTCCTTGGTGCCGATGATGTCCCAACCCAGCGGCTGGTCGCCGAACAGGAGCGTCTCGTAGACCGAATCGATCCGGTCACGGGGCGTGTCCACGTACATGTTCAGCTCCTCGATGATCACGCCCTTCTCGCGCTCGATCTCCTCCGCGTCGAAGCGTGACGAGAGCAGCTGGTCGGCCAGCACGTCCAGGGCCAGCGCGCGGTGCTCGGCCGCGCACTTGATGTAGTAGCCGGTGTACTCCTTGCCGGTGAACGCGTTGAACTCACCGCCGATGCCGTCCACCTCGGCCGAGATGTCCTTGGCGGTGGGTCGCTTGTCGGTGCCCTTGAAGAACATGTGCTCGGCGAAGTGGGCGATGCCGTTGGTCTCGCGGCTCTCGTAGCGGCTGCCGGCGGCGAGCATCACCATCACCGCCACCGACTTGGCGCCGGTCATGGGGTGGGTGACGACGCGCAGGCCGTTGGGAAGAACGGATTTGGTGAACATGGCCGCTATCGTAGACGGCCCTGCGCGTCGTTGCCGGTGACCCTCAGCGGGTGCCGACCGGGCCGTTGGCCCGGCAGCTCTGGATCAGGTTCGCGGGATGGCCGCTGGCGCCGTGATGCCGATCACGCCCCGCCATGTGCGACACTCGCCGTGATGAGCACGGAGCTGACAGCGGAGCACGTTGACATCGCCACTGCCGACGGCACGGCGGACGCCATCTTCGTGCGCCCGGCATCGGGAGGGCCGCATCCGGGTGTGCTGCTGTACATGGACGCCTACGGGATCCGCCCGGCTCTGGAGGCGCACGCCGCCCGGCTGGCCGCCGCCGGCTACTGCGTGCTGGTGCCGAACCTCTTCTATCGTAACGGCCGCTCGCCGGTGCTCGAGAACCTCGAGCAGCTGATGCAGTCGGAGGACCGCTCGGCGTTGTTCGCGCAGCTCGGCCCCAAGATCCAGGCGGTCACGCCCGAGGCGGCGAACGCCGACGCGAGGGCCTGGCTGGGATTCCTGCGCGATCGCACGGAGGTGCGCGACGGCCCGATCGGCACGGTCGGCTACTGCATGGGCGGGCGCTTCAGCCTGCGCCTGGCGGGAGAGTTCCCCGACGCGGTGGCGGCGGCCGCCAGCTTCCACGGCGCCGGCATGGCCACCGATCAGCCCGACAGCCCGCACCTGGCCGCCGAGCACGCGACCGGCGAGCTCTACATCGGCCACGCCGACAACGACCGGGGGATGGATCCGGAGCAGATGGGCCGCCTGACCCGGGCGCTGGCCGAGGCCCACGTGCGGCATACAGCGGAGCTGTACGTGGGCGCGTTGCACGGCTGGACGCAGACCGACGCGCAGGTCTACGACGAGGCGTCCACCGAGCGGCACTGGTCGCGCCTGCTGGAGCTGTTCGGCCGCGTGCTTCAGCCTTAGCGACGGAAGCGGGCCCGTCCAGCTCCGCCAGCCTGCGCTCCAGCAGCCGCCGTTCAGCGTCGTCGTGCACCAGCTCCAGCGCCCGCCGGTAGGCGCCGCGGGCTTCGCGGTTGCGGCCCAGGCGCCGCAGCAGCTCGCCGCGGGTCGAGTGCAGGTAGCGGTACTCGCCGAGGTCGATGCCCTCGACGATCGCGAGGCCGGCCGACGGGCCCTCCACCTCGGCCACGGCCACGGCGCGGTTCAGCTCCACCACGGGCGAGCCGGTCAGCCGCGACAGCTCGCCGTAGAGCGCCGCGATCTGCGGCCAGTCGCGTGGCCGGTCGGCGTGCAGCGATGCGATCGCGGCCTGCACGACGTAGGGCCCGTGCCCCCGTAGCGCCAGCGCACGGTCGAGCACGGTGCGGCCGTCCTCGATCCGGGCCGCGTCCCAGAGCGCGTGGTCCTGGTCGTCCAGAAGCACCAGGTCGTCGCCCCGGAATCGAGCCTCGCGCCGGGCGTCGAGCAGCAGCATCAGCGCCAGCAGCCCCTGCACCTCGGGCTCGTCCGGCATCAGCTCGGCCAGGGCACGACCCAGCCGGATCGCCTCGGCGGCCAGGTCGCCGCGGCCGCCGTAGCCCTCGTTGAAGATCAGGTAGACGACCGCCAGCACCGCGTCCAGGCGCTCCGGAAGCAGGTGGGCGGGCGGCACGCGGAACGGGATGCCGGCGGCCGCGATCTTGCGCTTCGCCCGCACCAGCCGCTGGGCCATGGTCGGCTCCGGCACCAGGAAGGCGCGCGCGATCTCGGCGGTCGTGAGGCCGCCGAGCGCGCGGAGGGTCAGCGCCACCTGCGCATCGGTGGCCAGCGCCGGATGGCAGCAGGTGAAGACCAGCTCCAGCCGTTCGTCGGGAAATATGGTCGTCTCGTCCATCTCCACCTCCGCGGCCAAGGGGGCCTGGAGCCGTCGCGTCTTTGCCGCCAGCGTCCGGTCGCGCCGGATCCGGTCGATTGCTCGGTTGCGGCCTGTCGCGATCAGCCAGGCACCGGGGTTGGCCGGCGTGCCGTCCAGCGGCCAGCGCCTGGCGGCGATCGCGAACGCCTCCTGGGCGGCTTCCTCGGCGAGGTCGAAGTCGCCGAGGAAGCCGATCAGTGTGGCGAGCACGCGCCCCCACTGGTCGCGGAAGGCCTGCTCGAGCGGTGCTACCACTCAACCACCGGGCGCACCTCGATTGCCCCGCCCATGGAGGCTGCGGGGATGCCGGCCGCCAGCTCGATGGCGGCGTCCAGATCGTCGGCTTCGAAGATCAGGTACCCGCCCAGCGCCTCCTTGGTCTCGACGAACGGGCCGTCGGTGGTCAGCGTGCGGCCGTCCTGCACTCGCACCGTGGTGGCGGTCTCGGGCGGCGCCAGGCCGAGACCGGCCGTCACGCCCGGGTTCTCGTTGATCTTCTGGTAGGCGGCGTAGACGGCGTTCTGCTCGTCCTGCGACAGCCGCGCCCAGTCCTCGGGTGAGTTCGGGGTCGGAGTGGTGCCCTGATGGATCAGCAGCATGTACTTCACGGTGTCCTCCTTCGTGGGATCGTCGTGGCTAGACGAAGGGGATGGTCGTTTCTCGACACCTTCAGACGGCGGTGCGTCCCCCGTCTGCCGCCATCACGGCGCCCGTGACGTAGCTCGCTCGCGGCGAGGCAAGAAACGCAACGACCGCGGCGATCTCCGCGGCGTCCGCAGCGCGGTTGAGCGGTGTGGTGGCACCGAGGGCCGTGGTTCGCTCCGGCGCCGCTCCCTCCGTGTACACCGGGCCGGCGGCGACGGCGTTCACCCGCACGGCCGGGCTGAACTCAACCGCCCAGGCGCGCGTCATCGATTCCAGTGCAGCCTTCGATGCGCCGTACGCAGCGGCGCCGTCGAGCCCGATGCGACCCGCCATGCTGCTGACGTTGACGATGCTCCCGGCACCCCGCCTCGCCATGGCTGGACCAACCGCGGCCACGAGCAGAAAGGGGGCACGAACGTTGCTGGCGAAGAGGGCGTCGAACCGTTCCGCCGCGATCTCTGCCGTGGGCCCGAAGAGGGAGAAGCCGGCATTGTTGACCAGCACCGCGATGTCGCCCGCATCGTCTGCCAGACGGGTGATGTCCGCGGAGTCGCTGAGGTCGGCAGCGATGAAGCGGGCCCGTCCGCCGGCGTCGGCGATCATCGCGACCGTCTCCGCGCCGCGCTCGGCGTCGCGTCCGTGGACGATCACGTCAGCGCCGTCCGCGGCCAGCCGCACGGCGATCGCGCGGCCGAGACCCGAGGTCGCGCCGGTCACAAGTGCGAGCTGGCCTTGGAGATCGTGCGGCTCGATCGAGGGCATCGTCGAGACCCTACCAGCGCCTCGGTTGCACCCGGTGGCGAGTACGCTCTCGCGGATGCGGATCCTCCTCGCCCGCTGCGAGATCGCCTACCACGGCCGTGCCACCACCCGCCTCGCCCTGGGCGACCGCGTGATCCTGTTCAAGGACGACGGCTCGCTGTGCGTGCATGCCGACCGCGGCTACAAGCCGCTCAACTACATGGCCGGCCCCACCTCCGTGACCGAGGACGGGGACGTGATCCGCGTCTACCGGGCGGCGTCGGACGAGACGCTGGTGATCGTCGTGCACGAGGTGCTGACCGACGAGCGCCGTGAGCTGGTTGACGAGGCGGTGCTCGAGCACGACGGCGCGGAGCGCCAGTGGCACCTGTTGCTGGAGCGGGCGCCGGAGGTGATCGAGCCGGGGCTGGTGGTGCTGGAGCGCGAGCGCTTCACCGACACCGGCCCGATCGACCTGTTCTGCCGCGATGCGAGGGCCGCACGGTGGTCGTGGAGGTGAAGCGAACCCGCGCGGTCGCAGCGCACGTCGAGCAGCTGACCCGATACTGCGAGCGAGTCGACCGCGACCCGGTGCACGCTCCCTGCCGGGGCATCCTGGTCGCGCCCGAGATCGCTCCCCAGGCGCGCGTCATGTGCGAGGCACGTGGATTTGGCTTCGTCGAGCTCGACTTCGGCGTGCTCAAGGGCGAGGTCGCGCCCGAGCTGACGCTGTTCGAGTGAGCCTAGAGCGCGGCCACGGCTTCGAGGAAGCGGTCGATCTCCTCGGCCGTGGTGTAGTGCGCCGCCCCCACGCGCACCGCGCCTCCGTTCTGCTCGAGGCCCAGCCGCTCCATCAGCTCCAGGGCGTAGTAGTTGCCGTCCCAGACGAAGATGCCCTGCGCGCCCAGCGCGGCGGCCACCGCGGCCGGCGTTCGGCCTGCGACGGTGAACGTCACGGTCGGCACCCGCCGTTCGAGATCACGCGTGCCGTACTGGTGCACGCCGTCGATCCGGTCGAGCCCGTCGATCAGCCGCTCCGTCAGCGGCCGCTCGTAGCCGGTGATCGCCTCTGCGCCGATCGACACCAGGTAGCGGGCGGCGGCGGCCGTGCCGGCGATGCCCTCCAGGTTGACGGTGCCGGTCTCCCACGAGCCCGGCGGCTCGTCGTGTGCCGGCCGCACCTTGTAGGGCGTGATCCGCTCCAGCAGCTCCGCCCGTCCGTACAGCACGCCAACGTGGGGGCCATAGAACTTGTAGGCCGAGCAGACCAGGAAGTCGCAGCCCAGCGCGTGCACGTCCATCGGACCATGCGGGGCGTACTGGACGGCATCCACGTAGCTGAGCGCGCCCGCCTCGCGCGCCATCCGGCACATGGCCGCGGCGTCGGAGATGGTGCCGGCGCCGTTCGATGCCCAGTTGAATGCGGCGATGCGGGTGCGGTCTGACAGCTTGGCGGCGAAGTCGTCGAGGTCGATCACGCAGGCGTCGGGATCGATGTCCACCTGGCGCACGGTGATGCCCCTGTCCTTGGCCGCCAGCAACCATGGTGCCACGTTGCCGTCATGGTCAACGCGGGTGACCAGGATCTCGTCGCCCTCGCCCAGGCCGCGCGTCAGCGCCCGCGAGGCGTGGAACGTGAGCGTGGTCATGTTGGCGCCGAACACGACCTCGCCGGCATCGCAGCCCAGCAGCGCCGCCAGGTCGGCGCGCGCGCCGGACAGCACCTCGTCCGAGGCCTGGGACGTCTCGAACGGGCCGCCCAGGTTGGCGTTGGTGTGCAGGTAGTAGTTGGACACGGCCTCGATCACGGAGGCGTGCACCTGCGTACCGCCGGGGGCGTCCAGGTAGATGCGCCCGGGCCGCAGCGACGGGAACTGTGCCCGGATCGCGGTGACGTCGAAGGTGGCAGCTGTGGCGCCGATGCCGACAGTCTACGATGATCGGCATGCGACTTGCCATCCTAGGTGGCGGCCCAGCCGGGTACGCCGCCGCAGCCACCGCCGCCCACCTCGGCGCCGAGGTCACCCTGATCGAGGACAACCAGCTGGGCGGCAACTGCACGATGACCGACGCGATCCCGTCGAAGACGCTGCTGACGACGGCCGACGCGATGCTGAAGATCAGCCAGGCCGAGGAGGAGGGCGTCGACTTCGCACGCGGCTTCCCTGAGGTCAACCTGCGCCGCACGCTGGCCCGCGCCCGCGCCGTGGCGCTGCACCAGAGCCGTGGCGTGCGTGAGCGCATGGACGGCATGAACGTTCGCGTCCTGCCGGGCCATGGTGTTGTCATATCGGCCGACACCCTGCGCACGCGCGTTGACGACCAGGACATCGAGGTGCAGTTCGACGCGCTGCTGGTGTGCACCGGCGCCTCCCCGTTCGTGCCGCCCTTCGCGCGCCCCGACGGCCACCGCGTGCTGACCACGCGCCAGGTGTTCGACCTGCGCAAGCTGCCCGAGCACCTGGTGGTGCTGGGGGCGGGCCCGACCGGCTGCGAGTTCGCGGACTTCTTTTCGCGCTGCGGCTCCCGGGTCACGCTGGTGTCGGCGCGCGACCAGATCCTGCCCAACGACGACCCCGATCTGGCCGAGGTGCTGGAGGAGGTGTTCCTCAAGCGCGGCATGGACGTGATCAAGAACGGCCGGGCGGCCGCCATCGACACCGAGGACGGTGAGTGCGTGCGGCTGGTGCTGGAGGACGGCCGCGAGCTGGACTGCTCGCACGTGCTGCTCTGCATCGGGATGCGTCCGAATACGACGGAGCTGGGACTGGAGTCGGCCGGCGTCAGGTTCGGCGATCGCGGCACGCTGCCGATCGACGAGTTCTGCCGCACCAACGTCGAGAACGTCTACGCCTGCGGCGACGTCACCGGCCAGATCATGCTCGCCAACACGGCCGCCATGCACGGCCGCACGGCCGCGATGCACGCGCTGGGCCTGCCGGTGGATGCGGTCAGCTACACCGGTGTTGCCTGGTGCGTGTTCACGCGGCCGGAGATCGCCAAGGCCGGCATCTCGGAGCGGCAGGCCCGTATCGACGGCATCCCGGTCAGCGTCACGAAGCACCTGATCCGGGCCAACCCGCGGGCGGTGATGGAGAACGAGACCGACGGCATCATCAAGCTGCTGTCCGACCCCGACGACGGCACCGTGCTGGGCGGGGCGATGGTCGGCCTGCGCGCGTCCGAGGTGATCACGACGGTGGCGCTGGCCGTGCATGCGAAGCTGGGCGTGCAGGCGCTGGCCGAGACCGCGGCCGTGAACCCGTCGATGTCGGAGAGCCTGCAGCGCACCGCCGAGAAGGCGGCCGAGGGCATGATGGGCGTGTCCCGGGTTACGTTGACGTCGTAGCGCCCGCTAAACGTCGATTCTCAATCCGGGCATGGCCAGGTCGATCGGCCCCTTGTACTCCGATGCGGCCCGTTCCCGCACGAAGTCGTACCCGATCTCCTCGGGGATGTGGGTGAGCAGCAGCCGCTTGGCGCCGGCCCGCCTGGCCTCGCGCCCGGCCTCGGCCGCGTCCATGTGCCCGCGCTCGCTGGAGTCGTTCGAGGCATCGCCCAGCGCCGCCTCGCACACGAACAGGTCGGCGCCGTGGGCGAAGCGCGCCAGCCGTTCGGTCGGCGCGGTGTCGGCCGAGAACACGATCACCGCTGCCGGCGTCGCGATCTTCACGGAGTAGCAGGTGGTGTAGTGCAGGCACGGCGCGAACGTGATGTGCAGGTCACCCAGCCGCAGGTCGTCGTGGGGGTCGTACTCGATCAGGTCGAAGGCCGCCTCGAACGTCTCCACCGATCCGTCCCAGACCGAGGCGACCGTGTCCAGCACCCCCCGGCCGCCGGGCGGCAGGTGCAGCAGCGGCTTGGGCCGGTCGCGCCAGCTGCCGTAGCGGAACGCATAGTGCAGCGGCACCAGGTCGAACCAGTGGTCGGCGTGAAAGTGCGTGATCAGGATGTCGGTCAGCGGCGGCGGGTTGACCGCGCGCAGCTCCTGTGCGATCCCTGATCCACAGTCGATCAGCATCCGCCGCTCTTCGGACTCGAGCAGATACCCGCTGGCCGCCTGGCCCGGGTTGGGCCACGCCGGGCTACCGCCGAGCACTGTCCACGACAGCACCGCCTACATCCCCATCGCGTGATAGCCGGAGTCGACGTAGAGCGTGGAGCCGGTGACCATCGAGGCCAGCGGGCTGCACAGGTAGAGGGCGGCGTTGCCGACGTCGCCGGCCTCGATGTTGCGCTGCAACGGCGACCGGCTCTCGATCACCGCCTCCATCTGGTCGAACCCGGGGATGCCCTTTGCCGCCAGCGTGCGAACCGGCCCGGCCGAGATGGCGTTGACCCGGATCTGCGCGGGGCCGAGCTCGTAGGCCAGGTAGCGCACCGAGCACTCCAGCGCCGCCTTCGCGGCCGCCATCACGTTGTACTTGGGGAACGCGCGCTCGCTGGCCATGTAGGTGAGCGTCACCATCGCGCCGCCGCCGCGCGGCGCCATCAGCGGCTCGGCCGACCGTGCCATGGCGACCATCGAGTAGGCCGAGATGTCAAGGGCGGTCACGAACGCGTGCCGGGAGGTGTCGATGAAGCGGCCCTCGAACGACTCGGCCGGCGCAAAGGCGATCGAGTGGGCGAGGATGTCGAGCCCGCCCAGCCGCTGGCCGAGCTGGTCGAAGGCGTCCTCGATGCTCTCGTCGCTGGACACGTCGCAGGGCACCACCACGTCGGAACCGACTGTCGCCGCCAGCTTGCGCACCGAATCCTCCAGGCGGTCGCCCTGGTAGGTGAACGCCAGCCTCGCTCCAGCGCCGTGCAGCGCCTGGGCGATGGCCCATGCGATCGAGCGCTTGTTGGCGACGCCGGCGACGAGTGCCAGCTTGCCGTCGAGGATGCCTTCGGTCACAGCCTTCCTTTCGCGTGGTTCGGAACCGCGCAGACGCTAGCACGGCGGCGACGAGTTCGGCCGTCAGGTCGGAGGCACCACGTCACCGTCCGGCCCGAACTGCGCGAGCACGTCCGGATCCTCGAGCGTCGAGAGGTCGCCCGGATCCTCGCCCAGCACGGCCGCGCGCACGGCGCGCCGCACGATCTTCGCGCTGCGCG
>CAWCPM010000014.1:0-142898 GCA_963797565.1 uncultured Actinomycetes bacterium | reverse complement strand
GGCTGTGGCAAGGCGGGCCCGGCGGTCGTGCTGGCCGAGGCCTTCGGCTGCCGGATCCTCGGCGTCGAGCTGCGTGAGGGCTTCGCCGCCGAGGCGCGTGCGCGCGTCGAGGAGCGGGGCCTGGAGGCGCTGATCGAGGTTCGCACCGCCGACGCGGCCGGGTTCGGCCTGGAGCCGGATTCCTACGACGTGGCCATGGCGATCGGCACCTGCTTCATCTGGGGCCACATCGAGCACGCCGCCCGCGCCCTCGTCCCGGCCGTGAAGCGTGGCGGCTACCTGGCGCTGGGGGAGCCGTACTGGCGGTCGGAGCCGCCGCCCGCGGTCGATCGTGAGACCTTCGCGAGCCTACCCGAGACGGTTGCGCGCCTCGAGTCTGCCGGCCTGCGCCTGACCGGGATCATCGCGGCCAGCCAGGACGATTGGGACCGCTACGAAAGCCTGCACTGGCGGGCGGTCGAGGAGTGGCTGGCGGCCAACCCTGCGCACACCGACGCGGCGGCGATCCGCGACCGTCATCGGGCCTCACTGGCGGCCTATCTGGAGCACGAACGCCCGTTGCTGGGATGGGCGATCCTGGTCGCACGCAAGCCCTGACCCCGGGCCCCGAGTTCCGGCGATGGCCGATATGGGGTAGAACCTGCCTGTGGCTGACCAGGGAAAGGGCGGAACGCGGTCAAGCGTGCTCGACCATCGCTTCGGCGACGGGCCGCCGCTGACGGTCGGCGTCGAGGAGGAGTACATGCTGGTCGACCCCACCAGCTTTGACCTGGTGTCGGGCGTCGAGCCGCTGCTGGAGATCGCCGGCGAGGGGCCGTTCGCCGAGCAGCTGAAGCCGGAGCTGATGCAATGCGTGCTCGAGTCGGGCACCGTCGTGTGCGAGACGGTGGGCCAGGCCGACGAGGATCTGCGCGCGATCCGCCGGTATGCGGCAGGTCTCGCCCGCGACCACGACATGCGCCTGGGCGCCGCCGGCACGCATCCCTTCTCGCTCTACGAGCACCAGAAGATCACCGCCCGCGACCGGTACCGGATGCTGATCGAGATGCTCCAGTACGTCGCCCGCCGGGAGCTGGTGTTCGGCATGCACGTGCACGTCGCGGTGCCGACGCCGGAGGCGGCGCTGCAGGTGATGGAGGGGGTGCTGATCGAGCTGCCGGTGCTGCTGGCGCTTTCGACCAACTCGCCGTTCTGGCGGGGCGAGGCCACGGGGCTGCACTCGACCCGGGCCATGATCTTCGCCGCGTTCCCGCGCAGCGGCATCTCGCCGCGGTTCGAGAGCTACCAGGACTACGCCGATGCCGTCGGCTTCATGGAGACGACCGGCGCGATCGGCGACTACACCCACCTGTGGTGGGACGTCCGGCCGCACCCGCGCTTCGGCACCGTCGAGCTGCGCGTGATGGACGTGCAGACGCGGGTCGAGGACACGGTGGCGCTGGCCGCCTACGTGCAGTGCCTGGTCAAGCAGATCCTTGACGAGATCGATGCCGGGCGGCCGCCGGTGGCCTACAACCGGATGCTGCTTTCGGAGAACAAGTGGCTGGCCGCGCGCTACGGGCTGGACGCGCCCTTGATGGACCTCGCGGCCGGCAAGCGCATCAAGATGGCGGCGCGCACGCTGGCCAGGCGGAGGCTGCGGGAGCTGCGTCCGATCGCTCGCGAGCTGGACTGCGCCCACCAGCTGGCGCGGGTCGAGTGGATGATCGAGAACGGCACCGGCGCGCAGCGCCAGCTGCAGGTCTGGAACGCCAACCGCGACCTGCACGAGGTGGCCGAGGAGCTCGCGGACGCCACCGAGGCGGTCTGAGTAGATCGAAATCGATCAACTGGCAAGCCCACGCGCCGGCCGCGTGATCGCAAGCGTGGCCAGCCCGAGCAGCGCGGCACCGGCGCCCAGCGCGAACACGGCGCCCGGTCCGACGGTCTGCCACAGCACCCCCGCCACCAGGCTGGCCGCCACGGCCGCCGCGCCGGTGGCCAGCTTGAACGCTCCCTGCCCGGTGGCCCGCAGCGCGGCCGGCGACAGGTCCGCCACCAGCGCCTTGCTGACGCCGTCGGTGGCGGCGATGTAGATCCCGTAGATCGCCATCAACGGCCACACGGCGGCGCCGGAGCCGGCCAGCCCGAAGCCGGCGTAGACGCCCGCGAAGACCAGCAGCCCGACCGCCAGCACGCGGCGCTTGCCGACGCGGTCTGAGAGGTGGCCGAGCGGCCACGACAGGCCCGAGTAGAGCGTGTTGTAGAGCGCGTAGGACAGCACCACCGCCGTCACGCTCAGGCCCAGGTTCTTCGCGCGCAGCAGCAGGAACACGTCGGCCGAGTTGCCCAGGGAGAAGACAGTCCAGGCGATCGTGAACGCCCAGAACGGCCGGCCCATGTCGGACAGCTTGCCGGGATCCGGCTGCGCGGCCGGCTCGTGGGGGCGGGCCGGGATGTCGCGGATCCAGCGCAGCGCGAACATGCTCAGGATCGCGGGCACGATCGCCACGGCGATCACCTGGCGGAACGACAGCCCGGCCTCGAGCAGTGCGAGGGCGATCAGCGGCCCGATCACGGCACCCAGGGAGTCCATGAAGCGGTGGAACCCGAACACGGAGCCGGTCTGGCTACGCGCCGCTGGAGTCGCGCAGCAGCGCGTCGCGGGGAGCGGTGCGGACGCCCTTGCCGGTGCGATCCAGCACGCGCGCACCCATCACCCAGCCCCAGGCGGGAGCGACCGCGACCAGCGGCTTGGCGACGTTCGACAGCGTGTAGCCGGTCCAGACGAACGGCATCCGCCGGCGGATCCGGTCGGAGCGGCGGCCCATGACCAGCCCCACCACCTGCGCGGCAGCGTCGGCGGCGCCCTCGACGGCGCCCACCACGGAGGCGGGAGCGCCCAGGGTGATCGTCAGAAACAGAGGCAGAATCGGGTAGAGCAGCTCCGACGAGGCGTCGTTCAGGAGGCTCGTCCAGCCCATCGCCCACACGTTCCTGGTCATACCGAGCCGCATCGGGCGCCAACTGTAGACTGCGCGCTCGTTTTCGGGTCGATCATCGAGGAGGGTCATGGACAAGCAGGAAGTGCTCGAGCGCTGCCGGCGCGACAACGTCGCCTTCGTGCGGCTGCAGTTCACGGAGCCGTACGGTGCCGTCAAGAACGTGTCGATCCCGGTCGAGGAGCTGGAGAAGGCGCTCGACAACGAGCTGATGTTCGACGGGTCGTCGATCCGCGGCTTCAAGCGGATCGAGCAGTCGGACATGTACTTCCTGCCCGACCCGGCCACCTACGCGCTGCTGCCGTGGCGCGGCACCGGCGACCGGAACACGGCGCGGCTGATCTGCGACGTGGCCGACCCCGACGGGCAGCCGTTCGCCGGTGACCCTCGGTCGAACCTGAAGCGCGTGCTGCAGCAGGCCGAGGACATGGGTTACACGATGCAGGTGGGGCCCGAGGCCGAGTTCTTCCTGTTCCGGCTGGACGGGGAGGGCAACCCGACCGTCGACCCGCACGACGCCGCGACGTACTTCGACGTGGCGCCGATGGACAAGGGCGAGGACTGCCGCCGCGACATCGAGCTGACCCTGCAGCAGATGGATTTCCATCTCGAGGCGGCGCACCACGAGGTGGCGATCGGCCAGCACGAGATCGACTTCCGCCACGGCGACGCGCTCAGCACGGCCGACAACCTGATCACCTTCCGGATGGTGGTGAAGGTGATCGCGGCCCAGCACGGCATGCACGCGACGTTCATGGCCAAGCCGCTGCACGGCGAGAACGGCTCCGGCATGCACGTCAACCAGTCGCTGTCGCGCGGAGACGAGAACGCGTTTCTGGACGAGAGCGACGACCTCAAGCTCTCGACCGACGCCTACAGCTACATCGCCGGCATCCTCAAGCACCTGCCGGCGATCACGGCGGTGGCGAATCCCACCGTCAACTCGTACAAGCGGCTGCTGCCGGGGTACGAGGCGCCGGTCTACATCGCCTGGTCGCCGGGCAACCGGTCGGCCGCGATCCGGGTGCCGGCCAAGCGCGGGCGCTCGACGCGGATCGAGCTGCGCACGCCCGACCCCACGGCCAACCCGTACCTGGCGCTGGCCTGCATGCTGCAGGCCGGCCTGGACGGCATCACCAAGGGGCTGACGCCGCCTGAGCCGGTCAACCGCAACATCTATGACCTGTCGGAGGCGGAGTCGGCGGAGCTGGGCATCAGCAGCCTGCCGCACGACCTGCCGGGCGCGCTGAACGCGCTCGAGCAGGACGCGGTGATGCGCCAGGCGCTGGGCGAGCACATATTCAGCGAGTACCTGGCGCTGAAGCGGGCCGAGTGGGCCTCCTACAACGAGCAGGTGCACCGATGGGAGATCGACCAGTACATGGATCGCTTCTGATCGAGTCGCGACCGGCCGGGCCGGGCGACGCCGAGGCCGTGCTCGAGGTGATCCTCGCGCGCGACCTCGCCGACGTCGGGGAACCGGACTTCACGCTGGACGACCTGCGCGACGAGTGGGCCGACCCCGAGGTCGACCTCGCGCGGGACAGCCTGGTGGTGGAGGCCGGCACCGGCCTGGCCGCGTACGCCCTGTGCACGCCGCACGCTCAGGACGTGTACGTCCACCCCGGGCACTGCGGCCGCGGCATCGGGGCGGCGCTGCTGCCGTTGGTGGAGGCGCGGGCGCTCGAGCGAGGCCTGCCCTGCCGCCAGTACATCGCCGACCGCAACGCCGCGGCCGCCGGCCTGCTGTCGGCGAACGGCTATGTCGTGACTCACCGCTACTGGCGGATGGTCTGCGACCTCGATCGCGATCCGGAGGCAGCCCGCTTCCCGGAGAGTGTGATCCTGCGGCCGTTCCGGCTTGGTGTCGACGATCGAGAGGTACACGCGCTCGTGCAGGCGGCGTTCTCGGAGATCGAGGGCAACATCGCGTATGACTTCGACCCGTGGCGGGTGCGGTCGATCGACAGCTCCAGCTTCGATCCGGCGTGGTGGTTCATCGCGGTGGCCGAGGGCAGGATCGTGGGCGTGTCGCTGTCGGAGGTGTGGGAGTCAGACGGCGTCGGCTGGGTCGGACAGCTGGCCGTGGCGAGGGAATGGCGCGGCCGCGGGCTGGGACGAGCGCTGCTCCTGACCTCGATGCGCGCGTTCCGCGAGCGGGATCTGCCGCGTGCCGCTCTCAGCGTGCACGGCGACAACCTGCGGGCGGCGCGCCTCTACGAGTCGGCCGGCATGCGGCCGGCCTGGCGGCACGACCGTTTCGAGAAAGCCACCAGAACCTAGCGGTAGATCTCGGTGACGTCGTGCGAGCGGGTGGCGTCCTTGCGGGCGACGCCGGTGGCCAGCGCCGCCTCGGCGACGGCCTCGGCCACCTGCTCGACGACGGCCTTGTTGAACACGCTCGGGATCACGTACTCCTCGGACAGCTCGTCCTCGCCGATCACCGAGGCGATGGCGCGGGCGGCGGCCATGTTCATCTCCTCGTTGATGGTCGTGGCGTGGGCGTTGAGGGCGCCGCGGAACATGCCGGGGAAGCAGAGCACGTTGTTGATCTGGTTGGGATAGTCGGAGCGGCCGGTCGCGATCACGCGGACGTCGCCCTGGATCTCCTCGGGCGGCACCTCGGGGTCGGGGTTGGCCATGGCAAAGACGATCGCGTCGTGGGCCATCGTGCGGATCGCGTCGGCGCTGACGGCGCCGGGGCCGGACAGCCCCAGGAACACGTCGGCGCCGCGCAGCGCCTCCTCGGCGGAGCCGTCGAAGCAGCGCGGGTTGGTGTGCTTGGCGTACCACTTCTTGATGCCGACGAGGCCCTTCTTGCCGGTGTAGAGCGATCCCTCACGGTCGCAGCCGATGATGTCGGTGACCCCGGCGCGGAGCAGCAGCTTGCTGACGGCGACGCCGGCGGCGCCGACGCCCACGAGCACCACCTTCAGCTCGTCCATGCGCTTCTGCACGAGCTTGGCGGAGTTGAGCAGGCCGGCCAGCACCACGACCGCCGTGCCGTGCTGGTCGTCGTGGAAGACGGGGATGTCGAGCTCCTGGCGCAGCCGGCCCTCGATCTCGAAGCAGCGGGGGGCGGCGATGTCCTCGAGATTGATGCCGCCGAAGCCGGGCGCGATCGCCTTGACGATGGCGATGATCTCGTCGGTGTCCTTGGTGTTCAGGGCCAGCGGCCAGGCATCGATGCCGGCGAACTCCTTGAACAGCATCGCCTTGCCCTCCATCACCGGCATCGCCGCCTCGGGGCCGATGTCGCCGAGGCCGAGCACGGCGGTACCGTCGGTGACGACGGCCACCGTGTTCTGCTTGATCGTGAGCGTCCACGCCTTCTCGACGTCGGCGGCGATCGCCATGCAGACGCGGGCCACGCCGGGCGTGTAGGCCATTGAGAGGTCGTCGCGGGTCTTGATCGGCACCTTGTTGCTGACCTCGATCTTGCCGCCCAGGTGCATCAGGAAGGTGCGGTCGCTGACGTTCACCAGCGTCACGCCGGGGACGGCGCGCACCTCGTCGATGATGCGCTGCCCGTGCTCGCTGTCCGAGGCCGAGACGGTGATGTCCCGGACCGTGTGATCCTTGGAGACGCGCACCAGGTCGATCGCGCCCATGTCACCCTCCGCCTGGGCCACCGCGGCGGCAACCAGCGCGAACGATCCCGCCTCGCTGGGAATCTCGAGGCGCATCGTCAGGCTGTAGCTGGCTGAGGGGTTACGGGCCACGGATTGGGAGCGTACCGAGTCGGGCAAATACGCGGTCGCGCAACGCCGGCGCCTGGCACCCGTGTTGCGGTCCAAACTACGAATTTCGTAGAAAAGCACCCCTAATTCTACGAAATTCGTAGCCGGGAGGTCGTTTTCCTATCGGAATTCGTGCAACACCGGTGCCAGTCGCGGGTGTTGCAGAGCCGTGGGTGTTTCACCCGCGCTGGGCGCCGGTGTCGGCTAGGCTCGGCCGCGATGCAGCTTCACCATGAGATCGCCGGCTCCGGCGACACGATCGTGCTGATCCACGCCGGCATCGCCGACAGCCGCATGTGGGAGCCGCAGTGGCGCCGGTACGCCGAGGACTACCAGGTGGTGCGCTACGACATGCGCGGGTTCGGGCAGTCGCCGCTGCCGCCCGAGCCCTACCAGCACGCGCAGGACCTGCTCGACCTGCTCGACCGGCTCGAGATCGAGCGGGCGGTGCTGGTCGGGAACTCGCTGGGCGGTCGCGTCGCGCTCGAGGCGACGCTGGCCCGGCCGCAGCTGGTCACGGCGCTGGTGCTGGTCGGCCCGGGGCTGCCGAACGCCGGTTGGTCGGACGAGGTCGTGGCATACGGCAGCGAGGAGGTGCGCCTGTTCATGGACGGCGAACTGGACGCCGCCGCCGACCTGACCGTTCGCTTCTGGGTGGACGGCGTGGGCCGGGAGCCGGCGGACGTGGACGCCGACCTGCGGCGCCTCGTCTACGACATGCAGCTGCGCGCCTACCGGCACGCCCAGGAGGGCGGCGACGCTGCCGAGGAGCTGGAGCTGGTCGAGGACGCAGGCGACCACGCCGACGAGGTGCCCGCGCCCACCCTGCTCGTCGTCGGCGACCACGACCAGCCCGACATCCTCCGCATCGCCGAGCGCCTCAGCCACGAGATCCCCGGAGCCCGTCTCGAGCACATCGCGAACGCGGCCCACGTGCCCAGCATGGAGCGCCCACAGGAGTTCGACCGGATCGTGCTCGGTTTCCTGGCCGAGCAGCTCTGACCGAACCCCGATCATCTACGCTTGCGCTGTGGCGACCGCGAAGCAGACCAAGCCGTCGGATCTCGACCTCGACGACGCGCCCGCCAAGGCCTGCGACGTCTTCCTGGTAGACGGCAACGGCCTCGCCTACCGCGCCTTCCACGCCCTGCCCGAGGAGCTGCAGACCGCCGAGGGCCAGCCCACCAACGCGCTGCTGGGCATGGCCAACATGCTGATGCGAATGCTGGCCGACTACCGCCCCGCATGCGTGGTCGTGGCCTGGGACGAGCGCCCCACCAAGCGGCTCGAGCTCGACCCCGAGTACAAGGCCCACCGCAAGCCCACCCCGCCGCTGCTCCAGGCCCAGCGCCCCTTCTTCTCCCCGCTCGTCGAGGCCTTCGGCTACCGCAACATCCGCGTCGAGGGGATGGAGGCCGACGACGTGATCGGCACCCTGTCCGCCATGGCCGAGCGCGACGGCCATCGCGTCTGCGTCGTCTCAACCGATCGCGACGCCTTCCAGCTGGCCTCCGACAACGTCTGCATCATGATGACGCCGCGCGGCGTCTCCGACGTTGTCGTCTACACGCCCGAGCGGATCCGCCAGCGCTACGGCATCGACCCCGCCCAGATCCCCGACTTCATCGGCCTCAAGGGCGACACCTCCGACAACATCCCCGGGGTTCCCGGCATCGGGGAGAAGACCGCCGCCGACCTGCTGGTGCAGTTCGGCAGCCTCGAGGGCATCTACGCCGGCCTCGACCAGGTGCCCGGCGAGAAGCGCCGCGAGTCGCTGCGTGACCACGTCGACGATGCCGTCAAGAGCAAGACGCTCGCGACCATCGACCGCGGGCTCGATATCGACGTCGACTTCGACGCGCTGGTGGCCGACCCGCCCGACCGCTCCGGCATCAAGGACATGTTCCGCAAGCTCGAGTTCCGCGCCCTGCTGAAGCGCATCGACGAGCTGGACGACGTGATCCCGGCCGCCCCCGGCGCTCCCGTGGAGCGCGCCGACATGGCCTGGCGCGAGGCGTCGCTGCCCGACCTCGCCGGCCTCCCGCACGAGCTGGCCGTGTCGGTCAGGGACGGCCGAGCCGCCGTTGCCGCCGGCTCAGGCGACGTGCTGGTCGTGCCCGCCGACGACCCCGCCACGCTGGTCGACGCCCTTGCCGGCCACCGCGTGATCACCCACGGCGAGCACATACCCGGCCTGCTTCCCGCCGGCGACACCCAGCTCGCCGCCTACCTGCTCGACCCCGGCCGCTCCGGCTACGAGATCGCCGACCTGGCCGAGGAGCAGGGCGTCGCACCGGCCGTCCAGGCCGACCCCGACACGGCGGCGCTGGTGGCGGCGGCCGGCACCCAGATCGTCATCCACCCGGGGCTCGCCGAGCGCATCGAGCAGCGCCAGATGACCGCGCTTTACACCGACATCGAGCTGCCGCTGGTGCCGGTGCTGGCCGAGATGGAGCGCTGCGGCGTGCAGATGGACGCCTACCGGATGGCCGAGATCGCCGCCAAGCTGCGCGATCAGGTCGACGAGCTGGAGCAGGAGGCCTACGAGCTGGCCGGCGGCCCCTTCACGATCGGCTCGCCCAAGCAGCTGGGCGAGGTGCTGTTCGACCGGCTGGGCCTGCCCACCGACCGCAAGGGCAAGACCGGCTACTCGACCGACGCACGCGTGCTGGCCAAGCTGCGGCCGATGCACCCGCTGATCGACGTGGTCGAGGCCTGGCGCGAGCAGTCCAAGCTCCTGAACACCTATCTGGAGCCGCTGCCCGGCCTGATCGGCGAGGACGGCCGCCTGCACACCACCTTCAGCCAGACCACGGCCGCCACCGGCCGGCTCAGCTCGATCCGGCCCAACCTCCAGAACATCCCGATCCGCACCCCGCTCGGCCGCGAGATCCGTGGGGCGTTCGTGGCCTCGCCCGGCTCCTGCATGCTGTCGGCCGACTACTCGCAGGTCGAGCTTCGCATCCTCGCGCACCTGTCCGGCGAGCCGGCGCTGCGCGAGACCTTCGAGCGCGGCGAGGACATCCACCGCGCCACCGCCGCCGAGGTGCTGGGCAAGCCCGCCGACGAGCTGACGTCGACCGAGCGCAACCGCGCCAAGGCCGTCAACTTCGGGATCATCTACGGGATCAGCTCGTTCGGCCTGTCCGAGCAGCTGTCGATCCCGCGCGAGGAGGCGCAGGCCTACATCGACGCCTACCTGGCCCGCTTCCCGATGGTCAACGAGTTCATGCGCGGCGTGATCGAGCGCGCCAAGGAGGAGGGCTACGTCACCACCCTGTTCGGGCGCCGCCGGCCGATCCCGGAGCTGCGCGCGTCCAACTACCAGACCCGCAGCCTGGGCGAGCGCCTGGCCGTGAACACCGTCATGCAGGGCAGCGCCGCCGACATCATCAAGGTGGCAATGATCGGATGCCACCGGCGCATGCGCGAGAACGCGATGCGGTCGATGCTGGTGCTGCAGGTGCACGACGAGCTCGTGTTCGAGGCCGTCGAGTCGGAGCTCCCGGATCTGCGCCCGCTCGTGCACGAGGAGATGGTGAGCGCCTACCCGCTCGACCCGCCGCTGGAGGTCGACATCGGCACCGGCGCAACCTGGCTGGACGCGAAGTGAGCGACTGGCTGCGCCTCTCGGGCGCCCTCTACGCGCTGCCGGCCCACCGTGGGGAGGAGCAGGGCAGCTACCTGTGGCTGGAGGCGGGCGAGCTGCGGGAGACGGTCGTCGCCGAGCTGTTCCTGCCCGCGGTCAGCTGCGATCACCTCGACAACGCGATGGGCGTCGCGACGGGCACCGTGAACATCCACGGCGAGCCGCGCATGGGAGACGTGCAGCTGCGGTTCGGCCGGGTGGGGGAGGAGCGGGGCGTGCTCAGCGCCGACGGCGGCATCCTCTCGGCCGACATCAGCTTCACGCTGCATCGGCACCCGCCCGGCGGCGGCTTCTGCCCGCGCTGCGGCGGCTCCCTGGTGATCGAGCCGGTATCGGTGATCACCCCGCCCGACGGCGGCGTGATCGGCGCGCCGGTGACCCGCTGCGAGGCATGCGCCGAGCACTGACGGCGGCGGCGCTCGCATGCGTGATCGCCGCCGGCTGCGGCGGTGGTAGCAGCGTGCCGACCACCCCGCCGCCCCCCAAGTGCGATGACGTCACGCGCCCGGCCACGCCGCTCCTGATCCGGCTACGGCGTCCTCCCACCGTGGCCGCCGCGACCTGTGTCGGCCGCACCTACACCAACGTGGTGGCCCCGGCCTGGCCGGGACTGCCGGCCCATGTCCAGGACGGCGACCAGGGCGTGCACGTGTTCCAGGAGCGGGTGCTGCAGTACGGTTTCGTGCCCTGCCGCGACTGCCCACGGCCGGGGCTGGATCTGGCCGAGGTGCGCCGCGATCACCCCGACTGGATCCTGAAGGACGCGAGCGGCGCCGACGTTCATCCGCCCGGCCACCCCGGCTGGGTCATGTTCGACATCTCCAATCCCGACTACCTGGCGGCCTGGGCGACCGCGGTCGAAAACCAGCTCGGCGAGCGGCGGCTGGACCGGCGTCGAGCTGGTCGATGCCGGCAACCTGCCCGCCTGGACGAACTCGCCGATCGACCCCAACACGGGCCAGGACATGACCGTATCCGACCACGCCCGCTACCTGGCCGAGGCGATGGCGGAGGTGCGCGGCGGCCTCAAGTCCAACAACTTCGCGGTGATCGCGCTGAACCAGCCGTTCACCATCATCGACCCGCATCAGATCGCAAGCAGCGACGCCGTCTCCGTGGAGCGTGGGTTCGCGCGCCTGCAAGGCAGCGCCTGGACGTCGCTGTACACGTACTTCGAGGCCGCTCTGGATTCGCGGGTGGGAGCCTGGGTGTGGGACGGCGGCCAGCTCGACCACCAGCAGCGCGTTTTCGGCCTGGCCTCCTACCTGCTGGTATCCGGGCTGTGGTCGGGCTACTCGGTCACGCCCGGGCCGGAGCGGGCGCTCTACCAGCTGAACCCCGGCGTGCCCTCCGCGCCGCCGGTGCGGCAGGGCGACGCGCTCGTGCGCCAGTTCGATTCCGGAGCGGTGGCGGTCAACCCTGGTCCGGCGCCGGCGACGGTGCAGCTGCCCGGGCAGAGCGCACCGCTGGTGCTGCCCGCCGAGGGCGCCGTGATCGAGGTCGCGGGCCGCCTGACCACCAGCTTTTCGTAGCGGCCTGCCGGAGAAAGGTGCTCTGTATACTTCGCGGCGGCGCTCGGTGGTCCGGGTGGACGAGCCGTGCGCACAATACTTCTCGAGAGGACTGACCCAACCTAGATGGCATCAATCGACCAGCAGCACAGCGACGCAACTGATACATGGATGATCGAGGTGGACGGCGAGCTCGTCCCCGACTACGACCGCACGCTCACCAACTTCAACGAGGGTGACGTCGTCAGCGGCACCGTGGTGCGGGTCGACAAGGACGAGATCCTGGTCGACATCGGCTACAAGTCGGAGGGCGTCATCCCCATCTCCGAGCTCTCCATCCGCCGCTCCGTCAACCCCGATGAGGAGGTTGCGCTGGGCGACACGATCGATGCGCTGGTGCTGCAGAAGGAGGACGCCGACGGGCGTCTCATCCTCTCCAAGAAGCGGGCACGCTTCGAGAAGGCCTGGCGCCGGATCGAGGCCGCCGCCGAGAGCGGTGAGCCGGTCGAGGGCCTCGTGATCGAGGTCGTCAAGGGCGGTCTCATCATCGACCTGGGTGTGCGCGGCTTCCTGCCTGCGTCGCTGGTCGACATCCGCCGCGTGCAGGATCTGGACGAGTACCGCGACCAGACGCTGCGCTGCAAGGTGATCGAGCTGAACCGCAGCCGCAACAACGTGGTGCTGTCGCGCCGGGCCGTGCTCGAGGAGGAGCGCCGCGAGCAGCGGCAGCAGATCCTCGACAGGCTGTCGCCCGGCACCGAGGTGGAGGGTGTGATCTCGAACATCGTCGACTTCGGCGCCTTCGTCGACCTGGACGGCATCGACGGCCTGATCCACATCTCGGAGCTGTCGTGGAGCCACGTCAACCACCCCTCCGAGGTGCTCGAGATCGGCCAGACCGTGCGAGTCAAGGTGCTGGACGTCGACCGCGACCGACAGCGCATCTCGCTGGGCCTGAAGCAGACCCAGACCGATCCCTGGCAGCGCGTGATCGACGAGACGCGGCAGGGCGACGTGGTCGTCGGCCGCATCACCAAGGTGGTCACGTTCGGCGCCTTCGCCGAGATCCTGTCCGGCGTCGAGGGCCTGATCCACATCTCCGAGCTGGCCGACCATCACGTCGAGAACCCGCGCGACGTCGTCAACCAGGGCGACGAGGTGAACGTCAAGGTGATCGAGATCGATCCCGAGCGGCGCCGCCTGAGCCTGTCGCTGAAGCGCGTCGAGGTGGGCGACACCGTCAAGCGGATCGAGATGGACGGCACCACGACGGCGCTGGCCGAGAGCGTTCCCGAGCTGGGGCTCTCGTCCGAGGTGTTTGCCGACGTCGAGGGGCAGCCGGCGGAGGAGGGTGACGTGCCGGAACTGCCGGCAGACGAGCCCGTTGTGGAGGCCGACGCGATCGTCGAGGACGAGCTCGATCCGGAGCCGGAAGCTGCCGCGGAGCCCGAGCCGGAGCCGGAAGCTGCTGCGGAGGCCGAGCCCGAGCCCGAGGCGGCCGCGGAGCCCGAGCCGGAAGCGGCTGCAGAGCCCGAGCCCGAGCCGGAAGCGGCTGCGGAGCCCGAGCCCGAGGATGCCGCCGCCGAGCCCGAGTCGGAGCAGCCGTCCGAGGAGAACGCGGCGGAGCCCGAAGAGGCGCTCGCCGAGGAGTAGTCGGATGGCCCTTGTCGTCGGACTGACCGGCGGCATCGGGTCGGGCAAGTCGGAGGCGCTGGCGGCATTCGCCCGCCACGGCGCGGCCACGATGTCGAGCGATCAGGTCGTGCGCGAGCTGTACCTGCGCGAGGACGTGCGCGCGGCCGTTGCGGAGCACTTCGGGCCGGCGGTGCTCGACGCCGCCGGCGCCGTCGACCGCGCCCAGATCGCCGCCCGCGTGTTCTCCGAACCCGGCGAACGGGAGTGGCTGGAGGGGCTGCTGCTACCCCTGATCGAGGAGTGCTTTCAGGTCTGGCGCGAGCAGCAGCTGGCCGCGGGCAGCCCGCTGCTGGTGCACGAGGCGCCGACCCTGTTCGAGGCCGGCCGCGAGGATCGCTACGACCTGATCGTGACGGTGACGGCGCCCGAAGAGCTGCGCGAGCGGCGCCGGCCCGGCGCGTCCGAGCGGATGGCGCACCAGCTGCCCGAGCAGGAGAAGGCGGCCCGCTCCGACGAGGTGTACGAGAACACCGGCAGCATCGACGAACTCGACGACTGGGTGGCGGCCCTGGTGGCACGGCTGACGTGAAGCGGCTGGCGATCGTGCTGGCGGTGCTCGCGGTGGCCGCGCTGGGCGCCTTTGCGGTGCTGCGCGACGAGCAGCCGAACTGGTGGGTGCGGCTGTGGTATCCGCTCGATTACCGCGAGGTGGTGGTCGGCAACGCCCGCCTCTACCACCTCGATCCCGCGCTTGTGGCCGCCGTGATCTACCAGGAGTCGCGGTTCGACTCAACCGCCCGCAGCGACGCCGGCGCCGTCGGCCTGATGCAGCTCCTGCCCGACACAGCCCGCGGCATCGCCCTGCACACCGGGGGCGGCAACTTCCATCCCGCCACCGATCTGCTCAACCCTGACCTGAACGTGCGCTACGGCTGCTGGTATCTGCGACACCTGCGGCAGAAATACAGCGTCTACAAGAACGGCGACGAGCTGGCGCTGGCCGCCTACAACGCCGGCCAGGCCAACGTCGACCGGTGGATCGCGGACACCCCGGCCGGCGGCACGGTGGAGATCCCGTTCCCCGAGACGCGGGACTACGTCGGCGACGTCGAGCGCGTGCAGGCGCTGTATCGCCGGGCGTATCACAGCGAGCTCTATGGCTAGGTGTAGTTCCTAGGCGAAATGCTGCTCGATGTTCTTGAGCGACTTCACGGTCGTCCGCCGCATGCGGCTGCGCACCGTCAGCGGCTCGATCATCCGGATCATGCCGCTGACCTCGTACTCGACCCGCAGCGTCAGGCGGCTGCCGCCCTTGCGAGGCTCGACCTGGAAGCCCTCGATGAAGCTGGTGAAGGGCATGCCGACGCCCTCGATCAGGCGCAGGGCGGCGCCGCGGTTGAGGTCGAAACGTCCATACTCACCTGTCCACGAGGGCGCCGCCCTGCGGCCGGCGATGTGCACGCGGACGCCCTTTGCCGGCGCATCACCGTCGATCGTGCATCGCTCACAGCTGGAGTCCCATTCGCCGCGCCTGGCCGGATCGGTCAGGTAGGCGAACACATCCCGGGGCGCGACGTTCAGGTCGGCCGTCTGTTCGATCACCGTCGGCACGGGTGCGAATCTATCGGAGCAGGGCGACGGATGGGCCGGGCGGGAGCGCCTGGCGCCCGTCGATACACTGCATCACATGCACGAGATGCGAGTGTCCGCCGCGTACCAGCCCACCGGGGATCAGCCCCGCGCGATCGGGGAGCTGACCGAGTGCATCACCCGCGGCGACCGCTTCCAGACGCTGCTCGGGGCGACCGGCACCGGCAAGACCCACACCGTCGCGCGCGTCGTCGAGCAGGTGCAAAAGCCGACGCTGGTGATCGCCCACAACAAGACCCTGGCCGCCCAGCTCTGCAACGAGTTCCGCGAGTACTTCCCGCACAACGCGGTCGAGTACTTCGTCAGCTACTACGACTACTACCAGCCCGAGGCCTACCTGCCGACGTCCGACACCTACATCGAGAAGGACAGCTCGATCAACGACGACATCGACCGGCTGCGGCACGCCGCCACGGCTGCGCTGTTCTCGCGGCGCGACGTGCTGATCGTTGCCTCGGTGTCGTGCATCTACGGGATGGGCTCCCCGGAGAGCTACGAGCAGATGGTGCTGTTCCTGGCGGTCGGCGACGAGCGGCCGCGCGAGGCGATGCTCGAGAAGCTGGTCTCGATCCAGTACTCCCGCAACGACGTGGTGCTCGGGCGCGGCAAGTTCCGCGCCCGCGGCGACGTGATCGAGGTGCAGCCGGCCAACATGGAGTCGGCCTACCGGATCTCGCTGTTCGGGGACGAGGTCGAGTCGATCGTGCACTTCGACCCGATGACCGGGGAGGTGCTGTCCAAGCTCGACCACCTCGCCATCTACCCCGCCACGCACTACGCGATGGAGCGCGAGCAGATCGACCGCGCGGTGGGCGGCATCGGCGCCGAGATGAACGAGCGGCTGCGCGAGCTGGAGGCCGAGGGCAAGATGCTCGAGGCCCACCGCCTGCGCTCGCGCACCGAGTACGACATGGAGATGCTGCGTGAGATGGGGTTCTGCAACGGCATCGAGAACTACTCGCGGATCCTCGAGGGCCGGTCGGCGGGCACGCCGCCGCACACGCTGCTCGACTACCTGCCCGACGACTACCTGGTGGTGGTGGACGAGTCGCACCAGACCGTGCCGCAGATCGGCGGCATGTACGAGGGCGACCGGTCGCGCAAGCAGACGCTGGTCGACTTCGGGTTCCGGCTGCCGTCGGCGCTCGACAACCGGCCGCTGCGGTTCGACGAGTTCCTGGAGCGGGTGCCGCAGCTGCTGTTCGTCTCGGCCACGCCCGGCCCCTACGAGCTGCGCAACTCGACCCACGTGGCCGAGCAGATCATCCGCCCGACCGGCCTGATCGACCCGGAGGTCGAGGTGCGTCCCACGCGGCGCCAGGTCGACGACCTGATGGCCGAGATCCGCGCCCGCATCGAGGCGAACGAGCGCACGCTGGTGACGACGCTGACCAAGAAGATGTCCGAGGACCTGACCGACTACCTGCTCGAGGCGGGCATCCGCACGCGCTACCTGCACAGCGAGGTGGACACGCTGGAGCGGATCAAGATCGTGCGCGAGCTGCGGCTGGGGGAGTACGACGTGCTGGTCGGCGTGAACCTGCTGCGGGAGGGCCTCGACCTGCCCGAGGTGTCGCTGGTGGCGATCCTGGATGCCGACAAGGAGGGCTTCCTGCGCGGCCAGACCGCGCTGATCCAGACGATCGGTCGTGCGGCGCGAAACGTCAACGGCCGCGTGCTGATGTACGCCGACAAGACGACGGAGGCGATCCGGGTGGCGCTCGACGAGACAGACCGGCGCCGCGAGATCCAGGTCGCCTACAACATCGAGCACGGCATCACCCCGCTGTCGATCAAGAAGGGCGTGTCCGACATCGCCGAGTTCCTGACGATGGAGACGCCGACCGTCCCCGGCAAACGCCGGCGCGGCGCCAAGACCGAGGGCCTCAGCGTGGAGGAGCTCGAGAAGCTGGTGGTGGAGCTGGAGGAGGAGATGTTCGCGGCCGCCGAGGAGCTGCGGTTCGAGTACGCGGCCAAGCTGCGTGACGAGATCAAGGCGCTGCGCCGTGACCTGACCGCGGCGCCGTCGCCGTCGCCCTCCGTCTGATCCTCTCACCGGCGTGTGGCGGTTGATGGTAAGGTCGACCGGCAAACGTGAACAGGTGGTGAGAGATCGGCAGGCGCACCGCGGCCCCGGGCGAGCTGGAGCTCGTGCGGGCGTTCATCAACACGGCGCGCCTCGAGGACGGCGCCGAGGGCTTCGACGAGGCCGGCTCGCTGGCCGCATGGCTGCGCGGGCGCGACCTGCTCGCCGCGGGCGCGGGGGTGGCTGAGCAGGAGCGCGAGGTGGCGATCGCCGTGCGCGAGGCGCTGCGCGATCTGGCCGGCGTCAACGCGGGCCGCACGCTGCCGGATGCCTCGAGCGCGCGGCTGGATGCGTTGGCGGCCGCCTGTGGGCTGCGGCCGCGGTTCGACCCGGGCGGGACGGTGTCGCTGGCGCCCGAGGTGGCGGGCGTCGCGGGGGCCCTGGGGCGCCTGCTGGGGATCGTGGTGGCGTCGATCGGGGACGGCCGCTGGCAACGGATGAAGACCTGCCGCAACCCCGCCTGCCGGTGGGCGTTCTACGACGCCACCCGCAACCGGTCGGCCGTGTGGTGCGACATGGCGGCCTGCGGCAACCGGGCCAAGGCGCGCAGCTACTACGCGCGCCGCACGCGACCGGACGGTTGATTCCGTGACCGGCGCATGACACCGCAGTTGTGCAACGAACCGCACGCCGCCGCAACGATCCCATCGGCCACACGCAACGGTTCGCACCGCTCCGCCGACGCGAACATCACGCTCCGCCGACCGCCGCCGCTCAACCACGCGGCCGCGCATCACGGTCCCGCTACGACTCGTCACGATCCCGTGCCCGGACCGCCCACGCCGCCCGAGTCGGGGTTTGACACCGTTAAGAACGCGCCGGGCGTTGCACGGCTTGAGTGGGCGGCGTGACCCCTTGTTGCGGCGGGGCAGGACTCGTCCGGGACCCGGCGAATCCCTCCAGTCCATGGCCCGGGCCGAACGACTCGTCTCCTCCCAAGAGCGGATCCATCTGGTGACACGCGAGCACGGCGTGGTGCTGCTGCGGCCCTTCCTGCGCTCGGCCCTCGCGGTGATCCTGTTCGGAGGTGCCGCCTTCGAGCTGGCCGGCGCCCCGGTGCCCTCGGTGGTGCGCTGGGCGGGGGCGCTGGTTGCGGCCGCGGTCGTCTCGATCTCGATGCTGGGGTTGATGCGCCGGGTCGGCCGCTGGAACGCCCGCAAGCTGGTCGTCACCGACCGGCGGGTGCTGTTGACCTCGGGCACGCTGTCGCGACGGGTCGCGGCCATCTCGCTGGACGATCTGTACGACCTGCAGATCCACGTCTCCGGCGCCGGCCGCCTGCTGCGGTACGGCTGCGTGATCGCCAACACCAACGGGCGCCGCGCCCCGCTGCTGGGCCTGCGCCGGCTGCCCGACCCCGATCTGATCTTCGCGCTGCTGCTGGGCCTGGATGAGGCCCACCAGGAGCAGCCGCAGCCGCCCCGGCTGCGCTCACGGCACGCCGTCACCAGCGTCTGAACCGCCGGCATCGATCGCCATCCGGTCGATCCAGTCGGCCAGCAAGGCGTGAAACGGCGCCGGTCGCTCCACCCTGCCCAGCCAGTGCCCGGCCAGGTCGAGTGTCGCGAAGGTCGCTCGCGGAAACTCGGGGAGCAGCGACCATGCCGCTTCGTAGCCGGCCAGGGCATCCTGCCGCCCCGTGACGATCAGGCTCGGCCGGTCGAATGGAAGGCCGGGGCGAAGCAGCTCGCCGGGCAGCTGGTAGTCGGCGGCCAGCCGTTCCAGGAAGGCGTGGTCGGCGATCCGCATCGCGGGGATGTCGTGGTCGCGGATCTGCTCGAGTGCGCGCCTGTTCTGGTCGACCAGCCGGTCGGGTATCCACTCCTCGTCGGGCTCGAGATCGGTGAAGGCGGCCGGGTCGCGCCGCAGCGTGACGTGCGCGGGCGCGGCGCGCGTCCCGTCCGGCGCCGGCAGGTCGGGCACCAGCAGGGCCGCTCCCAGCAGTCGCTCCGGCATCGTCCGAACCAGCCCCAGCGTGAGATACCCGCCGTACGAGCTCCCGGCCACCGCGAACGACCGGTCCGGGAACAGCGCATCCACGGCGCCGGTCAGCAGCGACATCACCTGCTCCTGCGAGCCCAGCGCGGACGGCGCCGGCGTCTGTCCGTGGCCGGGTAGGTCCAGGTAGATGCGCCGCCACCCGCCCGCCGCCTCGAAGACGGCGTCCACATCCGCCTGCATGTAGCGGTGATCGCCTTGCCACCCATGGATCAGCAGCACCGGCCGGCCCGCGCCGCGGACGGTGTGCGCGATCGAAACTCCCTGCACCTCGACCGTTTCCAGCTCGCTACATCCTTCGTCCGCGATCCTTGATACGCTACCGAGCGAACATGCGTTCGCCCGACGACACACTGCTAGAATCCCAGGTGTTTCCGCTTGATCAAGCCACATCTGGGGGGTTCGTGCCGAGCGACGCGATCGTGATCCGGGGCGCCCGGGAGCACAATCTAAAGGACGTCACGGTCTCGCTGCCGCGCGATCGGCTGGTCGTCATCACCGGGCTCTCGGGATCCGGCAAGTCAAGCCTGGCCTTCGACACGCTCTACGCCGAGGGCCAGCGCCGCTACGTCGAGTCACTGTCGGCGTACGCGCGCCAGTTCCTGGGCCAGATGGACAAGCCCGACGTCGATTCGATCGACGGTCTGTCGCCTGCCATCTCGATCGACCAGAAGACGACGACCCGCAACCCGCGCTCGACGGTGGGCACGGTCACCGAGATCTACGACTACCTGCGGCTGCTGTACGCGCGGGTGGGCATCCCGCACTGCCCCAAGTGCGGGAAGGTCGTCTCCGGCCAGTCGGCCGAGCAGATCGTCGACCAGGTGCTGGCGCTGCCCGAGGGCACCCGGTTCACCGTCGACGCGCCGATCGTGCGCGGTCGCAAGGGCGAGTTCAAGGACGTGCTGGAGGACCTGCGCAGCGACGGCTTCACCCGCGTCAAGATCGACGGGGAGCAGTACCTGCTGGACGAGCCGCCCACGCTGGACAAGCAGATCCGCCACACGATCGTGGTCGTGGTCGACCGGCTGGTGATGAAGCAGGGCCTGCGCGCCCGCCTCAACGACTCGATCGAGACGGCGCTGCGCCTGGCCGAGGGCCTGGTCGAGGTGAGCGAGGTGGACGGCGCAACGCGCACCTACTCGGAGCGCTTCGCGTGCCCCGACGACGGCATCTCGCTGCCCGAGCTGGCGCCCCGCATCTTCTCGTTCAACTCGCCGCACGGCGCCTGCCCACGCTGCACGGGGCTCGGCACCCAACGCGAGATCGATCCCGAGCTGATCGTGCCGGATCCGTCGCTGTCGATCGCCGAGGGGGCGTTGGTGCCGTGGACGGTGATCAACAGCGCCTTCTATGAGCAGGTGATCCAGGCCATCGCCGACCGCTACGAGATCTCGCTGGAGACGCCCTGGCAGGACCTGCCCGAGGATCAGCAGAAGCTGTTCCTGTACGGCACCGACGGCGAGAAGGTGTACGTCACCTACCGCAACCGGATGGGACGCAAGCGCAGCTACATGCTGGCCTTCGAAGGCATTGTGCCGGGACTCGAGCGCCGCTACCGCGAGACCGACTCGAACTTCCAGAAAGAGCGGATCGAGGAGTACATGACGCTGAAGCCGTGCCCGCTGTGCCATGGCGCCCGGCTCAAGGAAACCAGCCTGGCCGTGACCGTCAACGACCGCAACATCTCGCAGTTCACCGAGCTGTCGGTGGAGCGCGCCATCGACTTCGTGGACGGCCTCGAGCTGACCGATACGGAGCGGGCGATCGGGGCCCGCATCCTGAAAGAGATCCGCGAGCGGCTCAGCTTCCTCGAGAACGTGGGTGTCGGCTACCTGACGCTGAACCGCGCGGCCGGGTCGCTGTCCGGCGGCGAGGCCCAGCGGATCCGGCTGGCCACCCAGATCGGCTCCAGCCTGATGGGCGTGCTCTACATCCTGGACGAGCCCTCGATCGGCCTGCACCAGCGCGACAACGCGCGACTGCTGGCGACGTTGGTGCGCCTGCGCGACCTCGGAAACACCGTGATCGTGGTCGAGCACGACGAGGAGACGATGCGCGCCGCCGACCACATCGTGGACATGGGCCCAGGCGCGGGCGAGCACGGCGGTCACGTGGTGGCCACGGGCACCGCCGCCCAGGTGATGGCGAGCAAGGAGTCGCTCACCGGCGCGTACCTGAGCGGCCGCCGCGCGATCCCGGTGCCCGATCGGCGCATCCACGACGCCGGCTGGTTCGGCGTGGACGGCGCGGCCGAGCACAACCTCAAGTCGATCGACGTCGAGCTGCCCGTGGGCAAGCTGATCTGCGTCACCGGCGTGTCCGGCTCCGGCAAGAGCACGCTGGTCAACGAGGTCGTCTACAAGGCGCTCGCCAACCGGGTTACGCGTCACCGCGTGAAGCCGGGCGCGCACCGGTCGGTGCACGGCTTCGAGGCGTTCGACAAGGTGATCGACATCGACCAGTCGCCGATCGGCCGCACGCCGCGCTCGAACCCGGCCACGTACACCGGCCTGTTCGACCACATCCGCGCGCTGTACGCGCAGACGCCCGAGTCACGTGCCCGCGGCTACAAGGCCGGGCGCTTCTCGTTCAACGTCAAGGGCGGGCGCTGCGAGACCTGCCGCGGCGACGGCACCATCAAGATCGAGATGCACTTCCTGCCCGACGTGTACATCAACTGCGAGGTCTGCCACGGCCGCCGCTACAACCGCGAGACGCTCGAGGTGAAGTTCAAGGGCAAGTCGATCGCCGACGTGCTGGACATGCCGGTGGAGGAGGCGCTCGAGTTCTTCGCCAAGGTGCCGAAGCTGCGCCGGCGGCTGCAGACGCTGCACGACGTCGGCCTCGACTACATGCGTCTTGGCCAGCCGGCCACGACCCTGTCGGGCGGCGAGGCGCAGCGCGTGAAGCTGGCCACCGAGCTCTCGAAGGTGGCCACGGGCCGAACGCTCTACATCCTCGACGAGCCGACCACGGGACTGCACACGTACGACATCGAGAAGCTGCTGCTGGTGCTGCAGCGGCTGGCCGATGCCGGGAACACCGTGCTCGTGATCGAGCACAACCTGGACGTGATCAAGCAGGCCGACTGGGTGCTCGACCTGGGGCCGGAGGGCGGCGAGAAGGGCGGCGAGATCATCGCCCAGGGCACGCCCGAGGAGGTGGCCGAGACGCCCGGCAGCGCGACCGGCGAGTACCTGCGGCGCGTGCTGCCGGTGTACGAGGCGGAACGCGCGCTTGCCTGAGCTGCCCGAGCTCTCGGTGCGGGTTCGGGCGGTGATCGTGCAGGAGGGGGCGGTGCTGATGGATCGCACCCACCATCGAGGATCGCGAGCGCTTCTACTGGCTACCCGGCGGCGGCCTTGAGCCGGGGGAGACGTCGGAGCAGTGCCTGCAGCGTGAGCTGATGGAGGAGGCGGCGCTCGAGATCGAGGTGGGGCGGGTGCTGTACCTGAGCGAGAACATCTACGTCGAGAGCGGCGACTACCGCCACGAGCTGATCCTCTACCGGCTGGCGGCGGTGCGCGGCGGCCCGCACGGCACGCCCAGCGATCCGCGCATGCACGAGTGGCACCGGCCCGGCGAGCAGCCCGGCCCGCTGCTGCCGGAGGCGATGGCCGTCGAGCTGGCCTTCGATCTTGCCGACGGGTTCCGCCGGCCGATCCAGCACCTGGTCACCGTGGCACGGCCGCCGGGCTGACCCAGCCAATAGACTCGGCCCATGTCCGAGACCACGAGCGAGCTGCTGGTCACCCACGACGGCTCGGTGCAGACGATCACGCTGAACCGCCCAGACGTGCTGAATGCGCTTGACCTGGCCATGCATGAGCGGCTGGCCGCGGCGCTCGACCGGGCCGCCCAGCCCGACGTGCGGGCGCTGGTGATCACGGGCGCCGGGCGCGGATTCTGCGTCGGTCAGGATGTCGGCGAGTTCCCGCGTGACGCGGCGGCGGTGGGGGAGCTGCTGAGGCAGCACTTCAACCCCGCCATACGCGCCCTGCGCGGCTTGCCCAAGCCGGTGATCGCCGCCATCAACGGCCCCGCCGCGGGCGCCGGGCTGGCGCTCGCGCTGGCGTGTGACCTGCGGCTGGCGGCCGCCTCGGCCAGCCTGGTGCCGGCCTTCGGGCGCATCGGCCTGGTGCCGGACTCGGGCCTCTCGCACACGCTGCCGCGGCTGATCGGATCGGCTGCCGCGTTCGACTGGATGGTGTCGGGCCGAAGATCCCGGCGCCGGAGGCGGAGGCCATGGGGCTCGTCACGCGGCGTGGTTGAGGATGCCGACCTGGCCGCCGAAACGGACGCCCTGGCGGCCGAGCTCGCCGCCGGGCCCACCGCCGCGATCGGCCTCACCAAACAGCTGATCGGCCGCTCGCTGGAGAGCTCGCTGGACGACCAGCTGGACGAGGAGGCACGGCTGCAGGCGATCGCAGCCGCCGGCGACGACTTCGCCGAGGGCGTCGCGGCGTTTCTCGAGAAGCGCCCGCCACGGTTCACCGGCAGCTGAGCCCGGTGGCTCGACCGGAGCCGGCGACCTAGTTCGGGATGTCGATCACGTCGCCCGACACGGAACCGCTCCTGCGGAACTCCTGCCAGTGGCGGAACGCGGCGGCGGTCAGCTCGCCCTTGACCTCGTTGTTCGCGATCATGACCTCGATGTCGCCGGGGCTGAACCACTGCGGCGCGCCCAGGATGTCGGAGTCGTTGATCGCGTAGCTGGTCTGGCGGGGCTGGCTGGAGAGGTAGTCGAGCCGCATCGACGTGCCGATGCGCCGGCCGTCCTCGTCGTGCTCTCGGACCAGCGTGGAGCCGATCAACGTCGCGCCGGACGCGGCGTAGCCCGTCTCCATCAGCAGGTTGCGGTTGACCACGTGCTCGGGGATCTGGACGTTCCCGTCCTCGTCATGGGAGGCCATCCACCCGGTCGGGAAGTTCCAGCGCTCCTCGCCCTCGCGGTTCAACTGCCGCACCATCAGCAGCTCTCCGCCGTGCTCCACGATCGAGCACACCGTCGTCGCGAAGATGGCGGGATGCTGCTCCTCGCCCGCGCCGCCCGTCCCCGATGCTGCCGGTATCGCCTGCTCGCTCATGTGCATAGCTTACAGCCGTCGCTATCGTGATCCGATGCCGCAGTGGAGTCCGGAGATCGTGGTCGACGAGGCGCTCGCGCGGAGGCTGATCCGAGAGCGGTTTCCGGAGCTGGACGGCGCGGAGATCGAGCCGCTTGGTGAGGGGTGGGACAGCACGGTGTGGCTGGTCGACTCGCGCTGGGTGTTCCGCTTCCCGCGTCGCGAGGTGGTGGTTCCAGGCTTCCTGCGTGAGACCGAGGTGTTGTCGGTGCTGGCTCCCCACCTGCCGCTGCCGATCCCGGTGGCAGCGTTCCGGGGCGAACCCGGGCCGGAGTTCCCCTGGCCGTGGGCCGGCTCGGCGTACCTGCCGGGACGAGAGGCGGCCGAGGCGGCGCCCCCGGACGAAGCTCGCGTCGGCCACGGTGCCGCCCTGGGCCGGTTCCTGCGGGCGCTGCACGATGTCGATCCGGGCACGATCACGGCCGGGGGAGCGGCGCTTCCGATCGATCCGGTACGGCGCGCCGACATGCCCCACCGCGCCGCCGACGCCCGCCGCCGCTGCGGGATCCTGCAAAGCGCCGGCCTATGGATGCCGCCGCCGGGGCTGACTGCGTTGCTCGACCAGGCCGAGCGGCTGGGTCCGCCGGCGACGCTGGCCGTGGTGCACGGCGACCTGCACGTGCGACACCTCCTGCTCGGCGGCGACGGCGAGCCGTCCGGCGTGATCGACTGGATCGACGTCTGCCGCGCCCACCCGGCGATCGACCTGCCGCTGTACTGGGGCTACCTGCCGCCGGCCGGACGCGCCGCCTTCCATGACGCGTACGGGCCCGTCGATGACGACGCCCTCACCCGGGCACGGGTGCTGGCCGTGTCCCTGTGGGGCGCGCTGGCCGAGTACGCCCACGACGTGGGCATGCCGTGGCTGCTGACCGAGGTGCTGGGCGGCCTCGAGCGGGCTACCGCGGACCTGCGATAACGAGATGATTGATCGGTATCTCTCGCGAGCCTGGCCGCTGCGATCGGTCTGGGTTCGCGGTGGTCGGGGTGGCTACGGCTGCGAACCGTCGTCTTCGTCCGCGATCTGCGTGATCGCAGATCGCTCATGATCGGTGCAAGTCTTCGACTTGCACCTGCGCGAGACTCGGTTCTCGCCCGGTCGTGATCTGCGTGATCGCAGATCACTCCCGACCGGCGCAAGGCGATGCCTTGCGCCTTGGACATCACGGAGATACCGATCAACCATCTAGGCCGGCCCGCTCCGCGGCCCGCGCTGAAGAGAGCACCGGCACCACCTCGAACGTGGCCAGGTCGTCCCAGCAGGCGATCCACTGGTCGAACAGGCCGGGATCGTCGGTCTCCATCAGCTGAAAGCAGCGGTCGAGCCGCTGGTCGACCCAGCTGTCGATGTAGACCAGCCCCGGCGGCAGCATGCGGCCGCGCTCGGCCGCCCGGCGGTAGACCGGCTCAGGGCCCTGCGTGAACTGTTCCACGACCATGTAGCGCACGGCCCAACCTTCGCACGTCAGCGGTCGTCGTGGCGGAACGCGGCCGCCCACGTGGGATCATCGTCCGGCCGTCTGCGCCAGCGGAAGCGCGAGCCGAACGCTCCGAAGAAGAACGCGATCGTGGCCACCAGCGGGATCATCAGCAGCGCCAGCACGCCCCACATGATCAGGTTGGCGTGGCTCTTGTGCTTCAGCGAGTCGACACCCAGCGACGGCGCGAGGTCAGGCTCGGCGAACAGCTTGGGCGTCTGGCCCTTGGCCGCGAAGAAGGCGGACGGCGTGAACCAGTCGATCAGCCAGCTGCCGTCGGCGGCCTTCGAGAGCCGGATGTTGTACGCCACGGCACCGGTCGTCTTGGCGTTACGCGGCTGCAGGATCATGGTCAGGTAGACCTGCTTGTGGGAGGCGCTCATCACGGTGTAGCCATGGAACTCCGTCCCCTTGGTGCGGTAGGGCGGCACCGGAAGCGTGCCCTGGTTCCACTGCTTGCGCGTCTGGCCGATGCGCATCATCGACGACGCCACCGCGTACGCCTTGGCCGGGTCGCGGCGCTCCACGCCGTTTCGCACGAACACGTCCAGCGTGTGGTTGATCGACGCGCGTGACCCCGACGGCAGGTGCGGGGTGGCGGTGGTCGACAGCGGCCCCCACGGTTTCTCGGTGCCCTTGACCGTGTTCCCGCATGCGGTGCCCGCGGCGAGAACGGTCGCCACGATCATCCCCACGGCTGCTCGCGACTGCAACATGCTCAAACCACACTGTAATCGAACCTGCCCACGTGGCTACTCGTCGAGCACGGTCACGGTCAGGTGCGACGGGGTCGCGCCGCCGGTCAGCAGGCGCTGGTGGTTGACCGCCGTTCGGGTCGCAAACCATGGGCTCTCGGACGTCCCCGGGTGCGCCACGTACAGGGGGTAGTCGCTGGAGGCGACCTGCAGCCGCAACCGGTGGCCGGCCGGGAGGCGGTACCCGGTGTGTCCCAGGTAGACCTCGGCGGCGGTGCCGTCCCCGGGGTTGTCGACCGCGCGCTGGCCATAGAGCACGACGTGTGACCCGCCCGCCGGGTCGACGTCGACCAGTTTGACGTGCAGGTTCATCGACGGGCCGTCGCCGGCCACGGTCAGGTGGGCGACGACACGTCCCGCCAGCGTCAGGTGGTCGGCCAGGTCGGCCGACTCGAACACCGCCACGTCGGGCCGCGAGGCGACCGCATCCTCGTCGGGGTACTCGTAGAGGAACGCGAACGGGTTCTCGATGGTGGAGGGCACCAGGTTCTCGGGATCGTGCAGCCATTCGACCGTCCCCTCGACGGGTACGGCCTCGCTGAGACCGCCTGTCTCCGTGAGATGCAGCCGCCGCTCGCGTGCACCCGCCGGCGGCCAGACCGGGGACTCGCGCCAGCCCACGTTCGGCAGATGCCAGCGCACGCGCGGCACCGATTCGGGGTCGCTGCGGCCGGCCAGGAAGGCGTCGAAGAAGTCGAGCGCGGGGGCGAGGTAGCGCGGCAGCATCCGCTCGAGCGCGTCGTCGTGCGTGTCGTGGTCCTCGCTCTCCGGGATCGGCACGAACTCGAAGCGGTAGTTCTCGTGGTCGGTCGAGCCGGCGTGCAGGTACTGGAACGGTGCGGTCGCCGGGTCGCTCATCAGGCGCTCGTAGTCGAGCATGTGCGCGGGAGTGATGTTGTCGAACCAGCCGACTCCGTGCAGCGTCGGGATGCGGAGCAGCGTGAACGGATGGCGGTCGCCGTACATGTCCACCGGTGCCTGGCCGCGGGCCTCCGCCAGCAGGCGGTCGAAGGCCAGGGAGCGGCTGCCGATCAGCTCGAACGCGGGATCGAACAGCTCGCTCAGCGGCCGCCGCGTCCAGTCCGGCGTCCAGTGGTGGGTGCGCCCGTCCGACCAGTACTGGGCCAGGTAGTGCGCGCCGTAGAGCGGTGCCACGCCGTCGCCGTCGAGCCAGCCGAACAGGTCGGCCACGGTCACGCGCGGCACGATCGCCCTCAGCGCGGGGTGCCCGGAGGCGACCGCCGCCCACTGGGTGTAGCCGTAGTAGGAGTCACCCCACATGCCGACGTCACCGTTCGACCAGGGCTGCTCCGTGATCCACTGGATCGTGTCGTAGCCGTCGTCGACCTCGTGCACGAACGCGTTCACCTCGCCGCCCGACCGGAACTTGCCGCGCACGTCCTGGGGCAGGAAGGCGTAGCCGCGCTCGGTGAAGTGGCGCGCGATGAACGGCATCCAGCAGTAGCGGCCGTTCTTGTCGTAGGGCAGCCGCACCAGCACCGCCGGCCACGGCCCCTGCCCGTCCGGCAGGTAGACGTCGGTCGCCAGCTCGACGCCGTCGCGCATCGGCGCCATGTGCTGCCGCGCGCGGGGGTCGAGTGCGGCCGCCTCGAGCGTCTCGATCTCGACGGTCATCGGCGCGGGAGCCTACCCGAGCCGCGCCGGCCCCTCGACCAGCACGCCCTCGCTCACGACTCGGTATCCCAGGCGCTGGTTCACGGCCAGCATGGCGGCGTTGGGCGCGTCGTTCGACGCTACCAGCCGCTCCATCCCGGCCTGCGTTGCCCAGGCGATCTGCGCCGACTTCAGCGCCGCCGCGACGCCGCGACCGCGCCAGTCGCGCCGCACGCAGGTGAGCAGGTGTTCGGCCGTGCCCTCGTCGCCCTCCAGCGTCAGGGCGGACTGGCCGATCACCGCGTCGTCTGCGAGCGCCACCATCGCGGCTGCGGGCAGGGCGCCGGGCCCCTCCAGCGTCCGGCTCACCCATTCGTGAAACGGCTCCGGCCGCATCGGCGTCTCGGAGAGGGCATCGTGCTCACCCGCTCGATCTACTCAGCCCCCGCGGGGTGGGCCGGATGCCCCCGGCCCACCCCGCGCCATCCAGCCGCGCTAGTTGTGGATCAGCTCCCACGTGTCGTTGTCGCCGTGCTGGGCGGTGAAGAACACCCTCCACGGAGATCCGGGTACCCACGGGTGCGGGATCTTGGCACCGAGCAGGCCGGCGATCGTGGCATCTCCGTCGGAGACGTGGATACCGGTGACCTCGTTGTCACCCTCGTTCTGGTAGCCGTCCATCCCCGAGAAGCCCGAATCGATGTCGCCGAGGTCCCGGCCGACGTACAGCACCCGCTTCAGAGCCGGTGCGTGCGGCGCGCCGTAGTTGACGTCGGTGCGGATCGCCCACAGCGAGTCGAACGCGTTTCGCTGCGTGTGAAGCGTGTCGCCGGCGTCCTCGGCCACCAGCGCCGTGTTGGCGCTCGAGAACGAGACGTTGTCGAACCCGGTGTGCATCTCGTTTCCGCGGTACACCATCGTCAGCGTGCCGTGCGACGCGCCGGGGCCGGGCTGGCTGAGCTTGTACAGCGCTCCGTAGCCACCGAGCGCCGAGCCGGCCTCCGACAGTGCGTTGGTGTCGCCGGTCTCGGTGAACACGAACTGGCGGAATCCGGAGCCAGGCCGGAACACGCCGTTCTCGGGCCGCTTGAACGGGGTTGCCCCCTGCGCCTTGGCCAGGGCGTTCGCATCGAACGACGCCATGCCGTCGGTGGCGTTGTCGTGCACCGTCACCCACCTGGTCTGGAACTGCTTGCCGTACGTGTGCAGGTCGCGGCGGTCGGGCGATGTGATGTCCTGGTCGACCTGGCCGTCGTGGAACACGATCGGGTTGCCGCTGCGCAGCGAGATCACCTGCAACGCCTCCAGCTTGCCGCCGGCCCGCAGGTTGTCCGGGTTACTCGGGGTGAACCGGTAGACGAAGCTGTTCGGCTGCTTGGCATTCGGGTTGGCTGTGCCGAACGCTCCACCGGAGTCCTCGACCAGCCAGATGCGACCGGCCGAGTCGGCCTGCACGCCCTCGTAGTCCGCGCGGCCGAACACACCGTCAAGCGGCGCCACCCGGGACGGGTAGTGCAGCGTGGCCTGATAGACGCTCGGTCCCGAGTTGCTCTCGGTGGTGAGCAGGAGCCGGCCTGCGAACGGGTCCCATGTGGATCCGTCGTAGACGGGCAGCGGGTCGCCGTTCGTGTCCTTGCTCGCCATCAGGGTGACCCGGTGCGCCCCGTCGGCGTCGAGGTTGATGCGCGACAGGAAGCCGGGTGAGCCGCCCTCATGGCCCTGGAACACGAAGTGCGTCCCGTAGTTGTAGGAGTGGTCCGGGCCGTTCTGGCCATGCAGCACCAGGTAGGTGTTCTTGTCCGGCTCGGTCTTGGTCGCCTCCACCAGATGCGTGCTGGTGGGGAGGTCGCCGGGGGCGGGCACCATCGGCCCGTCGCCGTCGTAGCCGTAGTAGGGATTGGCGGCGGTGCCGCCGTCCATGCGGTCAGAGCCCTGCGCGACGGGGACCTTCTCGAGGCCCCGCATCAGCGTCACCGGCACCGCGTTGCCGGCCACCTTGGGCTGCACCGCGTTGCTAGCGGATAGCATCGGGACTCCCTCCGCAGCCGCCGCGGATACGAGCTGCAGCCCGCCGCGGCGGCCACGGCTGCTCGTTTGGTGAATCGCATTCCCAAGCTCCTTCGTCCGGGTTCGGCGCCTGACCGTTGGCGCCCGAAGCCAAGCTAGCGAGGGTTGGAAAGCATGGGGTGTCCGTTTTGTGGACAGTCCGTGACGAAGCGGTAAAGCCCTAGATCGTGGCGCGCGGCGGGCGCAGCTCGACGCCGGCCTGGACGTACCAATCAGGAAACGACCGCGAGCACCAGCGGTCGGCGAGCACCTCGGTCAGGGCCGCCACGCGAGCCGGGTCAAGCGACGAGGCCTCGGCCGCGCTGGTCGCGCCCACCCAGTAGGGCAGGAGAGCCGCCATCGCCGCGCCCATGGCGGCCGCCAGCGGCTCCCGCGCCTGGCTCCAGCCGCTCAGCTCGGCTGCGAACTCCACCTCTCCGGTTCGTCGCCACCCGGCCGCCTGCATGGCATCGGCCTGCTCGGCGCCGTTCGGCATGCTGGCCTCGAACAGCGGCCGATCGGGTGGCTGCGGCGGCCGGATGTCGCCGAGGTCACCCAGGCAACTGGCCGCGAACGCGCGGATCGCACCGAGACCCTCGTCCCGGTCCGCAAAGACCGGTCGCGCCGACCCGCGGTCGAGCGTCTCCTGCACGACCAGGTAGGGCGTGTCCGCGAGCGATCCCAGGGTGTCGCGGTGGGTGTCGTTGCCCGTGATGCCGATCAGGGGCACGCCGGCCGCCCACGCCCGGCCGTGGCTCTCGGAGATCAGCTCGCCGCCGACCCGGAAGCGAAGACCGGGGACGTAGGTGTGCGAGATGAACCCGTCGGTGCCGCCGCGGGCGTGATAGCCGACCTGAAACATGGCGTCAACGCCCTGCTCGGGCAGGTCGAACACGTTCCACGTCTCGAGGCGGCAGCGGGCCGGCAGGCTTTCCGGCGAGACGTTCTCGGGGTTGCCGCTGCCGTGGTTGTCGAGCACGATCACCTCGTCGGCGCCGGCATCGAGCAGCCCCTGAGCGGCCGCGGCCGTGTCCGCCTCCATCCGCGGTTTGCCCGTCGCCCAGTACTCCGGCCGGCACGAGAGGATCTCGCGCGGCTCGGTCAGCTGTGAGATGCCCTCCATGTCCACGCTCAGGACGACCCGCATGGCGGGGATCCTCCCACAGGCGGCCGCGGTAGGCTCGCGGCGTGTTCAGCGACGATGATGCCGGCCGGATCGCTCGCGCCTTCGGGCTGGGCGACGGCGCAATGTTCACGGGCACGGTCGCGCGCGGCGAGCAGGGCCAGGTGGCACAGCTCGAGACATCGCGCGGCCTGTGGGCGGTGAAGACGTCGTTCCGTCCGCCGGAGCTGGACGGGGAGGACGGCGCCTTCCAGGCGGCGGCGGTGGCCGCCGGCGTGCCTGCACCTGCCGTCGCGTTCACGGCCGACGGCGAGCTGTTCGCAGACATCGGCGGTCTGCCGGTGCGCGTGTACGGATGGGTCGACGTGCTGCCCGCCGACAGCGGCCTCGATCCGGGCCGGGTGGGGCGGCTGATGGCGGCCGTCCACCAGGTACCGTTCCGCGGCCGTCGGACGCAGGATCCCTGGTACACCGAGCCGGTCGGCGCCGCCGGCTGGGACGGGCTGGTCGAGCGGCTGGCCGCGGCCGGAGCTCCGTTTGCCGGTGACCTGGCCGCGATGCGCGACGACCTGGTGGCGCTGGAAGGGCTGCTCGTGCCTGCCCGCGAGCTTCGCACCTGCCATCGCGACCTGTGGTCGGACAACCTTCGCGCCACAGCCCAGGGCGGGCTGTGTGTGATCGACTGGGACAACTGCGGGCTGGCCGATCCGGGCCAGGAGCTGTCCGGCGTCCTGTTCGAGTTCGGGTACGGCGACGCCGACCGAGCGCGGGCGCTCTACGGCGAGTACCGGCGCTGCGGCGGGCCTGGGCGGATCGAGCGCCGCGGCGACTTCTCGATGACGATCGCCCAGCTCGGCCACATCAACGAGATCTCCTGCCTGGCATGGCTCGACCCGGCCGAACCGGACGAGGAGCGGGCTCGGCAGGCGTCCCGGTTTCACGAGAGCGTGGAGATGCCGCTGACGGTCGCGGTGATCGACGAGCTGCTGGAGGCCGTGGCCGGCTAGCCGCGCAGCAGCTGGGAGCTGAGGATGTCCGTCAGCCACCGCTCGTATCGCTCGGGTCAGTCAAGAGCCGCCGCGAGCACATCGGCCCAGTGCTTGGCGGGGCCGAAGTGGCCGGCGTCGGGCCAGACCGTGAGCGCGGCGTGGGGGATGGCTGCGACCACACGCTCGAAGTCCGCAAGCTGCACCCAGCTGTCCTGTCCTCCGTGCCACATGTGGACAGGCACCTCGATCTCGGCAAGCGAGAAGCCCCACGGTGCGAGCAGGTTGACCCAGTCGGTGGCGGCCCCGATGGCGCCCTGGCGTACGCCTTCCCCGATCGAGCTGAACAGGCCCGCCCTCGGCTCCGGCTGCTCCAGCACCCAGAGGTCGCCGGCTGCGTAGTCGTCCGGATCGGTCATCGATCCCGGATCCTGCCGCAGGCCCTCGGCCCAGGCCCGGATCTTCTCGGCGTAGCGGACGGTCGCCTCGGCCGGGCCCCACCGGTCGATTAGCTCGGAGATGTCGAGGTCCTCGTCATCCGCCTGGCTCGTCCCTACCGCATAGGCGATGCTGGCGCTGCTGGCGAGGCAGACGCCGGTCAGGCGGTCTGGGAGCAGCTCTGCGGCCACCGCGGCCGCGTAGGGTGCCCCACCGGACCAGCCGACCACGCCGAAGCGGTCGATGCCGAGCGCGTCCGCCAGCTCGACCACGTCCTCAGCCCAGCCCGCGATCGGACGGCCGGGGAGCGGGTCGGACCCGCCGTAGCCGGGGCGGTCGACCGTCACCAGGCAAGCCCCGGCCGCGGCGGTTACCTCCGCGCCCGGCCACCACACGCGCGATCCGGGGGAGCCGTGGAAGGCCAGCACCACCGGTCCGCCCTGGTGTCCCCATTCGCAATAGGCCAGTGAGCGGCCGTCGCGCAGCCGGATCGTGGCATCTCGTAGCGGTGTGGCCATGCCGATCGACTATCTCACGCCCCTGAATCGCCGGGAATCGCGATGCGATTGCTCGCGCCGGCCAGCACCACGCGGCGACCGCCGGAGGCCCGGTCCGCACGCGTGATCGGGAGGCGGTGTGCGCCCAGCCAGTCCTCCAGGCGATCGGCGTCGCCTGTCAGCCGGACCTGGTCGATCCGCAACGGCCCGCCCTGATGATCGGCCTCCGCCCGCCCGGGCAGGGGTGTCCCGTCGCCCCACTCGATGAAGAACGGCAGCGCCGGGTCGGCGATGGCCTGCTCCATGCCCGCCAGGCGCCACCGCAGTAGGAGGCCGTCATCACGGCGTCGTGAGCCCGTGGTCACCGCCAATCCCAACCGGCCGGCGATCAGGTCGAGCTTCTGCGTGCGCACGGCCCAGCCCAGCGGCCGGCCGCTGGGGGCCGCCGCAACCCAGCGCCCGAAATGGCTGCCTGCCGCCTCGTCCGGCTCGACCACCGCGACCAGCTCCAGGTAGGTGTCTCCCAGCGGCACGATCCGGTTGGCGGTTCCCCAGCCGGGGTGGCGGCCGCCGGCCACGGACGAGAGGCCGTAGTGCGCGTCGAACTCGCGGCCGACCGCGTTCAGGTCGGCGGCCGCGATCAGGACATGGTCGAGCTCGATCACTCCGCCTCCTCGGTCGCCAGGCCACACTACACTCGCGGATTCGCCCGTCATGAGCCCGACGGGTAGGTTCCGGCCATGACCGACCTGCTGTTCTACGGGGACACGGAGCGCTCGTACGCCATGCGCCACGAGCTGCCGCTCTCGATCGGAGATCCGTTCCTGCTCGGCATCGTCGGCGGCAGGCTGCACATCATGGTCAGCCCGCTGGAGAGCTCCCGGATCGAGGAGGTCGCGCCCGACGCGGTGTACCACGACCTGACCGACCTCGGCTTCCAGGAGCTGCGCGAGAGCGGGCTGAAGATGCACCAGCTCGACCTGGAGCTGGTGTCGCGGGCGGCGGCCGCGATGGGCGTGGCCGACGCCGTCGTCGACCCGGAGATGCCGGTCGAGGTGGCCGACCGCCTGCGCGCCGACGGCATCGTGCTGCGACCCGATCACGACGCGATCGCCTCCAGGAGGCGCGTGAAGTCGCCGGCCGAGCTGGCGGGCATGCGCCGGGCGCAGGCTGCGGCCGAGTCCGGTATGCGCGCCGCGGCTGATCTGCTCGCCCAGGCCGTGCCTGCGGGCAAGGAGCTGCTGCACGACGGAAAGCCGCTGACGGCCGAGATCGTCCGCAGGGAGCTGCGTGACGCCTGCAGGCTGAGCGGTGCCCCGGCTCCGCCCGATGTGATCGTCAGTTCGCTCTGGCAGGGAAGCGGCGGTCACGACCCCGGCTCCGGGCCCCTGCCCGCCGACCTGCCGATCGTGATCGACCTGTGGCCGCGGGACGAGGAGTCGCGATGCTGGGCGGATATGACCCGGACGCTCGTCGTCGGCGAGGTCAGCGGCGGCGTGCGTGTGCTCGAGTCGGTCGTCCGCGAGGCGCTGGAGCGTTCCCGCGATGCGGTGCGGCCCGGGATCACGGGCCGTGAGCTGCACGCGATCGCGTGCGAGGTGTTCGAGCTGGCGGGGTTTCCCACGCAGCGCACCAATCCGGGGGTCGACCCGGAGGAGGGCTTCCAGTTCTCACTCGGTCACGGCGTCGGGCTCGCCGTGCACGAGGATCCGGCGCTCGGTCAGGCCGGGCATGACCCGCTGGTGGCCGGAGACGTGATCGCCATCGAGCCGGGGCTATGGCAGCGTGAGATCGGTGAGGTGCGGTTCGAGGATCTGCTGCTGGTGACCGAGGACGGCTGCGAGACGCTCACGAGCTACCCGTACGAGCTCACTCCCTGACCGGCTCCGAATGCGGCAGGGCGGCGAGCCGGACGCTCAGCTCGGCGAGGTACCGCCGGCGGGTGTCCTGATCGACCGAGTCCGCGGCGTAGGCGATGAAGGGATCGATCACCTGCATCCCGGTGTAGGCGAGCGTGCCGTGTAACAGCGGGTGCAGGACGTGCGTGAGTTCGCCCACGGAGTCGTCGCTGAACGAGCTCGGCTCGTACGAGGAGGTCATCACCAGCATGCCCCGCTTCTCGCCGAGGAACCCCGACCACGCCGGCACCTCGGGGTAGCGGTAGGCGACGCCGTTTGCGAACACGCGGTCGATCCAGCCCTTGAGCATGGCGGGCACCGAGAACCACCACATGGGCGAGACCAGCAGCAGCAGATCGGCCGCCTGGAACAGCGCCACGTGGCGGGCGAGGTCTGGCGCGAACGTGCCGCCGGCAGCCGCGTGCGCCTGCTCATCCATGGGCTGCAGCCGCTCGGCGATCAGCCGGTCGGAGAAGTCGGCCTCCGACAGCACCGGGTCGAATCCCTCCACGTACAGGTCGACCAGCACCACGTTCCAGCCGGCAGCCAGCAACGTGTCGGCTGCGGTGTGGGCAAGCGCTGCTGCGAAGGACGAGGGTTCGGGATGCGCGAGCACCACAAGGGCTGCGGCGCTCTGGGGAGTGGACACGGCCGCAGCCTATCCGGCCTGCGCGCCCGGCCGACGTCAGGCGATGGTTCCGACGGTGGTCGGCTCGGCACCCGGGTCTGCGGGTGCGGCCGGCGCGATCGCCTCGGCTGGAAGGTGGGCCTCCGCCCGCGCGCGCAGCCGGTCGCCGGCCACCATGCCGGCGATGCCGGCCGCCACGCACAGGGGCGGGATCGCCGGCAGCGCGTAGCGGTAGTCGAACATCGTCGTCGCGGCAGCCGTCATCGGCAGCAGCAGCGCCACGAAGCCGAACAGCATCGCTTCGCCGCGCAGCCGCCGCGCCGGCGGGCGGCGGCCGATGGCCGCGGCCGCCACGCTTGCCAGCAGGATCGCCGCCATCGCCGTACCGGGCAGGAAGATCACCCGCTGGTAGTCGCGCAGCGGCCCCACGAGCGAGCTGTCGAGCGCCAGCGTGCCTCCGTGGCGTGCGATCGACCGCTTGGTGGCGGCCAGGTGCGGCCCGTCCAGGGTGGTGGGGAACCGCCAGTGCGTGAACGGCGTGTCGAAGCGGGTCGTCCAGTGCCCGAAGGACGCGTAGTGCGCCAGGTCGCCCAGGATCATCGAGGCGTAGGCCGTCGGCTCGTGCTCGATCGCCGCCAGCGAGAACGAGCGCAGCTCGCTGTCCAGGCCGAACGGGTGACGGTGGTACGCGGCGCCGCTCCACTCGTGCCACACGTAGTAGTTGGGATTGTGCCGCTGCCCCGGCGGACCCTGGAAGCAGAGCCCGCGCTGAGCCGGCGGGACGTTCCAGTTCGAGCAGTTCGCGAACGTCGAGACGCGGCCGTAGAGGAAGTACCCGTCGTGCTTGGTCACGGTGAACTGGCCCCAGGTCGCGTCGAACGCGGCGGCGTAGCCGAGGATCGGCACCGCGAATCCCAGCGTGAGCAGCACGATCCGCAGCGCCCCGACCCAGCGCACAACGACGTAGAGCAACGCCGGAATCACCAGCACCATGCCCACCGTTCTCGTCAGGGCGGCAGCGCCCAGCAGGGCGCCCGCCGCGGCACAGGCCGCAGGCGAGGGCCGGCTCCGCCACACGAGCAGCGCCAGCGCACCCATCACCAGCACCATGAACAGGCTCTCGGCGACGATGTAGTGCGCGATGTCGATCAGGTAGCCGTCGAACAGGACCGGCGCGGCGGCCACCGACGCAAGCACCGGGCCGGCGCCGAAGCGGCGGAGCAGTGCGTAGCAGATGCCTGCCGTGATGATCCCGAACAGCTGCTGGACCGCGGTCACAACGGCGATGTCGTGTCCGAGCAACAGCACGTGCAGGAACAGCGGGTATCCGATCGGGCGGATCGGGTTCGGTTTCAGGCCAACCGAGTTCCCCAGGTACGTGAACGAGTCTCCGAAGAAGAAGAACCCCGGCTGGTATGCGAGCCAGACCAGCGCGCGGATTGCGGCCGAGAGCAGGGCCAGCGACGCGAACAGGCGGTGGCGGCTGAGCAGCGCAAAGCCGCCGCCGTACGCGTGTCTGGCCGGCTCCAGCACCCTCACGAGCGGCTCGTCCCCGTGTCCGCGTGGTGCGCTCGCACGCTCACGTGGTGGCTGTGCTGCTCCGCGCGCGGCCCGTAGGCCGAGGTGCCCGCCACGGCCAGCGCCACCGTGACGGCCGCGGCCGCGAGCACCAGGCGGCGGTCGATCGCCGGTCGCATCCATCCGGAGCGGTCGCCGCGGATCGCAATCAGGCGCCACACCAGCAGCGAGACCGTGGCCTGCAGGGCCAGTGCCGCCGCGGTCAGGAGCACCGCACCTGCGGCAACGTCCCGCACGGATGCGCCCGGCAGCAGCACCAGCACGATGCCGAGCGCCGCGAGCACCGCCACGGGCGCGGCCAGGGCTGTCCCCGACGCCCAGGCGAGGATGTACCGCACGTGCCGCAGGCCGTCCCGCACCGAGTGCAGCTTCGAGTGGCTCCCGCTCGGCCGCGCCGCGTACGTGATCGGCGTCTCCTCGATCCGCAGGCCGGCCCGCTTGGCGTTGATCACCATCTCGGACGCGAACTCCATCCCCGGCGTGCGCAGATCAAGGCGCGGGAGCGCCGAGTTGGCGACCATGCGCAGTCCGCAGTGCGCATCCGACACACCCGTGCGGAACAGCACGTTCAGGAGCCCCGTGAGCACCGGGTTGCCGATCCAGCGGTGATGCCAGGGCATCGCCCCGGGCAGGATCGTGCCCCGCAGCCGCGAGCCCATCACGAGGTCGGCTCCGCCGCGGCACCGCCGCAGGAATGCCGGAAGCGCCGTGAAATCGTAGGTGCCGTCGCCGTCGCCCATCAGGATGTAACGGCCCCGTGCCGCGTGCAGCCCGGCGAGGTAGGCGCTGCCGTAGCCGCGGCGTGACTCGTGGACGACCCGCGCGCCGGCCTCCGCGGCGAGCTGCGCCGAGCCGTCGGTCGATCCGTTGTCGACCACCACCACCTCGCCGTCCGCGCCGGCCAGCGCGATGCCGCGCCACGCCGCCGCGACCGCCGCCGCGATCGTCTGCCGCTCGTCGAGGCAGGGGATCACCACCGACACCTCGAGCGAGGGTTCCGGCACGGTCGTGGCACCGGCAGGAGGCGAGGCCAGCAGGGAGCGTACGCCCAGGCGCCCGACGCCGGCCACGCCGAGCGGCAGCAGGGGCAGGATCGAGACGGCGTGATAGATGAGCGCGAACGCGAGCGCGGCGGCCGACGCAACCCCGAAGGTGGAGAGCGCCTGGCGAGCGGCGGCCTCGAACACCCCGATGCTGGCAGCGGAGGACGGGATCGCCTGGGCGTACGTCGTCGCGACCAGCGCCAACGCACCGCTGGGCCAGGCGAGGCCGCGGACGACGGCGCGCTCCACCATCAGCGTCGAAGCCAGCAGCACCAGCCAGGCCGCGAACGACCAGGCGAGCACCGTGCCGGCGGCCCGCGCCGATCGCAGCGGCTCCAGCGCCGCGGCCGCCGTGCGGATCGTCTGCCGCCGTCGCTCGAGCGGTGGCACCTTCGCGACCAGGCGGCTGGCCAGCCGCTGCAGGGCGGCGCTGCGCGCCAGGCCGACGCACGCAACCGCGACTGCCATCGTGAGCAGGCTCAGCGCGACCAGCCACGTGCGCGCCCAGCTGGCCGGGATCATCGGCGCGATCGCGAGCGTCAGGACGGCGACGGTGAAGAGATCAAACAGCCGCTCGAGCAGGATCGTGACGAGGCCCTGCCCGGTCGGCGTGCCCGTGTCCTTCGACAGCGCCATGACGCGGATCAGCTCCCCGGCGCGGAACGGCAGCAGCGCGTTGGCGAGATAGCCGATGTTGATCGCCCAGAAGCAGGCCCCCGGCGAAGGGCGCCTGCGCGTCGGGAACATCACCGACCAGCGCACCGCGCGAAACGCCACCGACAGCAGCAGCAGGGCGGTCGCGGGCACCAGCCACCGCCAGCGCGCGTGCGAGAGCGCGGTGGTCACCTGGTCGAGCCTGACGTTGCGCACGGCCAGCCAGGCGAACACTGTCGAGACGACGATGCCCGTCGCGGCCTGAGCGGCACGCCCGGTGATTCGGGTGTCGCTCACGGCCACCGTGCTGTGCAGTCAGGGCTGACCACGGGTGCAACGCTAGCCACGTCCGATTGAGGCCACGTTGACCGGCAATTGTGAGCCAGGCACGTTGCCTCGGGCGGTCGCGGGCGTCAAGGTGTGCCAACTCAGGCACGGTGCCGGGCACGTGGCACCGCGGTCCCCTGGCCTTGATGATGCTGCCCCGACGATTCCCGCCACGTACGGCCCTGCTCGCGATCGTCGCGCTGCTCGCAATGCTGCTGGTCGACCCGCCCGCGATCGCCGACAGCGAGGGTGCGGCGACCGGGACGGCCGCGGCGTCGCCCACCGGCGGTGCGCCGTTCGAGGGTTTCGGCGTGAGCGGAGCCTGGTGGGCGCGCGACACCGGTCGCCTGCCGGATCGGGTCCGAGCGCGGATCGCGCGACTGCTGTTCGCACCCTCCGGCCTGCACCTGTCGCAGTACCGCTACAACATCGGCGGCGGCGGTGCGATTGCCACCGCGGCCCGGTATGCGCCGGGGTATCTGCGCCGCAGCGGCGCGTACGACTGGGCCGCCGACCCGGCCGGCCGCGACATGCTGCGCCGGGCCGCGTCGCTGGGCGTGCGGCACCTCGTGGCCTTCGCCAACGCCGCCCCGCCGGCGTTCACGACGAACGGCCGCGGCTGCGGTGGCAGCCTTCGCTCGGATCGCGTGGCGCAGTACGCGTCGTACCTCGCCCGCGTCGTCTCGCACCTCTCCGCGAATGGGACGCCGATCGCCCTGGTGTCCCCGATGAACGAGCCCGACAGCTCCTTCTCGAGCTGCAGCCAGGAGGGGATGACCGTGCCGGTGTCCCTGCGGGCACGTCTGATCGGGGCCGTGCAGGCGGCGCTGGTGCGGCGCGGCAGCTCCGCCGGCGTGCTCGCCGACGAATCTGGCGGCGCCGGATCGCTGCTGCACGAGGCGCCGGGGTGGCTCGCCGGAGCGGGCGGGAGCGCGCAGCCGGCAGCTCGTCGCCTACCACGGCTACGACGACCCGGGCGCCAGCCGTCTCGATGCGGTCAGGGCGCTGGCCGGCGCGGCCGCCCGGCCGGCGTACATGTCCGAGGTCTGCTGCATGGTCGGCGGCCATTTCCAGCGAGGCTTCCATCCGCAGATGCGCGGGGCGCTGTGGGTTGCGCGCGCGATCTGGCGCAACCTCGCCCTGGGCGGCGCGTCGTCCTTCTCGTGGTGGGTGGCGCTGTCGCCCGAGCTCGGCTGCGATGCGCGCCAGGCGAGCTGTGGACGGGTCGCGAACCGTTCGGGCTGGGATGACGGACTGATCTACTACGACCGCGACTACCGCGCGGACGGCAGCACGCGGCTCGTGCTGACGAAGCGCTACTGGGCCTATGCACAGTTCAGCCGGTGGGTGCGGCCGGGAATGCGGCCGCACGAGGTGACGGGCGACACGGGCGGCGCGAAGGTGCTGGTGTTCACCGGGCGAGGCCACACCGTGGTGCTCGCCGTCGCGCCGCGCAGGCGGCCGGCCCGGTTCTCGCTGCAGCTGCCGTGGATCGGGTCGGCGACCGCGACGGTCTCGCAGACGTCCACCCGTCGCAACGACGCGCGGCGCCCGCCGGTGGACGTGCAGGCGGGCGTGCTCGGGGCGGATCTGCCGAGGGGGAGCGTCACGACCTACGTGCTGCCGGGCTGAGCGAGGCCGGCGGCGGGGCATCCGTCTCCTATGATCCGGCGATGGCCGGCAGAGACGCAGCCTGTAGCTGTGGGCAGCTCCGCATGACAGCAGAGGGAGACCACGTTACGTGGTCTCGATCTGCCACTGCCTCTCGTGCCAGCGGCGGACGGGCAGCGCGTTCGGCATGCAGGCGGGGTTCCGCGCCGACCAGGTGCAGGGCGCCGGCCGCTACGTCAACGAGCCCGACGACGGATGAGCACGACGGAGCTCACGTCGTCCATTTCTGCCCGGACTGCGGCGGGACGGTGTTCTACACGCAGCCCGACGAGCACGACCTGGTGGTGGCCAGCCTCGGGGCCTTCGCGGATCCGGAGTTTCCCGCGGCCGACCGAATCGGGCTACGGGGCGCGACGGCATCAGTGGTTCGACCTGCCCTCGGGCATCGCCAGCGACGAGATCTGGCCGCCGCTCCAGCCGCTCTATGAGGCGGGCGAGTACGCCGAGGCTGCGGACCGCGGGCGAGCGCTGATCGAGGAACATCCCGAGATCGCACCCTGCTCTACAACCTCGCCTGCTGCGAGAGCCTGGCCGGTCGGCCGGCCGATGCCATCGAGCACCTGCGCGCCGCGATCGACCTCGATGACGGTTCCGCCCGTTGGCCGCCGAGGATTCGGACTTCGACCCGATCCGGGACCAGCCGGCGTTCAAGGAGCTGATGGGCTAGGCGCGATCCGGCTGGTAGGTGGCGATCTGGACGCCGGCCTCGGACACATCGCCGCGCAGGAGCGTCGAGTTGGGCCAGCGCAAGGGCTCGCTGAGCGTGCGCGAAGCGACGTACTTGTCGGCGTTGTTGAGCGCGGGGGTGAATGGGCTGTCCTGCGTGTTCCAGTAGCCGAGGATGCCCTCGTAGCTGCGACGGCCGAGCAGCAGCCGCAGGCCCTCGCCCATGCGGGCGCCCAGCGCGGTCATCATCACCTCGTCAACGTTCGGTGACGCCCAGCCACCGTGGGTGAACCCGTCGCGTGTGTCCTCCTCGGGACGCCCCGGCGCCTGCATGACGCCATCCAACGTGACGTGGTTGATCACCACCAGCCTGCTCATCGAGGAACTCTCAGCCGACCTGCGGGCGTGCGCGGTGGGCCGACGAGTAGACGGCGTTCCGGCAGATCCGACCGTCGCGCACCTGGATCAGGGCGATCCCATCCCATCCGATCAAACGGACTCAGACACGGGCCCAGGATAGGTGATTTCGGGCCTTACGCTCGCTCGATCATCTCGATCCGATACTCATCCGGGTCGCGCACGAAGCACAGCCGCGAGCCGCCGTCGCTGATCGTGTAGGGCGGGCGCTCCGGCTCGATGCCCTGCGCCTTGAGCTCCGCCAGCGTGGCGTCGAGGTCGGGTACGCCGATCGCGATGTGGCCGTAGCCGGTGCCGTTGTCATACGTGCGGCCGTCGTGGTTCAGCGTCAGCTCCAGCACGTCGGGCATTCCGCCAACGCCGAAGAAGTAGTTGGTGGCCTCGAGCTCGCCGTTGCGCACGATCGGCGACTCGTGGCCGGGCTCGAAACCGAGCGCGGTGTAGAAGGCGCGGCTACGCTCGGGGTCGGTGATCCGCACCATGGTGTGAAGGAATGTGGTCATGGGCGCATGCTATCCGGGGTCACCAGTCGGCCAGCGTGTTCTCCTCGATCGACCCGGCGTCGACCGCGTTCTGGAACGCCTCCAGCTCCTCGGGCGGGATCGTGTAGGTGTGCTCCTCGGCCGGGTAGACGTGGCTTCGCACCTCGGTGGCGTAGGCGGCAACGGCCGCTCCCATCAGCTCGCCGATCTCGGCGTAGCGCTTGACGAAGCGCGGCTCGGGGCCGTCGCCCGGGATGCCGAGCATGTCGTGCAGCACCAGCACCTGGCCGTCGGTACCGGGGCCGGAGCCGATCCCGATGGTGGGGATCGCGAGGCGCCGGCTGATCGTCGTCGCCACCGGCGCGGGCACCGCCTCCAGCACCAGCGCGAAGCAGCCCGCCCGTTCCAACGAGATCGCATCCAGGAACAGCCGGCGCGCCGCATCGGCCTGGCGGCCCTGTGCCTTGTGGCCGCCCAGCGCGGTCGCCGTCTGCGGTGTCAGGCCGATGTGGCCCATGACGCCGATGCCGGCCGAGACCAGCGCCCGCACGCGCTCCAGCGAAGGCCCGGCACCCTCCAGCTTGACCACGTCGGCGCCGCCCTCCTTGAGCAGCCGCCCGGCGTTTGCCACCGCCTCGGCGTCGGACACCTGGTAGCTCATGAACGGCAGGTCGCCGATCACCAGCGCGTTCTCGACGCCGCGGTTCACGGCCGCGGTCAGCATCGTCATCTCGTCCATCGTGGCGGGCACGGTGGACTCGTGGCCGAGCACGACGTTGGCCGCCGAGTCACCGACCAGCACCAGGTCGACCCCGGCGGCATCGACGATGCGGCCGCTGGGATGGTCGTAGGCCGTGATCATCACGATCGGTCGGCCGTCGCGTTTCATCTCACGAAGCGCTGGGAGCGAGAGTTTCACGGAGCCTCCAGGACGATGTTGTCGATCAGTCGGGTGGGGCCGAAGCGCGCGGCCGCGACCAGCAGCGCGCCCGCTCGGGCCGGGCACGGTTCGAATGTGTTCGGGTCGACCACCTCGAAGTAGTCGAGGTCGCCCTCCACCACCAGCGGGTCACGCAGCTCGAGCGCTCGATGCAGGCTGGCCGCCCGGCTGCGCTGCTCGGCGTCGAGGTAGATGTTGCGGGAGGACATGGCGAGGCCGTCCGGTTCGCGCTGGGTGGCGACGGCGCGCACGTCCACCGGCACGTCCAGGTCGCGCACCATGCGCCGGATCACCGCCAGCTGCTGAGCGTCCTTCTGGCCGAAGTAGACGTGGTCGGGCTCGACCCGCAGCAGCAGCTTCAGCACGACCGTCGCGACGCCCAGGAAATGGCCGGGGCGCTGGGCGCCCTCGAAGCTGTCGCCCAGCTCGCCCACGCTGACGGAGGTCGAGAAGCCGGGCGGGTACATCTCCTCGACCGTCGGCACGAACACCTCGTCGACGCCCTCCTCGGCGGCGATGCCGCGGTCGCGCTGCTCGTCGCGCGGATAGCGGCGGTAGTCCTCGCCGGGGCCGAACTGGGTGGGGTTCACGAACAGGCTCATCACCACACGACCGTTCTCGGCGCGGGCGGTGCGCAGCAGGGCGCGATGGCCGTCGTGGAGGGCGCCCATGGTGGGGACGAGGCCGGTGCTCACAGCAGGTCACGAACGGCGTCGGCGGCCTCGGGGTCGACCAGCGGCAGCGTGGCTCGGCCGAGCGCACGGTAGAGCGGCTGCAGGTCGGGGCCGATCGCCTCCAGGTGCGCGGTCACGGTGGCGGCGTCGCCTCGTGCGATCGGGCCGGTGGGCGGGCGGCCGGCCACGTCCAGCGTCCGGTCCTGCAGCGGGCGCAGGGCGCGCACCGCCAGCTCGCGGTCGAGGCCGGCCCGCTCCAGCAGGCCGATCGCGACCTGCGTGGTCGTGACCAGGTAGTTGGAGGCGAAGGTCGAGGCGGCGTGGTAGAGCGGCTTGCGGTCGTCGTCCAGCGGGAACGGAATCATGCCCAGCTGCACGGCGAGCGCGTCGCCGACGACCGCGTCGCCGGTGACGGCCGCGTAGGCGCCCTCGAGCTGGTCGCGTCCCAGCTCGGGCCAGACCGTCTGCATGGGATGCACGCAGGCGGTCGGCCCGGAGGCGGCGTCAAGCACGTGCACCGACGTGGCACCGGAGAAGTGGACCACCGATGCCTCGGGGTCGAGCCCGGGAGCCAGCGCTCGGCAGACCCCCTCGATCTCGGTGTCGGGGGTCGCGATCAGCAGGCGCCGGCAGTCGTCCAGGTCGGGCTGCTGCCCGCGTCCGTACAGCCGCGCGCCGCTGAGACGGGCTGCGATGGTGCGGCCCACCCTGCCGGCCCCGATGACAACGGTTGTTGTGTGCATGGTGCGCAAGCCCCCGGGCCCGGCACTCTACCCAGCGGCCGAGGGGCGTGCGTCCGACCCGCCTGCCAGAATCGGGGCCGTGGTCGATGCGGACACGCGACGTCAGGAACTGGAGCGGCGGGCTGCGGAATGGGCGAGCTGTGAGCGCTGCGCCCTGGCCGGCAGCCGCACGCAGGTGGTGGTCGGCAGCGGAGAGCCCGACGCCGACCTGATGTTCGTGGGCGAGGCTCCCGGCTTCCACGAGGACAAGCAGGGCATCCCGTTCGTCGGCCAGGCGGGCCGGCTGCTGGAGACGCTGCTTGCGGAGATCGGGCTGTCGCGAGAGCAGGTGTACATCGCCAACGTGCTGAAGTGCCGGCCACCGGGGAACCGTGACCCGCTCCCGGCCGAGATCGAGTCGTGCCAGGGCTACCTGTACGACCAGATCCAGCTGATCCGGCCCCGGGTGATCTGCACGCTGGGGAACTTCGCAACGAAGCTGCTCTCCGGCAGCCCGCTCGGCATCACGCGGGTGCGGGGACGCGCCCAGGAGCACACCTTCGGCGCCGTCACCGTGCAGCTGTTCCCGATCTACCACCCGGCGGCGGCGCTCTACACACCGGCCATGCTGGACATGCTGCGAGGCGACTTCGCGGCGCTGCCGGCGCTGCTGGCGGGCGGCGGCGATACGGCGGAGGCCGCGCCGGCCCCGGCGCCGATCTCGGCAGCGGCCGCGCCCGCCCCCGAGCCCGAACTCGACGACGCTCAGCTGACCTTCCAGTTCTAGGCGCAGGACGCGGGGCAGCGTCACGGCTCGGCAGCGCCCGGTCACGGTTGCGTGCCGAGATGCCCGCACCCCGCGGTCGGTGTTTGACACCAATAATTGGGCGAGGGGACTGTTCTCCATGAATCGCTGTCAGGGCGCACGCCCACAGCTGCGCCAGTTCGGTGCCGGAGTGCCACGGCGGCCGAAGCGGTGTTTGACACCACCAGCCCGGCCCGGTGGCTATGGTCGGTGGCCGTGGCTGACCCTCGTCCGCTGACATCCCGGTCGCCGGCCGATACCGAGGCGATCGCGGCCGAACTGGCCGCCCTGCTCGAGCCGGGTGACTCGGTCTGGCTGCGCGGCCAGCTGGGGGTGGGGAAGACCGCCTTCGTGCGCGGCGCCGCGCGTGCGCTCGGGGTGGCGCAGCCGGTCACCAGCCCCACCTACACGGTGGGCAACCGGTACGCGGCCGACCGCGTCTGCGTCGCGCACCTCGACCTCTACCGCTCGAGCGGCCTCACGATCGAGGAATGGGCCGACCTCGAGCCCTACTTCGACGATGCGATCGCGTTCGTCGAGTGGCCCGACGCCGGGGCCGGGCTGCTGCCCGATCCGCGTGTCACGGTGGACATCGACCACCTGCAGGGCGATGCTAGGCTGATCACGCTGTCCTGCGACGATTCGGGTCTGTTGAACGCTATTGCTGCTGCTCTCGCTCGATACCGCGACTGACACCGCAACCGCCTGCCTGTGGCGGGACGGCGAGGTGCTGGCCGAGTCGGCCACGTCCGGTCGCTCCACCGCCGCCCAGCACCTGCTCGACGACGTCGACCACCTGATGCGCACGGCCGCCGTCGAGCCGTCGCAGCTGGACGCGATCGTGGCAGGTATCGGGCCGGGCACCTTCACCGGCCTGCGGATCGGCCTTGCGTCGGCCCGCGCGCTTGGCTTCGCCCTGTCCGTGCCGGTCCACGGCGTCGGCACGCTCGACGCCCTGCTCTGCGGCGACGGCGTGGACGTGGCCTGCATCGACGCTCGTCGCGGCGAGGTGTTCTGCCAGGGAGCGGGCATCGACCTGTGCGTGATCGCGCCCGCGCGCCTGGCCGAGCTGATCACGCCCGGCGCCTCGCTGGCCGGCGACGGCGCCGTCCGCTACCGCGAGCTGCTGGAGCCCGCCTCCGTGATCGCGCCTGACGCCTCGCCGCTGCACACCCCGTGGGCCCGCCACCACGCATCGCTATCCGACCGCTGGGTCGTGCCCGAGCCCCTCTACGTGCGCGCACCGGATGCCGACCGGTCGCCCCCAGCGAGGGCCGCCTCATGATGACCGCCGTCGACGTGCGGCCGCTGCGCCCGGTCGACCTGGATGCCATCGAGCGGATCGAGCGCCGCGCCTACCCGACCCCGTGGTCGCGGTCGATGTTCGCCGGCGAGCTGTCCAAGCCCAGCGGTATCTGCCTGGGCGCCTTCCAGGGCGAGGACATGCTCGGCTACCTGATCGTCGCCCGCTACGTCGATGCCTGGCACGTCATGAACGTCGCCGTCGACGAGCCCTGGCGCGGCCGCGGCGTCGCCCGGCAGATGCTGGAGCGGCTGTTCGAGCTGACCGGCGAGGACATCGACCGCGGCTACACGCTCGAGGTGCGCGTCTCCAACGACAGCGCGATCGGCCTCTACCGCGACCTCGGCTTCGTCGAGACCGGCGTCCGCCGCGGCTACTACACCGACAACCGGGAAGACGCCCTGATCATGTGGCGCGACCCCGAGCCGGTGGCGTGATCCTCGCTATCGAGAGCTCCTGCGACGAGACCGCCGCCGCGCTGGTCGACGACGGCGGGCGACTGCTTTCGAGCGTGGTCGCATCCCAGGCCGAGCTGCATGCCCGCTACGGCGGCGTCGTGCCCGAGGTGGCTTCGCGCCGCCACCTTGAGCTGTGCGTGCCCGTCGTCGAGCGGGCGCTGGACGACGCCAGAATCGGGTTCGACAAGGTCGACGCCGTCGCCGTGACCGAGGGACCGGGCCTGATCGGCGCGCTCCTGGTCGGCCTCGCCACCGCCAAGGCGCTGGCCTTCGCGCGCCGCCTGCCGCTGATCCCCGTCGGCCACCTGCACGGCCACGTCGCCTCGCTGTACCTGGAGCCGGAGCCGGTGGCGCCGCCGTTCCTGGTGCTGCTGGCATCGGGCGGCCACACCCTGCTGGCCGAGGTGGACGACCATGGCCCCGGCATGCACGTCGTCGGCCAGACGCTCGACGACGCCGCGGGCGAGGCCTTCGACAAGGGCGCGCGCCTGCTCGGCCTCGGCTACCCCGGCGGCGCCGCGCTCGAGCGGCTGGCCCGCCACGGCGACGACCACGCCCACGAGTTCGCCGTGGCGATGGCCGGCCGCGAGGGCCTCGACCTCTCCTTCAGCGGCCTCAAGACCGCCCTGCGCACCGCCGTGCTGGCCGCCGGCGGCGACGACGGGGCCGGGCGCGCCGACCTGGCGGCGTCCTACCAGCGGGCTCTGGTGCGCTCGTTGGTGTCGCGCACGATGCGGGCGCTGGAGGTGACCGGACGCGACACGCTGGCCGTGGTCGGCGGCGTCGCCGCCAACGGCGTGCTGCGCGCCGCGCTCGAGCAGGAGTGCGCTCGCGCCGGCGTGCGGCTGGCGCTGGCACCGCTCGCGCTCTGCTCCGACAACGCCGCCATGATCGCGTCGGCTGCCCGCTTCTGCCCGCCGCTGCCCTATCCCGAGTACCTGGCCCGCGACGCCTACGCCACGGCATGAGCGTGCCGGTGGTGCTCTACGGCGCGCCCGGCTGCCACCTCTGCGATGTCGCCAAGGACGTGCTCGAACGCCAGCGGCCCCTGCTCGGCTTCGACCTGCAGCTGGTGGACATCTCCGGCGATGCCGAGCTCGAGGCGCGCCACCGCGAGCAGATCCCGGTCGTGTACGTGGCCGGCCGCAAGGCGTTCAAGTACCGCGTCGAGCCCGTGGAGCTGGCGCGGCGAGTGGTTGCGGCGTCACAATCGTCCGCTTCCTGACGGCGTCTTGTGACAAGCGGACGCCCGTAGCGAAGCCGCTCGCTACACTGCTCGTGCAATGTCACAAGGAACCATGGCCAGGGGGGAATCGTTGTCGCAGGAACGACTCACGGTGGGGGTCGCCGCGCGGCTGTCCCGGTATCTGCAGGTGCTCACGCAGGCCAAGAAGATGGGACGCGATTCGATCTCGTCACAGGAGATCGGCGAGTACACCAACGTCAACGCCACCCAGATCCGCCGCGACCTCTCCGGCTTCGGCAAGTTCGGCAAGCGTGGGGTGGGCTACAACATCGACTCCCTGATCGGGGAGATCCGCGGCATCCTGCGCACGTCCGGGCAGCACAACATCGCCCTGATCGGGGCGGGCGACCTGGGCCGTGCGATCGCCTCGTCGACCGTGTTCGCCGACCACGGCTTCCACATCGCGGGCGTGTTCGACAGCGATCCGCGCAAGGTCGGCACCCAGATCTCCTCGCTATCGGTGCAGAACCCGGCCACCCTGGTCGAGACGGTGCGCGAGAAGAACATCATCGTGGGCGTGCTGGCGGTGCCGCCCGCCGCGGCGCAGCCGGCCGCCGACGCGCTGGTCGAGGCCGGCGTCAAGATCATCTTCAGCTACTCCGACGCGCTGATCGACACCCCGCCCGACGTCACCGTGCACCGCTCCAGCCCCGCCGCAGCACTGCTCTACGCGCTCTACTTCCATCTGACGTAGCCACGGAGATAGTCGCACGGTGGTTCAATAGAGCACGTGCCGCTCCACGAGCCCGCAGCAGCGTCGTGAACCTCGTCCTCTGGCACGGCTACCTGCTGTCTGGGACCGGTTCCAACATCTACACCCAGCACGTGGCCGGCGCCTGGGCCCGGCTCGGCCACGACGTGCGCGTGCTCTGCCAGGAGCCGCACCCGGAGCGGTTCTCGCTGGGCCCGGGCGTGCGCATCGTCCGGCCCGAGACAGGCCCGCTGCTGCCGACGTTCGTACTCGACCGCTACGAGGGCATCGAGGCCCGCCTGGTGGGCGACTTCTCAGATGCCGAGCTGGAGCGCTACCTCGACCTGAACGCGTCGGCGCTGGCCACCGAGCTGGAGCGGGAGCCCGCCGATCTGGTGCTGGCAAACCACGCCATCATGGGCGGGCCTGTGGCACAGCGTGGCTGCGCGGCCTCCGAAACGCCGTATGCCGTCAAGCTGCACGGGTCCGAGCTGGAGTACGCGATCCGCGGTAGCCGGCGCCTGGCCGACCTGGCCCGCGGCCCGCTCGACTCGGCGCACGACGTGTTCGCCGGGTCGCAGCACATCGTGGATGTGACACGCGAGCTGCTGGGCGACGGCCCGTTCCTCGACCGCGTCGCGATCGTCCCGCCCGGCGTCGACGTGGACGCGTTCCGCCCGGACGGCGGCTCGCGGGCGGCCCTGTCCCAGCTACTGCGGTCAGACCGGCCGGGCGCGCACCCGGAACGGCACCCGGACGCCGATGCCGCCGATCGCCTCGAGCACGCCGGCCCGTTCATCCTCTACTTCGGCAAGCTGCTGCGCCAGAAGGGCGTGCACCTGCTGCTCGACGCGTGGCGGCGCCTGGCTCCGCGGCATCCGGACACGTCGCTGGTGGTGGTCGGCTTTGGCTCCGACCGGGCCTGGCTGGAGTCGCTGGCCGGCGAGCGCGTGATCTTCACCGGCGCCATGGATCACGCCCAGCTGCAGCAGCTGGTGCCGTGCGCCGAGCTGGTGGTGGTGCCGAGCGTGCTCCCGGAGGCGTTCGGGATGGTCGCCGCCGAGGCCGCCAGCTGCGGCCTGATGACGGTCGTCTCCGACCACTCGGGTCTGGCAGAGGTGGCGGCCGGCCTGGGGCCCGCCTCGCGCACGTTCGACGGCTCCGTCGACGACCTGGAGCGCGTGGTCGGCTCCGTCATGGACATGCCCGCGGCCGAGCGGGATGCGATCGGCCTGCTCGGCCGGGAGCGGGTCTGCGCCCGCTGGAGCTGGGAGCGGATCGCCGATCGCCTGATCGCAGGTGTACAGCACAACGACGACGAGGAGGACTCACCCTAGCTACGACGACATGCGGCGGCGGCTCCGGTATCGTGCCGCTGCGCATGGGAGAGTCGCCCAAGATCACCGACCCGCTGGCGGCGCTCGAGCACGCGCGCGTCCAGTTCGAGCAGGCCGAGGACTTCACCATCGCGGTCGAGGAGGAGTTCGCGATCCTCGAGCCGGCCACGCTGGAGATGACGTCCGGCTTCGAGCGGTTCGCCGTGGCCGCCCGCGAGCACCCGACGCTGCGCGAGATGGTGGCGGGGGAGCTGATCCGGAGCGAGGTTGAGGTCAGGACCGGAAAGTGCGGCAGCTTCGCGGAGGCGGCCGCCGCCATGGCCCAGCGGCGGGCCGACCTGCTCGACGTGGCCGACGACCTCGGCTACCGCCTGTGCGCGGCAGGCACGCATCCGTACTCGCGCTGGGAGGACCAGCAGGTGATCGACACGCCGCACTACGCGATCGTCGAGTCGACCCTGCGCTACGTGGCCTGGCGCAACAACACGTTCGGCCTGCACGTGCACGTCGGCATCAACGGCGCCGACCGCGCGATCGCCGTCAACAGCGCGCTTCGCACGGTGCTGCCGGAGCTGCTCGCCTTCTCCGGCAGCTCGCCCTGGCTGGAGGGGCGCCACACGCACCTGCACTCCACCCGCACCGAGATCTTCACCAAGTTCTTTCCGCGCTGCGGCATCCCCGACAGCTTCTCCGGCTGGGATCAGTACGCGGAGTTCGTCCGCTTCCTGATCGATACGCGCTCGATCCGCGAGCACACGGAGATCTGGTGGAGCGTGCGCCCACACCAGGCCTATCCCACCGTCGAGACCCGGATCTGCGACGGGCAGCCGGAGTTCGCGCGCTCGGTGGCGCTGTCCGGCCTGATGGTGGCGCTGACCGCCGACTTCGCCCGTCGCTTCGACGCCGGCGAGCCGCTGCCCGGCTACCCCGGCCGCGACCTCGAGGAGAACATGTGGCGGGCGATCCGCTGGGGCATGTCGGGCGAGCTGATCGACCTGGCCGCGCGCCGCTCGATCCCGGCCCTGGAGCGCCTCGAGCAGGTGCTCGACCAGGTCGCCGACACCGCGACAGACCTGGGCATCGCCCCGTACCTGCCGCCGTTGCGCGAGCCGACCCTGTCGCAGCGCATGGACGAGCTGATGGAGGATGGAGCCGACCCGCGCGAGCTGTGGCCGGACGTGGTCGAGCGTAACCAGCGCTCGGTTGGGGAATGGCTATCGGACAGGGAGGGAGCGCTATGAGCGACACGGGCGCACAGGGACCGGGGCCAGAAGGCGCCGAACAGGAGATGCGGATGCCGACGGTGCCGGAGCTGGTGCTGTCGACCGCGCAGCTGGCGATCTCGCTGGCCGCCGATGAAATCGCGCGCAAGGGCGACCTCGAGCAGGCGCAGCTTGCGATCGATACCGCCGATGCGCTGATGCCGTTGGTCGGGCGCCTGCTGCCGCCCGAGCATCTGCGCCAGTACCGCCGCGCGCTCTCCGAGCTGCAGCTGGCCTACGCCGAGGCCAGCGCGCCCGCGGCCGCGCCCGCCGCCGGACAGGAGCCGGAGGCTGCGAAGGACACCCAACCGACGGTCGAGACGCCTCCGCGTCCGCCCATCTGGACACCGGGAGGAGACGTATGAGCAGCGCCGAGATCGGGGTGTTCGGAGGGTCGGGGTTCTACTCGTTCCTCGACGACGCCGAGGAGGTGGTGGTGGACACGCCGTACGGCCCCACCTCCGACCGCTTCGTGATCGGCGACGTGGGCGGCAAGCGGGTGGCGTTCATGCCCCGCCACGGTCGCACCCACAGCCTGCCGCCGCACGCGATCCCCTACCGCGCCAACCTGTGGGCGATGAAGGAGCTGGGCGTGCGCCGCGTGATCGGTCCATGCGCGTCGGGCAGCCTGTCGAAGGATCTGCCGCCGGGCACGTTCGTGGTCTGCGACCAGTTCGTCGATCGCACCAGCGGCCGCGCCGACACGTTCTACGACGGGCCGGTGACGACGCACGTCTCGGCCGCCGACCCGTACTGCTCCGAGCTGCGGCAGGTGCTGCTCGAGACCGGCCGCTCGCAGGGCCTCGACATCCGCGACGGCGGCACCGTGGTGGTGATCCAGGGCCCGCGCTTCTCGACACGGTCGGAGAGCCGCTGGTTCAGCCAGATGGGGTGGGGCGTGATCAACATGACGGCCTACCCGGAGGGCTGGCTGGCCCGCGAGCTGGAGCTCTGCTACGCCAACGTCTCGCTGATCACCGACTACGACGTGGGCCTGGAGGACGACCCCGACGTGGAACCTGTCAGCCACGAGTCCGTGGTGAAGGTGTTCACCGAGAACAACGAGAAGCTGCGGCGGCTGCTGTTCGAGGCGATCCCCAAGATCGGCCCGCAACCGCAGGACACCTGCGCGACCGCGCTCACGGGAGCCCGGTTCTAGAAATCCGGCGGGCCGCACCGGGGCGTCACAACCTCCCGGGTAACCCGCCTGTTCAAGCCGCGACCGCTGATACAATCGCGCGGTTGTCATCGACCTCCTAAGGAGCTTGCCACGTGAGTTCACTGGTTGACCATGCCGTCCTGATCGCGATCGTGTGTGGCGTTGCGGCGGTTGTATACGGGCTCTTGTTGACCCGCTGGGTGCTGGCGCAGCCGCAGGGATCCGACCGCATGCGCGAGATCGCCGCGGCGATCCAGGAGGGGGCGGCAGCCTATCTGCGCCGCCAGTACACGACGATCGCAGGCGTGGCCGTGGTGGTGGCGGTCGCGATCGCCGTGGCCGGCATCTGGACCGGCGACCTGGGCCTGAAGGTGGCGATCGGGTTCGTGATCGGCGCGGTGCTGTCAGGGATCACCGGTTTCATCGGCATGAACGTGGCCGTGCGCGCGAACGTCCGCACCGCCGAGGCCGCGAAGAGCGGCATGGCGCCGGCGCTGTCGGTGGCCTTCAAGGGCGGCACGGTGACCGGCATCCTCGTGGTGGGCCTGGGCCTGCTGGGCGTGGCCGGCTACTACGGCGTCCTGCGCGTGATGGACTACAGCGACCAGACGGCGACCAAGGCGCTGGTCGGCCTGGCCTTCGGTGGCTCGCTGATCTCCGTGTTCGCCCGGCTGGGCGGCGGCATCTTCACCAAGGGCGCAGACGTGGGCGCCGACCTGGTGGGCAAGATCGAGGCCGGCATCCCCGAGGACGACCCGCGCAACCCGGCCGTGATCGCCGACAACGTCGGTGACAACGTCGGCGACGACGCCGGCATGGCGGCCGACCTGTTCGAGACCTATGCGGTGACCATCGTCGCGGCGATGTTCCTGGGCGCTCTCAGCGGCATCCACGCCGCGGTCGTGCTGCCGCTGCTGCTGGGTGCCCTGGCGATCCCGGCGTCGATCGTGGGCACGCTGCTGGTGCGGCTGCCGAAGAGCGGCAGCATCATGACGGCGCTCTACACCGGCGTGTTCGTCTCCGCCGCGCTGTCGGCTCTGATCTACATCCCGGTGATCCACTCGGTGGCCGGCGACCTGCCCCACGGCTGGGGCCGGATCTACCTGTGCGCCCTGATCGGCCTCATCATCACGGCGCTGCTGGTGGGCATCACCGAGTACTACACCGGCACCCGGTTCAATCCGGTCAAGCGGATCGCCCAGCAGTCGACCACCGGCCACGCGACCAACATCATCGCCGGCCTGGCGGTGGGCATGCAGGCCACCGCGCTGCCCGTGATCGTGCTGGTCGTGGGCACGCTCGGCTCCTACAAGCTGGCCGGTATCTACGGCATCGCCACCGCGGTCACGGCCATGCTCTCGATGGCGGGCATGGTGGTCGCGCTGGACGCCTTCGGCCCGGTCACCGACAACGCCGGCGGCATCGCCGAGATGGCCGACCTGCCGCACGAGGTGCGCGACAACGTCACCGACCCGCTGGACGCGGTCGGCAACACCACCAAGGCCGTCACCAAGGGCTACGCGATCGGTTCCGCCGGGCTGGCCGCGCTGGTGCTGTTCCAGAGCTACAACGACGAGCTGGCCAAGCAGGTCGGCCACCCGATCGTGTTTCGGATCAACGACCCGTGGGTGCTGGCCGGCCTGCTGATCGGCGGCCTGATGCCGTTCCTGTTCGCCTCGCTGGCGATGGACGCCGTCGGCCGCGCCGGCAGCCAGGTGGTCGAGGAGGTGCGCCGCCAGTTCCGGGAGATTCCGGGGATCATGGAGGGCACCGCGAAGCCCGACTACGCGCGCTGCGTCGACCTGGTCACCCGCACGGCGATCCGCGAGATGCAGCTGCCGGCGCTGATCCCGGTGGCCGTGCCGATCGTGGTCGGCCTGATCTCCTACCAGGCGCTGGGCGGACTGCTGGTGGGCACGATCGTGACCGGGCTGTTCCTCGCCATCTCGATGACATCCGGCGGCGGCGCGTGGGACAACGCCAAGAAGCTGATCGAGGACGGCGCGCACGGCGGCAAGGGCTCGCCGGCGCACGCGGCCTCGATCACCGGCGACACGGTCGGCGACCCCTACAAGGACACGGCCGGACCGGCCATCAACCCGATGATCAAGATCACGAACATCGTGGCCATCCTGATCATCCCACTTGCTCACGCGCTAACCGGGCCGGGTCAGCGGGTCTGACCCTTAGCCTGACCGCGCGCTCCCATGTGCGCGGTCAGGCTGAAGCCAGGCCGCCGCGCGCTGTATAACAGCGCGGTGCCCGTGAAGCGCCGCCAAGCCGGGGGTCTGCACCGAGTCCTCGGGACGGCGGCGCTGTTCTCGACGGCCTACGGCAACGTCGGCTCGTCGATCTACTACGCGCTGGGCCTGGTCACCGCCTACGCGCTGGGCCTGACCCCGGTCTCGTTCTTCATCTCGGGCATCATCTTCTTCTTCACGGCCGTCACCTACGCGGAGGCCACGGCCCGGTTCCCCGAGGCCGGCGGCTCCTCGTCGTTCACCCGTCACGCCTTCAACGAGGCCGTCTCGTTCTTCGCCGGCTGGGCGCAGATGCTGAACTACACGGTCACGATCGCGATCTCCGCGATCTTCGTGCCGCACTATCTGGCCAAGTTCTGGCCGGGCGGGCACCTGGACACCCACCCCAACGACATCTACGGCGGCGCGGTCGTGGTGCTGCTGCTGGTGGCGCTGAACATCGTGGGCGTGAAGGAGGCGGCCGGCCTCAACATCTTCCTGGCGCTGGCCGACCTGGGCACGCAGGCGCTGCTGGTCACGATCGGCCTGATCACGGTGTTCTCGCCGCACGTGCTGCAGGCCAACGTCCACCTGGGCATCTCGCCCAGCTGGAAGGACTTCGTGATCTCTGTCCCGGTGGCGATGGTTGCCTACACCGGCATCGAGACGATCTCGAACATGGCGGAGGAGGCGATCGACCCGCCGCGCCACGTGCCGCGCTCGATCATGTACGTGGTGCTCGCGGTGTTCGCGATCTACGCGTTCCTGCCGTCGGTGGCCCTCTCGGCGCTACCCGTGCATGCGGCCACCGCCCAGGACGTCGCCAACGTCTCCAAGTACCAGTGCACCGCCCAGCAGGGGCTGCAGGTCGGTGATCGCACGTCCGACCTGGCGTGCCGCTTCGCCGGCGACCCGGTGGCCGGAGTGGTCGATCACCTGGGCCTGCCCGACACCATCACCAGCGGCCTCGCCTTTTACGTGGCGATCCTGGCCGCGACGATCCTGATCATCGCCACCAACGCCGGCATCATCGGGGTGTCGCGGCTCACCTACTCGATGGGCCAGCACCGGCAGCTGCCGGAGGCGATCCGTCGCGTGCACCCCAAGTACAACACGCCGTACATCGCGATCATCCTCTACAGCCTGATCGCGATCCTGCTGATGATCCCGAACGGAGCGGTCAGCTTCCTCGGCAACCTGTACGCGTTCGGGGCGATGCTGTCGTTCACGCTGGCCCACGCATCGGTCGTCTGGATGAGACACACGATGCCGGACGAAGACCTGCCCTGGCGCGGGCCCACCTCGTTCCACCTGGGCGGCTACGACGTGCCGACGTTCGCGATCCTGGGCGGGATCGGCACATTCCTCTCGTGGCTGGTGACGGTGTTCCTGCACGTGTCCGACGGGGTGGCCCCGGTCGGGCTGATCTGGCTGGTGCTGGGCATGGTCGTCTACTACACCTACCGGCGCTCGCAGCACCTGCCGCTGACGCAGACGGTGCTGGCGCCACACGCGCTGACGGGGCCGGCGCTGGAGGTGGAGTACCGCTCGATCCTGATGCCGATCAGCTCGGCGCGGGTCGACGACGTGATGACGGCGACCGCGCTGCGGCTGGCGGCCGAATCGAACGCCACGCTGGTGGTGATGTACCCGATCGAGGTGCCGCTCAACGTCACGATGTCGGCGCCGCTGGACGAAGAGGTGGCCGACGCGGAGTACCAGCTACGGCAGGCCGCGGCGCTTGCCCGCGAGTACGGCGTGGATGTGATCACCCGCATCGTGCGCACCCGCAACATCGGTCAGGCGATCGTCGAGGAGGCCGAGCGCCGGCGCAGCGAGATCATCGTGCTGGGCGCGCGCGACCGGCACAAGGCCGGCCAGCGCGTGTTCGGGCCGCGCGTCGACTACGTGCTGCGAAATGCGCACTGCCGGGTGATGGTGGGCGCGGAGCCGGCGCCCACCTGATGCTGCGTGTGAACCAGGTGCTGGCGGTCACCTTCATAGCGCTGGGGGTGGCGCTGGCCGTCGTCACCACGGTGCACGGCGGCGGCCAGGTGGGCTACCTGGAGGCCGCGGTGTTCCTGCTGTTGGGCATCCTGCGTCTGCGGGCGACGCGCGGCTGACCGGTCATCTAATCTGAGCCGCAGTGGCACGCAAGATCCCCGTTCTCGGCAGGTTCCTGGGCGCGCCGGCGCTCTACGCGATGGCGTACGGCGAGATCGGCAGCTCGCTCTACTACGCGCTCGGCATCACCGCGGTCTACGCCCTGTCGCTGACGCCGGCGGTGTTCCTGGCGGCCGGCGTGATCTTCGCGCTGACAGCCGCCGCGTACGCAGAGGGCGCCGCCACGATCCCGGAGCCGGGCGGCGCCTCCACGTTCGCCCGGCGCGCGTTCAACGACCTGGTGGGGTTCATCGCCGGCTGGGCGACGGTGCTCGACTACGTGATCTCGATCTCGCTGGCGGCACTGTTCCTGCCCCATTACGTGCTGGGAGCGATCGGGCAGGACACGCTCTCGGCCGACCAGAGCGAGGTGCTGGCGGTCGCGCTGATCCTCGTGATCACGGCCGCGCGCATCGCCCGCCGCACGAACGTGTACATGGCCAGCGTGGTGCTTGCCGTGCTCGACCTGGTGGTGCAGGCCGGGCTGGCGCTGATGGGATTGCTGCTGCTGTTCGATTGGACGGCGCTCACCAACAACATCGACCTGGGCACGAAGCCGACCTGGAACTCGCTGGCGTTCGCCCTGCCGATCGCCATGATCGGGTTCACCGGCCTGGAGAAGGTGACCGGGCTGGTGGGCCTGGTCAAGCGGCCCGAGAAGTCGGTGCCCGACAGCATTCGCTCGTCGGTGTTCACGGTGATCCTGGTCTATGCCGCGGTGGCCACGGCGGCCATCTCGGCCTTTCCCTCGCATCGTGACCCGTCGGCGCCGACCGGCTACGCGAGCGAGCTGACCACACGCTGGCTGGACGCGCCGATGCTGGGGCTGGCAACGGCTGTCGGCAACGAGTACGGGCCTAACGCGGCCACCGCGGCGCGGTTCATCGTGGGCGTGACGGCCTCGCTGATCCTTTTGCTGGCGATCACCACCAGCTTCTCGGGCGCGGGGCGGCTGTCGGTGGCGATGGGCGAGCGGCTGGAGCTGCCGGGCCGATTCGGGAAGCGGAATCGGCGGTCGCTGCAGCCGACCTTCGCGCTGCTCGGGGTGGGGTTGCTGGCCTCGGCGTCCGTGATCGTGGCGGCGCTGTTCCAGGGTGAGGAGATCCTGTCGCTGGCCTCGATCTACAGCTTCGGCATCCTGATCGCCTTCGGGCTCGCGAATGCCTCCATCGTGTGGCTGCGGATCACCGAGCCGGACATGCCGCGGCCGTTCATGATGCGCGGCAACGTCTGGATCCGGGGCCGGCTGATCCCGGTGACGGCGGTGGCCGGCGCGGTCACCGCGTTCGCCGCCTGGGTGATCGCGCTGGGCACCCATCCCGGCGCCCGCGACGTCGGGGTGCTGTGGATGATCGCCGGTCTGGGCGTCTACACGATGGTGCGCGTGCGCGCGGGCATCCCGCTGATGGAGCGCTATGAGCCGGGCGCACCGCCGCCCGAGGAGGCGGTCGAGCTGCCCAGCGGGCCGATCGTGGTGCCGCTGGAGGAGCCGGGCGAGCTGGCCGAGGAGGTGACAGCGACCGCCTGCCGGCTGGCGACCGAGACCGGCGCGCCGGTGGTCGCGGTCAGCGCGATCTTCGTGCCGGTGCAGGATCCCCTGGACACCGAGCTGCCCGAGCGCGACCGGCAGGTGGCCGAGGTGCAGGAGATGGCGCGGTCGCTGGCGTCGGACTACGGCATCGAGTTCCGGGGAGTGGTGGTGCGCACGCGCAACCCGGGCCGGGCGATCGTCGACGCGGTCATCGACCAGGGCGCCACGCTGATCGTGATCGGATCGCCGGAGAAGCGGCGGCTGGCGGTCAACCGCCAGGAGGCGTTCTTCGGCCGCACCGTCGACTTCGTCCTGCGCAAGGCGCCCTGCCGCGTGATCGTCACGCACTTCCCGTCGGAGGAAGCGGTCGAGGCGGCACACGCGGCGCCCGTGCCGCAGTAGCGGTCAGGTCGCCTCGGCGTGGCGCTCGAGCACCGGCAGCAGCACCGGCGCGGTGCGGCTGAAGTCCTTCGCCGCCACGCCGTCGGCGGCGGCGCGCACGTCGCCCTCGGCGGCGCGGTGAGTGAGGATCACGATGTGCACGCCTGCCTCGCCCGGGTGCTGGACGACCTGCGCCACCGACACGTTGTGGTCGGCCAGCTGCTGGGCGACCTGCGCCAGCACACCGGGCGTGTCATCGACGGTGAAGCGCAGGTAGCAGGGGCTCTGCAGACGGCCGGCCGGGAACCGGCCGACGTCCCGGTAGTGCACGTCGTGCTGTAGGAAGCCGGTGCCCTGGGTGCCGATCACCGCGACCACGTCGCCGATCACGGCCGTGGCCGTCTCGTCGCCGCCGGCACCGGGCCCCTCCAGGATCACCTCGCGGATCGAGCTGCCCTGCAGCATCACCGCGTTGAAGGCGCCGTCCACGGCCGCAAGCGGGTGGTTCGCCGCCAGCAGGCAGGGATGCACCCGCGCCGCCACCTGGCCACCCGACCGCCATGCCGATGCGATCAGCTTGACCGCGTACCCGAGCTCGGCCGCGTGCTCCACGTCGGCCAGGTCGAGCAGGTTGATGCCGACGTGATCGACCTCCTCCAGCCGCATCCGCGTGTGGAACGCGATCGACGCCAGGATCGCGATCTTGGCGGCGGCGTCGGCGCCGGTCACGTCCTCGGTGGGATCCGCCTCCGCGTAGCCCAGCGCCTGTGCTTCTGCCAGCGCGTCGGCGTAGGGGGCGCCGCTCTGGATCATGCGTGTCAGGATGAAGTTGGTGGTGCCGTTCACGATTCCGTCGATCCGGTGCACGTTGGTCACGATCATCGACTCGCGCAGCACCTTCACCACCGGTATCGCGGCGCAGACGCTGGCCTCGAACCGCAGCTGCACGCCGTTTCGCTCGGCGGCGCCGAACAGCTCGTCGCCGTGCTGGGACAGCAGCTGCTTGTTGGCCGACACCACCGACTTGCCGGCTGCGAGCAGCGCCAGCACGTGCTCACGCGCGGGCTCGATGCCGCCCATCACCTCGGCCACCACGGTGATGGTGGGATCGTCGCGGAGCCGTGCGAAGTCGGTCGTCAGCACGCCGTCCGGCGCGTCGGGGTGGCGGGCGGGGTCACGCACCAGCGCCGCGGCCACCTCGACCGGCTGGCCGGTGACGCGCTCGATCGACTCGGCGCTCTCCCGCAGCAGCCGATGCACGGCGGAGCCGACGGTGCCGTATCCGAGCAATCCGATCCTGATGGGTGAGGTGCCGGTCACGACCGCGGCACGATACCCAAAACCAGCGCAGCCAAGCGGTCGCACCCGCCCCGTGGAGCCGATCATCTAGTACGCTAATCCCATGAAGCTTCTGATCGTTGGCTGCGGGCGGGTCGGCTCGTCGATTGCCAGGAACATGTCCGACGACGGGCACGACGTGTCCGTGATCGACGAGGACCCCGAGGCGCTTCAGCGGCTGCCCGAGTCGTGGCCCGGCCGCTTCGTGCACGGTCACGGTCTCGACACCGAGGTGCTGGTCGAAGGCGGCATCGGCACCGCCGACGCCTGTGTGGTCTGCACCGACGGCGACAACACCAACATCGTGATCGCGCAGATCGCGCGCAAGCGGTTCGACTGCCCGTGCGTGGTCACGCGCGTGCTCGATCCCGCCCGTGCCGCGTTCTACGACACGCTGGGGCTGCAGACGGTGTGCCCGACGTCGCGCTCGATCGACATCATGACCGAGGCCATCTGCGCGACGCCCGGACGGATGCCCGGTGACGGTAGCTAACCGTATGTACATCCTGATCGTGGGCGGCGGGAAGGTGGGCAGCAACCTCACCTCCACGCTGATGAAGATGGGGCATGAGGTGACGCTGGTCGAGGGCGACCGCGACCGCTACGCGCTGCTCGAGGAGAAGTTCGAGCACGTGGTGCGGCCGGGCGACGCCACCGAGCTGTTCGTGCTGGAGCGGGCCGGGGTGGAGCGGGCCGATCTGGTGGTGGCGGTCACCGGCGACGACGAGGACAACATCATCGTCTGCCAGGTGGCCAAGGAGAAGTACGGCGTGCCGAAGGTGATCGCCCGCGTCAACGACCCGCGCAACCAGCCGCACTTCGACATGGTCGGGATCACGCTGACCGTCTCGGCCACGGCCACGATCCTGGCCCTGATCGAGCACCAGCTGCCGCAGCACGAGCTGGTCACCCTGATCGACCTGAAGCGCGAGAACCTCGAGATCGTCGAGTTCGCGATCGGCTCGGGATCGCCGGCGGCCGGCAAGTACGTGCGCGAGCTGAACCTGCCGAACCGCTCGCGCCTGATCTCGGTCACCCGCGACGGCCGCGCCGAGATCGCCATCGGCGAGACGCAGCTGGCGCCGGGCGACCTGGTGATGGCGATCCTCGAGCCCGACGTCGAGGACGAGCTCAAGCAACAGCTGATGCCAGCCTGAAGAGTCGTCTGTGCCCGCCGGTCTGATCGAGCGATACCGCGACCGGCTTCCGGTCACCGATGCGACGCCGATCGTCTCGCTGGGGGAGGGCTCGACGCCGCTGGTGCCCGCGCCGCGGCTGTCGGCGCTGACCGGCCTGGATGTGCACCTCAAGTACGAGGGACTGAATCCGACCGGCTCGTTCAAGGACAGGGGCATGACCGTGGCCGTTTCGAAGGCGCTCGAGGAGGGAGCGACCCACGCCGTCTGCGCCTCGACCGGCAACACGTCCGCCTCGGCCGCCGCCTACTGCGGCCGGGCCGGGATCAGGCTCGCTGTCGTGCTTCCGGAGGGTGCCATCGCCCGCGGAAAGCTGGCTCAGGCCCAGATCTGCGGGGCCCGCGTGATCGCCGTGCAGGGCAGCTTCGACGATGCCCTGCGCCTGGTGCGAGAGCTGGTTGAGCGCCGCCCGATGGCGCTGCTCAACTCGATCAACCCCCACCGGCTGGAGGGTCAGAAGACCGCCGCCTTCGAGGTGATCGAGCAGCTGGGCGGCGCGCCCGACTGGCTGGCCCTGCCGGTCGGAAACGGCGGAAACATCACCGCCTACTGGAAGGGATTCGGTGAGTCCGGGGTGGCACCCCGGATGCTCGCGGGCCAGGCGGCCGGCGCGGCGCCGCTGGTGACCCGCGCGCCGGTGCCCAACCCGACCACGGTCGCGACCGCGATCCGGATCGGGAACCCGGCCCGGCTGGATCAGGCACTGGAGGCGGTCGAGCAGTCGCGCGGCGGCATCCGCGCCATCCCCGACGAGGGCATCCTGGCCGCCTACCGGCTGCTGGCGCAGGAGGAGGGCGTGTTCTGCGAGCCGGCCTCGGCGGCATCGGTGGCGGCGTTGCTGGAGGCGGCTCGCGATGGGCTGGTGGAGCCGGGCGCGCGCGTGGTCTGCGTGCTCACCGGCCACGGGCTGAAGGATCCCGACACGGCCGGGCAGGAGGGTGCCGAGATCATGCGCTGTCCGCCGGCGGTCGAGCGGCTCGAAGAGCTGGCGTTCGCCGAGGAGCCGGCGCTTGTCTGACGCGCTGGTCGTGAGCGCGCCGGCCTCGTCCGCCAATCTGGGCCCGGGGTTTGACTGCCTGGCGCTCGCGCTGGACATCCGAAACCGGGTCGAGATCAGCGCGGCCACGGGAACCGCGATCCAGGTGACGGTCGCCGGGGAGGGGGCCGGGGAGGCTCCGGCAGGCCCGGACAACCTGTTCCTGCGCGCGTTCGCCGCCGCCGGCGGCGACCCGGCCGGGCTGTCCTTCGACATGCACAACGCGGTGCCGTTCGCGCGCGGCCTGGGCTCGAGCGCTGCCACGATCGTGGCCGGCCTGGTGGCCGCCGATGCCTGGCACGACCGGCCGCCGCGCGACCTGCTGGGGCTGGCGACCGAGCTCGAGGGGCACCCCGACAACGTCGCGGCAGCGCTGAACGGCGGTCTCACCCTGGCCTGGACCGGCGCCGCCGGGGTGTCCGCGATCGGCTTCGGCGTCCCGGAGGCCGGGTTCGTGACGGTGGTACCGGACCGGCGCCTGTCGACCGCCCAGGCGCGGGCGGTGCTGCCCGACCAGGTTCCGCGCGCCGACGCAGTGCACACCGTCGCGCGCGCGGCCCTGCTGGTGGCGGCGCTGGGGTCTGGGGATGCCGATCTGCTCCGCGACGCGCTCGACGACCGGCTGCACGAGCCCTACCGGGCTCCGCTGGCGCCGCTGCTGTCCGCGGTGCGTGAGCGGGTCGCCGGCGACCACGCCGTGCTGGGAGCGACCCTGTCAGGCGCCGGCCCGAGCGTGCTCGTGTGGTGCCTGCCGGGGTCGGAGCAGGACGCCGCCGAGCGTCTCGCCGGGCTCAGCGGTGCCTCGGCGCAGGTGGTCGCGGTGGCCGAGCAGGGCGTTTCGATCGACTGATCAGCCGGCGACGAGCGCGGGCAGCTCGTGGGGCGTCTCGGCCAGATAGCTGGGCAGCACGGCCAGCAGATCGTCGCGCGATCCACCCGTCCAGACGGCGGCGGCGGTGGCGGCACCGGCGTGCTTGGCCTCGGCGATCACGTGCGGCGAGGCCGACACCACCAGGGCCGCCTGGGGCTCCAGCCCCATCTCCTCGATCAGGTTGACCGGACCGCTGTGGCTGGCCTCGACCCGCTCCAGCTCGAACCTCCGTGACAGCCCCAGGAAGTGGCTCACGATCGCGCCCACCTCGGGCGGCCCGGGTGACCAGGCGGCGATCCGCACGCCGGCCGCCGACATCTGGCGCACCGCGCCGCTGAGCGCGGGGTCGGGGCGCACGTAGACGGGGATGTGCTCCTCGTAGAAGCGGGCCAGCTCCAGCCGCCAGCTCGACACCTCGCTGCCGGCCCATGCCTCCAGCTGCGGCAGCGCCAGGCAGCGGTCGTCAGACACCGTGGCAGGATCGAGCGGCGTGACCCGGCCGAGCTTGCGGGCCAGGTGCTCCACGGCGTCGCGCCACAGGCGATCGCCGGGGGCGAGCGCGTCCTCCGCAAAGATGACCGCATCCACGGGCCGCAGGGTAGTCCCGCCGGGCCATCTGTCACGGCAGTCGTGACAGGTTCGTCACCGCTTCGGCGACGGTCGTGTCTGGATCCGTGACGGCACCCGGCACCACCATTGGGCGGTCAACCCGCTTCGCCCTGAAAGGACCCCGGCTCCGTGAAACGACTGCTCCTGATGCTCTGCTCTGCCGCCGCGCTGGCCGCGCCGCTTGCGATCGCGCCGCCCGCGCTGGCCGGCACCTACCACATGGCCATGGACACCTCCAAGAGCACCGATGGCTGGACCCTGACCCATGACCCCGGCTTCTGGGGCTGCTCCTTCACCAGCCGGCCGGGACCCTGCGCCGACGCCGACGTGCCGGTGCCGACCTCGCTGCGCCTGTTCGCCCGTGGCGACGTCAAGGCCGGCGACCTGGCCTTCTGGTCGTGGGAGGGGCCTCCCACGACCTCGATCGCCTCGGGGTCAGTCACGGTCAACTACGCGACCACGGCTGATACCCGCGTGTTCATGAAGGCGCGCCTGCGCAACTTCGCCTACGCCTCGCAGCCGCAGCTGCACACGGCCTCCGACGACGGCACCGCCATCTGGAAGATCCCGGCCGGAAACAGCGCCGTCGGCCTGTTCCTGACCAGCCTTGCCGACCACTCGTTCAGCAACAAGTGGTCGAACAACCTGAGGGTTGTGTCAATCGACGCCATGCTCCGCGACGACACGGCGCCGGTCGCGACCGTGACCGGCCCGCTTGCCTCCGGGCAGTGGCTGAACCAGGCGCAGGCCGTCTGCGCCACCGTGTCGGCAACCGACGCCGGCTCCGGCGTCGCCTCGTCCCAGCTTCGCGACAACCTGGCCTCCGTGCTGGACTCCCACGCGCTGGCCATCGCCGCCGTGCCGCAGCCCGGCGACCCCAGCTACATGCACGATCTCTGCCTGACGCCGTCGCACCTGACGGACGGCAGCCACGACCTCGTGGTGAGGGTGGCCGACGCCGCCGGCGAGGCGGTGGAGGTGCCGTTCACGACCCGCGTCGACAGCCACGCGCCCACCGCCATGGCGACGGCACCGGCCGACACCACCCAACGACAGCCGGTGGTCAGCTTCTCCGTCGATCCCGGCCCCAGCGGCCTATCCGACTTCCAGGCGTGGGTGGACGGCCAGCCCATGGCCGTCAGTGGCGCGGATGCGTTCTATCAGCCACAGGCCGACCTGGCCTTCGGCGCGCACACGGTCACCTGGAGCGCCACCGATCAGGCCGGCAACCACCGCGACGGGTTCTGGACGTTCCGGGTGGTGGATGCCGTCGCCCCGGCGTTGAGCGGTGCCGCACCGCTGGCCGGCAGCGGCAGCGAGCTGCGCCGCCCGCCGCTGGCCTTCACGCTCACCGACGATGGCAGCGGCGTCGATCCGGCGACGCTGCACGTGCTGCTCGACGGGTCGGACGTGGCACCGTTCGGCACGCTGATCGACGGCCACTTCGGCTTCGTCCCGGCGGCCGACCTGGCATACGGGCACCACACGATCAGCGTTTCCGTGTCCGACCGCTACGGCAACGCGATGGCGCCGCAGCAGTGGGGCTTCGACGTGGTGGACACCACGCCGCCGGTGCTGGGTGATGTGCGTCCCGATGACGGCTCCGCCGGCGCCGACCGCACCCCGGCCATCTCGTTCGCCGTCTCCGACGCGGGCATCGGGCTGGATCCCGCCACGATCTCGCTGACCGTGGACGGCCGCGACGTGACCGCCCGCGGTGTGCTGGCGGGCGGCCGCTTCGGCTACGTGCCGTCGGATCCGCTCGGCTTCGGCAGCCACAGCGTCTCCGCGCGTGCCACCGACCGATCGGGGAACGTGTCCGCGCCGCTCACCTGGTCGTTCCAGGTTCGTGACGAGACGCCGCCCGTGATCGCCCAGCGCAGCCCGCTGCCAGGATCCACGGTGGTGGGGGCGACGCCGATCGGGTTTGCGGTCAGCGACGAGGGCACGGGCGTCGACGACGACACCCTCCAGGTGACCGTCGACGGCTCCGACGTCACATCCTGGGGCAGCTTCGCTTCCGGCCGCTTCGTCTATGCGCCGGGGAATCTCGGCGCAGGCGTGCACACGGTCGCCGTCACGGTCGCAGACACGTCCGGCAACGTGGCCGGCCCGGTCATGTGGCAGTTCGCCGTGGCCGATCCGGCCCGGGTGGCGCTGTCGGCGCTGTCTGTCCCGTCGCACATAACGTTCGGCGGCTCGGCGCGGCTGCGCTACCGGGCTACCGCCAACGGCAGTCCGCTGGTCGGTACCAGCCTGCGGCTGGAGAGCCGACCGGCCGGTCAGGACGGGTTCTCCGACGCGGGCGTGCGGGTGACCGACGCAGGTGGCGACGTGACCTGGACCGTGCGTCCTCGCACCACCACCGAGTACCGGGTGGTGCTCGTGGAGACCGGCGCCGAGACCGACGCCCGCACCGTCGTCGTAGCACAGCGCGTGACTCTGTCGGCAGCTCGGTCGCGGGTGCACCGCGGCGACACGATTCACCTGTCGGGCAGCGTGCAGCCGGCCCACGCAGGCGCAACCGTGCGGGTGCAGCTGCTGACCAGGCGGGGATGGGTGACGGTCTCCAAGCCGCACCTCAGCGCCCGTTCGCGGTTCACGGCGACCCTGCTGCCGCGCGTGAGTGGTCGCTACGTGTTCCGCGTGGTGGCGGCCGCCACCAGCCGCAACGCGACCGGCACCAGTCGCAGCGTGACGGTGCGGGTGGGGTAGCGGGCGTGCCGGGCGGGCGTCGGGGACGCGCCCGCCCGGTGCCCCCGGGGCGCCAACTAGAATCCCTTTGTGACCCTCGCTTCAGCCGCCGCAGCACCCGAAACGAGCGCCGGCTGATGGCGGCGCCCGCGGCCACGCTGGAGGCCCTGAATCCCCAGCAGCGCGAGGCGGTGCTGTGCACGGAGGGCCCGCTGCTGGTGGTGGCAGGCGCCGGTTCCGGCAAGACGCGCGTGCTGACGCACCGCATCGCGCATCTGATCGACCAGGACCTGGCCTCGCCCACCGAGGTGCTTGCGATCACCTTCACCAACCGCGCCGCGACCGAGATGAAGGAGCGCGTGCAGCAGCTGGTGGGCGGCCGCATCGCCGCCCGCATGTGGGTGATGACGTTTCACTCCGCCTGCGGCCGCATGCTGCGCCGTGACGCCGAGCTGATCGGGTACCGGTCGAACTTCACGATCTACGACCAGGCCGACCAGGTGCGGCTGGTGAAGAGCTGCATCGAGGACCTCGGGAAGGATCCCAAGCGGTTCGTGCCGCGGGCCGTGCACGGCGCCATCTCCCATGCCAAGGATCGGCTGCTGACCGCCGAGCTGTACCAGGAGCAGGTGGGCGGCTTCTTCGAGGAGGCGGTGGCCTCGGTCTACGACCTCTACGAGCGGCGGCTGTCGGAGGCCAACGCGATGGACTTCGACGACCTGATCATGAAGACAGTGCTGCTGCTCGAGCGGGTGCCCGAGGCCCGGCGGCACTGGCAGCAGGCCTTCCGCTACGTGATGGTCGACGAGTACCAGGACACCAACCACGCCCAGTTCAAGCTGGTCTCGATCCTGGCCGAGAAGCACCGCAACCTGGCGGTGGTGGGCGACCAGGATCAGTCGATCTACGCCTTCCGGGGCGCCGACATCCGCAACATCAGCGAGTTCGAGCAGGACTTCCCGAACGCCGTCGTGATCGCGCTCGAGCAGAACTACCGCTCCACCCAGACGATCCTGGACGCCGCGAACAGCGTGATCGAGCACAATCGCGATCGCAAGCCGAAGCGGCTCTGGTCGGAACTGGGCGCCGGCGACGTGGTGCGGGTGGTTGAGGCCGAGGACGAGCACGCCGAGGCCCGGTACGTGGCCGGCCGCATCCAGTCGGCGCTCGACGACGGCGCCAACCCCAGTGAGATCGCGGTCTTCTACCGCATGAACGCCCAGTCGCGGGTGCTGGAGGATCTGCTCACCCGCCAGGGCATCGACTACCGGGTGGTGGGCGGCCCCAAGTTCTACGAGCGGGCCGAGGTGAAGGACCTGATCGCCTACCTGCAGGTGCTGGACAACCCTTCCGACGAGGTGTCGCTGCGGCGGATCGTGAACCAGCCCCGGCGCGGCATCGGCAACACCTCCCTCGACCGTCTGAGCGCGCATTCGCGAGCGCTGGGCGTGACGCTGTGGGACGCCATGCTGGACGTGGAGGCGGCGCCGCTGGGCGCGGCCGCCGCCTCCAGCGTGACGCGCTTCCGGGAGCTGATCGAGGAGCTCCGCGACGGAGCCGATTCCGCCCCGGTGGGCGATCTGATGGAGCGGGTGCTGCTGGAGAGCGGCTACGCCGAGATGCTCGAGGCGGAGCGCACGATCGAGTCCCAGGGCCGGCTCGAGAACCTGCGCGAGCTGGTGGGCGTGGCCCGCGAGTTCGACCAGCGCGGCGAGCAGGTGGAGGAGTCGTCACGGATGTCCGCGTTCCTGCAGGAGATCTCGTTGTACACCGATCAGGACGCCATCGACGAGGATCGCGGCCGGGTCACGCTGATGACGCTGCACAACGCCAAGGGCCTGGAGTTCCCGGTCGTGTTCATGATCGGGCTGGAGGAGGGGCTGTTCCCGCACCAGCGCTCGCTGGACGAGGGCAACGAGGGCGAGGAGCGCCGGCTCTGCTACGTGGGCATGACCCGCGCGCGGCGCACGCTCACCCTCACCTACGCCCGAGCCCGCACCATCTTCGGCGCGCGCGGGTTCAACCGCTCGTCGCGGTTCCTGGAGGAGCTTCCATCGGAGGGCATCGAGTGGGAGCGGCAGGCGCCGGCCTGGTCGGCGTCCGGCGCAGGCGGTACCACCGTCACGGGCACGCCGCGGCGGGCGTTCGATGCGCCGGAGCTGCCGCGGATCGATCTCTCGCTGGGCGACGAGGTGGCGCATGCCACGCTGGGAGAGGGCGTGGTCACCGCGCTGTCCGGTGACGGCACCGTCACGGTGCGCTTCCGCGAAGACCGCTCTGAGCGCCGGCTGGTGCTGGGCTACGCGCCGCTGACCAAGATCTGAGCCGGCTCAGGCGATGCGCACGGCACCGTCATAGTGCCGGTCGTACCAGCCGTTCCCCATCGACGATGCATGGATGCGCTCGCCGGTGCGCGGCGCGTGCAGGAACCAGCCGTGGCCCAGGAAGATGCCGACGTGGCCGAGATGGTGGAAGAACACCAGGTCGCCGCGGCGCAGGTGGCTGCGGCTGATGTGCCTGCCGGCGTGCCACTGGTCGTACGTGACGCGGGGCACCGACACGCCCAGCTGCGCGAACGAGTACTGGACGAGGCCGGAGCAGTCGAAGCCGCGGCTGGGCGACTCGCCGCCCCAGCGGTAGCGGATGCCCACGTAGCGCCTGGCCACCCGCACCAGCCGTGTCCCGAGCGTCGCATGGTGGGACCGGTGCCGCGTCCCGCTCCCGCTACGCGATGCCCGGTGCAGCGCCAGCATCGTCTGAGGCCCGACCTCCCCGTCCACCAGCAGGTGGTGCCGGCGCTGGAACCGCCGCACCGCCAGCCATGTGCGGTGGTCGTACAGGCTGTTGACCCGGATGTGCAGCATCCGCTGGACACGGGCCACGGCAGGCCTGCGGTCCCCCAACCGCAGGATGCCGTCGCCGTGAGCGCGCCGTGACCGTGCCGCCGTGTGACGGTGCCGAAGCAAAGCGTTCCATGTGTGCGGGCCGACTTGGCCGTCCACCAGCAGGTGATGCCGGCGCTGGAACTGCTTCACGGCGCGCCGCGTGTGCCGCCCGAAGATGCCGTCAACCGGCAGCTTCAGGAGGTGTTGCAGCTTCCCCACGAGCGGGCCGTGGTCGCCCATGTGCAACAGCCGTACGTGCTGACCGTGGATCCGGGCCGCGTTCGCCGGTGTGGCGGCGACCATCGGGATGGCCACGGGAGCAACGCACGCCAGTGCGCAGAGTGCCCATCGAGTCTGGTGTTTCATGCTGATTGACCCATCGTGCCCTGTCACTCGTTCTAGGCCGGGATTGCAAATGGGTGATGATCTGATCGTAAGGATTTGGCAAGCGACGAATTATCCGCGCCGTTTGCGTTTCGCCTGCCATGGAGAGGGCTGCAGGTTCCAGTCGGTGCGCGGCCCCACCATCAGCGCGGCCGGGGCGGCCACCAGCAGCGCCAGCACCCCGAACACGACGAACGCCCAGCGCTCCGAGACCACCGTTGCCATCACGCCGCCGCAGATGGTTCCCGCGGCCTGCCCCGTGGCACTGAGCGCGATCAGGAACGAGATCACCCCCGCCCGCTCGGCCGGCTCGGTGTCGCGGACGACGCGCGTGCGGTTGATCACCAGCGCGAACCCGTTGAACACGCCCAGCAGCGTGAATCCGAACGCCGCCAGCGCGATGTTCGGCGCGGCGCCGACGATCATGGCGCAGCCACCGATCCCGGCCAGCGCCAGCGGGTAGGCGGCCCGCCCGAATCGCCGCGATCCCGCCACCACGCTGCCCGCAACCAGGCCCAGCGCATCCAGGCCCAGCAGCAGGCCGACCACGGTCGGCGAGGCATGGAACGTCCCGCGCAGCAGCGGCACCTGCACCGCCAGCACCACGCCGATCACGAAGGTGGTGATCGTCCAGCCGATCGCGATCTGAAACAGCACCGGCGAGCCGTGGATACGTGCCAGCGTGGCGCGCGCAAACCCGGTGGCTATGCGGGATTTGGGCTGAGCGGAGGCCGGCTCGCGCCCGGCGCCGGCCAGCGCCCCGCAGCTCGAGACCAGGAGCGCGGAGACCAGGAACGAGGCGCTGTTCAGGCCCAGCGCCAGGTCGGCGCCGACGGTGGCGACCAGGAAGCCGCCGACCAGCTCGCCCAGGAACGTCATCGTGTGGTCGACGGAGCCGAGCGCCCCGTTTGCGGCCTCGAGGTCGTCGTCTGCCACCAGCATCGGCACGGCGGCCGTGGCCAGCGGCCGGAACACGCCGACCCCGACGCCACCCAGCGCGGCCAGGGCGACCACCGCCCAGGGCGTCGAGATCATCGCCAGCGCTCCGAACACCGCGGCGCTGCCGATGTCGCAGATCACCAGGCTGCGCCGCACACGCAGCCGGTTCAGCCGGTCTCCGACCAGGAACCCGATCAGCACCACCGGCGTGAACTCGGCGAACAGCAGCGCAGACACCCAGCCCGGTGAGCCGGTCATGTCGAACATCCGGATGGCCAGGGCGATCGCGGCCATCCAGGTGCCCAGCACGCTGATGGCGGTTGCCAGCCAGAAACGCCGGAACTCGCCTCCACCCGGGCCAACCAGCGCACGCATGAGCGATCTCGAGGTCGGGGAACTCACGGGGGCAGCATCCTACCGACCGCCTCGGCGTGGGCCGCTATCCGATTTCGGCCGGTCCCGCAGCCCACGCCGCGTGTATGGCGCCTCGCAGCAGGCCCGAGCCCGCCACCTTGTAGAATCCGGATCCCACCCGAATGGTCGAGCCGGTTTGGCTTAACCATGCGGCAGCGGGCGGTTAGCTCAGTTGGGAGAGCACCAGCTCGACAAGCTGGGGGTCACTGGTTCGAGCCCAGTACCGCCCACCTCCAAGAAACGGCACAACCAGGTGGCTCTACGCAAGTGGGGCCGCCTGGCGAAGCCGTCGTGGCTCGCTGGATGCGCACATTTTGTGCACACCCGACTAGTTTGGAGGGGTTGACCACACAGTCCAGCGCCTGATCGCTTATCCAGCTTCACGACACATTGACCAAAACAGCCAGGATTCTCGATCGGTGCTTTGAGTTCTTGCTTTGGGGAGAAGGCGGCAGAACCGAAGTGCACGTCTCGCTCTCGATGGAGCCGTCCTGGAACGACCTCTCCGACGGTGAGAAACAGCCGCGCGTGCGCGAACACTGGTGAGCAAATTGAGGCGCCATGTAAAACGCGCGGAGCCCAAACGGTGCTCGCGTCGTATACCAGTTTGCGTCGATCGACTGATCTGCCGTGTTCTGTTGTAGACCCACTGCCGTCGAACCGGTCGTGTAGACCGTAACGCACGCTTTGCCTGCTTGTAATACGCCTCACAACTTGATATAGGTGGGACCAGATCCGGCGACCGAAAGCGGTCGGATCGCTCCACTAACCCTGGGGAGGGCATCAATGGGAATCGCCGCGCATACGTGCGCGCTTCGTGGGCGTGCGGTCAGGCCTGCTGTGTTCGGTCTGGCTCAACAGGAATGGAGTGAGTTATGAAGACGACAGTCCTTATCGCGCTCGCCGCACTGCTCGCCGCTGTGTTCGCTGCGCCCGCATACGCCACCCCACCAATCCGAGAACCAGTGCAGCTTCCACAATCGTTCACCGTCGAGGGGATCTGCTCGTTCACCGTCCAGGTCGATGTCCTAGTGAACCGCGAGAAAATCACGACATTCTCAACCGGCACACAGCTGATCACCGGAACAGTCAAGGATCGGCTCACGAATGCGAGCGATCCGGAACAGTCGATCGTTGTGAACTCCTCCGGCCCGGCCACGCTGGTGCCGCAAACTGACGGATCCCTCATCCTGACCGGCCGCGGCCTGGGACTGCAACCATTCCCGGCGGGCACGAGCATCACGGGCAACCCAGAGTTCTTGCAGTTCTCCGGACGTGAAATGCTGCGGTTCAACCCAGACGGCTCGTTCCAAGAGATCCAGCGCGCACACGTCAAGCTCGACGTATGCGCCGCACTCGCATAGTCCACGTCGAAGCCCTGGCCGGTCAGCGCCTTTCTGCGGGAATGCTGGCCGGCCCGGCCCCGTCGCATCTTTGCCCACGCCCACGAGCATCGATGTTGCACGCAGGCTGCTCTGGCTCTCGGCGCGCCGTCTCCGCTTGTCACGAGCCGTCGATGGGCGTGATGGCCCGCCGGTTGAACCTAGCCTGAACATGCGGATCGTCTCATTCCATTGGCACGCGGCAGCGTGGATAGATGTATTGGTGGTTCGAAATGGCCTCCTCTGCAGTCCTCTGCAGACAAGTTCGTACACTGCCGGACTTGACAGTTACTTCAGGCAGTGACACGGTGCGGATCTGCTCCTGCGTCGGACGGAAAGGGAACCGCCATGCGCGTACATGTACTCGTCGTCGCAACGGTCGCTGCTCTTGCCGCTGTGTGCACCACAGCAACAGCCGCAAACGCGTCACGGCCGATCCCACTGCCACCAGGCCCTGACGTGACGTGGCCGGCCGGCACGTTGTGTTCCTATCCGTTGCGAATCGTGACGACCGAAGACAAGAGCCTTTTGCACGAGTTTTCCAACGGACAAATTCTAATCACCGGGACGCTCACCCAGCGAGTCACCAACCTGGATACGGGCGTTTCACACGCGTTCAAAGCCAGCGGCCCACTACGCGTGATTTTCCATGACGACGGAACCAGCACCGTGATCAGCATGGGCCGCATCCTGATCACGCTCTCAAGCGCAGCCGACGCCGGTGGGCCGGGAATCTTCATCTACACTGGCCGCGTCGTCTATCAGAACTCCGCCGACGGAACCGTCACGTCAGTCAGTCGGATACCGAACAGCCTCAACATCTGCACCGCGCTCGCCTAACTTCAATACACTTCAGGAACGCACGGTGCGGCCTGCTTGAAGTTGGCGCCTCTGCCGATCGGGTGGCTTCGAGCGACGCTACCTACTATTTCCGCGTTGGCGAGTGCTCACAGGCACACGTCTCAGTTTCCGCACTTGTCGGTCATGGCGAATTCCAACCTGACCGCGGTTTTCCACGCTCGCGTAATGGTTGCGGTGTCCACCCGGTAGGCGGAGGAACGAGCCGCGTCAGCGTCTTGCTCGAGCTTCTCGATTGCGCGAGAGACCACCGCGAGCCCGGTCGCAAGGTAGTCCAGCGACGAGCGGCAGTTGCCGGCGCCGAGATGATCTCGAGTCTCCTCGACCTGGCGGCGCAGACCGCTGACCGCTGCCGCAAACCCAGACGATTGGACCACCGCCGAGATGCACGGTCCGAGGGCCTCCTCAGGAACCGCCATCCTACGTACACCCGACAGGCACGCGTCAGCCCCAGGCTGGTACTGCTGCCAGCCGGTATTGATTTCGCTGGCCCGAAGATTGATCCGACGTGTGTCGTTCGATCCAGGGTACGCGTCGGATCCGTCGGGCGGCGCGCAGCCAGCGAGGGCACAAAGAACCAACACCTCGGCGACACCCCGAAGAATGCATATGCCCCAACCCTTCCAGCCCGTGAGTGAAAACCGCTGCATGGCTCTGACGGTAGGCCACCATGTCTGCGAAGGCGTCGGGGAAACCCCTTGCGAACCTGGCGCGCCCTCCTCGCCGCGATGTCCCGCCAGCCCAGTTCATTTGGCCTGACCGACCTAACGTCCAGCCGGATCAAACTTCATCGGCCCACCCAAACAACTCTCGACCGCCCGCCGGGTAACGGGGCCTATTGGTCGTTGCGGCCGATCTAGCGGCATGCCTTAAGCAGCGCCTGGACGCCTTCGCTCCCGGCGGTCGCCTCGGCGCGCTCTAGATCGCTGTTGTAGGCGTTTACGTCGCCGTTCACCAAGTCCTGGTGAAGTTTGAGTAGCGCAGCCTTCTCGGTCTGGACAAGACCGGCCAAGGCATTGGCCTTCGTCTTGCAGGCATCCGAGCCGGCCTGTCCGATGGTGACGAACTGGAGTCGCAGCGCCTCGATCCTTCGTGCCAGCCCGGACGCCGAGAATCCGGAGTCGAGGCATTCCTTCAAGTCCGCTTCTTTCGTTATCTCGCCGGACTGTGCCTTCTTGACGCACGCCCTTTGTGCGAGTGAAAACTCGTGGTATGCGACCGCAACAAGGTGCTCGTCGTCTGCCATCACGCTCAGTCCTGGGGTGCCGGACGAGGAGTCACCGCACGCCGCTACCGTTCCGGTGATCAGCAGCGCTGAGACCCATCCCCGCAACGGCATGCAGCGATCATACTGCACGCGCTGCAAGTGCAGGGGTTCGATGATCGTCGCCACCTATGTACACCGTATGCGAGACGTGCGGGCACGAGAAGCACCTGCCGCGACTACCTGACAGCGGCGAGCCACGGTTTCCAGCGGCACTGAGCCCCATTGAGTCCTAGACACGGCTGTCATGTGACATAGGCGTACGCTGGGGCACCCGAGCGTCGGTCGCGGATGCCGTGGGAGGCACGTCCCTCGAGGCGCACCGGGCAGCCCTCGAGCGAGCCGCTCAAGCGAGCGCGAAACCGACGAGCTGGGTTCAGGTGCTCTGCGAACTGCAGCTCGACCGGTCGCGCAAGCAGACCGCCGGGAAACTCGCCGAGATCCTCTTTGCAGTCGAGGGGCATTAGGCAAGAGCCCTCGATGTCCGTATCATGAGAGACATGGCACATGCTCGTTGGAAGGCGATAACACGGCGTGCGCGAGCGGTGGGCCGTCGGCTGACGCCTCCGGGCAACCGCACCCCCCTCGAGGAGAGTGGTGAGCAGCGTCCCGGGATACCGAGCTTTGGGTCGGTGCCCTCCGGCGCCGGGCAGATGGGGCAGACGCAGGGCGGCTGGATGGGCGGCGCATAGCCGCTCGAACTGGTATTTGCGCGTAACGTCCGATTGGGCCCTTGGAGCCACGCGATGGGTGGGCGCGGAGGCCGAGCAGGGTCGTTGACCCCGAAACGCAGCCGCGATCGCAGAACAGGCAGGCATCCCACCAACCCACCAGACGGCCGGGGGGAGGGGGTTCCGCCGGTGGGCTGGCATACCGAAGGATAGTCCGGTCACCCCGCCCGCCGCGGGGCACGAATCACAAAGGCCGCTGCCGCCCTGCACGGCGTGGAACTCGACTCCTAGGACGACTCCAGGGGCCACACTTCCACGACTCCGTGCGCCACGGCGCAGGGAGTGCCAGAGACACGAGCCACCGCTTCCTCGACGCTGGCGGCTTCGATCAGTGCGAACCCGGCGATCGGCAACTCCGACCTCAGGAACGCTCCAGCGGTGGTGCTCACTCCCGCGTCGTCGTGGTTTCGCACCTGCACCGGCGTACCTGCGACACCCATGACCGCGCCGTGTGCCTCGAGCCAGGCGTCGTGTTTGTGAGCCGCGTCCCGCACTGCGGCCGCGGTCTGGTCGTATCCATTTCGATCTCCGTACCCGATCGTTACGAACTTGGCCATTGCGATCACTCCGATCTCATCGAAGAGGTGACCCCGTACCCGCCAGGTGCGCCGACCAAACTCACTGCCCGCGTCCGTGGCCGGATTGGCGGTGGACGCGCCGGCCGCCGACCGATTTCTGTCGCCGCGCGGATCTCCGTGCGATGATGCCAGCCGTTGTGGCTGAGGCGTCCGAAATCCGAGTGCTGGTGGTCGATGACCACACGGCAACCCGCTCCGGCATCAAGGCCATCCTCGATGCCGAGATCGGGATCACCGTCGTCGGGGAGGCCACCAACGTGGAGTCGGCCGTGAGCATGGCCGACCGCCGCAAGCCGGATGTCGTGGTCATGGACCTGCAGCTGGACGGCGACATGGGCGGCGGCTTTGCGGCCACGCGCCGGGTGCTGGACGCCGATCCGAAGGTGGGCGTGATGATGTTCACGGCGTTCGGCGAGCACCACCTGCTGACCGACGGTCTGGAGGCCGGCGCCCGCGGCTTCATGGTCAAGGACGCCACCCCGGCCGAGATGGTGCGGGGCGTGCGGATCGTTGCCGAGGGCGGTGCCTACCTCGACCCGTCGCTCAGCGCCGATCTGCTGCGCGGCCGCGGGATCGGCCAGCTCCCGGGTCTTTCCGGGCCGCGAGCGCGAGATCCTGGCGATGCTGGCCGACGGCGAGTCGAACCGCGAGATCGCGGCCAAGCTGTACCTCTCCACCGAGACCGTCCGCACCCACGTGCGAAACGCCATGCGCAAGCTTGACGCGGACACCCGCACGCAGGCGGTGGCGCTCGCGATCCGCCAGCGGCTGATCGGCTGAGCGGGCCGAAGTCCTCGTCGGGACTCAACTTCCAGCGCCAGCGGTCGATTCAAGCGCGACGCTGACTACCATGTGATCAGGCAACCAGGAGATATCGGTGGACAAGGCTCAACGAGCTCGCGCCCAGCGCGACCCGCAGGAGAAACGACAGCTGCAGCGCAACATGTGGCTTGCGACCGGCGCGTTGGTGCTGGCGATCGTTGCGATGGTTGCGGTGCTGAACCGGCTCAACCAGGCGCCCTCCGCGCCCGGGCCGGCCAAGCCCACGGCCGCCGATCTGAACGCGCCCAAGTCGCTGCGCGTGGCGGCCGCGAAGGTCGGGTTCCATCCGCAGCTGATCCCGGGCGTGGGGGAGATCGAGGGCAAGAGCGCGTCCGACGCGCCCGCACCCACCAACGGCACCCTGCTCAAGCCCGGCACCGCGGCGCCAGCGTTCTCGTTGAAGACGCCGCAGGGTGACACCGTGTCGCTCAGCGACTACGCGGGCAAGGCGCTGCTGATCGAGTTCTTCGCCACCTCCTGCCCGCATTGCCAGGCCGAGGCGCCGCACCTGCAGGGCCTGTACAAGACGTCTGGACACGTCCCGCGAGCAGATGGTTTCGATCAACGCCGACAGCGAGGGGGCGCCCAGCGTGTACGCGTTCCACCGCTACTTCGGGCTCCCGTACCCGGCCCTGCTCGACCCCGGGCCGCAGGTCGGCAGCTGGCATTCGCCCCAGAACCCGGGGCCGACCACCGTCGCCTACCACATCCAGGGCTATCCCACGTTCTACGTGGTCGCGCCGGACGGCACCGTGCACTGGGCCTCGGACAGCGAGCAGCCGACGGCCAAGCTGAAGCAGGAGCTGGATCAGGCGGCCGCTGGTGCGTAAACGCGAGCTGCTGCCCTGGGTGGGGCTGGCGGTGCGGCTCACGGCGGCGGCCATCTGGCTGTTCGCCGGCATCACCAAGCTCTCCGATCTGGACGGGTTCCGTGCGCAGGTCGCCGCCTACCAGGTGCTGCCGCACAGCCTGGTGTCGCCCTTCAGCTACGGCCTGCCGCTGGTCGAGGTCGCTATCGGCGGCTACCTGCTGGTGGGCGCGATGGTGCGGCCGACGGCGATCCTGGCCTGCGTGCTGATGGTGATCTTCCTGGTGGCCGAGGCTCAGGCCTGGGCGCGCGGGCTGTCGATCGACTGCGGCTGCTTCGGCACCACCGTGCAGACGCAGGTCGGGGCCGCCACCATCCTGCGCGACATCGCGCTGGGGGTGCCCTCTGCGCTCATGGCCTGGCGGCCGGCCCGCAAGCTGTCGGTCGACGCCAGCCTGCTGGGGCGCGAGGACGCTTTCGCGCCGGCTTAGGCCGCCCAGCGCTCGAATGCGCGCGTGAACGCGCCCAGCAGGGCCGCGTGCAGATCCTCGGGCGAGGCCAGCCGCAGGCGCCGAGCCCAGCGCCCGCGCTCGGCGGCGCGCTCGCCCAGCCAAGCGCTGTCGAGGGAGCGGGCGGTGGCGCGGCCCGCCTCCGAACGAGCCTCGATCGCCGTGCGGATGCGGGCGCCCTCCGCCGCCCGCTGCTCCAGCCTGCGCAGGTCGCGGAGGCAATCGCTGCAGGGGCGCGTGACGACGGCGCCGTCGACCGGACCCTCGCATGCGCCGCAGACGGGGCAGCCGTACGCAGCCAGCCGCACGCGGTGCGAAGCGGTGGCCGAGCCGTCGGCCAGGAGCACCCAGACGGTGCCTGCGCCTGCCTCCACCTCGGTGCCGCGTACCGCCACCGGATCGCCGTCGTAAGGCCAGGTGCGCACGCGGTCGCCGGCCCGCAGGCCGGTGTGCTTGCAGACCGCGGCCGCTGGTGGGTCCGGCTCCGGCTGTGGGGCGGGCTGAGCCGGCACGGTGCGTCCGCCCATGGCGGGCTGCGGCCACTCGCGCCCGCTCGCGATCCAGCCCTGCACCGTGTCCCGGGCGTCGTTCAGCGCACGCGTCAGCACGGTCGCGGCCTCGCTGCGCTGCTCGGACACGGCGTGCAGGTCTGGGTGCGCCCGCGCGACGCGGCGCTTCCAGGCTGCGGCGAGCTCATCCGGATCGACCGGCGGCTGCAGCCCCAGCAGCCACAGCGCACGGGCGCACTCGGACGTCCTCGGTGCTCGTCGTCTCATGCCCTCAGGGTAGCTCCCGCACCAGCACCAGCTCGTCGCGGATGGGGATGCCGTGCGCGCCCACCAGCGGGATCTGCGGCTTCATACGGCGGGACTCGTCGACCGCTCCCGGCCGCAGCGCGGACAGCACGAATCCGCGGCGCTGGTAGAAGCGGAGCGCGTCCACGTTGTCGTTGGTGGTGATCACGTGCATGAGCCGGCAGCCGGCTGCGACGGCCGCCTCGCATGCGGCCTCCAGCAGCGCCGTGCCGACGCCCTCGCCCTGGACGACCGCGTCGATCGAGACCACCTCGCAGGAGTCTGCCTCGATCAGGTAGGTGACGACACCGGCCACCGTGCCGTCTGCGGAGACGGCCGCGAAGCCGGGCAGGTCGTCAAGCCGGTGCAGCCGCCCGCCGCCGGCCGCCACCGGGGCGCCCCAGCGCTCCGTCATGAAGCCGGTCAGCCACGAGCGATCACTCGCCACCAGCGGTCGCACCACCGGTTCCACGTCAGATCGCGCCAGTAGCGCCGCATCGATCCGTGGGCGGCGGCGATGCCCGCGTCGCCGCGGGTCTCGTCGTCGGGCAGGTAGCCCATCGGGTCCTCGAGCAGCGTGCCGGTGGCGAGGACGCCCTCGAGCGTGGCGTGCATGCACAGCGCGGAGTAGGAGCGGCCGTAGCCGCCCTCCTGGATCAGCGCCAGGCGGCCGTCGCAGTGTCGGTCGGCCAGCTCCCGGGCCAGCTCGCCCAGCCGCCGGAACCCGTCCATGCTCAGGCACTGGCGCCCGTTGGGGTCGAACTGGCTGGCATCCTGCCCGGCCGCGATCAGGATCAGGCCCGGCCGGAAGTGATCGAGGATCGGGAACACCACACGTTGCATGGCGGATGCGTAGGCCGCGTCGCCGCTGCCATAGGCCAGCTCGATGTTGACGTTGTACCCGGCGCCGTCGCCGATCCCGGCCTCGAGCGTCGATCCGGTCTGGGGGTGCGCCGGCCCCCATGAGCCGTGCGGCATGTGCAGCGAGCAGCTGAGCACGTCGCCGCGGTCATAGAAGCACTCCTGAGTGCCGTTGCCGTGGTGGACGTCCCAGTCGATGATCGCCACCCGCTCGACCCCGCGCCGCAGCGCCGTCTCGGCCGCCAGCGCAGTGTTCGAGAACATGCAGTAGCCGTCGGTGCGGGCCGGTTGCGCATGGTGGCCGGGAGGGCGCACAAGCGCGTAGCTGCGGAGGCAGTCGCCGTCCAGCACCGCCTCCACCGCGGCGATCGCGGTACCGGCCGACGACAGCGCCGCCGGCCAGGTGCCGGTGGAAACGACCGTGTGGCCGCCCAAAAGGCCGCCGCCGGCCTCGCAGAACTCGCGCACCTCCTCCACGTAGGCGGCGTCGTGGAGCATCTCCAGCTCGGGGATCGTCGCGTGGCGGCCGTCCCGCCAGGCCAGCCGCGGCGCGATCGGCCCCTCGCGCAGGCAGGAGCGGATGTTACGGATCCGCACGTCGTTTTCGGGGTGCAGCTCCGACACCTCGATCAGCGGCGAGGGCGGGCTCTCGAACACACCTGAGCCCGTATCGTGCAGCAGCGCGTCGTCGTGCCAGAAAACGTGCAGGTCGGGGTCGGCCATTGGCGGGCGCGACATTACCCGGTCGCGGGCACCTCTGCACAGCCAGCGCCGGGACTACCATCGGTCGATGGCCCGCGTTGTCACAGCCCTGCTGGCGCCGATCTCGGTGGCCGCGGCGCGGATCCGCCGCCGGCCGCAGCGCGGGCTGCTGGCGGCGCTCGGCATCGCCGCCGCGACCGCCATGCTGGCCGCGACCATCGTCGGCGGACGCGTCTCGTCGGAGCTGAGCGTGCAGCGCGCCCTGGCCGGCGTGCCGATCGACCAGCGGGCGATGCGGGTGCTGTGGAGCGGGGCGCCGGCGGGCGGCTACCGGGCGGTCGATCCGCCCGCGACCCGTGCGCTCGCGCAGCTGGCACCGGGCCCGGCCGTGCGCACGGTGCTGTATCGCGAGACGCGCTTTGAGAACAGCCGCATCGCCGTGGTCACGGGCGTCAACGACATCGGCAGCTGGGTGACGCTGACCAGCGGCCGGCTGCCCCGCAGCTGCACCCCCAGCCGCTGCGAGGTGGTGCAGGTGGCGGGCGCGCCGATGCCGGTCGCCGCCGCCGGGTCCACGCGCCTCGTGCGGGTCGGCACGGGCCGGCTCACCTCGGCGCTGCCGTTCGGGTCGCTCACCGACCTCGGCGTCAGCGCGGGCCACCGCACCCCGCCGGCCACGCTGGTGTCGGGCGACGTGGAGGCGGTCTCGCAGCTGCCCGGGCTGGCACCGATCTACCGCACGTATTCCTGGACGCGCCCGATCGACCCCAACCGGGTGCACAGCTGGGACATCGGCTCGCTGCTGGGACGCGAGGCGCGGGCGCTGACCGGCCTCAGCTCCGGCTTCAGCCAGTGGAGCATCTCGGCGCCCGACCAGGCACTCATCGACGCCACCGACCGCAGCGACACGGCGGGGGCCCGGCTCACGCTGGTCGGCGGCGAGGTGGCCACGCTGCTGCTGGCGTTCGTGGTGCTGGCCGCGAACGCGCTGCGCGGCGACGCGGTGTCGGAGCGCCGGCGGCTGGAGCGCCGGGGCGCGCGCCGCGGCCAGGTCTGGCTGTTCGCGCTGGCCGAGGGCGGCTGGATCGCCCTGCTCGGCGTGGTGGCGGGCGCACTGGCCGGGATCGTGATCGGCGTGGCCGTGTGCAACGCTGCGGGCCTTCCTGCGGGCGCGGTGATGTCGCACTCGCTGCTGACCGGGCAGGCGGTGCTGCTCGGCCTGGCGGCACTGCTGGTGTCGGTGCTGCTGGTCGTCGTGGTGCTGCTCCTGCCCGACGGGCCGACCCGCTACGGCGGCGTGCTGGCCGATGCGGTGGCCGTGGCCGGGCTGGCCGCACTGGTGCTGGCGGCAGCGCGCGGTGCCACCAGCATCGGCACCACCACGGACGCCGGCTCCGACCCCTTGCTGCCGCTGCTGCCCTTGCTGGTGGCGCTGGTGGCCGGCGTGGCGGTGGCGCGGCTCCTGGGCCCGGCCATGCGGCTGGTGGAGCGGCGTGTGCGCGGGGCCTCGGCGGCGGTGCGGATCGCGGTCGTGTCGGTGGCGCGGGAGCCGCTGCCGGCAGCGATTGCCGCGGCATTCCTGGCCGTGGCGCTCGGCCTCGGCTTCTTCGCCACCGCCTACGGCCAGACGCTGCGCGCCGGCCAGAGCGACCAGGCCGACTTCGCGGTGCCCGCCGACGTCACGCTGGCGGAGGGCCCGGAGCTGGTGCGGCCGCTGGATGCCGCCTCCCTGGGGCAGTACCAACGGCTTGCCGGCGGCACCGTCGCCATGCCGGTGCTGCGGCTGAGCGCCACGGCCGCTGCGACCGGGACACGGCCGGTCGACATCACCGCGCTGGCGCTGCCGGCGCAGGACATCACCGCCCTGCGCTGGCGCAGCGATACGTCCACCGTCAGCCAGGCCACCCTGGCACGGCGCCTGACCCCGGCCGGCAACGTGTCGATGCGCGGGCCGTTGCTGAACGGATCGGGTCTGCTGCGCCTGGTGGTGGATGTGACCGGCTCGCCCGTGACCACGGCGCTGGTGCTGCAGACCGATCGCCAGTCCTTCGTGAGCCTGCCCCTGGGAGCCGCTCGGGTGGGCCACTCGCGGCTGCAGCGACGGCTGCCGTCGCGTCTGGCGGGGTCGCGGCTGGTGGCGATCTCGATCGACCGCACGGCCGCCGACTCCAAGATCGCAATCCATCAGCAGGGAGAGGGCGGGGCGGCCTCCGGCATCAAGGGCAGCGTGCTGCTCGGCCCGCTGACGCTGGGCGCTGCGCGTGTCACCGACTGGTCAGGATGGATCGGCCGCGGCGGGCTGGTGGCCGGCGGTCCCGGCGCGCCGGTGCGGTTCGTGATCACGGGCGCCACGCACCCGCTCTTGCGGCCCGTCCAGCCCAGCGACGGCCGGCCGGTGCCGGTGATGGTGAGCCCCGACCTGGCCCGCGCCGCCGTCGGCGGCCTGGTGCGCCTGACGTTCGCCGGCATCAGCGTGCCCGGGCGCGTGGTGGCCGTGGGAAGACGCTTTCCGACCGTATCGGGCAGCTTCGCGGCGGCCGACGAGACGCTGCTGGCAACCGCGCTCAACGCCGACGATCCCGGCTCGGCGGTGCCGTCAGAGATGTGGCTGCGCGCCCGCAACGCCGACCGGGTGGCGGCACTCAACGCCCAGGTCACGCGGCCGCCGTACGACAGCATGACCCGCAGCTCCCACGCGGTCGTGCTCGCGACCATGCGCAGCGACCCGCTGTCGCGCGGCATCCGGCTGGTGCTGGAGGGCGCCGCCGTGCTGGCGCTGCTGCTCTCGCTGGCGGCGCTGCTGCTGTCGGTGGCCGCCGCTGTGCGCGACGACCGGGTGGCGCTGTTCGACCTGGAGGCGCAGGGCGTCGGCCCGCCCACGCTGCGCAGCCAGCTGCGGCTGCGCGCGGCGATCGTGACCGCGGTGGGGCTGGTGGTGGCGGTGGTGATCGGTGTGGTGCTCTCGACGGCCACGGTCGGCCTGGTGCAGGTGACCGCGTCGGCCACGGTTCCGGTTCCGCCGCTCGAGCGCCACCTGGCCTGGCCGGTCGTGCTGGCCGGGCTGGTCGTCTTCCTGCTGGTGTGCGGCGCTGGCGGTGGCGCTGTCGACCAGGGCGGCGTTCTCGGCCGACCTGCCGCAGCGGGCCACGGGGGAGGCGCCGTGAGCCGGGCGATCGACGTCCGCGACGTGTTTCGCATCCATCGCACGGCGGAGGGCGATGCCGCCGCGCTGCAGGGGCTGACGCTGTCGGTGGAGGAGGGCGAGATCGTCGTCGTGCTGGGGCCGAGCGGGGCGGGCAAGAGCACCCTGCTGCGAATCCTGGCTGCGCTCGAGCCGTTATCGGCCGGCACCGCCAACGTCTACGGGCTGGACATCGGCAGCCTGCGCGGCCGCGCCGCCGCCGACTACCGCGCCCGCAGGCTGGGCATGATCGACCAGCACTACACGCGGGCCCTGCCTCCCGACCTGCGCTGCGAGGAGATCATCGGGCTGCAGCTTGCGCTGCGCGGCGAGCAGCGGTCGCAGCGGCGCGACCGCGCAGCCGAGCTGCTGGCCGCGGTCGGCCTCGAGCGCGCCGCCACGATGCTGCCCGGCCAGCTCTCGGGTGGCGAGCAGCAGCGGGTGGCGGTGTGCGCGGCGCTGGCGCACCGGCCGCAGCTGCTGCTGGCCGACGAGCCGTCCGGTGAGCTCGACCGGCGAAACGGCGACACCGTCTACGAGCTGATCCGGGAGCTGGTGCGCGATCAAGGCACCACCGCGGTGATCGTCAGCCACGACCACGGTGCCACGCGGATCGCCGACCGCACCGTCCGCATCCGCGACGGCCGGCTGAGCGAGGAGTGGCGCGACGGCCGGGCGATGCTGGTGGTGGGGCACGGCGGCTGGGTGCACCTGCCGGAGCACCTCCGTGCCGGCCTCGGCATCACGTCGCACGTCCAGGCCGACCAGGAGGGCGACGGCGTGGTGCTGCGGCCGGCGCCGGGCACGTTCGTGCCGCAGGAGCAGCCGGCGCCGCCGGCCGCCGCGACCGCGGGATCGGAGCCGGTGGCGGCGCTGCTGCAGGTGACGAAGGCGTTCGGCACGCGGTCGCTGTTCGCGGGGTACGACGCCGAGTTCCGCCGCGGCGCGATGACCGCCGTGATCGGCCGCTCGGGCTCCGGCAAGAGCACCATGCTGGCGATGCTGGCCGGCCTGGAGCGGCCCGATGCCGGGGAGGTGCTGGTGCTGGGTCAGCCGCTCTCACGGCTGGATCGCGACGGCCTCGCCGGCCTGCGGCGCTCCAGCGTTGCCTACGTCGGCCAGGAGCCCGGGCTGGTCGGGTTCCTCAGCGCCGAGGAGAACGTCACCTTCACACTCGGCCTGCGTGGTGTCACGGGCGCTGCCGCCGTCGACCGTGCCCGCGAATCGCTGTCGCGGGTGGGTCTGGGCCCGCGCAGCGACCAGCGAGCCGCCCGGCTCTCGGCCGGCGAGCGTCAGCGTCTGGCGATCGCCCGTGCGCTGGCTGCAGAAGCCGACCTGCTGCTGGTTGACGAGCCGACATCCCGGCTCGACCAGGCGAACGCCGAGTCGGTGGCGGCGCTTCTGGCCGACGCGGCGGCCGGCGGGTCGCTGGCGGTGGTCTGCGCCACCCACGATCCGCTGCTGATCGAGTGCGCCGGGGTGGAGGTGCATCTGGACGACGAGCCGTCGACGGCAGAGGCATCCCTGCCGGGGGCGGGCGCCGTCGCGGACTGATGTGGCGCCGCCTGCGGGACGGTGGGCGGTGATGTCGTACCATTCACCGGATCGCCTTGGCACGTACCTGGATGAGATCGTCAGCCGTCGCGCCACTGCTCGTGGTCTTGCTGGCGCTTGCCTCCAGCGGCTGCGGCCAGGGCGGCGCCGACGCGGCCACCACCAGCAAGCCCAGGTGCCCGGCGGCCCTGAAACTCGGCTGGCAGACGCTGGCCAACCGCATCGACACCGACGTCTACTGCCCGGCCTGGCTGCCCAACCCGCTGGTGGGGCGGATCGACAAGAACGAGACCGGCGCCGCCGACAACGCCGTCCTGTCGGTATCGAAGGACAAGAGCTACCTGGCCAGCTGGATCTGGGTCGAGGCCCAGACCGGCGAGGTGCACGTGAACCTGCGCGCGTACCCGGGCCGCACCACCATCCCCACCTGCGTGGTCACCGACGCCGGGTCGGGTAAGCAGGTCAGTCACCGCGTGCCGTGCTTCGCCGACCCCCACGGGACGATTCACGCCGGGCCGATCACGGCGACGCTGTACACGGTCAACCAGGGTGCCGACCAGTGGCACCTGGTCTACGCCTGGCGCCATGCCGGGACCCTGTACACGGCCAGCCAGCACGTCGCCGCTCCGCTCACCTACGACACCGTCAACGCCGACCTGCGGCGGATCCTGACGCACCTGGTCGTGGTCGAGCCGGCCGCCTGACCGTGGAGCTGACGCGGAGGCAGCTGCTGGCCGGCGCCGGCGCGACCACCCTGGCCGCGGTCGGCATCTACGAGCTGGCCGAGCGTGCCGGCCGCGCACCGAGCCGGCCGGTGGTCACGGCGCGGCCGCCCGAGCAGCACGTGCTGGGCGGGCTGCGAGTCGTCACCGACAACAACGTCGAGGTGGTGGTGCCGCCGCTGCACCACGAGATCGTCACGTTCCGGCTGCCGGCCGGCGGCCCCGCCGACCTGCTCAACGCACAGCGCCGGCTGGCCCAGGCGCTGGCAGGCCTCGACCAGGACTACGCGTCCACACCGGCCGGCCTCGGCGTGACCGTGGGGTGGGGGCTGCCGTACTTCAACGGCCCGGTTGCGGCGGCGGCGCGTGACCACGTTCCGGTCGATCGCCGTGCCTCCCAGGCGGCCGGGCACCCGGTCTCGGTGCTGCTGGACGCGATCCGCTTCCCGAGCGACACGAACGCCATGCTGCTGGAGCAGAACGACGCCGTGCTGCTGCTGCGAAGCGACAACCCGGCGCACATCCACGACGCCCACGAGCGGCTGGTCGGAAACCTCGACGTGTGGCAGCCGACCAGCATCCGTCGCGGCTTCGTGGGCGGCGGCTTCGACGGCGGCGAGGGGCTGCCGCACAAGCTGGCGGTGGCAGCAGGCGTCCCTGGTGCCGACCTGATCCCGGAGCAGGCCGAGCTGTTCCTGGGGTTCACGTCCACGCAGAAGGCCTCGCTGGGGCCCGAGCGGATTGCGAACATCGAGACGCTGGGCTACTCCGACGGCGGCCCGGCGGGCTACTTCCGTCAGGGCACGACGATGCACGTCTCACACATCTTCGAGGACCTGGCATCCTGGTTTCTGACCTTCGATCACGGCCAGCGGGCCGCCACCGTGTTCGGCCCCACCCGGAACGTGCCCGAGGGGACGCTCACCGTCAGCCAGGGCAAGGACGACGTGCCCACCGTGGCCGCGATCCGCAAGGATGCCTCGCGGTACGCGCGCATCGGCCACAGCCCGGCCATCCAGCAGACGTCACGGCTGGCGGCGGACGTGGTGGGGCGCGACGGCACCACCTATGTGAAAGGCACGGCGGTGCCGATCCGGGCCGACTTCAACACGCTCGACAACCCGTTCTACTGGAGCGCGGACCCGGGCCGCGACGGGCTCAGCCCCGAGGCCCGGGCCGGCCTGCACTTCGTGGTGTTCAACCCCACCAGCGACGACTTCCACCGCAACCGGCTGGCCATGGACGGGGTGCTGCCGGGCGGCCGGCGGCTGCCGCTGGCGCCGCGCGACCCCGGCCAGGGGTTCAACTCGGTGCTGACGACGACGCATAGGCAGAGCTTCCTGGTGCCGCCGCGGCGGCATCGGGCGTTTCCGCTGGTCGAATTTCTGTCGCGATAGCCGCCGGCGGCGGCGAACGACGCAGTGCCTGAAGGGAGGACTGCCCGACAGTGGCAGCCTTCCCGCCGCGCGCGCTGTAGAGCGTCTTCTTCAGCCACGGCGCCTAAGCGTCGTCATGACAAACGACCCACGCGGAAGTCAGACCCCGGCGGGCGGTACGGGCACGAGCCCGGTCACGATCCGAGCCACGGTCGCCTTCGCCGTGGCCGCCGTGTAGGGGTCGATCACGTGCAGGCTGACCACGTACGTGTTGCCGCCGTCGCGGAAGACCGCGGCGATGTGCCCGGTGCTGGAGCCGCGGTTGCGCGTGTACCACGTGACCTTGTGACCTCCCAGCGTCTCGGTGCCGTCGCGTCCGCCGTAGCAGGGCGCCCCGCCGCACCGGTGCGGCCACGTGCCGGGGGCATAGCCCTCGAACACGATGTGGATCAGCTGGCTGAAGTCGTCGGACCGCCAGACGAAGTGCAGCTGCCAGAAGCGGCCCGGCGATGCCGCCGTGTTGAGGTCGCCCCCGATCACGCCGTCGATGTAAATGGGAAGCCATGTGGGGCAGAACACAGTCATGTGCACGCGGTTTGCCCACCGCTGCCAACCGGCGGCGCGAGCCGACGGACAGCTCGCTAATGCCGTATGGTCGCTTGGAACGGTGTCTGCGCGGCTGCTTCCACAGGCCGCGGTGGCGAGAACCAGTGCCACGGCCAGGAGCACCGTCTTCAGTTTTGCTGTTCGCATTGTGTCGTCCGAATCGCCCGTCAGGCTTGTACTACGTGTTTAGGAATGGTAAATACCACAGTCGCCAAACGGCGAACGGGTGCCAGACCGGCCCGGAACACCAAACTCCCGACGATGGAGGAACGTGATGGGGACGGTTCGATTCCGAGCCATACCGATCGTTGCAGTCCTTGCACTGGCAGTAGCTGCCGGCTGCGGAAGCAGCAGTAGCAGCTCAAGCGGCGGTGGTGGCGCGAACGCGGGCGCCCCTGTCAACATCTCCACCTGCCACTCACCACAGGGCAGCGGCCAGTTCACGATCGTGTCCGACCTGCCGCGGCAGGGTTCCAACAAGATCCAGACCGACCAGATGTCTGAGGCCATCAACATGGTGCTGGCCCAGAACAAGTACAAGGCCGGCAAGTACACGGTCCAGTACCAGGACTGTGACGACTCGACGGCCCAGGCGGGTGCCTACGATCCGGCGACCTGCAGCTCGAATGCGAATGCCTACATTCGCGATCCCAGCGTGATCGGCGTGCTGGGCACGCTGAACTCACCGTGCGCCAAGCTCGAGGTGCCGATCCTGAACCGGGTCGGACTGGTCGAGATCAGCGGCGCCAACACCAACCTCGGGCTGACGCAGCCGAGCGGTGAGCCGGGCGAGCCCGAGAAGTACTACCCGAGCGGCATCCGCAACTACGCTCGCGTGGTCGCGGTGGACAACTCGCAGGGCGCGGTGGACGCAACCCTGGCGCAGAAGCTGGGCGTCAAGAGCGTGTACGTGCTCGACGACAAGGAGTCCTACGGCGTCGGTGTGGCCGACTTCTTCCAGAAGGCGGCGACGCAGCTCGGCATCAAGGTCGTCGGGCGTGACTCGTGGGATCCCAAGGCCGCCAACTACCAGGCCCTGATGCAGAAGATCAAGGCGGCCAACCCGGGCGCGATCTTCCTGGGTGGCCTGATCTGCTCGAACGGTGGCCAGCTGATCAAGGACAAGGTTGCCGTGCTGGGAGCGAACACCGGTGTCAAGCTGATCGCGCCTGACGGCTTCTTCATCAGCTCGACGCTGACCGGTTCGGGCTCGGCAGGAGCGGCCGGCCAGGGCATGTACGTCAGCAATGCGGGCGTTCCGGCCGACAAGCTGGTCGGCGCCGGCAAGACGTTCATCGACCAGTTCAAGGCCAAGTACGGCGTCACCACGGTGCAGCCGTACACCGCCTACGCCGCACAGACCGCACAGGTGCTGCTGAACGCGATCGCCGCATCTGACGGCACGCGGGCGTCGGTCACCAAGAACGTGTTCGGGATGAAGATCACCAACGGCATCCTGGGGACGTTCCAGATCGGTAGCCAGGGTGACATCATCGGTCAGCAGCAGTTCACGATCGGTATTGGCAACTCGAAGTCCGGGGAGTTCGACACCTACCAGGTCGTCAATCCTGATCCGGCTCTGGTGGCCAAGATCACCGGCAGCGGCGGCTGATCGAAAGAGCGAGGGAGCGCCGCCATGGCAACCGACACGCACACCGCGCGACGGCCTGTCCTGGCGGTGCTCCCTCGTATCACGGGGCTGCTCAACCGAGCGGTCACCATCTCGCTGCTGGCCCTGCTCGTGTTCTGGCTGGCGGTGAACTTCGTCTACGGGCCCGGCCAGTTCGGGTCGGTGCTGCTGATCGGCCTCACGAACGGCGCCCTGTACGCGCTGGTGGCGCTCGGCTACACCCTGGTCTACGGCATCATCGAGCTGATCAACTTCGCCCACGGCGACGTGTTCATGTGGGGCACGATGATCACCGTCACGATCGCGGGCACCCACCTGGGGCTGGACGGCAGCCAGTCGGGCATCGTCACGTTCCTGGGCGTGCTGGGGGCGATGCTGGGAGCGATGATCTTCTGCGGCATCCTCAACCCGACCATCGAACGCGTGGCTCTGCGGCGGCTGCGGAATGCGCCGCGGCTGGCGCCGCTGATCACCACCCTCGGCATCTCGTACATCCTCAGCAACGCGGCCCAGTTCTTCTACGGGCCGAACTACACCGGGGTGGGCGCGATCCTGCCCAGCAACATCCTGTTCCTCGACTGGCCGGCGAAGTCGCTGATCGTGATCCTGGCGACGATCCCGCTGCTGCTGGCGCTCACCTTCGTGGTGCGGCGCACCCGCCAGGGCAAGGCCATGCGGGCCGTGGCCCAGGACATGGACGCCGCCCGCATGATGGGCGTCAACGTCGACCGCACGATCTCGTTCACGTTCGCGCTGGCCGGCATCCTGGCCGGTGCGGGCGGCACCCTCTACGTGCTCGAGATCACGACCACCCGTTACGACCTCGGCCAGATCGGGCTACTGGCCTTCACGGCCGCCGTGCTGGGCGGCATCGGCAACCTCACGGGAGCCACGCTGGGCGCGCTCATCATCGGGTTGATCCAGGCATTCAACGAGGGCCTGTCCTGGCACGCGCCGGGTGAGCAGTGGACGACCTCGATCGTGTTCTCGATCCTGATCCTGATCCTCGTGTTCCGGCCACAGGGGCTGCTGGGGCAGCCCGAGGCCGACAGAGCATGATCGACAAGCTTCCGATACCGCGCTGGGCACGGCGCGCGATCATCCCGATCATCATCGTGCCCCTGGTCGTGCTCTACCCCGAGTACTACACGTCGCTCGGCACCAGCCAGCTGATCCCGACGCTGAGCACCGCGGTGACGATAACCGTGTTCGTGTGCATGGCGGTGGGCCTGAACATGGTGGTCGGGTACGCCGGCCTGCTCGACCTCGGCTACGTCGCCTTCTACGCGATCGGCAGCTATGTGGCGGGCTGGTTCGCATCGACCCAGTTCGCCAGCCACAGCATCGTGTTCGGCGCGGTGGGCGTGCAATCCCACGCGATCGGCATCCACATCTCGATCTGGCTGCTGCTGCCGGTGGCCGCGGCGATGGCGGCCGCCGCGGGCGTGGTGATCGGGCTACCAACGCTGCGTCTGCGCGGTGACTACCTGGCGCTGGTGACGCTCGGCTTCGGCGAGATCATCCCCCAGGTGGTGCGCAACGGCGACAACATGTTCGGCACCGGATTCAACCTCACCAACGGCGTCGCCGGCATCACCCCGATCGATCCGATGGGGTTCCGGTACCTGCACGGCATCCTCCCGTTCCTGCCCGACAACTTCCTGCTCACCCCCAACCTGGACGTCTGGTTCTACCGGGTAGGGCTGCTGCTGGTGGCAATCACCGTGTTCTGCTCGATCCGGCTGCGCGATTCGCGGCTGGGACGGGCATGGGTCGCGCTGCGCGAGGACGAGATAGCGGCGGCCGCGATGGGTGTGCCGCTGATGCAGGTCAAGACCTGGGCCTACGCATCGGGCGCGTTCTTCGGCGGCGCGGCGGGATGCTTCTACGGCGTCTACCAGGGCGGCGCCATCCCCGACAACTTCAAGCTCTACATCTCGACGCTGTTGTTGGCGATGGTGATCCTGGGCGGCATGGGGAACGTCTGGGGCGTGTGCCTGGGCGCCGCGATCCTGGCGTACCTGAACCAGCAGGGGCTGGGTGCGATCGGCAACACGATCAACTCCAACTTCGGCACCAACATCGAGATCACCAAGTACGAGGCCGGGCTGTTCGGGCTGCTGATCGTGCTGATGATGCTGTTCCGCCCGCAGGGCCTGATACCAAGTGCCAGACGTAAAGCCGAGTTCGACGTGATCAAGGAAGAGCACGAGGCCGCCGGCGTGGTGGTCGGGTGACCACCGAGGCGGCAGAGGCACCGACCCCCGCGGCTGGTCCGAAGGGCGCCGCGATCCTGGAGACGCGGGCTGCGCGCAAGGAGTTCGGCGGCCTGGTCGCCTGCAGCGACATCGACTTCGTGGTGCCGGAGCGCTCGATCGTGAGCCTGATCGGGCCGAACGGCGCCGGCAAGACCACGTTCTTCAACATGCTGACCGGGGCCTACAAGCCGACCTCGGGCGAGATCCTGTTTGCGGGGCGTGACGTCGGCGGCCTGCCGCCGCACCGGATCACCAAGCTCGGAGTGGGCCGCACGTTCCAGAACATCCGGCTGTTCCAGACCATGACCTCGGTCGAGAACGTGCTGGTCGGCATGCACTGCCGCCTGAAGGGCGGCCTCATCCGCAGCATCCTGCGCACCCCCGGCATCAGGCGCGAGGAGCGAGATGCGCTCGTGCGGGCGCGGGAGCTGCTGCGCTACTGCGGCCTGAGCGAGCGCGTCGACCACGAGTACTCGATGAACCTGTCCTACGGCGACCAGCGCCGGCTGGAGGTGGCGCGCGCGCTTGGCAGCGAGCCGAAGCTGCTCCTGCTGGACGAGCCGACCGCGGGCATGAACCCGCAGGAGTCGGCCGACTTCACGAGGTTCGTGTCGCAGCTGCGCGACGAGCGCGGGCTCACGATCCTGCTGATCGAGCACGACATGAAGGTCGTGATGGGCGTGTCCGAGCGGATCACCGTGCTCGACCACGGCGAGAAGATCGCCGAAGGGTCGCCTGTCGAGATCCAGTCCAATGACCGCGTGATCGAGGCCTACCTGGGCAGCGGCGCGGCCGGCAGTGCCGGGGCCGCAAACGGGGTGACCTCGTGAGCGCCGAGGCGCCACCGGCGCCCGCCGCGAATCCGCCGGCGCTGCTCGAACTGGAGGGCGTGCGGACGTTCTACGGCCGCATCGAGGCCGTCAAGGGCCTCTCGATCACCGTCAACGAGGGCGAGATCGTGACCCTGATCGGCGCCAACGGAGCGGGCAAGTCGACCACGCTGCGTTCGATCCAGGGCCTCACGAAGGCCAAGGCCGGCACCATCCGCTTCGCGGGCAAGGAGATCCAGAACGCGCCGCCGCACGAGATCGTGCAGATGGGGATCGCCCACTCGCCCGAGGGACGGCGCCTGTTCCCGCGCATGAGCGTGCGCGAGAACCTGGAGATGGGGGCGTTCAACCGCACGGACAAGGATGGAATTGAGCAGGACATCGAGCACGTCTACTCGCTGTTCCCGCGCCTCGGCGAGCGGCGCGGCCAGCAGGCGGGGACGCTCTCGGGCGGCGAGCAGCAGATGTGCTCGATCGGCCGGGCGCTGATGTCGCGGCCCAGGCTGCTGTTGCTGGACGAGCCGTCGATGGGTCTGGCGCCGATCCTGGTCGACAAGATCTTCGAGATCATCCAGGAGATCAACCGCGAGGGCACTACCATTCTGCTGGTGGAGCAGAACGCGCTGATCGCCCTCGGCATCGCCAGCCGCGGCTATGTGCTCGAGACCGGCAGGGTGACGCTGTCGGACAGGGCCGAGGCGCTGGCGACCAATGACGAGGTGCGAAAGGCGTACCTGGGCATCAGCTGAGGCGCCGTGCGGATCGCGGTGCCACTGATCACGGTGCTGGGGGCGCTGGTATTGCTGGTGGCGGCACCGTCCCGCACGACGGTGGCGGGGCCGGCCGCGGCGCCGGGGCCTCATCCGACCGACATCCATCCGCCGCCGCTCAACAGCAGAGACATGATGCGGCGGGCCGGGGGCGTGCTGTGGTGGGTCGGCACCGGCTGCCGGCTGGAGCGGGTGACGATGAGCACGCTGGTGGCCACGCGCGCCGAGTCGCATGAGTGCCGGGCCTGGCCGTCGCCCAACGGCAGGGTGGTGCTGGCACAGGGCCGGCCAGTCGGGCGCGCGCCTGTCGTCGCGCTGAACGGCTCGTCGATGCAGAGCCTGCATGCAACGACGGTGCAAGGCCGGGTGGGCCTGGTGACCTGGTCGGCGGATTCAAGGTTCGCGGCGGTGTGTACGTCCGGTCGCCGCCACGGCATCAGGCTCGAGCTCCTATCCGCGCCGTTCCGCAGGGGCGAGACGGTGGGCTACCGCTGCACCACGGCGTTCAGCCCGACAGGGACGACGCTCACCTCCGACGGGCACTCCATCTATGAGAACGGCGGCAAGCTCCGGCTCGGCAAGACGTTGGAAATCGCCGCTGGACGGCCCCGGCACGGATATGCGGTGACCGCGCTGACGGCGGTCTCGTCCGGCCTGGCCGTGGCGGTGGCGCCGGTCGATCCGACCGACCCCAATGCCCAGTTCGCGGTCCTGGTGCTGAACCGCGAGAACGGCAGCTCGAGCACCTTCCGCACAAACCTGCCGTCGTTCGACCTGGCCGTGGCACCCGACGGCAGCGCGTTCTGGTACGAGCAGGGGCGGGGCCGCGAAGTGCTGCAGTCGCTGCAGCCGGGCGGCGTGCCTGCAGGCGCCCCGCCGATCGCCTACTCCTACGCCTGGTCTCCTGACGGCCGCTACCTGGCGGTGACGCTGCACGATCAGGTGAAGGTGTTCGACCGGCGGACCGGGGCGACCGGCTCGATCCCGGCGGCCGACCCGCGGTCGCTGACGTGGACGCCGTGACGGGGCCGCCGTGCGGGGTCGGACGGCTGCGGTAGGCTCTCGGGCGATGAGCGATCCGCAGCCGCAGCCCAGCCAGGTCTACAACTGGCAGACCGCGATCGGTGTTGCCGCACTGGGCACGCTTGCCGCGGTCGGCCTGATCGTGCTGTTCACCTACCTGGTGGATTGGATCGGCGATTTCTGGTCGCAGGTCGTCTACTTCGTCGCCGTCTTCGGCGGCATCGTCGCGCTGGCTCTGCGCAGCCGCGCCAAGGACGAGGCCGACCCCAGCCGGCTCACGCAGGGCGGCCCGCAGATCACGCCCGTCGGGCTGCCGGGGCCGTTCGTGGTCACACAGGCGCTGGGCGTGCTTGCGATCGCGATGCTGGCGGTCGGGTTCGCCGTCGGCGGAAACCGCGGTACCACCTGGGTGTTCGCCGGCATGGTGCTTGGCCTGGTGGGGCTCGTTGGTCTGCTGTTCTGGGTGGCGGGCCTGCGCACGCGCCGCAGCTGAGGTTCCGCCCAGGCACTACAGACATGGAGCCCGCACCCGCTGACAACTTCGTCCGCGCCGCCGGCGCGATACTGGTCGACGGCGAGCGCGTCGCCCTCGTGCATCGCCCGCGCTACGACGACTGGACGCTGCCCAAGGGCAAACACGAACCGGGCGAGGACGACGTCACCGCAGCGCTGCGCGAGGTGCGTGAGGAGACCGGCTTCCACGGCCGCATCGAGCGCGACCTGGGCGTCATCCGCTACACGGTCGAGAAGCACGGTGCCGTCCTTCCCAAGGTTGTGCGGTACTACGTGATGCAGGTCGGGGCGGGCGCATTCGCGCCCAACGACGAGGTGGACGAGCTGCGCTGGGTGACCCGCGAGCAGGCCGCGCAGCTGCTCACCTACGAGCGCGACCTCGAGGTGCTGGCGAGGTGGTGAAGAAAAACTCCGCTGTTTGCGGGAATGGGGGTTGCCGGGGTGGTGGCGCTGCTCTAGTTTCCCCTCTGCGCCGCCCAGGGCAGCCGAGTAGGTTGAACCCAGACGGAGGGACTGTAGAGGTGACTCGAAGGTCCGTTTGGCTGGTGGACAAAAGGCAAGCCGGGGCGGCGAATCTCTGGTCCGGGCCAGGGTCTACGATCAGCGCATGCCACGGGTCCTGATCGCAGAAGACGACCACGTGATCGCCAACGCCATGGCGACGCACCTGCGGCGCGCGGGCATGGACGTCGAGGTGGCCGAAGACGGCGACCGCGCGATCGCGAAGCTCCGCTACGAGCGCCCCGACGTGGCCGTGATCGACCTGATGCTGCCCGGCACCGACGGCTGGCGGATCACCGAGACGCTACGCGCGGAGGGGATCGAGACGCCGATCGTGATCGTCAGTGCACGCGGCTCGGAGCACGACAAGGTGCACGCGCTCGGCATCGGCGGCGACGACTACCTGAGCAAGCCGTTCGGCATGCGCGAGCTGGTCGCGCGGGTCGAGGCGGTGCTGCGCCGTGCGGGCATGAAGGCGGCGGCCGGCTCGGAGACGATCGTGGCCGAGGGTCTGGTGATCGATCCCGATCTGCACGCCGCCATCCTGGAGGGGGCGGACGTGGGGCTGACACCGACCGAGTTCCGGCTGCTCTACGTGCTGGCCGGCGAGCGCGGCCGCGCGCTCTCGCGCGACCAGCTGCAGCAACGGGTGTGGGGCATCCCGCACCGCCACCGTGACCGCACCGTCGACGTCTGCGTGCGCAAGCTGCGCGACAAGATCGACCGGCGCGCGGCCGGCCACACGTACATCCAGACCCACTACGGGGTCGGCTACAGGTTCGACGCGGTGCCCAAACCGGGCGTCTGACCGGCGTCGGCGGCAGGCGCCACCGCGGGCGCGGGCAGCGTCACCCGCACCGTGGTGCCGTGGCCCTCGACGCTCTCCATCACCGCTCGTCCGCCGTGCGCCTCGGCGATGTGCTTGACGATCGCCAGCCCCAGGCCCGTACCCGGGCCGGCGCGCGACCCCTCGACGCGATGGAAGCGCTCGAACACACGCGACAGGTGCTCGGCGGGCACGCCCGCACCGGTGTCGGCGATCGACAGCTCGACCGCACCCGCCAGGCCACGCGCGGTGACGTCGATGTCGGCGCCCTCGCCGGCATGGCGGATCGCGTTCTCCAGCAGGTTGTCCAGGATCACGTCCACCAGCCGTCGCGGAACGGCGGTGACGATTCCGGCGGAGGCGTGCCCGGCCAGCCGCAGCCCGGCCGCCTGCGCGGCGTCGGCATGTCGCTCCAGGCAGTCCTCGACCGCCTCCGTGATGTCGGCCGGCTCGCCGCCCGTCACCCCCTCGACCTCCAGCCGTGCCAGCAACATCATGTCCTCGATCAGCTCCCGCATCGCGTCGATCTCGTCGCGCATCTGATCCATGGTGTGCTCGCGCTCGGCCTCATCCAGCGGCAGCGACAGCGTGTCGACCAGTGCCAGCATCCGCGCCAGGGGCGTGCGCAGCTCGTGCGACACGCCGGCCGAGAACAGCCGCCGCGCGTCCCGGTAGTCGGCCTCGGCGCTCTCGTCGGCCAGCACCACGACACAGCAGCGCGTGCCGCGGTCGGGGTAGGTGCGCAGGTGGGCGTGGAAGCGCCGTCGCTCAGGCTCGTAGACGGTCACGTCGAAGGGGCGCGGCGGCCGGCCGGCCAACGCATCGTGGACGGCCGTGGCGATCTCCTGGACGGCGGCGGTGGAGCCCACCTCGAGGTCGGGAATGGCCTCCCGTGTGGCCCTGTTGGCGCGCACCAGGCGCGCGCCCGCGTCGAACAGCATCACGGGCGTGGGCGACGCCTCCACGATGGCGTCGCGGAGCGCCAGCGCGGCATCCAGCGAGGCGCGCTCGGTGCGATCCTGGGTGGCCGCCCGGGCCGCCGCCTCCAGGTCGCCGTGGCGGCCGAGCAGCGCCAGCGCACGCCGCCGCTGGCGCTCCCGATGCACGAGCGTGACGACCGCCACCACGAGCAGCGCCGCGAGCACGATCGCCAGGTCCTCCATGGGGTCCAGCCTAACAGCGCCGGTCGATATGCTCTCTGCCATGCGCATTGAACTGCCCGACGGGACCGATCTGGAGCTGGAGAACGGCGCCACAGGGCTGGACGTGGCCGCCGCGATCGGGCCGCGACTGGCCCAGGCCGCGGTCGCCGTGAGCGTCGGCGACGAGGTGCGTGACCTGCGGCTGCCGCTGGCCGAGGGCGACCGCGTGCGGATCCTGACGGCTCGCGATGCGGAGGCGCTGGCCGTGCTGCGCCACTCGACGGCGCACGTGATGGCCGAGGCGGTGCTGCACCTGTGGCCCGACGCCAAGGTGGCGATCGGCCCCGCGATCGCGGACGGCTTCTACTACGACTTCCAGTTCCCCGAGCCGATCTCGTCGGACGACCTGGAGCGGATCGAGCAGGAGATGCGCCGGATCCTCGCCCAGGAGCACCCGTTCGTGCGCACCGACGGCGTGGACAAGGCCGAGATCCTGGCGCGCTTCGAGGCGGAGGCGCAGCCGTACAAGCTGGAGCTGGCCCGTGACCTGCCGGACGGCGAGATCAGCCTCTACACGCAGGACGGGTTCGAGGACCTGTGCCGCGGCCCGCACCTGCAGAGCACGAAGCCGATCAAGGCGTTCAAGCTGCTGTCGACGGCCGGCGCGTACTGGCGCGGCAACTCCGACAACCAGATGCTGACCCGCATCTACGGAACCGCCTTCTTCGACCAGGCGGCGCTGGACGAGCACCTGGAACGGCTCGAGCAGGCACGCCTCCGCGACCACCGCCGGCTGGGCCGTGAGCTCGACCTGTTCCACTTCTCCGACGTGTCGCCGGGCTCGCCGTTCTGGCATCCGCGCGGGATGGTGATCTGGAACGAGCTGACCACCCTGTGGCGCGAGCTGAACGGCGAGCGCGGCTACCAGGAGGTGCGAACCCCGATCCTCTACAACGTCGAGGTCTGGAAGCGCTCCGGCCACTGGGAGGCCTACCGCGAGCACATGTACTTCACCGAGGTCGAGGCGGGCGAGTTCGGCATCAAGCCGATGAACTGCCCGGGCCACGTCGACATCTTCGCCGACGGCCGCCGCAGCTACCGCGACCTGCCGTTGCGACTGGCCGAGCAGGGGCTGGTGCATCGGCACGAGCCCTCCGGCACCCTGCACGGCCTGCTGCGGGTGCGGCACATCACGCAGGACGACGCCCACATCTTCTGCACCCACGAGCAGATCGAGGACGAGGTGATCGGCTGCCTGGAGCTGGCGCAGGCGATCTACGCGATCTTCGAGCTCGATCTCCGGATCGAGCTGTCGACGCGACCGGAGAAGCGGATCGGCGCGGACGAGCTCTGGGACGCGGCCGAGGCGGCGCTGCACGCGGCGCTCGCGCGGGCCGGGGTGGAGTACCAGCTGAACGAGGGTGACGGCGCGTTCTACGGACCCAAGATCGACCTGCACATGACCGACTCGATCGGCCGCCCGTGGCAGATGGGCACGATCCAGCTCGATTTCCAGATGCCTGAGCGTTTCGGCATCACCTACACCGGAGAGGACAACGCCGAGCACACGCCGGCGATGATCCACCGCGCGCTGTTCGGATCGTTCGAGCGCTTCATCGGCATCCTGATCGAGCACTACGCGGGCGCGTTCCCGGTCTGGCTGGCGCCGGTGCAGGCGCTGGTGATCCCGATCGCGGATCGTCACAACGACTACGCCCGTGAGGTGGTGGCCGAGCTGAACGGGGCCGGCCTGCGGGCCGAGGCGGACACGCGCGGCGAGTCGGTGGGAAAGAAGATCGCGGAGGCCGAGCGGCAGAAGATGCCGCGGATCCTGGTCGTCGGTGACCGCGAGCTGGAGTCCGGCCAGGTCTCGGTGCGGCGCCGCGGCGAGGGCGACATGGGCGCCCAGCCGCTGGCCGAGCTCCGCGCTGAGCTGCTCGAGCTCAGCGCCGAGCGCGCACCGAGCTAGCGGATGGTTGATTCCGCGGGATCCGTGGCTATGGGCGCAGGACGAGGTGTTCAGACGCGGACGGGTAGGGCAGGCTGGATCGGCCTGTTCGAGGGCGATCGTGTCGTAGGGGCGGCTGGACCAGCTTCAGAGCCACGCAGCTCGTGGAGTCAACCATCTACTCATCCACTCGTCCGTCCCTGGCGCCGCAGGTCGACCACAAAGCGGGCGCGGTCGCCGCGGTAGATGTCGCGGGCGTACTCCACCGCCTGGTCGTCGCTGTCGTACGCGGTGCGCGTCACCAGGATCGCCGGGGCGCCGGGCCGCGTGGCCAGGTGGCGGGCCTCGTCCTGCTCGCACGAAGCCGGCTCGATCGTCTCGTGGGCGCGCACCGGATCGACGCCGTAGCGGCTCCGCATCAGGTCGTAGAGGGAGCTCTGAGCCAGGTTGTGGCGGTTCAGGTCGGGGAACAGGCGGGCCGGGACGTGCGACTCCTCGACCAGCAGCGGCTCCCCGTTTCCGAAGCGCACACGGCGAACCATCCAGCTGGCCTCGCCCTCAGGCAGCTCCAGCGCGACGCCCGCGTCCGAGCCGTCCTGCCCGGACAGCCTGACGGCCAGGACGCGCCCGCCCGGCTCGATCCCCTGCGCCCGCATCTGCTCGCTGAAGCCCGCGAACCACTGCAGCGTGTGCTCCACCCGCGCGGCGGCGACGTAGGTACCCGATCCGGGGCGCCGGTAGACGAGGCCGCGCCGAACCAGCAGCTCGACCGCCTGACGGGCTGTCATCCGCGACAGGCCGTGCCGCTCGGCGATCACCCGCTCCGAGGGCACCCGGTGGCCGGGCGGTAGCTCGCCGGATGAGATCTCGGCCGCCAGCTCGTCGGCAACCTGCCGGTAGATGGGTGCGTGTCGGGCATGCGAGGCCATCGCCCGATCTATACCACGGCCCGCGGGGAGCGACACATGCGCCGGGCCGGCGGCTATCGTGGCCGCGTGAGCGCAGTGCCGCAGCCGGATCCCGAGTCCCGGCCGGCCACCGGACGGTGGCCGCGCCCGATACCCGGCGTCGTCACGATCGTGGTGGCCGCGACCGCGGCGGTGCTGGTGGCCGCCGCGCTGCTGCAGCCGGCCGGCTGGGTGCTCGCCGTGCTCTGCCTGCTGGCCGCGCTGGCCCTCGGGGGCGTGGCTGCCGTATCGCGCAGCCTCACCCTGGCCGTGCTGGCGGTCGTGCTGGCGGTCACAGCCGCGGTCGGAGCATCCGGACTGGCGCTGGGGGCGCGCGCGGACGCCTCCGGCGGCAACGCGTACGACTTCCCGCTCGTGGTCGGCCTGCCGCTGCCCCAGGCGAAGGCGCTGTTTCAGCGACACGGCCCGGTCAGGTTCGTGATCCACCGGGCACCCTACGGCACGCGCGGCACGGTGCTGCGGGCCACCGGCTACGCGCCGGATGGCAGCTACGGCCCCGGTTCGACGATCACGCTGCTGGTGGGAAGCCGCGCACCGAAGCCGGCGTCCTCCTCCGGGGGTTGATCACACCCGAGCGCGCGCGGGGTTGACGCGCCCGTGCCGGATGGAGACAATCGGCGGATCCGAGAGAGTCCCCCGCAGCGCCGCCAGGCCCAATCGCGAACGCTCGAGCTGTTGCGCGTCGCCGGAACGCACCGTGGGGTGGGCGAGCAGATCGGCGCCGCCTGTTCCGGTGCGATCCGCCGGCGCTGCGATGCCGTCGGCGATGCGACCGTCGCCGCTGCGCAGCCATACCTCGAGGTGACCCGGCGCGAGCTGCCGTGGCTGGTCGAGGAGCTGGACGGTGTGGCCGACGCCGCCGGCGTCGAGCGGGGACGGCTGTTCGCCGCAGGGATCGAGGAGCTCGACGACGCACCGGCCCCCGAACCGGCTCGGGGCTGTTCCGACCTCGTGGCGTGCCCACCCGCCAGTGCCGACGGCGGCGTCTGGGTGGCCCATACGAACGACCTGTCCGCCTCGGCGGAGGAGGATCTGGTCGCCATCGAGTGGCGCGTCCCCGGCGATCCCGTGCTGCTGACCGTCGGCATCGGTCCGTGGATCAGCGTCGGATTCAACTCGGCCGGCCTGTCGCTGACCGGCAACGAGGTTGCGCCGAACGACAACCGCCCGGGCATACCCCGCCTGCTGCACGTTCGGGACATCGTGCGCCGCCGCACGCTCGAGGATGCGGTGGCCGCCGCGCTGCATCCGGCCCGCGCATCGTCGTACAACACCGTGCTGGCGCACGCCGGCGGGGGCGTCGTCTCGGTCGAGGGATCGGCCACCGACGCCGAGCTGATCCGGCCGGATGCACGCGGCACGCTGGCCCACACCAACCACTACGTGAGCGACCGGATGCTGCCGTACGAGGGCGACGTTGACTATGCAGCCCGCTCGGACGTCCGGTATCGTCGCGCGCTCTCATGGCTTGCGACGGGCACCATAACGGCCGCGACGCTGCGTGCGGCGATCAGCGACCACCGGGACGCACCCGATTCGATCTGCCGTCATCCCGGGCCCGGCTCGCAGACCAAGACTGTCTTTTGGTGCATCGCTGACGTCACAAGGAGAGAGATCACCTTCGGACGCGGGAATCCCTGCGAGTCCGAGCACCAGCACTATGCCTTCGACTGACCACACACACCGATACGCCGAGCTGACCTGGCCAGAGGTGGCCGAGCGCGTCGCAGACGACCCGGTATGCGTGATCCCGGTGGCCACGCTGGAGGACCACGGCTACCACCTGCCGATCGACACGGACGCCGTGATCGCTGAGGCGCTGGCCGAGCGGGCGGTGCTGGCGCGGCCCGAGCAGAGCCTGTTGCTGCCCACCGTCACGCATGGCTACACGCCGCACCACATGGACTTCCCGGGGTCGATCACGATCGAATGGAAGCGGTTCGTCGAGTACCTGGTGGACATCGGCAAGAGCCTGATCCACCACGGCTTCCGCCGCATCCTGTTCGTGAACGGGCACGGCTCGAACGTGCCGCTGGTCGACATGGCCGCGCGGCTCCTGATGCTGGAGCGGCGCGACGTGATCGCGGCGACGTTCTGGTACCTGTCGACGCCCGAGTCGGCCGAGCTGCTGGCGCGTACCCGCGATTCCGACCAGCCCGGCGGCATGGCCCACGCCTGCGAGCTCGAGACGTCGCTGTACCTCGCGATCCACCCCGAGCGGGTGCAGATGGACAAGGCGGTGCGGGAGATCCCGGAGTGGGACTCCGACACCGTGTGGATGGACTGGAACGACGGCCCGCTTTCGATCAAGGGCCAGTGGAGCGGATGGACGGAGTCCGGAGTGATCGGCGACGCCACCGTCGCCACCGCCGAGAAGGGCCGCATCTGGCTCGACCAGGCGGTGTCCGAGGTGGCGTCTCACATCGACGAGCTGGCCGCTCGCACGCCGCGGCCGGGCAGGGATCATCATGAGGGCGCCGAGCCGGCGCTGGGAACCAGGGAGGGAACACAATGAGATCACGCAGATTGCTCGCTGCGGCCGCGCTGGCCGCCGTGGTTCTGGCCGCCGGCTGCGGAGGTAGCAGCGGCTCATCCGGAAGCAGCGGAAGCGTCAAGCAGGGTGGCGTGTTCACGATCGGCACGACCAACTACATCGACACGCTGAACCCGTTCAACTACATCGAGGCCGAGGCGGTCACCGCCTACCTCGAGGTGTACCCCGAGCTGGTGCAGCTGGCTCCCAATCTGACCACCTACGAGGGCAGCTACGCCACGTCGTGGACGCACAGCTCCGACTTCAAGACCTACACCTACACGCTCCACTCGGGCGGCAAGTGGTCGGACGGCAAGCCGCTGACCTCGGCCGACGTGGCCTGGACGGCGAACACGATCGTCAAGTACCAGTCGGACGCAACCGCCAACGTGGCCAACTCCATCGCCCACGTCACCAATGTAACCACCGACGGCCCCAACAAGGTGATCTTCCACTACGACGCGGCGGTCGACCCGAACCTGGTGCTGTCGAACATCTCCTCGCTGTACATCCTGCCCGAGCACGTCTGGGGCAAGTACGTGGGCAGCGACGGCAAGGACCTGAAGACCTTCCGGCCCGAGAACAACCTGCCGCTGGTGTCAGGCGGCCCCTTCCAGATCACCAAGTACTCGAAGAAGGGCACGACCGTGTTCAAGCCCAACCCGGGCTACTGGGGCGCGCCCCCGCACGTCGAGGCCGTGGGCCTGGTCTACTACACCAACTCCGACTCGATGATCGCCGACCTGCAGGGCGGCACCATCGACGCCGTCGACCAGGTGCCATACACCGCGGTCGATGCGGTCAAGAAGAGCGGCGGGCTCGCCGTCAAGTCGTACAAGTACGGCGAGTTCACGAACATCACCTGGAACTCGAACCCGCGCAAGCCGAAGAACCGCGAGCTGCTGAATCCGGAGGTCAAGAAGGCGCTGTCGATGTGCGTCGACCGGCAGCAGATCATCTCGGTGATCTACGCGGGGAACGCCACGCTCGCCAACCAGAGCGTGATCGGGCCGTTCGGCATTGCCTGGCAGAGCCCGGACGACTCCAAGCTCACGTTCAACTGCGCTGAGGGCAACGCCATGCTCGATCAGCTCGGCTACAAGAAGGGCGCCGACGGCATCCGCGTCGCGCCGGCCACCACCGGCAAGTACGCCCAGCCTGCGCACCCGATGCAGTACCAGATCATGGTGCCGAACAGCCTCGACTTCAACGGCAGCCGTGAGTTCTCGATCGTGCAGGAGGGCTTCGCGAATGCCGGGGTGAAGGTGACCCTGCAGGCCGGAGGCGACTCCGATGCCGCGGCCGCGATCGAGTACGGCAACAACTGCAGCGCGGCCAAGGGAACCGGCTACGACACCTACGACATCGCTCTGTGGGACTGGTTCTCGTACACCGACCCGGACTTCCAGCTGTCGGTGGCGACGCGCGACCAGTGGTGCTCGTGGAATGACCAGGGCTACGACAACCCCGCCTACAACGCCATGTACAAGCAGGAGGGCATATCGGCTGGGGATGCCCGCAAGACGCTGGTCGCGAAGATGGACAAGCTGATCTCCGACCAGTACATCTACACATTCCTGGTGAACGAGGAGGCGATCTCCGCGAGCCTGCCCACCTGGGGCGGGTACCACCCCGAGCTGAACGGCTACAACTCCGGCTACATGACGGAGCCCTACCTGAAGTAAACGGATCGCCGGGCGGGGCGAGGAACGAAAAGAGGAACGAGTGGAAGGACGAGCCGACTATGTGGTGAAGCGAACCCTGTTCGCGCTGCTCACCGTGTTCGTGGCCGTCACGATCAACTTCCTCCTGTTCCGCGCCCTGCCCGGCGACGCCGTTTCCGGTCTGCGCTGCCAGCACTGCACGCTCCAGTTCAAGGCCGCTCTGCGCCACGATCTGGGCCTGGACAAGTCCCTGTGGTACCAGTACAAGGTCTACCTCCAGCAGCTGGCCCACGGGAACCTGGGCCTGTCTGACGTCTCCCACCAGCCGGTGCGCGGCCTGCTCTGGGACCCGCTCAAGAACACGCTCCTGATGCTGACGCTGGGCACCGTCTTTTCGATCATCTTCGGGCTGCTGACGGGGGTGGTCGCCGCCTGGCGACGGGGCACGTGGGTGGACAAGGGATCGCTGTGGACGAGCCTGGCCTTCTACTCGATGCCGACCCAGTGGCTGGGGCTGATGATCGTCTACTTCGTGGCCGACCGGATAGGGTTGCCGCATGGCGGCATCCAGAGCCCTGACCTCGGCATCCTGGGCAACCCCTCCACGTACGATTACTGGAAGGACCGGCTCGAACACATGATCCTGCCGGCCTTGACGCTGGGACTGGTGCTCTACGGCGAGTACACCCTGATCGTCCGCTCGGCGATGCTGGAGACGCTGGGCGAGGACTACGTGCTGACGGCGCGGGCCAAGGGCCTCAGCAACTTCGCGATCGTGCGCAAGCACGGCCTGCGAAACGCGATGCTGCCGATCGTCACGCTGATCGCGCTGTCGCTCGGGTTCATCGTCGGCGGCGCGATCACGGTCGAGTACGTGTTCGACTACCCGGGCATCGGCCTGGCGATCGTCGATGCGATCGACAAACGCGACTACACGTTCCTGCAGGGCGCGTTCCTGCTGCTGACGATCTCGGTGATCCTGTTCAACTTCCTGGCTGACCTGCTGTACTTCAAGCTCGATCCACGGGTGACGACATGACGATCGACCATCCGCTTCCGGCTGCGCCGGAACAGCTCGAGGAGCTGTCCGCCGAGGGCCTCGGCGAGCGCCGCACGCCGGGCTTCATGCGCTCGGCCATCCTCACCCAGCCGGCGGCGCTGGTGGGCCTCGGGGTGCTGTTCTTCTTCGTGTTCGTCGCGATCTTCGGCTCCTACCTGGAGCCGTACTCGATCTATGAGAAGACCGGCCCGGTCTACGCGCCGCCCAGCTCCGCGCACTGGCTGGGCACCGACGACGGCGGCGTGGACATGCTGTCGCTGCTGATCGCGGGCACCCGCGTGTCGCTCGAGGTCGGGTTCGCCGCGGCCCTCGTGGCGATGCTGATCGGCGGCGCGGTGGGCGTGATCTCGGGGTTCGTCGGCGGCATCATCGACGTGGTGCTGATGCGGATCACGGACATCTTCCTGGTCATCCCCGACATCCCGCTGATGATCGTGATGGCCGCGATCTTCGGGCGCAGCCTCAAGAACATCATCATCATCATCGGCATCATCTACTGGACGAGCACCGCCCGGCTGATCCGTGCGCAGGTGAAGAGCGTGCGCGAGCGGGTGTACGTGAAGCGGGCGCGATCGCTGGGGGCGACCAACAACCGGCTGGTGTTCAAGCACGTGCTGCCGCAGGTGGCGCCGCTGCTGATCGCCAACACGGTGCTGATGGTGGCGCTGGCGGTGTTCGCCGAGACGTACATCACCTTCCTCGGCCTCGGCGATCCCAGCGCCATCTCCTGGGGCCGGCTGATCGAGAACGCGTTCCTCGGCAATGCCGTGCTGAACAAGGCCTGGTGGGCGATCGTGCCGCCGGGCGTGTGCGTGACGATCGTGATCCTCGCCTGCACGATGGTCGGCCAGTCGATGGAGGACGCGCTCAATCCGCGTCTCAAGGTCGGCCACCTGTCGGTGCGGCGGTTCCGGCTGCGGCCGCTGGGCGGAAAGCTCGACTCGGAGTGAGTCGTCGCGAGCCGCTCCTCTCGGTCCAGGACCTGCATGTCTGGTTCGACCTCGCCGCCGGCACCGAGCTGCACGCCGTCCAGGGTGTCAGCTTCGACCTGCGGCCGGGCGAGCGGATGGGGCTGGTGGGCGAGTCCGGATGCGGCAAGACCACCACCATCCTGGCGATGATGGGGCTGCTGCCGTCCAGCGCCTCCGTCGGCGGCAGCGTCTTCCTGGACGGCGAGAACATCATGGCCCAGGGTGAGGACACCGTCAGCCCGCACCGCTGGAAGGACATCGCGATGGTGTTCCAGGGGGCGATGAACGCCTTCAACCCGGTCAAGACGATCGGCAGTCAGATCGTGGAGCCGATGGAGCTGCACGGCACCGCCACCGGCAAGGCCGCACGTGGGCAGACGAAGGAGCTGCTGGAGCTGGTGGGCATCTCGGGCGACCGGGTCAACAACTACCCGCACGAGTTCTCGGGCGGCATGCGGCAGCGGGCGGCGATCGCGCTGGCGCTGGCCTGTGAGCCCAGGGTGCTGCTCGCCGACGAGCCGACGACGGCGCTGGACGTGATGGTGCAGGCGCAGATCCTGGAGCTGCTCGTGCGGCTGACCCGCGATCTCGGCCTGTCGATGATCCTGGTCACGCACGACCTGCCCGTCGTGGCGCAGGTCTGCGATCGGGCGGCGGTGATGTACGCCGGCGAGATCGTCGAGATGGGCGCCATGTCGAGCATCTACCACGACCCCCGGCATCCCTATACGCGCATGCTGTTCGGGGCAACACCCGACCTGCTTGGAGACGCCGACGTGACCTCGATCCCCGGGGCGCCGCCGCGGCTCGACCGCGAGATCGTGGGTTGCCCGTTCGCGCCCCGCTGCGACTCCGCCTTCTCGCCGTGCGCGACGGTCGCGCCGCGCCGGATGGAGACGTCGCCCGGCCACGAGGCGGTCTGCCATCTCAACGACCACGTGGTCGCGAAGGAGCCGGCATGAGCACCACGGCCGAGCCCGGGCCGCTGCTGGAGGTCGACGACCTCGTCACGCGCTACCCCGTGTCGCGCGGCGTCTTGGGCACGCTCAAGCGGCAGCCGCGGCTGCAGGTGCATGCGGTGGAGGGTGTCAGCTTCTCGGTCGGCCCCGGCGAGATGGTGGCGCTGGTGGGCGAGTCCGGCTGCGGCAAGACCAGCACGGCGCAGACCGTGATCAGGATGGTCGAGAGCCAGAGCGGGTCGATCCGGTTCGACGGGCGCGATATCACCGGCATGTCGGCGGGCGGCATGCGTCCGCTGCGGCGGGAGATCCAGATGATCTACCAGGATCCCTACGAGTCGCTCGACCCCCGCTTCCGGGTGCGCGACACGATCGAGGAGCCGCTGCTCGTGCACAAGCTGGGCGGCTCGTCGAGGGAGCGTGAGCAGAAGGTGCTGGAGGCGCTGCAGCGGGCCGGGCTGACACCGCCCGACCTGTTCATCGACCGCTTCCCGCACGAGCTGTCGGGCGGGCAGCGGCAGCGCGTTGCGATCGCCGCGAGCCTGGTGCTCGACCCGAAGCTGCTGGTGGCCGACGAGCCGGTCTCGATGCTGGACGTGTCGGTACGCGCCGGGATCCTGTCGCTGCTGGACGGGCTGCGCAGGGAGGGCATGGGCATCCTCATGATCACGCACGACCTGTCGACGGCCGCCCACTTCGCGGACCGGATCGCGGTCATGTACCTGGGGCGGATCGTGGAGGAGGGGCCGGCCCAGGAGGTCGTGCGCAACCCGCAGCATCCGTACACGCGCGCGCTGATCTCGGTGGTGCCGAAGCGCGACCCCAACGAGCAGACGGTGCCGCAGATCCTGCAGGGAGAGACGCCGAACCCGGTGCACGTGCCGTCGGGCTGCCGGTTCCACCCGCGCTGCCCCGTGGCCGAGGAAGCGTGCCGTGCGATCGACCCCAGCCTGCAGCGGCCGAACGGCGCGAACGTGCCCGAGCACCGGGCGGCGTGCATCATCACGGCGCCCGGGCCGTCGGCCGACGAGGTGGGGCCGGACGGGCGCAGCGCCGGGCAGCTTGCCGCCGCCGCACTGGCGCCGTCGGCGCTGGAGCTGAGCGGCTGGTGGCGTCGCGGGTGGGCGCTCTTGATCGACGCCCTGGTCGTGCTGGCGGGGGGAGTCGCGCTGGGCGGCGTGCTGGCGGTGGTGCCGGGGAGCCTCGGCGGCTCCGTGTTCTCGCTGCGGCTGGGCATCGGGGTGGTGCTGTTCTCGGCGCTCTACTTCACCATCGCCCACGGCAGCACCGGGCAGACGCTCGGAAAGCGCGCGCTCGGGATCGCGGTGCGCGACGTGCGCGGCAGCGGGCCGATCGGCTATCCCCGCGCGTTCCTGCGCTGGCTGGCATTCGCCGTCTTCACGTTCCTGGCCGTCGTGCTGATCGTGGACCTGCTGTTCCCGCTGTGGGATGACCGCCATCAGGCCCTGCACGACAAGGTCGCCGCGTCGTCCGTGTTCCAGGTGTAGCCCCCGGACACGTGATCGCCGATCTGCATCTGGACGCGCTGCTCGACGTGCTCGAGCGGCGCGAGCTGGGTGACGACGACGCGTTCGCGCAGCGGCACCTGCCGATGCTGGAGGCCGCCGGCGTGCGTGTGCAGGTGCTGCCGGCCTTCGTGGACGACAGGCACCTGCCGGAGTCCGCGCTGCGGGTCACGATCCAGCAGCTGGACGCGGCCCGGCGCGAGGCCGACCGCTCGGACGGCCGGCTGCGCATCGTGGAGCGGGCGGTCGAGCTGCGTGAGGCGATCGCCGACGGCGCCATCGCGGGGATCCTGTCGCTCGAGGGCGTGGAGGCGCTGGGGCGCGACCCGGGCATGATCCGCACCCTGCACCGGCTGGGTGTGCGGATGGCCGGGCTGACGTGGAACCGGGCGAACGCGTTCGCGGACGGGCTGGCCGAGCAGACGGGAGCCGGCATCACCCGGCTCGGGTTCGAGCTGCTGGAGGAGATGGGGCAGCTGGGCATGGCGCTCGACCTGTCGCACCTGAGCCCGCGCGGATGCGAGCTGGCGCTCGAGCGCTACGGAGGCCCGCTGCTGGCGTCGCACGCGAATGCGGCGGCGGTGTTCGCGAATCCGCGCAACCTGGCCGACGACGTGCTCGCGGGCGTGGGCGAGCGGGGAGGGGTGGTGGGGCTGTGCGCGATTCCGGCGTTCGTGGGACCGGGGGAGCCGGCCCGCCGCCTGGCCGAGCATCACGACCACATCGCCGCGGTGGCCGGCGCCGAGGCCGTGGCGTTCGGGGCCGACTTCTGCGGCTTCTTCGGTGACGGTATCGACCTGCCGCTGCTGCCCGAGCAGCCGAGTGACGTGGATACGATGCTGGCCCGCCAGGCGGAGCCGCCGCGGGAGACGTTCTACGCCGAGGTGCTGGCGGCGACCGGTGAGCCGCCGGACGGCGCGCTGGCGTGGGGGAATGCGGTGCGGTTCCTGGAGGGAGTGCTGGCGTGAGCGTGGCCGGGCTGATCGAGAGCTACCGCCGACGCGAACGCTCGCCGGTGGAGGTGGCGCGTGATGCGCTGGATCGGATCGGGCGCCTGCAACCGCGGGTGAACGCGTTCGTGACGGTCACCGGCGACCTGGCGCTGGAGCAGGCGGCGGCAGCCGAGCGGGCGTACGCGGATGGGACGGCGGGGCCTCTGGCGGGCGTGCCGATCACGATCAAGGATCTGCTGGACGTGGCCGGGGTGCGCACGACCGGCGGCTCGCTGCTGAACGAGCAGCACGTGGCGGAGGGAGACGCGCCGTTTGTGGCGGTGGTGCGGGCGGCGGGCGCGGTGATTCTCGGCAAGACGGCGACGCCGGAGCTTGGGTGGAAGGGCGAGACCACGAGCCGCGTGCACGGCTCCACCGAGAACCCCTGGCAGGCCGGCGCCGCGGCCGGTGGATCCAGCGGCGGCGCGGCGGCTGCGGCCGCGCTGATGCCGGACGTCCTGCACCAGGGCGGTGACGGCGCCGGGTCGATCCGCATGCCCGCGTCGATGTGCGGCGTGTTCGGGCTGAAGCCGACCTGGGGTCTGGTGCCGACCGACCCGGTCAACTCGGGGCTGTCGGTGCAGGGGCCGATCACACGCAGCGTGGCCGATGCCGCGCTGTTCATGGACGTCAGCTCGGGGACGGCTACGCGGGCACGGCTGGAAAGTGGGGTGGCCGGGCTGCGGATGCTGTGGAGCGGCGATCTCGGCTTCGCCGCCGCCGAGCCGGAGGTGGTGGCCGTGTGCGAGGCGGCGGCGCGCAGCTTCGCGGCGCTGGGCGCAGCGGTCGACGAGGGGCAGCCGCCGCTGGATGACCCGTGGCCGATCGTGGACGCGATCTGGTGTGCGAACCAGGCGGCGCCGTATGCGGGGCGGTTCGACGAGGTGCGGGAGCGGCTCGACCAGGGGCGGGTGCCGGTGATCGAGCGGGGACTGGAGATGGCGGCGACCGATCTGGTCAAGGCGCAGGGGGCGAAGCAGCGCTACGCGGCGGCCTGGGACGCGTTCATGGCGGAGCGCTGCGACCTGATGCTGACGCCGACGCTGCCGGTGACGGCGTTTGCGGCCGGCCTCGACCAACCCGGAAGCGTGGCCGGGCGCGCCACCGAGTATCTGTCCTGGACGGCGTTCACCTATCCGTACAACGTGACCGGACAGCCGGCCGCGACCCTCCCCTGCGGCACGGTGGACGGCCTGCCGGTGGGCCTGCAGATCATCGGTCGGCGGGGCGAAGACGCGCTGGTGCTGCGCGCCGCCGCCGCCTTCGAGCAGGCGCACCCGTGGCCATTCCCGGAGCTGTGACGCGCAGCCAACGACCGGTCACGATCCGGTGCCGAACCCTCGTCGGGGTGCGAGTCGGGCTCTGAGCCCTGGGCCGGGCGGTTTCGCTCAACCATGGGGTTCCGCTGTCACGAGATTCGCACGCACGGGTGTCGATTGCGTGCCGGAATGCCACGGCCGAGGGAGCGGTGTTTGACACCGGAGCGGGTGAGGGCCGGTCGCGAGTTTGGCCTGTTCTGGCGGTTTCCGCCCTGGTCGCGGAGCGCGGCGAGGCGGATCGTGAAATGTGTGGCGGAGGCGGCACAAAACGTATGGGCGGGCGTCACGGCAACCGCCGATGGGACGGCGTGAGGCGCTTGAACCGTGATAGAACGTCGCGTTCATGCCTCAGCGCTGGAGAGATCTCGCAGGTCCCGTCGGCCTCCTGCCGACCGGGCCGCGCAATGCCATCACCGACGTTCCCGGCGTGCTCGTGGGCCACTCCCAGGCCGGCAGCGGCGAGCCGACCGGCGTCACCGTCGTCGCCCCGCCCGAGCTCCCGACCCGGGCAGGCGTCGCGACCGTCAACGGCGTGGGCGAGCTGACCAAGAAGCTCGAGATCGACGAGTGGGGCATCATCCAGACCGCCGTCTACCTGTGCGGCACCCACGCGCTGGGGATGGTCTACCACGGCGCGGTGCTGGCCGAGGGCGGCGATCCGTCGAACACGCTGATCCCAGTGGTGGGGGAGTGCGACGACTCCGACCTGGCCGACGCCCGCACCATCACCACCGTGGACGTCGACCGTGCCCGCGCCGCGCTTTCCACGGACGTCCCCGAGGGCTCGGTCGGCGGCGGCACCGGCATGACCTGCTTTGACTTCGCCGGCGGCATCGGCACCGCCTCCCGCCGGATCGGTGAGCACACGCTGGGCGTGCTGCTGATGTGTAACTTCGGCGAGCGCGAGCGCCTGACCGCCGGCGGCCTGCGCTTCGACCCGGTCGAGCCGTCGCCGCCGGAGGGCTCCTGCATCGCCGTCTGCGCATGCGACGCGCCCATGACGGCGCAGCAACTGCGACGGCTGGCGCTGCGTCCACTCCTCGGCCTGGCACGCGCCGGCTCATATGCGCACAACGGCTCGGGCGAGATCGCGGTCGCCTTCACCACGGCGGGAGAGCAGACGCTCGAGAACTCGCAGCTCAACCCGTTCTTCGCCGCCGCGTACGAAGCCGCGGAGGAGGCCGTCTACAACTGCCTGGTGGCGGAGCGGCCGCCCATGCGCAAGCGCGACGGCCGCGAGCACCCGCAGTTCCCGCGGCACCTGCTGTCACCCTCGTCCTCGGGCGCCGTATCATGAGCGCCATGGAGGGACTCAGCGTTGAGCTGCGGATGCGGCTGTCGGCCGCCGACGCCCACTACGGCGGCAACCTGGTCGACGGCGCGCACGGACTCGAGATCTTCGGCGACATCGTCACGGAGCTGGCCATCCACACCGACGGCGACGAGGGCCTGTTCGCAGGCTACGAGCGGGTCGAGTTCCTGGCGCCGCTGCACGCCGGCGACTTCGTGCGTGCCCGTGGCACGATCGCGCGAATGGGCAACTCGAGCCGCACCGTGGATCTGGAGCTGTGGAAGGAGATCACCGTGCGCCCCGATCTCAGTGACTCCGCAGCCGACTACCTGGACGAGCCGCAGCTGGTGACCCGCGCCCGCGGCACCTACGTGGTACAGAAGCAGCACTCGCGCGGGCCGCAGGGCCGGGCCGTCTAGCTACGCCGGTTGCTCGACCGACGGCCGCGCCGCCGACAGCAGCTCGCGCACGCGCTCCTCGGATACCGGCTGGAAGTCCTCGTAGAACTGCCCCACCGACTGGAATCGCTGCGGCGCCCGCAGCGTGACGAGGCGGTCGCACTCGCGCGCCAGCCGCTCGGCGGCGGGCCTCGGAAGCACCGGCAGCGCCACCACCATCTGCCGCGCCCCGGCGTTGCGGACGGCCGCGATGGCCGCTCGCACCGAGGCGCCGGTGGCCGCGCCGTCGTCGATGATCACCGCCACCTGACCGATCAGCGTCAGCGGTAGCGAGCCCCGCAGCCGCTCGTCCATCGCCCGCGCCTCGGCCATCGCACTGTCGTATGCCTGCTCGATCTGCCGGGTCGTCAGCAGCGAGGCGATCCGCCGGTTGGTGAAGCGCTCACCCTGCGGTGCCACCGCTCCCATCGCCAGCTCCGGGTAGCCGGGCATGCCGACCTTGCGTATGCAGAGCACATCAAGCGGCAGCTGCAGGAGGTGCGCCGTCTCGGCCGCGACCGCGACTCCGCCGCGTGCCAGCCCCACGATCATGACGTTGCTCTTCAGCCGTAGATCGGGGAGTGCGGCCGCCAGCCCGGCGCCAGCCTGCGTACGATCCTTGAACACGCGGCGATCATTACGAACGCCGCCGCTCAGGTCAAGGGTTTCGGCAGCGAACTTGTCACATCTGTGACCACCGCGTGACCAGGACGCTTCGGGCGATCGGCTATAGTGCACCCCTGGCTAAGCAGAGGCATCCCGCTTCTCACCCGTCGCGCAACCAGCGTGAGACGGGTTCAACCGAGCAGTTTGACGGTTGCCTCCGGACCGGAGGCTTGGAAACGGGTGCCATGCGGCGCCCGTTTTTTGCGTTCAACGAAGGGAGACCCCGAGCTTGATACTGACCGTGACTGGGCACACCTCTTGAGACCGCGCAGGCGATTCGACCAGCGGCCACAGGAGCCAACCACCAGGATCAACGACGCCATCCGCGTGCCGCAGATACGGCTGATCGGAGCGGACGGCGAGCAGATCGGCATCAAGAGCACCGACGAGGCGCTCAAGTACGCGTGGGACATGAACCTCGACCTGGTCGAGGTGGCGCCCGATGCCAAGCCGCCCGTGTGCCGGGTGATGGACTACTCGAAGTACAAGTACGAGCAGGAGCAGAAGGCCAAGCTGGCCCGAAAGCACCAGTCCACCATCACGATCAAAGAGATCAAGCTCAGACCCAAGATCGATCCGCACGACTACGCGACCAAGAAGGGGCACGTCGTCCGCTTCCTCAAGAACCGTGACAAGGTCAAGGTCACGATCATGTTCCGGGGACGCGAGATGACCCACCCCGACCGGGGCCGCCAGCTGCTGTTGAAGCTGGCCGACGAGGTGCAGGAGCTCGGCATCGTCGAGTCGGCCCCGCTGCAGGACGGTCGCAACATGGTGATGATGCTGGCGCCGCACAAGAACGCGCCGGTCACGTCGCCGGCCGATGCGGCACCCGAACCCGACAGCGAAGCAGCGCCTCAGCCCGAGGGCGACGCGGTGCCTCAACCCGAGAGCGACGCGGCAGCCGAACCGGCGCCCGAGGCCGAGAGCGAGAAGGCCGCCGATCCGGCCCCGGCCGGCGACACCACGTAGGAGACAGCGATGCCAAAGATGAAAACCAAACGCGCCGCCACGAAGCGGCTGCGGCTCTCTGCCGGCGGCAAGCTGATGCGCCGCCGCGCCTTCAAGTCGCACCTGCTCGAGCACAAGTCGGCGAAGCGGCTGCGCAAGAAGCGCCGCGACACCGGCGTCGCGGCCCCGGACACGAAAGAGGCGCTGCGCCTCCTCGGCAAGCGATAGGAGAGAGCGATGGCACGAGTCAAACGCAGCGTTCATGCGAAGAAGAAGCGCCGTGAGGTGCTGGAGCAGGCCAAGGGCTACCGCGGCCTGAAGAAGAACAGCTACAAGCGCGCCAAGGAGCAGGTGATGAAGTCCCTCTCCTACTCCTACCGCGACCGGCGCGTCCGCAAGCGCGACTTCCGGCGGCTGTGGATCATCCGCATCAACGCCGGCGCCCGCCAGAACGGGATGTCGTACAACCAGATGATGCACGGCCTGAAGCTGGCCGAGGTCGAGCTCGACCGCAAGGTGCTGGCCGACATCGCGGTCAGTGACCCCAAGGCCTTCACCGTGCTGGCCGATACCGCAAAAGCGGCGCTGGCCGCGGCCGGCTGACGGGCGTCCGCATGGAGCCGATCACCTCGCGTGCGAACGCGCGGCTGAAGGCTGCCCGCAAGCTGCAGGCCAAGCGCAACCGGCTCACGGCCGGGCTGTTCCTGGCCGAGGGCGAGGACATCGTCGAGGAGGCGCTGTCCGAGGGCATCCTGCCGGCAGAGACGTTCGTGGCGGCCGGCCGGCCGCCGGACGAGGCGCTGATCGCGCGGCTGGCGCGCGGCGGCCCCGTGCACGTCGTCAGCGACGAACTGGTGGCCGAGCTCGGCTCGCTCGGGCACCCGGCCCGTGTCATCTGCGTGTTCAAGGTCGAGGACCTGCCGGCCCGCGACGCCGCCAAGGCTGACCTGGGCGTGCACCTGCACCGCGTGATCGATCCCGGCAACGTCGGCACGGTTGTGCGGGCGGCGGGCGCGCTCGGCCCCGCGTTCCTGTCGCTCTCCGCCGGCTGCTCCGACCCGCTGTCCGCCAAGGGCGTGCGGGCCTCGATGGGCGCGGTGTTCCGCGTGCCGATCGAGCACGCCGAGCTGCCCGATGCCGGGCCGGCGCGAGTCGCGCTGGTGGCCGGCGCCGAGCGTCCGCTGTGGCAGATCGACCTGCGGCCGGCGACCGTGTTCGTGGTGGGCGCGGAGCGCCTCGGCCTGCCCGATGAGATCGTGGCCGCCTGCGAGCACGTGGCCGCGGTGCCGCAGGCCCTGGGAGCGGACTCGTTGAACGCCGCCTCCGCAGCGACCGTTGCCCTGTACGAGGCCGTGCGCCAGCGCTCAGCCGGCTGAGCCGGACACGCGGGCCAGCCACACCGAGTCGGCTCCGTCCGCCGCCAGCGGCTCGCCGTTGAAGCCGCCGAAGCGCTGCACCCGGTCGAACCCGGCGTCCGCGAGCAGACGACCCCAGCCATCCGGCTCCAGCCACCACAGCTGCATGCCGGCCTCGGCGCCCGCCGGCGCGGACGCGCAGGGTCAGGCTGTGGTCAGCCGGGTGCCAGTCGGCCCGCTCCATGATCCCGGGCTCGCGCTCCAGCCAGCGGCCGTCGGTGTCCTCGATGTCGCGCCGGTCGGGATGAAACACGTCGAACGCGAGCAGCCCTCCCGGCCTCAGCCGCGCACGCAGCGAGCGCAGCACACCCAACCGCTCGACGTCGTCTCGGAGGTGCAGCAGCGCCCTGAACGGCACCGTCACGAGCGGGAAGCTGCCCAGCTCCGGCAGGTCGCGCATGTCGGCACGGACCAGCACCAACGACACGCCCTGGGCGCGCGCCTTCGCCTGCGCCAGGGCGAGCATCGGGCTGCTGCGGTCCACGCCCACCACCGCGATCCCGGCCAGCGCGGTGGGCACGGCGATGCGGCCGCTGCCGACGCCGATCTCGAGCACCGGGCCGCCGCTCTCGATCGCGAGCCGCACGTAGAAGTCGATGTCCTCGGTGACCGAGTGGCACCAGGCGTCGTAGTCCGTGCCCAGCACAGCGTAGGCATCTTCGGTCACCACACCGCAAGCCTACTGCGTGCTGTTGCGGCAACCCGCATCGGTACACTAGGCCGCTCATGAACCCGGATTCCGTGCAGACCGAGGGCCTCCAGGCGATCGCCGCCGCCCCCGATACCGCCGCGCTGGAGCAGGTGCGGATCGCCCTGCTCGGACGCAAGGCGCCGCTGGTGCTGGCGCTGCGGGAGCTGGGCGGCCTGGCGCCCGAGCAGCGGGGGCCGCGTGGCAAGGTGCTGAACCAGGTGCGCCAGTCGCTGGAGGCGGCGCTCGACGCCCGTGAATCCGAGCTGGAGGCGGCGGAGCTCGACGACCGGCTGCGGCGCGACCGGATCGACGTGACGCTGCCGGGGGCGCGGGTCGAGCGCGGGTTCGCCCATCTCATCGAGCAGACCGGCCGCGAGATCCTGGAGGTGCTGGTCGGCCTCGGCTACCGCATTGCCGACGGGCCGGAGGTGGACACCGTCTACCGCAACTTCGACGCGCTCAACCACGCGCCCACGCATCCCACCCGGCAGGCCACCGACACGTACTACATCGACGAGAACACGGTGCTGCGCACGCACACATCGCCGATGCAGGTCCGCACCATGCAGTCACAGCCGCCGCCCGTCTACATGGCCACCATGGGCCGCTGCTATCGCCGCGACACGCCCGATGCCACCCACACCGCCATGTTCACGCAGATCGAGGGCCTGGCCATCGACCGCGGACTGTCGCTGGCGCACCTGAAGGGGACGCTGCTGGCGTTCGCCCGTGAGATGTTCGGCGCCGATCGCGAGGTGCGCCTGCGGCCGCACTTCTTCCCCTTCACCGAGCCCTCGGTGGAGGTCGACGTGTCCTGCTTCAACTGCGCCCGGGACGGCTCGCCCTGCCGTGTCTGCAAGGGCGAGGGCTGGGTCGAGGTGCTCGGCGCCGGCATGGTCGATCCGGCCCTGTTCGGGTACGTCGAGGGCTACGACCCCGAGCTCTGGACCGGCTACGCCTGGGGGATGGGCGTGGAGCGGATCGCCGCGCTGCGCCACGCCGTGCCCGACATCCGCTGGCTGTGGGAGAACGACCTGCGGCTGATGGAGCAGTTCGGATGAGGGTGCCGGTCTCGTGGCTGCGCGAGTACGTCAGCTTCGACATGCCGCCGCGCGAGCTGGGTGAGCTGCTGAGCATGACCGGCACCAAGCTGGAGGCGGTGCACCGGATCGGCGTGCCGGCCGGCGCCGAGCTGTTCAAGGTCGGCCGCGTGATCACCAGGGAGCAGCACCCGGACGCGGACAGGCTGTCGCTGTGCACCGTCGACGTGGGCGACGCCGAGCCCCGCCAGATCGTCTGCGGCGCGGCCAACTTCGGCGCCGGCGCCACGGTCGGCGTGGCGCTGCCCGGCGCCACGCTGCCGGACGGCACCGTGCTGCGCGTGGCCAAGCTGCGCGGCGTCGAGTCGCACGGCATGATGCTGTCGGAGAGCGAGCTGGAGCTGTCGGGCGACCGCGACGGGCTGATGCTGCTGGACGAGGGGCTGGAGCCGGGCACCCCGCTGTCGCAGGTGCTGCCGATCGACGACGAGGTGCTCGAGTTCGAGATCACCTCGAACCGGCCGGACTGCCTGTCGGTGTACGGCATCGCCCGCGAGGCGTCCGCCTCGCTGGATGTCGACCTCGCGCCCTGGCCGGGCCGCGAGCCCGGTGCCTCGGGTGACGACTCGGTCGACTCGTGGGTGACGGCGCGCATCGACGCGCCCGACCTGTGCCCGCGCTGGGCGGCGCGCGTCTTCACCGACGTCAAGGTCGGCCCGTCGCCGCCGTGGCTGAAGGCCCGGGTCGCGGCCGCCGGCATGCGCCCGATCTCGAACGTCGTGGACATCACCAACTACGTGATGCTGTGCGTCGGCGAGCCCACCCACGCCTTCGACCTGGACAAGGTGACCGGACGCGAGATCATCGTGCGACGGGCCGGCGACGGTGAGCGGGTGGTCACGCTGGACGGCCAGGAGCGCACGCTCGATGCCGACGTGCTGGTGATCGCCGATGCGGAGAAGCCGTCGGCGGTGGGCGGGCTGATGGGATCGGAGTGGAGCGAGGTGTCGGACACCACGACCACCGTGCTGCTGGAGTGCGCGAACTTCGACGGCCCCAACATCCAGAGCTCGTCGACGCGCCTCGAGCTGCGCACCGAGGGCTCGACCCGCTGGGAGAAGGGCCTCGACCCGCACCTGGTGCCGCGGGCGCTCGCGCTGGCCTCGCAGCTGATGGTGGAGCTGACGGGCGCGCGGCTGGTGCCCGGCACCGTCGACCTGCACGGGCAGCTGCCCGAGCCGGCGGTGGTGCCGCTGCGGCGGGAGCGGCTGGAGCTGGTGATCGGGGTGCCGTACGAGCAGGCCCAGATCGACCGTGCGCTGACCCGGCTGGGCTATGAGAGCGCCGACGGGGGCTGGCGGGTGCCCACCTGGCGCGCCAACGACACGTTCCGCGAGGTCGACCTGATCGAGGAGGTGTCACGCATCGACGGCGTCTGGAAGGTGCCGACGGTGATGCCCCCGCACGCCGACGCGATCGGCAAGCGCGACCCCGACGTGCGGCTGCGAAACCACGTGATCGACGTGCTGCTGGGCGCCGGGCTATCGGAGGCGGTCACGGTCGCCTTCACCGACGAGACGCTGGCCGACCGGCTGCGGCTCCCGCCCGACCATCCTCGCCGCGACGGCGGTGCGGGTGGCGAACCCGATGGGCGCCGACCAGGCGCTGCTTCGCACGGTGCTGTTCCCGGGGCTGCTGGCCTCCGCCCGCCGGAACCTGGATGCCGGCCGCGACCGGGTCGCCCTGTTCGAGGTCGCCCGCGTGGTGCTGCCCGCGCCGGGTGAGGAGCTGCCGCACCAGCCGGTGCGGGTGGCCGGTGTGATCGCCGGACGCGACGCCGGCTACCACGAGATGAAGGGCGTGGCCGAGGCACTGGAACGCGCGCTGCGCGTCCAGCTCGAGGTCGCGGCGGCGTCCGAGCCGTTCCTGCATCCGGGCCGCAGCGCCCGGCTGGGAGCGGGCGGGACGCTGGGCGAGCTGCATCCGCTGGTGGCGCGGGAGTTCGGCCTGGAGCAGCAGGTGAGCCTGTTCGAGATCGATCTTGCAGAGCTCGAGACGCCCGACCCGACACCGCTCTATCGCGACGTGGTCACCTTCCCGCCGGTTCGCCAGGACATCGCCGTGGTGGTCGCCTCCGAGGTCGCCGCCGCCGAGGTGCTGGCGGTGATCCACGAGGCCGGCGGCCCACTGCTGGCGCAGGCCGACGTGTTCGACACCTACCGCGGCGAGCAGGTGGGGGAGGGCCGCCAGAGCGTGGCCGTGCACCTCCAGTTCCGAGCCGCCGATCGCACCCTGACCGACGCCGAGGCGGACGCGGTGCGGGAGACGATCGTTGCGGCGCTGCGCGAGCGCCTGGGCGGCGAGCTGCGCTAGCCGGTGGTGCCCTGGGTGCTGACCGGGCGCACGTCGGCCACCCGCGACAGCAGCCGCAGCGTGCCCTTGACGCCCACGCTGTCGAGCGTCGCCAGCCGCTTGCGGCAGAGCGGTGCAGCCGTGCCGTAGCCGAACGTGTGCGCGGCGCGGAAGCGGAAGATGCCGCTTCGCCAGTCCCGCTCGTGCCAGGGATTCAGCGGAGACAACACGAGCGCGGACTCCTCGCTCTGGTTCGCGTCAAGCAGCTCCAGCTCGATGTTCATCGACGACCAATCCTCGGGCTGGCGTGCCAGAATCTGATCCCACTGTTCGGCGAGCTGCTGCATTGGCGGCCAATCCTAGCTTGTGTACAGTGCAGCCCGTGGACGACCTGCTGACCGAGCGGCTGGCGGAGCTCGCCGTTGGCTTCGGAGCCAACGTGCAGACCGATCAGATCGTGGTGGTGACCGCCGAGCTCGGGCGCGAACCGTTGGCGAGGGCCGTGGCGGCGGCCGCCTATCGGGCCGGCGCAAGGTACGTCGACGTCAACTACTCCGACGCGTTCGTGCGCCGGGCCAAGATCGAGAACGCCGCCGACGAGGCGATCGGATACGCGCCGCCGTGGCATGTGGAGCGGATGAAGCAGATGGGGGAGCAGCGGGTGGCCGTGATCTCGCTGGAAGCGGCGCTCGACCCGGCGGCCACCGACGGACTCGACCCCGCCCGCCTGGGAGCCGATCAGTCCCCGGTGCGGCAGGCCTATCTGCGGCTGGTGATGGAGCGCCTGGTCAACTGGTGCATCATCGCCTGCCCGACGCCGGAGTGGGCGGCGAGGGTGCATCCCGACCTGCCCGCCGATCAGGCGTTCGAGCTGCTGTCACAGCAGATCGCGAGCGTGTGCCGGCTCGACGAGGACGACCCCGTGGCCGCCTGGCAGACCCGCTTCGGACGGCTGACCGAGATCAGCGAGCGGCTCGGCGAGCACCGCTTCGATGCCATCCACTTCAGCGGCGACGGCACCGATCTGACCGTGGGCCTGCTGCCCAGCGCGGAGTGGGCGTGTGCGACGTTCACCACCGCGGACGGCATCTCGCACCATCCCAACCTGCCCACCGAGGAGGTGTTCACGACTCCCGACCCGCGCCGCACCGAGGGCATCGTGCGCTCGACCAAGCCGCTGAACATCGAGGGCACGCTGGTCACGGGCCTGACGGTGCGGTTCGAGGGCGGCCGCGCGGTGGCGATCGATGCCGACGGCGGCGCCGAGTTGCTGCGGGGCCGCGCGTCGCGCGACGACGGCGCGTCGCGGTTGGGAGAGCTGGCGCTGGTCGACGGCGAGGGCCGCATCGGCGCGCTGGACACGGTCTTCTACTCGACCCTGATCGACGAGAACGCGGCCAGCCACATCGCGCTCGGGAGCGGGTTGGGGTACATCGTCAAGGACGAGGACGACAAGCAGCAGGTGAACTCGAGCTCCATCCACATCGACTTCATGATCGGCAGCCCGGAGATCGACGTCGACGGCGTGAACGATGACGGCGGCCGCGTGCCGCTGTTGCGAGGCGGCGAATGGCAGGTCTGACCATCGACGAGCGACGGCGCAGGCTGGCGCGGCTGCTGGTCGGGTTCGGCGCCAACGTGCAGCCCGGCCAGACGGTGATGGTGGGTGGCGACATCGATGACCGTGAGCTCGTGCGGGCGGTGGCGAACGAGTGCTACCTGGCGGGAGCCAGGTTTGTGGAGCTCAACTACTTCGACCTGCACCTCAAGCGGGCGCGGGTCGAGTTCGGCGGCGACGATTCGATCGGCTACGCAACCACCTGGTCGTACGAGCAGGCCCGGGCGGCGGCTGCAGAGAGGTGGGCGATCATCAGCCTGTCGGGCGGCACCGATCCCTCGATCCTCGCCGGCCTCGATCCGGATCGGCTGGGGAGGGACAACTCGCCGGTCAACACGGAGTGGCTGAAGGCGGTCAGCGAGCGGCTGGTGAACTGGACGGTCGGGCCCAGCCCGTCGCCGGTCTGGGCGGCGGTCGTGCATCCCGACATGGAGCCGGACGCAGCGCTGGAGCTGCTCTGGTCGGAGGTCGAGCGCGTCTGCCGGCTGGACGAGGAGGACGCGGTTGCGTCCTGGGAGCAGCGGATGGGCGCCATGGTCGCGACTGCAGACCGCATCACCGGCCACGGTTTCGACGCGCTGCACTTCCAGGGCCCCGGCACCGACCTCGAGGTCGGCCTGCTGCCCAGCTCGCGGTTCGTGTCCGGCGGCGCCGAGACGGCGGCGGGCATCCCGCACCGGCCGAACGTCCCCTCCGAGGAGGCGTTCACGACGCCCGACCCGACGCGGGTCAACGGTGAGGTGCGCGCGACCCGGCCGCTGGACGTGGGCGGCACGGTGCTGACCGGCCTGCGGGTGCGTTTTCGGGACGGCCGTGCGGTCGAGATCGACGCCGACGAGGGCGCCGACGTGCTGCGGGCCCGGACCGCCATCGACGACGGCGGCGTGCGGCTCGGGGAGGTGGCGCTGGTCGACGGCGAGAGCCGGATCGGGCAGCTCGGCACGGTGTTCTACGAGACGCTGCTGGACGAGAACGCCGCCTGTCACATCGCGCTCGGCCAGGGCTTCGACTACTGCGTGTCGGGCGAGGACGTGGAGCGGATCAACTCCAGCCAGATCCACATCGACTTCATGATCGGCGACGACGACGTGGAGGTCACCGGCGTCACGGGCAGCGGCGACCGCGTGCCGGTGCTGCGCGGCGGCGCCTGGCAGGTCTAGCTTCGACCTACGCCGCGCCGGTGCGCATGCGATGGATGGTCGCGATCACCTCGGCCGGATCGAGATCGTCGTCGGTGCCCATGCTGCCCTGCCGCAGGCGCAGCGAGGTGTAGGCCATCAGGTCGCGCATCGAGGCCAGGCCGATCACGTGGCCTTCGTCGTTCACGACCGGCAGGTGGCGGAAGTGCCCGTCGACCATCAGCGCCATCGCCTCGGCCAGCTCGGTCTGCGGCGAGGCGGTCAGCACGTGGCGGGTCATGCGGTCGGACACCGGCACCGAGGGATCGATGCCCTCGCTGACGCATCGCAGCAGGTCGCGCTCCGTGATCACCCCCACCAGGTCGTCGCCGTCGGCCAGCACGATCGCGGCCCCGACGTCGTGCTCGACCATGCGGCGGGCGGCATCGCCGACCCGCGTCTCCGGGGTGACGGCCACCAGTGAGGTGCTCATGACGTCGGTCAGCTGCATGGTTCGAGTGTACTTGCCTGGCCCGGTTAGACCAGCAGCAGCGACGGGGACTGCAGCAGCTGCTTGATCGTCTGCAGCAGCTTGGCGCCGTCCGCCCCCGAGCACGCGCGGTGGTCGCAGGACAGGGTGACGCGCATGATCTTGCGCACCACGATCTCGCCGTCCACGACCACCGGGCGATCGACGGTGGCGCCGACCGCGATGATCGCCGACTCGGGCGGGTTGATGATCGCCTCGAAGTTGGCGACGTCGAACATGCCCAGGTTGGAGACGGAGAAGGTGGCCCCCTCGATCTCGGGCTGCTTGAGCTTGCCGGAGCGGGCGCGGCCGGCCAGGTCGCGCGTCTCGCGGCTGATCTCGCGCACCGACTTGGTGTCGGCCTCGTCCAGCACCGGCACGATCAGGCCGTCGTCGAGCGCCACCGCGATGCCGATGTTGGCGTGCGCGTGATACGCATGCTTGCCGTCCACGTATGAGCGGTGCGCCTGGGGGTGCTGCATCAGGGCCAGGGCCGAGGCCCGCACGATCAGGTCGTTGACGCTGATCTTGTCGCCCGAATCGGCAAGGCCGCTGTTGAGCTCGGCCCGCAGCTGCATGGCACGGGTCATGTCGATCTCGGACTCGACGTAGAAGTGGGGGACGGTTTGCTTGGACTGCGTCATGCGCGCCGCCACGGCCTTCAGCATCGGCGTCAGCTCGCGGATCTCAGCCTCGCCCGGGGCGGTCTGGGCGGCTGGAGGCCCGGCGGGCGGTGCCGGGCGGGTCAGCTCGCCGCTCGAGATCAGCCGTTCCACGTCGGCCTTGACGACGCGGCCCTCCGGGCCGCTGCCTCTGCCGGCCATGGCGGCCAGGTCGATACCGGCCTCGTCGGCCATGCGCCGGGCGATCGGCGAGACGCGCAGGGCGGCCGTGGCGCCGGAGCCGTTGCCGGCCGCGGCCTTGGCCTTGGACGAGGACTTCGACGGCTTGCGGGCGGGTGGGGCCTTCGGCTCCGGCTCGGGCTCGGCGGCGTCCTCCGGCGGTGGCGCCGCGGTGGCGCCGTTCCCGGCCGACGCGGCTTCGTCGGCGGTCTCGCCCTCGGCGCCCACGATCGCGATCGGTGCGCCCAGCGCGACCGTCTCGCCGTCTCCGACCAGGATCCGCAGCACGGTGCCGGCGTCGTAGGCCTGGAACTCCATGGTGGCCTTGTCGGTCTCGATCTCGGCCAGCACGTCGCCCGCGGCGAAGGCATCGCCCTCGTGCACCAGCCAGCGGCCGATGGTGCCCTCCTCCATCGTGTCGGAGAGCCGCGGCATCACCAGTTCTTCGGACATGGATCCTTCCTGTGGGAGCTCATGCGATCCCGCTCTCGGCCAGCAGGCCGCGGGCGGCTGCCTCGATCTTGCTCTCGAGCGGCAGCGCGGCGAGCTCCAGCGGCTTCGAGTAGGGCATCGGCACCTCGGCGCCGCCGACGCGCTCGACGGGCGCGTCGAGGTCGTCGAAGCAGAGCCGGTGGATGCGGGCGGCCAGCTCGGCGCCGACGCCGTACGTCGACCAGCCCTCCTCGGCGATCAGCGCGCGGTTGGTCTTGCGCACCGACTCGGCAACGGTCTCGGCGTCCAGCGGGCGCAGGGAGCGGAGGTCGACCACCTCGATCTCGATCCCGTCGCGGGCCATGGTGTCGGCCACCCGCAGCGCCCGCTGCACGGTGTAGGAGTGGGCCACGAGGGTCAGGTCGCGCCCCTCACGGACGACGGCGGCGCGGCCCAGCGGAACGGTGTAGTCGGGATCGTCGGGCATGGTGCCGGTGATGTTGTACATGACCAGGTTCTCGACGAACAGGACCGGGTCGTCGTCGCGGATCGCCGTCTTCATCATGCCGTAGGCGTCGGCAACGGAGGCGGGTGCCACCACCTTCATGCCGGGGCAGCCGGCGAACCAGGCCTCCAGGCTCTGCGAGTGCTGGGCTGTGAGCTGGGCGCCGGCCCCGCCGGGCGTGCGGATCACCATCGGCACGCCGACGGCGCCGCCGAACATGTAGCGGATCTTGGCGGCGTGGTTGATGACCTGGTCCATGGCCACCAGGATGAAGTTGATGGTCATGATCTCGACCACGGGGCGCAGGCCCATCATGGCGGCGCCGATGCCGGCCCCGACGAAGCCCTCCTCCGAGATCGGGGTCTCCCGCACGCGCTCGGGACCGTACTTCTGCCAGAGCCCGGCGGTGACCTTGTAGCTGCCCTCGAAGCGGCCGATCTCCTCGCCCATCAGGAACACGTCGGGGTCGCGGGCGAGCTCGTCGTCGAGCGCCCGGCGAAGCGCCTCGCGGTAGGTCAGGTCTGCCACGTGCGCTCCTCGCCGCGCTCGCCGAACGGGGCACCGGCGCGCATGCGGGAGAACTGCTCGCGCCAGGCGGGATCGCCGTAGACGTGCTCGTAGAGGGTGTCGGGATCGGGGAACGCGGCGCCCAGCGCCTCGTCGATGGCGGACTTGACCTCGGCGGCGACGTCGCTCCATACCTGGTCGATCTCGTCCTGCACGAGCAGGCCGCGCTCGCTGCAGAGCAGGCCGAAGCGGGTGATCGGGTCGCGCTTGCGCCACGAGTCGATCTCCTCGGCCGAGCGGTAGACCTTGCCCGCATCGGCAACGCTGTGGCCGCGGAAGCGGTAGGTGATGGTCTCCAGCAGGGCGGGGCGGCGTTCCTGGCGTGCGATCGCCATCAGGCGGGCGGTGGCCTCGCGGACGGCCAGCACGTCGTTCCCGTCGATCCGCTCGCCGTGCATGCGGTAGGCGGCGGCGCGGCGCCACAGGTCGGGCTCGGCGGAGGACTGCTCGACCGAGGTGCCCATGCCGTACTGGTTGTTGATGATCTGAAAGACGATCGGCAGGTCCCAGATGCCGGCGAGGTTGAGCGCCTCGTGGAACGACCCGGTCTCGACGGCGCCGTCGCCGAACTGGCAGAGCACGGCGTTGGGCAGGTCGCGGTACGAGAGCGCGAGGGCGGTGCCGGCGGCGATCGGCAGGTGGGCGCCGACGATGCCCCAGCCGCCGAAGAAGCGGCGCTGCACGTCCATCAGATGCATGGAGCCGCCGCGGCCGTGGGCGACTCCGGTCTCCTTGCCGAACAGCTCGGCCATCACGGCAACGGGCTCGCTACCGACGGCCAGGGCGGTGCCGTGGTCGCGGTAGCTGGCGTAGAGGCAGTCGCCCGGCTCGAGCGCATCGATGGCGCCGACGGTGGAGGCCTCCTCGCCGATGGCGAGGTGGCAGTAGCCACCGATGCGGGCGCGGGTGTACTGCTCCTCGGTGCGCTCCTCGAAGCGGCGGATCAGCGCCATCATGCGAAACAGGCGCAGCGCGGTGTCCTTGTCGAGCAGGGTGTCGGGCGGAGTCTCCGCGGCCTTGGCCATCGGCAAAACACTAGCTTGTAGACTCACCGGCGTTATGGCCGTTCCCGTCACCGTTCCCCGGCTGGGCGAGGAGATGCGCTCCGCCATCCTGATCCAGTTTCTGGTGCCGGCCGGCGGTGCGGTCACGCGCGGCCAGCCGCTGTACGAGCTGGACACCGACAAGGTCACGCAGGAGGTCGAGGCCGAGGCCGACGGCGTCCTGCTGCGGATCGACGCGTCGGAGGGCGGCGAGTACGAGGTGGGCGCGGTGCTGGCGTGGATCGGCGAGCAGGGTGAGGAGCTCCCATCGCCCGGCTGAACGTGCACCGCTTCGGCGCCGCGGACGGCGCGCCGTTGCTGGCGGTGCACGGTGTCACCGGGCACGGTGGGCGCTTCCGGGCGCTGGCCGAGCGGGGGCTGCCGGAGCGGCGCTGGCTGGCGGTCGACCTGCGAGGGCACGGGCGGTCCGACTGGCGTGCTCCCTGGACGGCGGAGCAGCACGTCGCCGACCTGCTGGAGACGATGGACGCGGAAGACATCGAGCGCTGCGACGTGGTCGGGCACAGCTTTGGCGGGCTGCTGGCGACGCACCTGGCGGCGACGGCGCCGGAGCGGGTGGGCAAGGTGGTGCTGCTCGACCCGGCGATCGCGCAGAGCGGTCAGGACATGCTGGAGGCGGCCGAGGAGACGCGGCAAGACGAGGGCTGGGCCAGCGAGGCGGAGGCCCGGGCGGGGCGAGCCGAGGGGCGGCCGCCGCAGGCGCTGCCGTTCGTGGAGGCCGACCTGGATGAGGCGCTCGAGCGCGGGGAGGACGGGCGTTATCGCCTGCGCTACTGCCGTTCGACGGTGGTGACGGCGTGGAGCGAGATGGCGCGGCCGCCCGCGGCGCTGGACCGGTTCGGAGGCGAGCTGCTGCTGGTGCCGGCCCTGCACGATGGCATGGTGGGGCCGGCGCTGGTGGACGCGCTTGAGCGCGACCTGGGCGATCGCCTGACCGTGCAGGGTCTCGAGGCCGGGCACATGGTCTACTGGGACGCGTTCGACGAGACGGCGGCGCTGCTGCGGTCGTGGCTGGCCGGCGACGAGGCTTGAGGCCGCCGCGCCGCCGGGGGATGAGGTGTCAAACACCGCTCGCGCCGCCGTGGCGTTTCGTGGCGCCATCGAGACACGCGGGTCGAGCGTCGTGACACTGCAACCGCGTGGTTGAGCCAAAGGGCCTCTTAACGGTGTCAAACACCGACCTCAGGTTGCGGGCACATCGGCGCCAGATCTTTACCTGTCGTTGCACGGGCGTATCACGCCAAACCGTGCTTCCGGGCAGGCCGCTTCGCCTGAGATACGATCCCCTCGCACGTCGACCGACCGATTGAGGAGTGGAGCCCGATGGAGTGTGATGTTGTCGTCCTGGGCGGAGGCCCCGGCGGATACCCCGCTGCCATCCGGGCTGCCCAGCTGGGCGCGCAGGTGGTCATGATCGAGCAGGCGCGGGTCGGCGGCACCTGCATCACCGTCGGCTGCATCCCGACCAAGACCTGGGTGCAGACCGCGCACGCATTGAAGGACGCGAGCGACACGTTCGCGCAGCTGGGCGTCAACGTGTCCGGCGTCGAGCTCGATTTCGCGACCACCCAGAAGAACAAGGAGACGATCGTCGGCGGGCTCGTCAACGGCATCACCGGCGTCGTCAAGGCAAACGGCGATCGAGGTCGTCACCGGCCGCGGCAGCTTCAAGGACGCGAACACGATCGCGGTCGAGGGCGGGGAGGACGTCAGCTTCAAGCAGGCCATCATCGCCACCGGCTCGCACGCGCTGCGTCCGCCGGTCGACGGCATCGACGGGCCGCTCTGCGTCGACTCGACCAGGCTGCTCGAGGTCGAGCAGGTGCCGGCCCGTGCCGTGATCCTCGGCGGCGGCGTGATCGGCGTCGAGTTCGCCTCGATCCTGCAGCACTTCGGCAGCGAGGTCACGATCGTCGAGATGCTGGACAGCCTGATCCCGACCGAGGACGCCGACGCCGCCAAGGAGCTCTCCCGCGCCTTCAAGAAGCGCGACATCACCATGCACCTGGGCGCGCGTGCCACCCGCATCGAGCACGGCGACGAGGCCGTCCTGCACTTCGAGTCCTCCGACGGCACGGCCGGCCAGGTGGCCGCCGACATCGTGCTGGTCGCCACCGGGCGCGGGCCCAACGTCGCGGGCATCGGCCTGGAGCAGGCCGGCGTCGGCTCCGACCCTCGCAAGGGCATCGAGACCGATCTGGCGATGCGCACGAACGTGCCGCACATCTTCGCCGCGGGCGACGTGGCCGGCCGCTTTCAGCTGGCCCACACGTCGTTCCGCGAGGGCGAGGTGGCGGCCGAGAACGCCACCGGCCACGAGGCGGAGATCGACTACACCGCCGTCCCGCGCTGCATCTACACCGACCCGGAGGTGGCGGGCGTGGGGCTGACCGAGGCCCAGGCCCGCGAGCAGCACGGCGACGAGGTCTCCGTCGGGCGGGCGCCGTTCTCCGCCAACGCCCGCGCCCAGATGTACGCCGAGAAGACCGGTTGGGTGAAGACCATCCACGAGAACCGCTACGGCGAGCTGCTGGGCCTCGTGATCGTCGGCCCCCAGGCCACCGAGCTGGTCAATGCGGGAGTGGTGGGCTTGTCCGCCGAGGCAACGATCGAGACGATCGGCGATTCGATGGCCGCGCACCCGACGCTGGCCGAGGCGGTCAAGGAGGCTGCCCTGGTCGCGCTCGGGCGCCCGATCCACCTGCCGCCGGCCAAGCCCCGCGCCAAGGCGGCCGCCGCCCGGTGAGCGGCGTACGCGGCTCACAGCTCCTGATCCCGACGCTCAAGGACGATCCGACCGACGCGGAGGCGATCAGCCACAAGCTGCTGGTGCGCGGCGGCTTCATCCGGCAGGTCGGATCGGGGCTCTACACCTACCTGCCGCTGGGCTGGCGGGTGATGCGGAAGATCGAGAACATCATCCGCGAGGAGATGGACACGATCGGCCAGGAGATGCTGATGCCCGTCCTCAACCCGGCCGAGCTGTGGCAGCGCACCGGCCGCTGGGACATCGAGCAGCTCTACAAGCTGACCGACTCCTCCGGGAAGCACTACGCGCTGGCGATGACGCACGAGGAGTGCGTCACCTTCCACGCCTCCCGCGAGATCCGCTCCTACAAGGAGCTGCCCCAGATCTGGTACCACATCCAGCTGAAGGAGCGGGACGAGCCGCGGCCCAAGAGCGGCATCCTGCGCACCCGCGAGTTCCTGATGAAGGACTCCTACAGCCTCGACCGCGACGAGGAGGGCCTGGACGCGAGCTACCAGCGCCACATCGAGGTCTACAAGCGCATCTACGACCGCTGCGGGCTCGAGTACTGGATGGTCGAGTCCGACGTCGGCATGATGGGCGGGCTGGGCGCACACGAGTTCATGGCGCCGAGCAGCGCGGGGGAGGACGAGGTCGCGCTGTGCTCGAGCTGCGACTACGCGGCAAACGTGGAGCTGGCCCGCTCGCGCCCGCGCACTCCGCAGTTCCCGGAACGCCTGGACGCGCCGAAGCAGATCGAGACGCCCGGTGCCACCACGATCGAGGCGCTCGCCGGCCAGCTCGGGATCGACGAGGCGGCCACGGCCAAGGCGATGGTGCTGTCCAGGGACGGCGAGGTCGTGCTGATGCTGGTCCGCGGTGACGATCGCATGCACGAGCTGAAGGCGTCCAAGGCGCTGGGCGGCGAGTACCGGCCGGCCACGCCGGAGGAGATCGTTGCCACGTTTGGCGCCGAGCCAGGCTCGATCGGGCCGGTCGGGGTGGGCACGCGGGTGATCGCCGACGAGGCGCTGCGCGAGGGCCAGTACGTGTCCGGTGCCAACCGCACCGGCTTCCATCTGCTGGGCGTGGAGGCCGGGCGCGACTACGCGCCCGAGTTCGCGGACCTGCGTGAGGTGCGTGACGGCGAGGGCTGTCCCAGCTGTGACGGCACGCTCCGGATCGAGCGCGTGATCGAAATTGGGAATATATTCAAACTCGGCACCAAGTACTCGGCGCCGTTGAACGCGACATACCTGGATGAGTCAGGGCAAGCGCAGCCCATCGTGATGGGAAGCTACGGAATCGGATTGGCGAGGATCATGGCTGCGGCGATCGAACAGGGGCATGACGACAAGGGCATGATCTGGCCCGCGTCGATCGCGCCCTTCCAGGCTCATATGGTCGTGATCGGCGACGCCGGCTCCGAGCAGTTCGCGGTCGCAGAGGAGCTGGAGCGTCAGCTCACGGCCGGCGGCATGTCGGTGCTATTCGACGACCGCGACGCCAGCCCGGGTGTGAGGTTCGCCGACGCCGAGCTGATCGGCGCACCGGTACGACTCACGATCGGCAAGCGCACCGTGTCAGAGGGCACGGTCGACCTTCAGGCTCGCAGGGGGCGCGAGCAGATCTCGACGAGTGTGCGGGATGCGCCTGAACGGGCTCAGGCCATCCTTCAGGAAGGAGCTTGACGGTGGCACGCAAGACCGCAACAGCAACCAAGAAGTCCGCTCCGAGCAAGCGATCGGCGGCAAGCAACGGCAGCAGCCGGCCGTTCGGAGTGGCGCTCGAGGCGCGCATGCACGACAAGGGCATCTCCTACCGCGCGCTGGCCGAGAAGACCGGCCTTTCCGCGGGGTATCTGAACCACCTCGTGCATGGCAACCGGCCGGTGCCCGCCAACCCCGTGATCCAGAGCATCGCAAAGGCGGTCGGCATGAAGGCCGACAGCTTCCGTGAGTTCCGCATCCGCAAGGTGTCCGAGGCGCTGGCCAAGAAGCCCGAGCTGGTCGACAAGGTCTACGTCGACATCGTCAAGGGCAAGTAAGCGCGAGCCGCGCCGATGCGGGGGCGCGGCGGACAAGCACGTTGTTGGTGGTGGCTCCAGCAGGTCGGGCGGCGGCCCATGCCTGCAGCTGGCGGCTGACGTCCGCGTAGCGGCCGGCCGGGACGCGCAGCGCGTAGGTGTGCGCGTGCGCCGGGCAGAACGGCAGCGGCGACAGGGTCGCAAGCTTGTCGGTGGGGACGCCGGCGACCTGGCGCTGGCCCGGCATGTGAAGGTCCTGCGGCGCTTTCCCGCTCGAGTCGCCGTAGCTCTCGGCACCGCCACCGCCCATGGCCGCTCGTGGCAGGCTGGACGCGGCCGAGCCCGCCGAGCTTGACTGGCCGGAGCCGCCGATCCGGGCCAGGCCCGCGATCGAGGCGGCCAGCAGCACGACGACCGCGGCACACAGGGCGACGGGTCGCAGCCAGGTGCGCTGTTGCTGCCGCGGCTCCGCGCGCACCCGGCGCATGACGTCGCCGGCCAGGTCGGCGGGCGCCTGTGCCTGGCCCTGCTCGTGCAGCCGGCGGGTCAGCTGCTCGTGGTCGGTGTGGTCGTTGTCGGTCATGGCGTGCGGTGTGCTTCCAGTTCGACGGCGAGGCGGGAGCGCCCCCGGTGCAGGCGCGACTTGACGGTGCCGGCCGGAACCTCCAGGGCCGCGGCGGCCTCGTCCATGCCCATGCCGATGATGTCGCACGCGACAACGGCCGCTCGGAACTCGGGCTCGAGCGTTGCCAGCGCGGCGATCAGGTCGAGGCGGTCATCGGCGGGGCGGTCGGTGGACGCGATGACGATCTCCTCCATCGGCTCGGCGGTGCGCTTGCGGCGATCGAGCACGTCGTAGGCCTTGCGCAGCACGATCCGGTAGATCCAGGTCGAGAAGCGGGCGTCGCCGCGGAAGCGGTCGATCGCGCGCCAGGCCGAGATCAGGCCCTCCTGGACGCAGTCGCGGGCGTCCGGCTCCGAGAGGGTGACGCGCAGCGCCAGCGTGTAGAGGCGGTCCTGGTAGCGGAGCACGAGTTGCTCGAAGGCATCGGCATCCCCGCGCGCCGCCCGCTTGGCCAGCCACTCGTCGGATGCATCCTGCAGCCGCATGCGGCCATCGTACGTGGCTGCCGGCGCTAGGGGCAGGCGGGGGAGTGCCATTGCATCGTTCACACCAGCTTGGACGGCCGGAGGGCGGCGCTGGTTCCGCCGGTATACTCAGGCCCTTCGGGGCGTGGCGCAGCCTGGTAGCGCACCCGGCTGGGGGCCGGGCGGTCGGAGGTTCAAATCCTCTCGCCCCGACCTGTTCTACCGCATGGCCAGGCCGGAAACCGACCCGTTGGTAGCGGAAATCGTAGCGGAACCGGGAGAGAAGCAGAGGCGATGGCAAACCAGATGTACGTGTGGAGTTGGACAAGCCGATCGGATCAGAGGTGCTGCGGTATCTCGCTGGTTCGAGATGGCATGCCGTGGAAGTGACGGCGACGACGCCAGCGGTCGGCAACCGTGGTCGGCGGCGCCGATGTTCGAAGGATGACGCCGACAACTCCGTGATTCTGGCTCTCGACCCGACGCCGACCCGGCAGGTGGCAAACACCGCGAAGCTAGCAGAGATGGGAAGTCGTGCCAGCGAACGATCCCCTCCGCAGCGCGGTCCCCGGAGTACGCCGGAAGTGAACGACCAGCATCGCCAGGAGTTGCTCCGCTCGAGCGCCGCCTACGCGACGGCGAAGCTCAGTTTCGCCAACGCGATCGTGATCGCGCAGCGTGCCGGCGAGACGGACGAGGAGATCGCGCATGTCACCGGGTACACGCTGCCGATGATCCGCGCCGTGCTCCGCTCGAGTTAGGGCCGCCATCGCGTGGCTCTTGACGCGCCTCCGGCCACTTGTACGGTGGAGGTGCGCCCTGGCCGGCTCCCATCGCCGGGGCTGCTCGTCGTGAGGCACTCGCCGCCCAAGCGTGGTGCCAGGTGTCGCGCGCCGCTGACGGTCGCGGTCTGCCGTCCGGCGCGCGACCACGGCGATCGGGACATGAGCATCCCAGCGTAGGGCGGATCGGCGTGAGCGGGTTATGCTCCGTTTGTCGGCGGCGACGTCGATCTGGCCCAACCTGGGGCCAACGACCATGTGCAGTACCCCGGGCTAGCCGCCGCCGCCGACGACTCCCCTCCCCCCGTGAGCATCCTCCGGGAATCCCAATCGCTCGGAGGGTGCTCGCCTTGTCTGCACGTCCGGCGCAGGTTGACTATCTGCGGCGCCGTCCGGCTAGTGCAGGTTCCGGCCCGGCACCGTCCCCGGGATCGCCGGCGCCGTCCCCGGGATCACCGGATCCACCCCGAGATGCGCACGCGCATCGAACGTGAGATGCTGCCCCTGTCGGCGGCGACGCCGATCTGGCCCACCTGGGGCCAGACCCACGTTGCAGTACCCGGGCCAGCCGCCGCCGCCGACGACACCTCCCCTCGCGAGTCGCTTGTGACGCCGCGTGTGGCCGGTCGCCGGCCAGGTTCAGGTGGCTGCCGCGTGTGCCGATACAGCGTGCGCGGCGCGCCGCCGGAGGGCACGTTTCCGACGGCGGCGCGCCGCACTGCCCCGTTCGACGCCGTCACACGCACCCCTGGCAGATGCCCGCTAGCAGCTGGCTTCCGTGGCCGATTCGCCTGCCAGGGATTCGGTGGCGATCGGCGTGAGCGGGTTATGCTCCCTCTGTCGGCGGCGACGTCGATCCAGCCCACTGGGGACAAAGCCAATAACACGTGCAGTACCCTGGCTAGCCGCCGCCGCCGACGACTCCCGCTTGACGAGTCGCTATGCGGACGCCGCATTCAGCACGTGCCGCGGATCGGACAGCGAGGTTCGATCGGCGCCTCGAGCGTGTAATAAAGTGTCGTCATGAGGCTCCGGCTCCCGAGGCTCCTGTCGTGGCCGCGGCAGCGCTGGCGATGCGCCGCGTCGTGGCCACGACTGGGCGGCGATGCTACCCGGGAACCGGGGCAACTACTGCCGGCGCTGCGGGAAGATGCGTCGCCGCTAACCGGCCTGCTGGGTTGGGCCCCTCGTAGCGGGGGTGGGCGCTACCCGGCTGGCCTGCTGGCACGGACTGCAGCGCACCTCCTCCTCGCTGCGGTACATCGAGAGGCGGCAGCCGCAGCGCGTACACGAGCCCGCAGGAGCCGCCTCCAGCGGCCGACTCGTCTCCAGCGGCCAGCAGCGCATCAGTGGAGGTTCGCTCCGGGGACCATCGCCGGGATCGCGCCCGCGTCGATCCCGATCGTCGGGAAGCGGCCGAGCCTGTCGCTGCTGGTGTACCTGCCAACCCCGGTACCGTGATTCGCGGGCTCCGCGGCTACCGGCGGCGCTGGTGGCGCTGAACGCTGCGCTCGCGTCCGGGGCACGACCGTGCAGCTGCGCACCCGAGGTTTCAACCGGTAATCACCGGCAGACTATAAACCTTATGGTTCGCCACAACCATCAACGCTGAAACATTAGATACACTATCGGCGTGACTGCAATGACTGACCTTCCCGAGGTCGTGCCGATCCGCGAGGCCTGCCGCGTGCTGCGCATCTCCCGCGCGACCGCGTCGCGCCGGATCGCTGACGGCTCGATTCGCGCCATCCACATCGGGCCGACGATCCGCGTGCCCCATGAGCCAAGGTCGAGGCGCCTCCTGGACGGTGGCCGGTGAGGCGCCGGCTGGGGCTACACCGAACTGGTGGTCTGGCCGGTGGATCCTTCAGTGCGCGAGCCTGCGTCGCCAGCCTCGCGCCGTCAGGCCGAGCAACAGGCCGAGCTCCGCCGCCTGCTGGAGCCCTTCACCGCCAACCACCCCAAGGAGTCTTTCCGATGTCCATGACAGCCCTGCGCGGCGGTGTCGAGTTCCGCGCCAACGCGGTGCCCACGATCAGCGTGCAGCTGACCAGGGAGACGATGCGCATGATCACCGACGAGGTCGTGCCCCTCTTCGACGGGCACGCCGAGACCGGCGGCTGCCTCTTTGGGCCGCGCTCAAACGTTCTTGACCGCGCACACATCAACGTCACCGTAGCGGGCGGGCCGACCGAGGAGACCGAGCACGGCGCCAGGTCGGCTGTGACTCGGCGGACAGGCATGGCTCGAGATGTACGAAGAGCACTCTCCGCGTGGCCTCGTCGAGGTCGGCGAATGGCATCTGCACCCCAAGTCTGCGCGCTGGGCGCGGCACCCCAGTGAGACCGACCTGGACGACTGGGCGGGATGCCTCGAGTACTCGCGCAAGTCGGACCTCTGCACGCCGCTGCGCCACTGGCTCGGCGTGATCGCCACGCTCCCCTCGAACGGCAGGAGCACGTTCCTGTGGACTGACCTGAGTGCATGGGTCGTCAGGTCGGGCACGCTAGGCGAGGGCGACGCCGTCTGCGAGCCGGTCAAGCTCTTGCCTCCGCCGATTCAGCGCAGCCGGCCAGCAGCTCGCGCACCGCAGAGCGCCAGCATCTTCGGCATCGGCAGGCACGGTTCGCATCCAATGCACCAGGCGCCCCGGCGCGGACGCGACGACCCGCACCTACCAGGAGGGCACGCACCTGCTCGAGGAGCGCTCTGACGGCAGCGTGGAACAACTCGATCCGATGGTGACGCCAACCCGGTCGTTCACCACCCGCTACGGCGGCGAACGGCTGACGATCCGCCCCGGCTCGAACGAACGCTTCTCGGTCAACCACGAGGTCGTGCGCAGGCACCCCGACGCGTTCAAGGCGGTCGAGCGATGACCCTCCGACCACGCATGGCGGCGAGAAGACATCGTCAAGCGCCGCAGCCTCTACGACGCTGGCGAGCACACCCTCCGACCGTAGCCGGCGGGCGCTCGCTAGTTGAGACCAAATGCGTGAGCCGTTCCCGGTTGACGCCGTGCGCAGCTGTGAACGGGAAGGAGGCGCAGGCGCGCCGCGAGTTCCAGTCGACGGGCCGCGGCAGGCACCGGCCGCACGTTTGACGACGTGCCTTTACGGGAGTACGTTCGGGCTGGCGCTGAACACGGCGTCGGCTACAGAGGGGAGAGGAAATGGGCAAGAAGCGATTCCTTGCGGTCGTCGGAGCCGCGACCTTCGCGCTTACGGCAACCTTCGCGCTTTACGGCAACGGCATCGGGCAAAGGAGTGAGCCCGGCCCAGCTCCAGCGGGCCAGAATGGGACTGCCTCAACCCCGCGGCTGCCTTCCCGGAGAACGCGAACGTCCACTGTTTCCCGCCCGGCCAACTGGAAGCAGTGGTCGCGGGGACAGCCGTGAGCGCAAAGCTCTTCGCGTTTGCAACTCCGGATGGGAACGCGACAGAAGCTCCGTTCCTCGGCACCGAGACTTGTAATTCTGGGCGACCACTTCCACAACCAGCCCTGTCCGACCAACCCGCCCATTAAACCGCCCGGCGCAACAAGTAGTCCGCCGCTCTCCGAGCACCTGGAGCTACCTCGGCCCGCGGTTCGGCTGGGATTCTTTCATCTGCCCGGCCCAATTCGACAGCCCCTGGTGACCAGGCCAGAACGCGACCAGCGATTGTTTGGGAGGAACCGTTTAAACGAGGTTCCCGGACAGGAGTACGTTCCGAACCGGCGTCAATAAGGCGTCGTCGAAAGAGGGGAGAGGAAATGGGGAAGAAGCGATCCTTCGGGGTCGCAGTTTGCGCCCCTCGGGCATGGGGGCGGGAGGGGTCATTACGCAATCGCCCGAGCGAAAAACCCGTCGTGCAACTCGCTTCTTACGGAAAGCAGTTGTTGGAGGGGGGTGCCCCGTGAAGGATGCTGACGAGTTCGCGGACGCCGTAGGGTGCCTACGAGCGCGCGCAAGCGGACGCTGTGTACGTGCGTGGCCTGTGGCTCGCGGAGGGGCGGCCGCTCGTTCAGCCGTCCACGAACGGGCTGCTCGGTCGTCATCCACTCTGGCGCGTCATGCTCGAGGCTGAGGCTCACGCGGCGCGGTTCCGGTCAGAGCTCGGGCAAACGCCGAAGAGTGCAAAGGCTGCGATCCGGCGTGGCCCGGTCGGCCGGCGGGCGCGGCGTTGGCCGTGGATCGGGTTCGGCTCAGAAGCGTCGAGTGAGGGAGCCAAGAGTGGCGCCGCCTGCTGAACCACGCAGGAGCCGACGACGATGTGACCAGACCACGCCACAACCCCTGCGAGGCACGGTGCGCGGCGACTGGCGGCGTTTAGGGGCAGGCGGCTCGCACACTAGAATCGACGTGCCGTGCGTCGATCGATGCGGACCCGGTTGCTCGACCTCGAATCGAGCGGGCTGCGTTTGGGCTGCTCGATGCGTCGCCGCTGTGCGCCATCTCAACCGTCTTCGCCCCGCACCGCGGCGCACATCCACACCGCGTATTTCGTGTGGAACAGGGACTTCGAGATCTTCTGGCTATCCGACCCCGCCGACAGGCGTTGGCACGACGTTCGGCGACCCGCCAGTCCGGGTGCACGGCGCTCCCCGTCTTTGACTCCCACCAGGTCTGGGGCCAACGTGACCGTGGTATCTCAGCTCTTTGGATCGACGCGTCAACTCCCAGCAACCGAGTTCGCCAGCGAAAAATCCCTGTACGCGGCCCGCTTCCCGGGCTATGCGACTCCTGACCTCCGCGCCTATCGGTTCTACCGTTTCCGCACTCAACGGCTGAAAGTGTTCGACGAAGCCGTGTTTGGAGCAGGGGTTTTCGTGACCGCGACGATCCAAGGCGGACAGCGCCTGAGCTGGGAACGAACGGACGTCTCCAGCGGAGCTGCTCCTAGCTAGCCTGGTGGTCGATGCTCTTCGGCGACGGCATGGGCGGCTGAGGAGGCTTCGGGGCGGCCCGTGTGTCGCCTCACGTCGTGCGCTGCGCGATGAGGTTGTGATCGCCTCGCCACAGAGGAGTCGTCCGCTAGGCGCGCCGCTTCGAGTTCCAGCGGGTATCGCCAGTAGTCGCGGTTCTTCGTCTTGATCCACCGGCGACGGCCGGGGAGGTAATGGCCGGAGCGTTTCTTCGCGACGACGCCTTCCAGGCTGAGCTCGCAGACCTTCTGCCATAGGGCTTCGCCATCTGTGTGGCTGGGCGTGGTTGACCAGGCGTCGCCTTCAAGGTGTAGGTCTTCGAGGAGCTGGCGGCGTTCCCAGTAGGGCCGGCGGGTCACGTCCCGGCCATCGATCGCCAGGACGTCGAACACGACGAGCATGACTTCGACGCGGTGCTTGCCGTGGAGCATCCGATCGCGAGCCGCGGGAAGCTCGGCAGGCCGTCAGCGCCGAAAGCAACGAGCTCGCCGTCCACGGCGAGGCCGTCTGGCAGCCCGGCGAGCTCGGGTACGAGGCTGGTCATATCCCAGCCGCGGCGGCTTCGTACCCGCAGGTGACCGTTCCTGCTGACGAGCGCGCGGAAGCCATCCCATTTAGGTTCGAAGGCGTAGTCGCCGCTTGTGGGCAGGCGGCCGGAACGTAGGAGCATTGGTTCGGGGAGCCGCAAAGCATCGGCATCTTATCGTGCCGCATCGGGAGCGAGATCGCCCGTCCGTGGAGTTCCAAAGCCATCGACGGGCCCTCGATTAGGGGTCGACTGTCCCATCGGCACGGCGAACAGGCCGACTCTCCGCGGGCGAGCCTACGCCACGCGATGTTAGGAGACTGTGCGCGCCTGGGTGGGGCGTGTTGCGCGTTGGAAGGCCCGCCGGTTGCGCCCGTGGCAGTCGGCGGGCCTTGATGCTCGGACGGGCTGCCGCGTTGGGCCCGCGGACGGTGCTTGCGTGTAGGAGGAGAGCCGCGAAGTCAGAGCTCGGCGTCGACCCGGTTGAGAAGGGCGTTCGCCATGACCACCTCGGAGCCGGCGAGGCCGGTGGATGCGTACATCGTGATGTCTGCGTCGCTGGTGCGGCCCGGGGTGTCGTTGCAGAGCACGGCACCCAGATGCGTGAGCTCTCGGGAGGTGAAGAATGGCTCGCCATACGCGGCCGCTTGGCCGGGTGAGTCGCTCACCAAAACGGCGGCGTGGGCCGCGAGGCTCCTGCGGCGTCTCGTGGGCGGAGAGCATCTTTGGCCCGACGGTGTTGACGTGAGCGCCCGCGGTCACCCACGCGCTGGAGATGACGGGCTGCTCTGATCGCGTTGCCAGGATGATGATGTCGGCTCCCACGACCGCCCGTTGTGCCGATGGAACCGGAGTCGCGTTCAATCCCAACTCATCCCTGGCTCGCTCGGCGAACGCGCGTCGGTGGCCTTCGGTTGGGCTGTACACGCGCACCTCGACGATCTGGCGCACGGCGGTCAGCGCCCAAAGCTGAGCCCAAGCCTGACGGCCGCTGCCGATCACCGAGACGATCTGGGCGTCTGTGCGAGCGAGCGCCCCAGTCGCCGCCGCGCCCAGGGCACCGGTGCGCATGCTGCCAAGCTCCACACCGACGATGCATCCACTCAGCCTCCCATCGCCGTCCCAGACGAGAACCACCTGGTCAGATGCCACCCGCCCGGTCTGGTACACGCGCACACCGCACGCTCCATCGGTATACCCACCCGCGGTGAACACAAAAGCGCCCGGCCCGACCGTAGCGTGTATCCGCGGCGGCGACTCAAGCCGGCCCTGATACGCGTCGATCAGCGCCGCGCGGGCGGCTTCGACGGCCAACGTCGGCGTGAGATGGCCGCGGACCTCCTGGTCGAACAGCAGCCTGGACGTCAAGCCGCCACCCTACCCCCCGCCAGAGCTTCATCGACGACGCCTCCGCGCGGATCGCCACCATCCAAACACGCCACCAGGATGTAGGCCATGTGCCCGAGCCTAGCAGGGCACCGGGCATCAAACCACGCTCCGCAACCTAACCCTAAGCCGGCACGCGGGCGGGAAACACGGCAGCCGCGATGCTTGTGTGGGAACATGCGTTCGGTGACGTCGCAGGGACATCCCTACGCCCGGTTCCGCCACGCGCTGGCGACGGGGAACGCTCGGATCGCGGAGGCGGCGGCGCGCGACCTCCACACCGTCGGCCTCGGGGACGCGCTGACCCTTTGCCTCCTCTATCGGGACGATCCGGAGCGTTACGAGCGCGCAGCGGCAAGGTGGATCGCGCGTCTGATCGCCGAGCGGCCGAAGATCCACCTGTCGGAGATCGAGCTAGCGGCGGCCGGCTTCCGCGAGGCGCTGCATAGTGATCGCGGAGTCGAGGTGTTGCGAGGCTGCCTGTGATTCCCGAATGTTCGGCCGAGCCGGCGCCACCGGATAACTTTGCGGTGGGAACAGATTAATCGTCTTGCTTTCGCGACGGTTCCTATTTGCTATAGCAGGTGATGCCTGTTATACCTCAGTGGCAGCATTTCGTGTCGGGTGAGAACCGCCGAGTAACGGTGGGCCCTGACCTCCTGAGTGCCGCAGGGTCGCAGTTCTCCCGGTGTCCCCTAGGGCAGCCGCATGCAACGACCGCGACCGACGCCCTGGATTACCCAAGGAAGGGAGCAGGACATGTATGCCCTGATCCGCCAGTACAACGGCCTCGACACCAAGACGCAGGAGACTGCGACGCGGAAGGCCAACGCAGAGTTGCGCCCGATCCTCGCCAAGTCGCCTGGGTTCGTGTCATTCGAGCTGATCAAGCCCGAGGACAAGAACAATGTGGTCGCATCGATCACCGTCTTCAAGACGCGAAAAGACGCCGATGCGTCCAGCAAGGTCTCCGAGGACTGGGTTCACAAGAACCTGGCCTTCGATGACCAAGATGAGCAAGCTGGACGGCGAGCTCGTCGTTCACTAGCTCAGCCAACCCGGAGGGCACGCATCCGCGTCGCTCTCCGGGTGTTTTCTTGGGCGTCGAACCGGGCCGCGATCCGCAAGCTGCCAACAACATCGGACCGCGGGCGAACCGATTCGTGATTTGTGCCGGGTGATACAATCAGACCTAGCTGCCTAACCCAGCGACTGGCGCGGTGACTTGACCCGCGAATCCGGTAGCGGGTGCCGGCAGATCATGAAAGCGTGAGCCATTATGGCGACAACAGCACTCTCCCACCTGCCCGAAGATTCAGCAGAGCTTGAGCTAGGCTCGGACGAGCAGCGAATACACGTCCTCGCCGACACCCTCGCGATGAAGCACAGACTCGGCTACGAGATCGAATCCGAGACCGAGTTTGGCGCCGTCATCTTCAGCCCAAGCCCCCGCCGATGGCTCGGAATACGCAAAGGCGTAGACAACCAACGCTTCACAATCCAGATCAACGAAGAGGGCGCAACCAACATCGAGCGGAAAACAAACCCGAGTCGCATGACCGAGACAGCCTCAACAGACGACGACGGACACGAGACGCACGGCGCGCCATCCCACCACCGGTGAGACGAAACACGGCGCACCGCTGGGATGGGCGCCGCTCGAACGGGTGAGCGATTGCACTCGGCGCAGTCACTCGTGATGCTGGGCGATTCAGGATTTCGTCGCACGCGCACGCCGCTTGGCGGGCTGATCGTGCTTTGCGAGGTAGGCGGCGAAC